>PKRJ01000009.1 GCA_017577365.1 Gammaproteobacteria bacterium | reverse complement strand
CGTCCAAAGAGCACAGCATGCGGCCTCGCCGGATGCCATCGGTACCGTCACGAGGACCTTGCCGTGCCGAATGCCGGCGTGTCGCGGCAAAACCGCGAAGGCCGTCACACTTTCGGTGACGCCGCGCGTCCTAAGATCGGCCAACCGGCTTCCGTTCGAAACGCCCCATGAGCACGCACTCTGCCCGGCTGCCCTACGCCGCCGCGAGCGTCGGCGGGATCGTCCTGTGGACGGTGACGTCCGCCGTCGGCGACCGGACGGAGCCGTGGGATACCGAGATCTATTGGAGCTTCAGCTACCCGCTGTCGATCGCCGCGTCGGCCGTGCTCGGCTACCTGTTCCCGACCCGCGCCTGGCGGTGGGCCGTCCTCCTGACGTTCATGCAGGGCGCGGTCATGCTGCTCGGCGGATCTGGCCTCGGGCTGCTGCCGCTCGGCCTCCTGCTGCTCTCGTTCCTGTCGCTGCCTCCGATCCTCGCCGCGCTGCTGGCCGCCACGGTCAGCGCGCGACGTGCTCGCGCCTGACGGCGTGCAATCGACGCGGAGTCCCGCTCTCTCCGCCGAACGCGGCCGATCAAAGAAGCAGGAACGGTAACGCGAGCAAACCGATCACGGCAGCGATACCGAATAGCGCGGCGACGAAGCGCAGCGGGTCCTCGCGGAAGACGATTCCGATCGTTCTGCGGCGGCCTTCGCGCTCGGCCGCGAGCAGCTCCGCGCGCGCCTTCTCCGCGCGCCGAAGCTGGTAGTCGGCGACGAGCCGCTCGGCCGGCTCGATATCCTCGCGCCGGCGAAGCCAGATACCGCCCGCCGAAACGCCCCACCGGCTCGGCGGCGTCTCGTAGAACGCGATGCCGTGCTCCTCGAGCAGCGCGCGGATCTCGTCCGCTTCGTCGTCGGGGACACCGCGCAGGTTGAGCAGCAGCTTGGCCACGGAAATCGATGTTGGCTCGTCCTAGACTTCGACCGGTCTCGCGCCGAAGCGTGCGACGTGCTCGAGATAGTCGCCCTCGGGAATCGGACGCAGCCCGCGCGTCGGCCTGCCGTAAAGATAGATCCACGCGTCGAGACGACGCCCGCTCCGCAATGTCACGACGGCTTCCTGGCGGTAGTACTCGCTGCCGGAGCCTTCGGGACCGCATTCTTCGTACGCGTCGAGCGCCGCGAGCACGGCCGCCGGATCATGCAGACGATACACGTCGCCGCGCACGAGCTCGCCCGGCGTCGACGACGGGACGGCGCCGGGATAATGTGCGACGAGGAAGAGCCGGCCGGGGAAGACGGCGGCGTCGACGAAACGCGCCGAGCGCGCGAGGAAGGCCTGCATCCGACCTCGATATCCCCGCCGCAACGTGCCGTAGACGACAAGATATGGATTCACCGCGTGCGATCCGGTCGCCCGACCGGCTCATTCATAACGCGCCGCGGCGAAAAGTGCGAGCCGCACGGATCGGTATATCGAGCTCACCCGAGGCAAACCGACGTGACCATGCGAGCTGAGCGCGGACGCGTCTGGGCGCTCGCCATCCACGGCGGAGCGGGTGCCGGCCGGCAAGAGGACGGCGCCGAAGCCCTCGAGCGGGAGATCCGGCACGCGCTCGCCGACGTGCTCGACGCGACCGCGCATCTCTTGTCCTCCGGGGCCGCGGCGCTCGAAGCCGTCGAGGACGCCGTCGTGCGCCTCGAGGATTCGCCGCTCTTCAACGCGGGGAAGGGCTCGGTCCTGAACGAGCGCGGCGAGTTCGAGCTCGACGCGTCGATCATGGACGGACGCACATTGCGCGCGGGCGCGGTCGCGGGCCTCACGACGGTGAAGAATCCCGTGCGCGCGGCGCGTCTCGTGCTCGAGCGCTCGCCGCACGTCTTCCTCGCGGGTCCGGGCGCGGAAGCCTTCGCGGCTCGCGAAGGCGCCGAGCTCGTCGAGCCCGCCTACTTCGAGACCGAGCGGCGTCGCGCCGCCTTCGAAGCGGCGAAACGAAACGCGCAACGTGCCTTACCGGGCGATACGGGCACGGTCGGCGCGGTCGCGCTCGACGTTCACGGCAATCTCGCGGCCGCGACGTCGACCGGCGGGCTCACGAGCAAAGCCGTCGGGCGCGTCGGGGATTCCGCGGTCATCGGCGCGGGCACGTTCGCGAGCAACGCGTCGTGCGCCGTCTCCTGCACCGGGCACGGCGAGACGTTCATTCGCGCGACCGCCGCCCGCGACGTCGCGGCGCTCGTGGAATATTCGAATCTCGACGTGGAAGCGGCCGCCCGCAGGGTCATCCACGAGCGCGTGGCGTCGCTCGGCGGCGAAGGCGGCCTGATCGCCATCGACACGCGAGGCCGCGTCGCGTTCGCGTTCAACACTGCGCTGATGTTGCGCGGCGCCGTCACGCACGATTCCCCGCGAAGGGTCGGGATTCGGATCGACGATCTCCGCTAGACGGGCGCAAGCGCGCCCTCTCCTTCGGTGTGAACGAACGCGCTCGCCGTCGACGCGAGCCGCGCCGCACGCGTCGCTCCCGGCGTTATCCCTCGGAAAGCACCATCGCTGAGCGATCCGCACGCCCGCATGCACGCCTTTTGCGCACTCGACACCCTCTTCAAGCGCAAAGTGCTTCTGATGCAAGGAATTTCTCGCGTGGCACGGAGCTTGCTGAAGCGCGTGCGTCGAGCGGATCACGACGCGCAATGCGACGAAAGGTTCGCTTCGCGCAAGAGAACGAGGGACACGGGGGGTAACACATGCACGAAGAAGGAGAAACGGATGGCATCGTCTCTCACCAGGGCAGCGCCTCTGGTCGGGTCAATAGGCGCCCTTTGCGCCATCTCCGCGTACGGCGCGGGAACGATCGAAATCGACGATACGCGCTGGGTTAGCGTCGGCGCCGGCATCAGGGCGGGCATGAGCCTCGTCGACGACGGCGCGCCCAGCGGAGAGGATGATTCGGCGAGCTTCGACATCCAGAACCTTCGGCTCTACGTGAGCGGTCAAGCCCACGAGAACGTCAGGTTCGTCTTCAACACCGAGTGCTCGAGCTGCGTGTTCGGCACGGGCGATCCCTTCGACGGCGGTAAGGATATCGACGTCCTGGACGCGATCGCGCAAATCGAGCTTTCGCCCGCGTTCAACGTGTGGATCGGGCGGATGCTGACGCCGGCCGACCGTATCGAGATGAACGGGCCGTTCTACGGGCTCTCGTGGAATCAGTACACGGTGCCGCTGCTCCCCTCCGACCAGTTCGGACAGGCGGGCCTGATGGGCCGCGACGACGGCGTGACGGTCTGGGGCAAAGTCGGGAGGTTCCAGTACTCGCTCGGGCTTTTCGACGGCATCGACGGAGGTCCGAATCAGGACGACAACCTCCTGTACGCGTCGCGCTTCGCGTTCAACTTCGGCGATATGGAGATCAACCCGGGTTACTACACGAGCAGCACGTACTTCGGCGAAGCCGGGAAGATCCTGACGCTCGGCCTGTCGTTCCAGCAGCAGTCCGACGGCACGGGGACGGCGGCGCAGCCCGGCGACTTCTCCGCGACGATCGTGGATTTTCTATACGAGCAACCGCTCGGCCGCGGCGCGGCGGTCACGTTCGAAGCGGAATACAAGACGTTCGACGCCGAGCTGACGCCTGCGGCGCTCGCGGATCCCACGTGCTTCTGCCTGTTCGACGGCGACGCGTACTTCGCGACGTTCGCCTATCTCCTGCCCGGCACCGGGGGTCCGATTCGCTATCAGCCGTACGTGCGCTACACGAAGAACGAGCCGACCGGCGAGCTCGACAGCAGCCTGACCGAGGTCGGCGTGAACTTCGTGATCCGAGGGCACAACGCGCGCCTCAACCTGAACTACACGAGCGGCGACGCGAACGCGTCCGGCTACCGCGGCGCGGACACGGACAAGCTCTTCTTCGGCGTGCAAATCCAGATCTGATCCAGGTCGACGAATTTTCTTGGAGCGAAGGATGATCAAGAACGAAAAGCTGAAACTCATCGCCGCCGTCGCGGCCCTCGTCTCCGCGGCCGCGGGAAGCGCACAGGCGCAGGACACGATCAAGGTCGGCATCCTGCATTCGCTGTCGGGCACGATGGCGATCAGCGAGACGACGCTGAAAGACACGATGCTGATGCTCATCGAGGAGCAGAACAAAAAGGGCGGCGTGCTCGGCAAGAAGCTCGAGCCCGTCGTCGTCGACCCGGCGTCGGATTGGCCGCTGTTCGCGGAGAAAGCCCGCGAGCTGCTCGAGGTCGAGAAGGTCGCCGTCGTGTTCGGCTGCTGGACGTCGGTCTCGCGGAAGTCGGTGCTGCCGGTCTTCGAGGAGCTGAACGGGCTCCTGTTCTATCCGGTGCAGTACGAGGGCGAGGAGTCGTCGAAGAACGTGTTCTATACCGGCGCGGCTCCGAACCAGCAGGCGATCCCGGCCGTCGACTACCTGATGAACGAGCTCGGCGTCGAGCGATGGGTGCTCGCCGGCACGGACTACGTCTATCCGCGCACGACGAACCGCATCCTCGAGACGTACCTGAAGTCGAAGGGCGTGGCCGACTCGGACATCATGATCAACTACACGCCGTTCGGCCATTCCGACTGGCAGTCGATCATCGCCGAAATCAAGCGCTTCGGGTCGGCCGGCAAGAAGACGGCCGTGGTATCGACGATCAACGGCGACGCGAACGTGCCCTTCTACAAGGAGCTCGCGAACCAGGGCATCTCCGCCGAGGACATCCCGGTCGTCGCGTTCTCGGTCGGCGAGGAGGAGCTTTCGGGCATCGATACGGGACCGCTCGTCGGCCATCTCGCCGCGTGGAACTACTTCATGAGCCTTCCCACGGAAGAGAACGACGAGTTCATCGAGAAGTGGCACGCGTTCATCGGCGATAGCAAGCGCGTGACGAACGATCCGATGGAGGCGCACTACATCGGATTCAACATGTGGGTCAAAGCCGTCGAGAAGGCCGGGACGACGGATCCCGCCGCGGTGCAGGAGGCGATCATCGGCGTGGCCGTGCCGAATCTCTCCGGCGGCATCGCGACGATGATGCCGAATCACCACATCACGAAACCCGTCTTCATCGGCGAGATCCAGGAGGACGGTCAGTTCGAGATCGTATGGGAGACGCCGGGCACCGTCGTCGGCGACGCGTGGTCGGACTACCTGCCGAGCTCGAAGGACATCATGGCCGACTGGACGCCGCCGCTCATGTGCGGCAACTACAACGTCAAGACCGGCCAGTGCTCGGGTCAGAAGTACGAATAGTCGTACGGGCATGGAACGGCGGCCGGCCCGTCGGCCGGCCGCCGACATCGGGAGACATGGAGTGACTTTCTTCCGTTCGCGGCGCCGAAAGGGCGGTCGAGCGCGGCTCGTCACCGGATTCCTCGCCTTCCTCGCGTTCGCTCACGCGGCGCTCGCCTCGCCCGAGTTCGCCGAGACGCTCGAGCGACTCGGTGCCGCGAAGAGCTACGAGGACCGGCTGCTCGCGGCGCGCCGGCTCGCCGAGTCGGGTCATCCGAACGCGCTCGCCGTGCTCGGCGATCTGCTCGAGGGCCGGCTCTACACGACGCGCACGGACGGCCGCGTCGTCGTCGCGGAAACGGCCGGCGAAGGCTACGCGATCCGCGATCCCGCGACCGGCGAAGATCTCGGCCGCGTCGGGCGCCGCGACGTCACGCGCATCGGCCTGAACAATCAGCTTCGCTCGAGCCTGCGCATGCTGATCGCGAAGCTCAGGCTCGAGGACGACAACAAGAGCCGGCGTCTCGCGGCGATCGAGGAGATCGGCCGATCCGGCGACGCCGAGATGATCGACGTCCTCGCGGAGCTCGCGGGCCGCGAGCACGACGACAAGATCAAGAAGGCGATCGAGACGGCGATCGCCGTGCTTCGGCTCGACGCGGAGGACGCCGAGACGCGCATCGCCGCGATAGAAGCCGTCTCCGGCAACATGAGCGCGCACGTCCGCGCGAAGCTCACGCGGCTCGCGGGCGACGATTCGCTCGACGCCGAGACCCGCGAGGCCGCGGCCCGCGCGCTCGAGCGCATCGAGGCGAAGGCCGAACGATACGAGCTGTTGAGCACGATGTTCTTCGGCCTGAGCCTCGGATCCGTGCTCGTGCTCGCGGCGATCGGCCTCTCGGTGACGTTCGGCATCAAGGGCGTGATCAACATGGCGCACGGCGAGCTGATCATGCTCGGCGCCTACACGACGTACGTCGTGCAGCAGGCCTTTCCGAGCGCGATCGATTATTCGCTGCCGATCGCGATCCCCGCGGCCTTCGTCGTCTCCGGGCTCGTCGGCATCGCGATCGAGCGCGGCATCGTGAGGTTTCTCTACGGCCGGCCGCTGGAGACGCTGCTCGCGACGTTCGGCGTCAGCCTCATCCTGCAGCAGACCGTGCGCACCGTGTTCTCGCCGCTGAACCGCTCGGTGACGACGCCGAGCTGGATGAGCGGCTCGATCGAGATCGTTCCGGGCTTCGCGTTGACGCTGAACCGGCTCTATATCCTCGCGTTCAGCCTCGTCGTGTTCGCGCTGCTCTTGCTCGTGCTGCGCTACACGCGGCTCGGCCTCGAGATGCGCGCCGTGACGCAGAACCGCGCGATGGCGAAGGCGATGGGCATCCGGAGCGATCGGGTCGACATGCTGGCGTTCGGCCTCGGCGCGGGGATAGCGGGCGTTGCGGGCGTCGCGCTCTCGCAGCTCACGAACGTCGGCCCGAATCTCGGCCAGGCCTATATCGTCGACTCGTTCATGGTCGTCGTGTTCGGCGGCGTCGGAAACCTGTGGGGCACGCTCGTGAGCGGTCTCGGCCTCGGGGTCGTCAGCAAGCTGCTCGAGCCCGAGGTCGGCGCCGTGCTCGCGAAGATCCTCGTGCTCGTGTTCTTGATCCTGTTCATTCAGAAGCGTCCGAGCGGGCTGTTCCCGCAGAAGGGACGCGCCGCGGAGGGTTGATGCTGTTCCGACGATTGCTGACGGACGACCGAGGCGGTCGGCTCTTTCTCGCCGCGCTCGGCGTCGTGACCGTGATCGTGCCGATCGCGAATCTCGTCATGCCGCCCGACTCGCCGCTGCACGTGTCGACGTTCACCGTCGCGTTGCTCGGCAAGTTCCTGTGCTACGCCTTGCTTGCCATCGCGCTCGATCTCGTGTGGGGCTACGCCGGCATCCTGAGCCTCGGGCACGGCGCGTTCTTCGCCCTCGGCGGCTACGCGATGGGCATGCACCTGATGCGCCAGATCGGCAGCCGGGGCGTGTACGGCCATCCGGAGCTCCCCGATTTCATGGTCTTCCTGAACTGGGAGAAGCTCCCGTGGTACTGGCACGGCTTCGACATGTTCTGGTTCGCGATGCTGATGGTCGTGCTCGTGCCCGGCGCGCTCGCGTTCGTGTTCGGATGGCTCGCGTTCCGCTCGCGTGTCAAGGGCGTCTATTTCTCGATCATCACGCAGGCGATGACCTACGCGCTGATGCTCGCGTTCTTCCGCAACGAGATGGGCTTCGGCGGCAACAACGGCCTCACCGATTTCAAGGATCTGCTCGGCGCGAGCTTGCAGGCCCCTTCCACGCGCGTCGCGCTGTTCGTCGTGTCGGCGATCGCGCTCGCGGGAGGCTATCTCGTCTGCCGCTACATCGTGACGTCGCGGCTCGGCCGCGTGCTCACCGCAATCCGCGACTCGGAGGATCGGGTGCGATTCGTCGGCTTCAAGGTCGAGCATTACAAGGTCTGGGTCTTCACGGTGTCGGCGATGCTCGCAGGCTTGGCCGGCGCGCTCTACGTGCCGCAGGTCGGCATCATCAACCCGACGGAATTCCAGCCGCTGAACAGCATCGAGCTCGTCGTGTGGGTCGCGGTCGGCGGCCGCGGCACGCTCTACGGCGCAGCCCTCGGGGCGCTCGCCGTGAATTACGCGAAATCCGTGCTCACGGTCGAATTTCCCGACGCGTGGCTGTTCGCGCTCGGCGCGCTGTTCGTGATCGTCACGCTGCTCTTGCCGAGCGGCGTGTCCGACGCCGCGGCGGCGATCAAGCGGCTGCTCGCGAGAAGGCTGCGCCATGCGTGAGACGACGGTGACAGCCGAACCCGCAATCGGAACGGAGACGGCGTCGACGCCGATCTTCGATCCCGTGCTCGGCACGCCGGATATCGGCCAAGGCTGGATCCTCTATCTCGACGGCATCACGGTCAGCTTCGACGGCTTCAAGGCGCTCGACGGGCTCAGCCTGTACGTCGACGCGGGCGAGCTCCGCTGCGTGATCGGGCCGAACGGCGCCGGCAAGACGACGATGATGGACGTGATCACCGGCAAGACGCGCCCCGATTCGGGCGTCGCATACTTCGGCCGGCGCATCGACCTCTTGAAGCTCGACGAGCCCGAGATCGCGAGCTTGGGGATAGGACGCAAGTTCCAGAAGCCGACCGTCTTCTCGGGCCACACCGTGCTCGAGAATCTCGAGCTCGCCGGCGCGCCGCGCAAGGGCGTGTGGCATGCGCTCCGCGCACGCATGAGCGGCGAGGAGCGCGACCGCATCGACGAGGCCCTCGCGATCGTCGGCCTCGCGCAGCACGCGCACCGCCCGGCGGGCCAACTTTCTCACGGCCAGAAACAGTGGCTCGAGATCGCGATGCTGCTCGTGCAGCGGCCGCAGCTCCTCCTGATCGACGAGCCCGTCGCCGGCATGACACGGCAGGAAACGGAGATGACGGCGGAGCTCTTGACGTCGCTCGCCGGCAAGCATTCGGTCGTCGTCGTCGAGCACGACATGGACTTCGTGCGTTCGATCGCGCGCAAGGTCACGGTGCTGCACGAGGGTCGCGTGCTCGCCGAAGGGCGCATGGAAGATATCCAGAACGACCCGCGCGTCGTGGAGGTGTATCTCGGTGAGTGAGCCGGCTCCCCTGCTCGATGTGCGCGGCTTGAACCAGGCCTATCACGAGAGCCGCACGCTGTGGGACGTCGATCTTCGCGTGCCGCAAGGCGCATGCGTGAGCCTGATCGGCCGCAACGGCGTCGGCAAGACGACCTTGCTCGGCTGTCTCATGGGCCTCGTCAAGACGGAGAGCGGCACGATCTTCTTCGACGGCGCCGATATCACGCGCACGGAGCCCGAGACGCGCGCCGCGCTCGGCATCGGCTACGTGCCGCAGGGGCGCATGATCTTCCCGCTGCTGACGGTCGAGGAGAACTTGCGAACGGGGCTCGGCATCCGCGGCGTCCGCACGAAGCGGCTTCCCGATCTCGTGTTCGATCTCTTCCCCGTGCTGCGCACGATGCTGAAGCGGCGCGGCGGCGATCTCTCCGGCGGCCAACAGCAGCAGCTCGCGATCGCGCGCGCGCTCGTGCTCGAGCCGCGCCTGCTGCTCCTCGACGAGCCGACCGAAGGCATCCAGCCGAGCATCGTCGCGGAGATCGGCGACGTGATTCGCAAGCTCAACCGCGAGCTCGGGCTGACCGTGCTCGTCGTCGAGCAGAAGCTGCCGTTCGTGCGCCGTTTCTGCGACGGCTTTCGCATCATGGACAAGGGCCGCATCGTCGCGGCCGGCTCGATGGACGAGCTCACGGACGAGCTCGTCAAGACTCATCTCACGGTGTAGCTCATGGATCTCGCCTCTTTCACCGATGGCGTCGTCGGGCTCTGGCTCCGCGAGCCGATGCTGGTCGGCCTCGCCTTCGGGCTGGTGCACGCGCTCGACGCCGATCACGTCGCCGCGATCGGCGGGCTCGCCGTCAGCGATCGGTCGATGTCGCCGACCGCCTACGCGCTCCGCTGGGCGCTCGGTCATGCCGCGGCGCTGAGCGTCATCGCCGCGTGCGTGCTCGGGCTCGGCGTCGTCGGGCTCATGACGGTCAGCGGCTACGCGGAGATCGCCGTCGCCGCGACGCTGATCGTCGTCGGCCTGCACGCCCTCCGCGGCGTCGCACGGGAGCGCGCGGCGGCAGTGCGTCGCGCGGATGCGATCCGGCTCGGCGGCCGCGCCGGCGTGCTGATGGGCATGCTGCACGGCGGCGCGGGCTCGGCGGCCGTGATCGCGCTGCTGCCGATCGCGACGTTCGACACGGGTCTCGACAGCGGACTCTATCTCGCGTGCTTCTCGCTCGGCGTGGCGGCAGGCGCATGCGCGTTCGCGCGCATGCTCGCCGGTGCGATCGCCTGCACCGAGCGCGCGAGCGCGAAGCTCCATACCGCCCTCCACGCGCTCGTCGGCATCGTCGCCGTCGTGACGGGCGTGCTGCTCTTCACGGAGATCGTCGGTGGCGGCTGAACCGTCGTGTGCGCGCGGCGCGCCGCCGCGGCCGCCTGTCAACGCCGAGCGAGTCGGTGATAGGACGTCGTCGCCGCCGCGAGGCTGGCATGCCCGCATCGAGCTCGCGTTTCGCCGCGCGCGCGAGCGCACCGTCGTCGCGTCGCGGCATTCGGGACCGCTCTACATCCAGCGTCCGTTCTATCCCGGCGACGGCGTCTGCCACGTCTATCTCCTCCATCCGCCGGGCGGGCTCGTCGGCGGCGACCGGCTCGAGATCTCGTGCTCGATCGGCACCGGCGCCGCGGCGCTCGTGACGACGCCCGCCGCAACGAAGTTCTATCGAAGCGCAGGATCGCCGAGCCGTCAGGATCTCGCCGTTCGCGTCGCGGACGGCGCGTCGTTCGAGTGGTTGCCGCAAGAGACGATCCTGTTCGGCGGCAGCATCGTCGAGAGCACGACCGAGATCGGCCTCGCGGCGAACGCGCGCTTCGTCGCCTGGGAGACGATCTCGCTCGGCCGCCCGGCTTTCGGCGATCTCTACCGCAGCGGACGGCTCGACCAGCGCACGCGCATCGCCGTCGACGGTCGGCCGATCCTGATCGAGCGGACGATCTTCGAGGCCGGCGATGCCGTGCTCGAGCGCGACTGGGGCTTCGGCGGTCGCACCGTGCTCGGCACGCTGTACGCGTATCCCGCCGACGCGCGAGCGCTCGACGCGGCGCGCGGGCGGCTCGACGCGTTCTCGGGGCTTTACGCCGGCGCGAGCGTCGTCGACGACGTGCTCGTCGTCCGGGCCCTCGCCGCGAGCGCGGAGACGCTGCGCGAAGCCTTCGAATCCGTCTGGGCCGCGCTCCGCGCGGCCGTCATCGGGCGCGCGCCATGCGCGCCGCGCATCTGGAGGACCTGACCGTATGGAGCTCACACCGCGCGAGAAGGACAAGCTTCTGATCTACGTCGCCGCGCAGCTCGCCGCCGAGCGCCGGCGCCGCGGCTTGAAGCTGAACTACCCCGAAAGCGTCGCGCTGATCACCGCGGCGCTCCTCGAAGGCGCGCGCGACGGCAAGTCCGTCGCGACGCTGATGAGCGAAGGCGCGACGCTCTTGACCCGAGACGACGTCATGGAAGGCGTGCCGGAGATGCTGACCGAGGTGCAGGTCGAGGCGACGTTCCCGGACGGCACGAAGCTCGTGACCGTGCACAACCCCATTCAATGAGGCCGCGATGATTCCCGGAGAACTCTTCGTCGACGACGGCGAGATCGAGCTCAACGCGGGCCGCGCGAGCATCGTGCTCACGGTCGCGAATACCGGCGATCGTCCCGTGCAAGTCGGCTCGCACTACCACTTCTACGAGGTCAACGACGCGCTGTCGTTCGATCGCGAAGCGGCGCGCGGCTTCCGTCTCGACATTCCGGCCGGCACCGCCGTGCGCTTCGAGCCCGGGCAGACGCGCACCGTCACGCTCGTCGCGTTGGCGGGCGATCGACGCGTGTACGGCTTCCTCGGCCGAGTGATGGGTCCGCTCGAGGACGCGCCATGAGCCGGATCCCGCGCACAGCCTATGCGGAGATGTTCGGTCCGACGACCGGCGATCGGTTGCGGCTCGGCGACACCGCGCTGATCGTCGAGGTGGAAAGCGACCGCACCGTGTACGGCGACGAGGTCAAGTTCGGCGGCGGCAAGGTGATCCGCGACGGCATGGGGCAGAGTCAGCGCTCGTCGAACGAGGCCGTCGACACCGTCATCACGAACGCGCTGATCGTCGACTGGTGGGGCATCGTCAAGGCCGACGTCGGTATCAAGGACGGGCGCATCGCGCGGATCGGCAAGGCCGGCAACCCGGACACGCAGGCCGGCGTCGACATCGTGATCGGCCCGGGCACCGAGATCATCGCGGGCGAAGGCCAGATCCTGACCGCGGGCGGCATCGATACGCACATCCATTTCATCTGCCCGCAGCAGATCGAAGAGGCGCTGATGTCGGGCATCACGACGATGATCGGCGGAGGCACGGGCCCAGCGACCGGCACGAACGCGACGACGTGCACGCCGGGACCGTGGCACATCGGCAAGATGCTGCAGGCCGCCGACGCCTTCCCGATGAATCTCGGTTTCCTCGGCAAGGGCAACGCGAGCCTGCCTGACGCGCTCGCCGAGCAGATCGAGGCCGGCGCAATGGGTTTGAAGCTCCACGAGGACTGGGGCACGACGCCCGCCGCAATCGACAGCTGCCTGAACGTCGCGGAGCGTTACGACGTTCAGGTCGCGATTCACACCGACACGCTGAACGAGTCGGGCTTCGTCGAGACGACACTCGCCGCCTTCAAGGGCAGAACGATCCACACGTACCACACCGAGGGCGCGGGCGGCGGGCATGCGCCCGACATCATCAAAGCGTGCGGCGAGCCGAACGTCCTGCCGTCGTCGACGAATCCGACGCGGCCGTACACGGTGAACACGATCGACGAGCATCTCGACATGCTCATGGTCTGCCATCATCTCGATCCCGGCATCCCCGAGGACGTCGCTTTCGCCGAGTCCCGCATTCGGCGCGAGACGATCGCGGCCGAGGACATTCTGCACGACCTCGGCGCGTTCTCGATGATCTCGTCCGACTCGCAGGCGATGGGCCGCGTCGGCGAGGTGATCACGCGCACGTGGCAGACCGCGCACAAGATGAAGGTGCAGCGCGGACCGCTGCCCGAGGACGGCGACCGCAACGACAACTTCCGCGTCAAGCGTTACATCGCGAAATACACGATCAACCCCGCGATCGCGCACGGCATCGCGGCGGAGGTCGGCTCGGTCGAGGTCGGCAAGCTCGCGGATCTCGTGCTGTGGAAACCGGCGTTCTTCGGCGTGAAGCCGTCGCTGATCATCAAGGGCGGCATGATCGTCGCCGCGCCGATGGGCGATCCGAACGCGTCGATCCCGACGCCGCAGCCGGTGCACTATCGGCCGATGTTCGGTGCGTTCGGCCGCGCCGTGGAACGGACGTCGCTCACGTTCGTCTCCGCGGCGGCGCTTGCGAGCGGCATCGGCGAGCGGCTCGGGCTCGAGAAGCCGCTTGCGGCGGTCCGCGGCACGCGAACGGTGAAAAAGAAGGACATGCGGCTCAACGGCTACGCGCCGCGCATCGAGGTCGATCCCGAAACGTACGAGGTTCGCGCGGACGGCCTGCTGCTCACGTGCGACCCCGCCGCGATTCTCCCTCTCGCACAGCGCTATTTCCTGTTCTGACGATGAGCATCCAGATCTTCGACGAGCGCGTCTCCGGGCCCGTGACCGAGCGGCCGCACGAATGCGTCGTGCTGTCGTTCGAGCGGCGGCGAATCGCGCGTCAGCGCGTCACGCTCTCTTCCGGCCGAGAGATCGGCATCATGCTGCCGCGCGGCACCGTGCTGCGCGGCGGCGATTTGCTGCGTTGCCGAAACGGCGACGCCGTCGCGGTGGTCGCGGCTCCCGAGGAAGTCTCCACCGTGCGCTGCAACGATCCGCCGCTGTTCGCTCGGCTCGCCTATCACCTCGGCAATCGCCACGTCGCGCTCGAGATCGGCGACGGCTGGCTGCGCTACGGCCGCGATCACGTCCTCGACGCGATGGTGCGCGGGCTCGGCGGCGACGTCGTGCACGAGCTCGCGCCGTTCGAGCCCGAGGCCGGCGCCTACGCCCACGGAGACCCTCGGCACGGTGACCACGGCCACGCCCACTAGCCTCCGCGCGAGCCTTCGCCTCTGGCAGCTCATCAGCCCGAGCCTGCCGGTCGGCGCGTACGCCTACTCGAGCGGACTCGAGCAAGTCGTCGAGACCGGCCGCGTGCGCAGCGAGCGCGACGCCGCGGAGTGGATCGAAGGCGTGCTGCACGGCCTCGCGCGCACGGATCTGCCGATTCTCCTGCGCGTGCACGGCGCCGTCGCCGCCCGCGACCTCGACGAAGCGATCGAATGGTGCCGAACCCTCGTCGCGATGCGCGAGACCGCGGAGCTCCGCGCGGCCGACCGCCACATGGGCCAGGCGCTCGCGTGCCTGCTCGAGGATCTCGGCCTGCCGATGCCGCGCTGCGATTGGCCTTTCGCCGGCGCGTACGCGTTCGGCGCCGCGCACGGCGGCGTGTCCGCCGTGCTCGCCGCGGCGGGCTACGCGTGGGCATGGTGCGAATCGCACGTGGCGGCGGCGATCAAGCTCGTGCCGCTCGGCCACACGGCCGGACAGCGGATCCTGCTCGGCCTGGGCCCGGCGATCGAGGCCGCGGTCGCACGGGCCTGCGCTCTCGGCGACGACGACATCGGCTACGGGATGCCGGGCTTCGCGATCGCGAGCGCGCGGCACGAGACGCAGCACACGCGGTTATTTCGCTCCTAGGAGTTCGGTGATGAGATCGAATGTTCTGCGCATCGGCGTCGGCGGACCGGTCGGCTCCGGCAAGACGAGCCTGATCAAGGCGTTGTGCAAACGCATGCGCGAGCGCTACCACATCGCCGTCGTGACGAACGACATCTACACGAAAGAAGACGCTCTGATCCTGACGCGGGCGCGAGCGCTCGACGCCGACCATATCATCGGGGTCGAGACCGGCGGTTGTCCGCACACGGCGATTCGCGAGGACGCGTCGATGAACCTCGCGGCCATCGACGCATTGACCGCGAAATTTCCCGACCTCGACTTCGTGATCGTCGAAAGCGGCGGCGACAACCTGGCCGCGACGTTCAGCCCGGAGCTCGTCGATCTCACGATCTACGTCATCGACGTCGCTGCCGGCGACAAGATTCCGCGCAAAGGAGGGCCCGGCATCACCCGCTCGGATCTTCTCGTGATCAACAAGATCGATCTCGCGCCGCTCGTCGGCGCGTCGCTCGACGTGATGCGCGAGGATACGCTCAGAATGCGCGGCTCGCGTCCGTTCGTCTTCACGAACTTGAAGACCCGCCAAGGCCTCGACCGGATCGAGGAATTCATCGTCTCGGCCGGGATGCTCGACGCGGCATAGCGCGGTTCCGGCTTACATATCGCGGTCCGACCTCCGCGAGCGTCGAGAGCACAAGCCAATCCTCCGGTCGATCAGGCCTCCCCGGGCTTGCGGTGACACCGTAGGTGCCAGAGTATGACATTCGAGGTATTTTTGGATTCTGTCACTAGCGCGGTGCGGCGCATCGGGACTCGTGACGAGGGTCGTCGCTCGGGCGGGAGACCGTGGATATCCAAAGGCCGAATGCGCGCAAGCGTCGTTATCGCCGCTGGGGGGCTCTCGCCGCCGCGGGCATCGCGCTCGCCCTTCTCGCGGGCGTGGCCACGAGTCTCGTGCGACGTCCGCCCGGGATCGACGGCAGCACGTTCTGGACCGGGCGCGTCACCCGCGGGGAGTTCGTGCACGAGATCACCGGCACGGGCACTTTGCACGCACCCGAGGTGCGTGCGGTCACGAACCGCAGCGAAGGCGTCGTCGAGCGCGTGCACGTGCTCGCGGGGCAAGTCGTCGGGCCGGACGACGTCCTCGTCGAGCTGAGCAGCCCCACTCTCCTGCAAGATCTCGCGAAGGCGAGATCGGAGCTCGAGACCGCCGAGATCGAGGAAGCGCTCCGCAAGGCCGAGGAGGAGGACAGCTATCTCGATCTGCTCGTCGCCCTCGCGAGCGCGGAAGCCGATTACACCACCGCGCGAATCGAAACCGAGATCCAGCAACGGCTCGTCCAGGAAGGGGCGACGTCGGCGCTCGAGGCGCAGCGCGCGGAAGTGCGCGCCGAGCAACTGACGAAGAACCTCGATGCGGTGCAGGCGCAGGTCGCACGTTTCCCGGAGACGCGCGCCGCGCGCGAGGCGGCCGCCAAGGCGCGGATCGAGCAGCTGCGCCGCGACGTCGCTCGACTCGAGGAGCAGGTCGACGACCTCGAGGTCCGCGCGAGTCTCGCCGGCGTCGTCCAGGAGATGAAGGTCGAGGAAGGGCAAAGGCTCGCCGTCGGGAGCGAAGTCGCGCGCATCGTGAATCCGAAGGTTTTGATCGCGCGTGTTCGCGTCTCCGAGCGCGACGCGGTTTTCGTCGAGCCCGGACAGCCGGCGCGCCTCGAGATGGGACGCCGAACGGCCAGCGGCAAAGTGACGCGCGTCGAGCCGACGGTGCGCGACCGCTTCGTGACGGTCGACATTGCACTTGCCGACGGCGAGATGACCGGGCTGCGCCCGGACCTCTCCGTGACGGCGCGCATCAAGATCGACCGGGCGCCCGAGACGCTGATCCTGGATAGGCCGCCGCAGGTGCGTGACGACGCGCAAACGGCCGAGCTTTTCGTGCTCGACGCGAGCGGCCGCCGCGCGAGAAGAGTCAGCGTCGAGCTCGGACGCATCTCTCCGCGTCACATCGAGATCAAGAAAGGCTTGGACGTCGGCGACCGCGTCATTCTTGCCGACATGTCCGAGTGGCTCGACGAACGCGAGATACGTATTCGCTGATCGGACGCCCGGCTTGCCGGGCATCGCATCCGGTGCGGAGGAAAGGCCGCTCGGAATCGGGGGAGGAGCACGAATGAGCGAATCGGCACCGTTGATCGAGCTCGAGGATCTGCGGCGGGTCTACCGAACGGAAACGGTCGAGACGCATGCGCTCGGCGGCATCGATCTCGTCATCGAGCGCGGCGAATACGTGACGATCGAAGGTCCGTCCGGATGCGGCAAGTCCACGCTGCTGACGATCCTCGGTCTCCTCGACGAGCCCACGTCGGGCGAGTACCGGCTCGCCGGCGTCCCGGTCAACGAGATCGACGCCGAGGAGCGCGCGCGGCTTCGCAATCGCGAGATCGGCTTCATCTTTCAGAGCTTCAACCTCATTCCCGAGATGACGGTCGAGGAGAACGTCGAGCTGCCCCTGCTCTACCGCCGCGGAGTCACTGCCGCGGAGCGAAGGGAGGCGGTCGCTGCCGCGCTCGAGCGCGTCGGCATGTCGCACCGTGCACGACATCACCCGAATCAGCTCTCGGGCGGTCAGCAGCAGCGCGTCGCCGTGGCCAGGGCACTGGTCGGCAATCCGTCGCTGATCCTCGCCGGCGAGCCGACCGGCAATCTCGACACCGCGAACGGCGATCAGCTCATGGACCTGCTCGATCGGCTCTGCATGCCGAAGGCGCGACGCTGATCACCGTGACACACAATCCAGCCTACGCCGAGCGCGCGAGCCGCCGCCTCCGCATGCGCGACGGCCGACTGCAGGAACCGCAATGACGGGCTTCCTCGCGGACTTGAAGCACGCGTGGCGGATCTACCGGCGCACGCCGTTCGCGAGCGCAGCGGCGGTGCTCGCGCTCGCCGTCGCGATGGCCTTCGTCACCTCGTTCATTTCGCTCTACGTCGATCTGCTTCTGAAACCGCATCCGGGCTTCGAGGACAGTAGGCGTCTCGTGACGTACGGGTGGAACAACGGTCAGAACGCCGGCGGCTTGCCGTACAGCCTCATCGAGCGCATCGCGGACGAGGCCTCGACGCTCGAGTTCGCGGCCGGCCTGCAGCCCGCGCAGCTCATGATCAGCGCCGACCGCGAACCGGCCTACGGCGAGATGGTCACGCGGGAATTCTTCAGCGGCGTGAGGCCTCGCGTCCTGCTCGGGCGCGGCTTCGTCGACGCCGATCACGACCCGGGCGGCGAGCCCGTCGCGGTGATCTCGTACCGCCTGTGGCAGGAGCGCTTCGGCGGGAAACCGGACGTGCTCGGCAGGACGATCGAGGTGGTGAACCAATCGCCTCCCCGGCGGATGGTCAACGGCCGCCTCGAGCCCGACGAAGTGCGGAAGGATTACCGCATCGTCGGCGTCATGTCGCCGCGATTCACCGGCGCGTTGCCGCCTCAAATGAGCAGCGAAACTTCGATTTGGATACCGTTCGAGAACCACGTCGACAACGCGTCGGGAGAACCGTTCGTCGTCAACATGATCATGCGCGGCCTCGGGCGCAGCGCGCCCGGCGCGCGCCCCGAGGCGATCATCGGCGAGCTGTCGTCGAAATTCCAAAGCGAGCTCGAGACCGCCTTGCCGCTCGCGAACATGCGCTTCGACGTGATCGAAGGTCTCGTCTTCAACGTCAACGTGCACCGCAGCACGCAGCGTCAGCTCTTGCTCTTCCTCTCGGGCAGCGTGCTGCTCGCGCTCGTCGCGGCCGCGAACGTGAGCCTCTTCCTGCTCGCGCGGGCGCCGGGCAGACGACGCGAGCTCGGCATTCGCATGTCCGTCGGCGCACCGCTCAAGCGGATCGCGCGTCAGCTCGCGACCGAGGCCGTCGTGCTCGTCGCGGCCTCGGCCGTGCTCGGGCTGGTTCTGAGCTTGTGGCTCGCCGAGCTCCTGCGCGACTCGACGATGTTGCGCAACGCGCAATGGCGCGACGTCACGCTGTTCGATTGGCGCGTGCTGACTCTCGTCGGTGCCTTCCTTCTGGCCGGCGCCGTGGTCGTGTCGCTCGCGCCGATCGCCGGGCTCGAACGCCTCGGCATCGCGGGCAGCAGCCGGCAAGTCGCTGCGCGCGCGACGCCCGCGCAACGCATCGCGGGCACCGCGCAGATCGCCGTCGCCGCGATGTTCGGCGGCACCGCGATCGCCTTCGGCTGGTATCTCGCCACGCTGCTGCTGGCCTCGCCCGGCTACGAGACGCGCAATCTCGTCGCCGTCCAGTATTCGATCCCTCAGGAAGCGATCATGGCACTGAATACCGGCGGCAACATCATGGATGCTTTTCAGGCCGAGCTGGCGCGTCAGCGCGAAGTCATCTCGTCGATACCGGGCGTGAGGAAAGTATCGCTCGGCACGATCGGGCCCGCATGGACGTCGTACTCGTCGGTGGGGCTGCCGCGTCCGGACAATCCGAGCGACCGCCTGGATGCGCGTCTGGCGCGGGTCGACAGCCGGTTCATCGATATTCTCGGCATCAAGCTCCTGCACGGCCGGGCCTTGCAGGACGGCGAGCTCGTGGTGATGGTCAATCGAACGCTCGCCCAGCGCGTATTCGGACGCGACGACGTCGTCGGCGAGCTGCTATCGCTGCCGACCGGCGCGTCGTTCCCGATCGTCGGCGTGATCGACGACTTCTCTTTCGATCATCCCAATGCGGATTTCCCCGCTCTCGCGTTGATGTCGAGCGGATTCGTCAACACGTTCGGCTTGGCGCTCGTCGAAACGACGCTGACGCCCGCGCAGCTCCGGCAGGGTCTCGACGCGCTCGTCGAAGCGGACGGGCTCGAGGTCGAGATCCAAGATGTCCGCACGCTCTCCGACCTGCGCCGCGAGCTGATGGCCGCCGACATCGCGCGGAGCGTGCTGACGATCGTCACCGCGCTCCTCGTCGTCGTGCTCGCGACGAGCGGGTTCTACGGCACGCAGCGATATCTCGTGACCGCCGGCCGCCGCGAATACGCGATTCGCGCGTCGGTCGGCGCGGGCCCGCGCGCGCTCGGCCGGCTCGTGCTTACGCGCGGCCTTCTGCTCGGACTGCCGGGGCTCGTGCTCGGCACCCTGCTCGCGCTGATCGCCGTCGCCTGGCTCAGGGACGAGTATCTCTCGCGAGACGTCTCGCCGTTCCTGGTCACGGGCGCCGTCGCGGTCGTGGTCACGCTGCTCCTATTGGCCGCGAGCGTCGGCCCCGCTCGACAAGCGCGCCGCACCGAGCCGGCACCGCTGTTGCGCGAGGATTGACCTCAGCCTCCGAGCAGCGACGCGCCAGCGTGCGCGAGCTGCCGCGGCGAGACGGCCACGTGCGCGCGGAGCGTGAGCAGATCGCGCCGCGCGCGTCCGAGCTCCGACGCGTCGTCTATTCCAGTCATGCCGGCGAGCGTCGCGAGCTCGTCGACCGCGGCATCGAGCCGCCGCACGACGTGCACGCTCGTCGCCGTGATCTCGGCAAGCTCCGCGGCGGAGAGCTCGCGCCCCGCCGTCGCCGCCTCCCACGCGCTCGCCGCGAGCGCGCGTACGCCGTCGCGGGCGATTCGCCACGCGGCGAAAGCATCGGCGAACGCGGCCCTCGCCGTCCCGTCGTCGCGGAGCACACCCTTCGCGCCGAGCGGCCGCTTGCGCTGCGCGAGCGCGGCGAACGCATCGAGCGCGTGTCGCGCCACACCCAACGCGACGGCGACGAAAGGAAGCTCGCTCAGCACCTGGAACGGAATCCGATACAGCGGCCCCGGCTCGCGCGGCGCGTCGGCGAACACGCTGAAGCTCATCGCTTCCGGAACGAATACGTCGTCGACGCGAAAATCGTGGCTCGACGTCGCGCGCATGCCGAGCGCGTTCCACGTCTCGAGAATCTCCACGCTGGCACGCGGGAAAGCCATCGCCCGGACGAGGGGCTCGCCGTTCTCCCCTCGGACCGGCTCGCCGCCGCTCGTGACGATGGAGCTCGCGGTGAACGTCGTCGCGTACGGCGCGCCGCTCGCATATCGCCATCGGCCGCGCACGCGATAGCCGCCGGGCACGCGCTCGGCCTGCCCTTCCGGCGCGCCCGAGCCCGCAATCACCGCGTTCGCCGGCTCGAAGATCGTGCGCGCAGGGGCCTCGTCGAGGAATGCGGCGAAGAGCCCGCCCCCGGCGCCGATCATCACGGCCCAGCCGAACGAGCCGTCGATGCGGGCGGCGGCCTGGTAGATCTCGAGCGCGTCCGGCAGGCTCGTCTCGAAGCCGCCGTAGCGGCGCGGAATCCAGAGCCTGAAGAGCCGATGCCGCACAAGCGCTTCCACGACGTCGTCGGTCAGCGCAAAGCGGCGGTCCGCTTCGGCGGCCCGCTCGCGCACGAGCGGGACGAGATCGTCGAGCTCGTGCAGAAGACGTCGCGTGGTCTCGTCGGTCGACATGCTCGGATGACCCCTTCGAACGGTTCTCGTAGTCGCCGGGGAAGGCAACCTTGTCGCGATACTACCGCGCGTCGGCGCGGCTCGCCGCGCGTTCGCCGACTGGGCGGTTCTTCGGTCGGTCGAACGCGGAATCGGCTCCCCCACTTCCGCCGAGTCGACTTCCGGGTATAGTCTGCCGTCGACCGCGGCCGAGGGGGAGGCTCGAGGATGAAACGACGAAGCGTGTCGATCGCGCTGCTGCTCGCCGCCGCGCAGCAAGCGAGCGCGCACCACGCGTTCTCACCGCATTTCGATATCGACAAGCCGGTCGTGATCACGGGCCGAGTCATCGAGCTCGAGCGACGCAATCCGCACGCGTACCTGCACGTGTCCGCCGTCGACGAGAACGGTCTCACGCGCGAGTACGTCTGCGAGTCGCACGGCATCACGCAGCTCACGCGCAACGGCATTCGTCCCGAGATGCTCACGCCAGGCACCGTCGTGACGCTCAGGGGCTCGCAGGCGCGCCGCGATCCTTACGGCTGCTTCTTCACGTCGATCGAATTCGAGGACGGGCGCGTGCTCGACGTGAACGGGCCGCGCGGCGCGGCGTCGAGCCGAGAAGAGACCGTGCGGCACGACATCTACGGAACGTGGATGCGCGCGTCCGCGAGCAGCACGCCGAGCGGCGATCAGCCGATGATGAACTTCATGACGCCGGCCGGCGAGGCCGCGGTCGCGGCATACGACCCGTTCACCGACGATCCGACGTTTCGCTGCAATCCGGTTTCCATTCGCCGCGTCTGGTTCGCGCCCGGCACGCCGCTCTCCATCAGCCGCGAAGGCGACAAGATCATCTTGAGGCACGAGTGGATGGACGTCGTGCGCGTCGTCCACCTCGACGTCGCCGAGCATCCGGCCGACGGTCCGCGCACCACGCTCGGCCACTCGATCGGCCGATTCGAAGGCGACACGCTCGTGATCGAGACCGCGAACTATTCCGCGGGCGTGCTCGCGCAGTACGTCGAGACGCCGGGAAAGCCTGTTCGCGGCATGCTGCACTCGGACGCGCTCAAGTCGGTCGAGCGGGTGCGTTTCGATCCGGAGACGAATCGGCTCGAGCTCTCGATCTACTACGAGGATCCCATCTTCTTCACTCGACCCTTCCCGCCCGCGACCGCGACCTACGCGCCGTCCGATCTCGACATTCAGCCTTTCGGTTGCCGGCCCGAGAACCCGGACCACACGCTGATCGAGGAGTAGCGGCGGGACGAACGCGCTCTCATCGCGGGAAACGCGGTGACGGCGCCGCGCCCGCGGGCGCGGCGCTCACGCCCTACCAGCGGTAACCGTAGCTCACGGTGACCGTGCGCGGCGCACCGCGGTTGCGATACGCGTACGACGAGCCGTCGGCGTCGCGAATGCCGCGGCCGAGCGACGTCGCGTACTCCTCGTCCAGCGCGTTCTCGATCCTGACGCCGATCCGATGGCGGCGCTCGGCGTCGGGATAGTACGCGCCGGTGAGGTCGACGACGGTATACCCGCCGTGCTCGACCCTCCCGATCCGGCTCACCTCGTCGAAGACGTCGCCGACGGCAAGCAGCGACATGCCGAGCTCGATCGGCACCGTCGTCGGCCGATACGAGAGGCCGAGCTTCGCGAGCGACTCGGGGATGTCCTGAATCTGGCCGCTCGTGCCGTCGAGCCGCGCGTTGCTGCGTGTGTAGCTGAAGGTGGCCGACAGCGTGTCGGTCAAGCGCCCGTTCAGGACGAGCTCGAAGCCGTCGAATTTCGCGCTTCGATCGAAGTTCGTGTAGATGCCGTCGGGGAAATCGGGATTGTCGAAGTCGACGCCGATGAGGTTGTCCACCTCGCGGTCGAAATAGACGAGCTGCCAGCCGAATGCGCCGTTCGCGCTTCCGCCGCCGATGCCGATCTCGAGATTACGGCTTTCCTCCGCCTCGAGATTCGGGTTTCCGGACTCCACGTCGGGCTCGTTGAGATACAGCTCCTCGGCATCCGGCAGGCGGAACGACGTGCCGATCTGCCCGCGCACGTACAGACGATCGGACAGATCGTGTCGGCCGCTCAGGTTCCACACCGTGCCGTCGGCGCTGCCGCTCGTCGTGTTGTAGCGCACGCCGAACGCGAGATCGGATCTCGGCAACGCCGTCTCGGACGAGCGCACCTGACCGTAGACGGCGTGCGCGGTCTCGGTCTTGTCGTCGATGCGCCAAACGTCGTCGTGCCCCCAGAAGCGCTGATAGTCGTAGCCGACCGAGTACTCGATTGCGTCGTTCGCGCGAAGGCTCGCGAGCGCGGTGACGCCGTAATCCTCGAAGCCCCAGAACGTGTCGGTGAACAGCACCGTCTGCGTGCCGGTCGGCACGCCGTCCGGGCCGATGTCGTTACGGATGTCGTCCCAGCGCGTATCCCAGTCGTGGTAGTACGCCTTGATGTAGAAATCGGCCTTCTCGCCGATCGAGTAATCCCACTTCAACGTGAGGAGATCCTCGACGCGGCGGTTCACGCGTCTCGCGATGGCGTACGGCAACGCGTTGTCGACGTCGTTCTCCGTGCGCTGCACGAGCACGGACAGGCGGGAACCCGGCGAGAAGTTGCGGCCGTACTTCAAACCGTAGGTCGAGACCTCGTAGCCGCGCTCGCGGTCCGTCGCGCTCGGCTGGAAGTCCTCGTCGGGATACGGCGCAAAGCCGTCCGACTCATCGCGCGACGCGAACAGCACGAAATCGTGGCCGGCGACGCCCGTGCGATAGTCCGCCGAGATGTGCACGCCGCCGTGCTCGTCGTAGCCGATCTCGACGTGGCCGCCCGGCTCGCCAGTGAACGAGCTCGTGACGATGTTCACGACGCCGGCGACCGATTGCGTGCCGTAGAAGATGCCCTGCCCGCCGTAGAGCACCTCGATGCGGTCGATCGTGTGCGCCGGGATCGTGTCGAGCGGCGTCGTGGTGTTGTAGAGCCGATTCGCGATCCGCACGCCGTCGACGAGAAACAGCACGTCCTCGCAACGGGAGCCCTGCAGCGAGCAGTTCATGTAATCGAAGGGCCCGTTCTTCGGCGCGACGTAGAACGCCGGGACCTGCATCTGCAGCGTCTGCGACAGGTCGTTGAAGCCGCCGAGATCGATCGCCGCGCGGTCGACGGTCTCGAGACGGTTGCCGAACCGCTCGAGCACCTGCGGGATCGTCTCCTCGAGGCGGCGTCCGGTCACGACGACTTCCTCGTCGACGGATTGAGCGGTTGCCGAGGCCGAGACGGTCGCTCCCACAGCGACCGCGAGCGGCCCGAGGCGCACGGGGTGAATCTTCATGATCTTGCTCGGCTTGGATGCTTCTCACGAAACTTTCGCGCCGCGGCGACCACGCGCCCGGCGCGATGCGAACCTAGCCGATTCCTTCGGAGATCCGAGAGTTATATACGGTTGATTAACGGTTAACTTCGACGAGCAACGGACAGTTGCCCGGGCCCCGTCGCGTCATTCCGCTCGGCTTTGCTTTTCTCTAGCGCGCTCCCTGGCCCGAGCCGGTTTCGGTAAACTGCGGTGCCAATCCGCAACCACGGTGAGAGGAGACACGAAGAGTGAGAACGAAAGTCGAGCTCCGCCTCGTCGCGGCGGCCGCCCTGGCCCTGCTCGCCGCGCCGCTTTCGACCGTTGCCGACGACACAACGGAAGCGACGTTCAAGGTCGTGTTGACGGGGCCCGAGGTCTCGGGCGACCCGGACGGCCGCGGCGAGGGCACGGTCACGATCAACCCCGATACGGGCGAAGCGACCGTCCAGCTCACGTACTCGAATATTGCCGAGCCCACCCAGGTTCATATCCGCCGCGGAGCGACCGGCATCGAGGGGAATATCGTCGGGACGTTCCACATGAAGCGCGAGGGCCGCGGGCGGCTCTCGGCGACGGGCAGCGTGCGGTACGACCACGTCCAACCGCTGATCGAGTCGCCGGAGAACTACTACCTCGTCGTGCAGAACAACGAGCACGTCGTCGGCGCGCTTCGGGGACCGCTCAGGAAGTAGCGCCCGAAGGGGGAGCGCGATGATGCGTGCGATGGTGCTCGAGCAGCCGGGTCGGCCGCTCGAGCCGCGCTCCCTTCCCGTTCCAAGGCCCGGCGACCGCGAGCTGTTGCTCCGGGTCGAGGCCTGCGCCGTCTGTCGCACCGATCTCCACATCGTCGACGGCGAGCTGACCGAGCCCGTGCTGCCGCTCGTGCCCGGCCACGAGATCGTGGGCCGGGTCGAAGCGGTGGGCCCGGGCGTGACCCGCTTCCGTCCGGGCGACCGGGTCGGCGTGCCGTGGCTCGGGCGAACGTGCGGACGCTGCGGTTATTGCACGTCCGGGCGCGAGAACCTCTGTCCCGGCGCCCGCTTCACCGGCTATCAGCTACCCGGCGGGTACGCTGAGTACACGGTCGCGCACGAAGATTTCTGCTTCGCGATTCCCGCATCCTACGACGCGGTCTCCGCGGCGCCGCTGCTCTGCGCCGGTCTGATCGGCTATCGCACATTGAGCAAGGCCGGCGACGTGAAGCGGCTCGGCATCTACGGGTTCGGCGCGGCCGCGCACATCGTCGCGCAGATCGCCCGATATCGAAAACTCGAGCTCTACGCGTTCACGAGACCCGGCGACGTCGACGCGCAAGCGTTCGCGCGAAGCCTCGGAGCCGTTTGGGCGGGCGGCGCCGACGAGCGGCCGAGCGAGCCGCTCGACGCGGCACTGATTTTCGCGCCGGCCGGCGAGCTCGTCCCCGCGGCGCTCGCGGCCGTCGCGCCCGGCGGACGCGTCGTCTGCGGCGGGATCCACATGAGCGATATCCCGTCGTTCCCGTACGCGCTGCTCTGGGAGGAGCGTTCGATCTGCTCGGTCGCGAACCTGACGCGCGCCGACGGCGAAGCGTTCATGGCGCTTGCGCCGCAGGTGCCCGTGCACACGACGACGACCGTCTATCGCCTCGAGGACGCGAACAAAGCGCTCGACGACCTGCGCGCCGGCCGCTTCACCGGCGCGGCGGTGCTCGTACCGTGACGAAAGCGTAGCCGCCGCGCCGCACCTCGCGCTCCTCCTCGCCCGAGCCGCGAAGCGCTTCGAGACGCCCCGTCCCCGAGATCCCTCGTTCAATTGGACCAAAGGGCAACTTGCCGCGGTCCCGCGTACGTGTGAGCGTGCCTCGAGCCACTCGCGGCAAGGAACGCCATGGCCAAGCGAACGGCACGCGCCGCGCCTCCCGATCTGACCATCGAGACCGAAGAGGAGCTGCCGCGAAAATCGCGGATGGAGCGGATGCTCGACGTCGTCGAGCGCGTCGGCAACCGAGTTCCGCATCCGGTCGTCATCTTCGTGATGCTGATCGGCATCCTGATCGTGCTCTCGCACGTTTTCTATCTGTTCGGCGCCGCGGCCGCGTTCCAGACGATCGACCCGGAAACCGAAGAGCTCGTCGACAATACCGTGGCCGCGCAGAGCCTGCTCACGGCCGACGGTTTCCGTTTCATGTTCACGGGCGTCGTCGACAACTTCATGAGCTTTACCGCGGTAGGCGTGATCATCGTCGCGATGCTCGGCGTCGGCGTCGCCGAGGAAGCGGGGCTCGTCCGCGCCTTGATTCACAAGCTCGTGCTTGTCGCCCCTCGGAAGCTGATGACCTACATCCTCGTCTTCATCGGCATCTTGTCGAGCATCGCGGCCGATGCCGGCTACCTCGTGCTGATCCCCCTCGCCGCGGCCGCGTTCTTGAGCCTCGGCAGGCATCCCCTCGCGGGCCTCGCCGCGTCGTTCGCGGGAGTAGCCGCGGTGTTCAGCGTGAACATCCTGATCAAGCCGCTCGACGGCATCCTCACCGGCATCACGAACGACGCGATTCACATCCTCGATCCGTCGCGATCGATCGAGCTGACGGCCAATTTCTGGTTCTCGGTGGCGTCGGTGATTCTGCTGACCGTCGTCGTCTCGCTGATCACCGAGAAGATCGTCGAGCCGCGGCTCGGCGAATATACCGGCGAGCGTCCGCCCGCGGTGAGCGACGACGAAGGTATGTCCGCCGAGGAATCGCGGGGCTTGCGGTACGCGACGTGGGCGATCCTAGCGACGCTCGCGGTGTTCGCGCTCTTGACGCTCCTGCCGGGCGCGCCCCTGCGCAATCCAGAGACCGGCAGCATCCTCGCCGATTCGCCGTTCATGAACGGCCTGATCGTCTTCGTCACGATCCTGTTCCTCGCCGCGGGCTGGGCCTACGGGTTCGGCGCCGGAACGATGCGCAGCGCGGTCGACGCGATCAACGCGATGGAGAAGGCCATTAGAGGTCTCGCCGGGCTGATCTTCCTGCTATTCGTCATCAGCCAGTTCCTCGCGTTCTTCACCTACACGAACCTCGCGACGCTCGCCGCGGTGTCGCTCGGCGACTTGCTCGAAGGCGCAGGGCTGAACGCGCTGACGTTGCTGATCGGCTTCGTCTTCGTCGTCGCGATTCTCGACCTGATCATGACCGGCGCGATCCCCAAGTGGGCGATCTTCGCGCCGGTCTTCGTGCCGCTCCTGATGAGGCTGAACGTGGACCCGGAAGCGGTGCTCGCCGCTTACCGCGTGGGCGACAGCCCGGTCAACGCGATCTCCCCTCTGAATGCGTACTTCGCGCTGATTGTGTCCTTCGCGATGAAGTACGACCCAAAGGCCGGCGTCGGAACGGTGATCGCGCTGATGCTCCCCTACGTCGTCGTCCTGTTCGTCGTGTGGACGTTGCTGCTCGCCGTGTGGCACTTGGCCGGCCTTCCGTGGGGATTGTGACGCCGTAATCGATAGGAGCTCGTCATGACGATCGAAAGCGTTCGGCCGATCTCCGCCGCGATGCACGAAGATGCGAGTACCGCGCCGGGACCGATCCAGCTAGAGGCGGTGAAGGCGGCGCCCGCGACGACGAAGACGGGCATGCTCGTCGTCGGCGCGTTCGCTGACGGGACGTTGCCGGCGGTCGGCGCGGAGATCGATGCCGCGTCCAAAGGCAGGCTTTCCGCGCTGATCGGGCGCAGCGACATCGAAAGCAAAGCCGGCGCGACCGCTCTGTTCCACGACCTGCCCGGCATCGCGGCCGAGCGCCTGCTCGTCGTGAGCCTCGGCCCGCGCGAGACGTTCGGCGACAAGGCGTTTCGCGATGCGCTCACCGGCACCGCGAAAGCGCTCCGTGACGGCAAGGCCGCCGACGCGGCCGTCACGCTGACCGCGATCGACGTGCCGGACCGCTCGCTCGCCTGGCGCACTCGGGAAGCCGCGCGAATGCTTGCTGACGGCTTGTATCGGTTCGACGCGCCGAAGGCGAACGGAGCGAAGAAGCCCGAGCGCGGCGTTCGCAGGATCGCTCTGGTCGGCCGAGGCGACGTGACCCAGGAGATCGAAGCCGCGGTGCGGCGGGGCGCGGCGACCGCGGAAGGCATGGCGCTCGCGAAGGATCTCGGCAACCTGCCCGCGAACGTCTGCAATCCGGCGTACTTCGCCGAGACGGCGCGACGAATGGCAGAGGGGCTTCCCATAGAGGTCGAGGTCCTCGAGCGCGAGGACATGGCGAAGCTCGGCATGCACGCGGCGCTCTCGGTCGGTCGCGCATCCGACAACCCGTGCAAGCTCGTCGTGATGCATTACCGCGGCGGCGACGGCGCGAAGCCCATCGTGCTGATCGGCAAGGGCGTCACGTTCGATACCGGCGGCATCTCGCTGAAGCCCGGCGAAGACCTCGACATGATGAAGTACGACATGTGCGGCGCCGCGAGCGTGCTCGGCGCGATCCAGACGGCCGCGCGGCTCGAGTTGCCGCTCAACGTCGTCGCCGCCGTCAATGCCGTCGAGAACATGCCGGGCGGCAACGCGACACGCCCGGGCGACGTCGTCCGCTCGATGTCCGGTCGAACGATCGAGATCTTGAACACGGACGCCGAAGGGAGATTGGGGCTCTGCGACGTGCTGACGTACGTCGAGCGATTCGAACCCGAATGCGTCGTCGACGTCGCGACGCTGACCGGCGCCTGCGTCATCGCGCTCGGCAATGTCGCGAGCGGCCTCTACGCGAACGACGACGCGCTCGCGGAGGAACTCTTCGCGTGCGCCGAGGCGACCGGCGATCGCGCGTGGCGCATGCCGCTCTGGGACGAGTATCAGGAGCAGCTGAAAAGCAACTTCGCCGACATGACCAACCTCGGCGGACGCGCGGCCGGCAGCGTGACGGCGGCGTGCTTCCTCGCACGCTTCACGAAGAGCTATCGTTGGGCGCACCTCGACATCGCCGGGACGAACGCCAAGTCCGGCGATCAGAAAGGCGCGACGGGCCGCCCGGTCCCGCTCCTCGCCGAGTTCCTGATGAGGCGGGCGGACGTGACCGCTCGTCGACGACCCGCCTAGCCACGTGAACGCGGACGCCGCGAGCGCCGCCGCACCGGTCGCCGAGACCGAGGCGCGGGACGCGCTGCATGCGTCCTGGATGCCGCTGCTCACGATCGCGCTCGCGCAAATGCTGATGGTCTTCAACGTGTCGACGCTGCAGGTGTCGATCGACGGCATCGCGTCGAGCTTCGATGCGCCGGCCACCACGGTCGGCACCGCGATCGTGACCTATTCGCTCGTCGTCGCCGGCCTCATCATGCTCGGCGCGCGAATCGCGCAGGTGATCGGCTCGCGACGCGTGTTCCGCCTCGCCGTCGCGCTGCTCGGGGCCGCGATGGCCGTGATGGCGCTCGCCCGAAACGTCCCGATGATGCTGGTCGCGCAGGTCGTCGCCGGTCTCGCGGCGGCCGGATTGGTTCCGGCGCTCGTGGTGATGATCGCGGACCACTACACGGGACATCAGCGGGCGAAGGCCCTCGCGTGGCTCGGCGGCGCGCAGGCGCTCGGCATCGTGCTCGCGTTTCTGATCGCGGGCTATCTCGCGACGGCCGTCGGGTGGCGGTTCACGTTCGGCGGGCTAGTTGCCGTCGCGGCCCTCGTCTATGTGCTCGCCGGCAGGCTCGACGTGCGGCCCACGCCCGCCGGCGTCAGCATCGACTGGACCGGAATCGTGCTCGCCGCCGCGGCGATCCTCTTGATCAGTGTCGGCGCGAACAATCTCACGGACTGGGGCGGGCTGCTCGCCCGGCCGGCCGCGCCGTTCGCCGTGCTCGACATGTCGCCCGCGCCGATGATGATCATCGCGGGGCTTTTCCTGATCGAGGCGTTCGTGACGTGGTCGCGTCGGCGCGGGGCTCACGGCAAGACGCCGCTCGTCGCGCTCGACGTCGTCGACACGGCCGCGGAGCGCGCGGCGCTGCTTTCGATGTTCACGATCGGCGCGATCGGCTCCGCGCTCACGTTCTTCCGTGTCACAAGCGGTGCGCGCGGCAGCCCTAGAAGCCGAGGCGCGCGCTTCCTGGACGCCGCTCGTCGTCATCGCGCTCGCGCAGCTGCTCCTCGTTTTCAATCTCGCCACGCTCAAGGTCTCCGTCGACGCGATCGCGGAAAGCCTCGGCACGTCCGCGAGCGCGGTGAAAACGGCCATCGTGCTGCACTTCCTCGTCGTCGCCGCCGTCATCATGCTCGGCGCGAGGATGACCGAGCGCTTCGGCGGCCGCCGCGTGTTTCGTGCGACGGCGGCGACGATGGGCGTCGCGATGATGCTCATGGCCTTCGCTCGGGACGCGGGCACCATGATCCTCGCGCAAACGATCGCAGGCCTAGCGTCCGCGGCGTTGATTCCGACGTCGGTCATGATGATCTCGGACCACTACAGCGGCAGCCAGCAATCCCGAGCGCTCGGCTGGCTCGGCGGCGTCCAGGCGATCGGCATCGTTCCGGCATTCCTCGTCGCAGGCTATCTCGCCGCGTCGGTGCAATGGCGGGTGACCTTCGCGCTGCTCGCGGCCTTCTCGGCCGCGCTGTTCGTCTCGACCGTGCGGCTCCGCGGCGCCGACGCGCGCGCGACGATCGACGTCGACGCCGTGGGCTTCGTCCTCGCGGCGTCCGCGATGCTGCTGATCGGCGTCGGCGCGGACCGGGTCGCCTATTGGGGAGACCCGCGACGGCGAGCACCGTCGCGCCGACGGATTCCTTCTGCAACGTGTCGAGCAGGCTTTCGATCGTCGCGTGGATCTCGCTGCCGAACCTGAGCTCGATCTGCTCGAGCACCTGCCGCTCGACCTCCGCGGCGCTCTCCGAGAATCGAAGCAGCAGCCCGATCCCCGACAGCAGCAACAGAAGGAGCGGCACGAGCGACACGAACGCGTAATAGCTCATCGCCGTGGCCAGGTAGCGTGCGCGGTCGCGCTCGTATTCGACCCACGCGGCACGCAGCGTGCGGACGAAAGCGAGACGACGGGGCATACCGGTCGAGGCCTCCCGCTCTTCGACCCGACGCGGTCCTTGCGCGGCCGTGCTCAGAACGAGCGTCCGATCGCGAACGAGAAACCGAGGTCGCTGTTCTCGAGCCCCTCGGGCGGATCGCTGTCGTAGCTCTCGTAGACGCTGACGCTCCAATGCATGTTGCCGAAGATCGCGCGCTCGAGGCGCGCGTCGAGCTCGACGCGCCTCCTCCCGCGGTCGAAACCGAGAAACGTCGTGGCGTTCGTCGTGACCCGAGTATCGCCGCCGAGCTCGAACCAATCCCACTCGACCGTGACGAACGCCTCCGCATTGTCTTCCGTCCCCGGAACGCTGCGATACCGTTCTCGGTCCGCGGCGAGGCCGCCGTACAAGGCTACGACCGCGCGGTTCGATTGGAGCAGGGTTCGACCTCCGCCGAAGCCGAGCAGGGTTCTCGCGTCGAGATCGAGCTCGCGATCCTCTTCGAAGTGCAGGCGACCGATCGCGAACCATCGATTCGCGAGGAGCCGTCGCGATCGAATCTGGAAGTAGTTGCGCCGCTGCACCGTCTCGTCGTCGAACTCGCTGACGACTGCGTCGAACGAGAGCGTCGTCACGTAGTTGCGCATCACGTTCTCGGCTTCGGCATCAATCTTGAGGTCGAGCTCGTCGTTCGCGGTCAGAAAGTCGAGCCCGAGATCGACGTAACCCGACGTCCGTTCCGCGGGCGTGGCGGCGATCGGCGTGATGCGGATGACGTCTTGCGTCTCGACGGCGGGCGAAGCGGTGCCGGCGGTGACGGCAAGCCGCCCGGGCGACGGCGAGAGAATCGCTCCCGACAGCCGTTCTCCCGTCTCGAGCTCGACGTCGAATTCGCGCGGGCTCCTGAGCGTCTCGACGTTGCTCCAGTCGATCTCGACCGGCCCCGCTCCGTCGATCGCGAAAGCGAGCTTCCCGCGCGCGAGCCCCAGGATCTGGCCCTCGAGCCGATTGTCGGTCGTCAGCGCGACGACGTCGCGCTGATCCTCTTGCCCGTATACACGGCATGCCGCCGCGAGGAGCGCCCCACAGACTGCGCTCGAGACGGATTTGCGCATAGAGCCTCCGTGCGATCGTCACCGCCGCTCGCTCGATGCTATTCGGGCGCCGAGATCCCGTAACCTGGACCTTCGTCCAATGCGCCGCCCGGACGCGACGCGGTGAAATGCATCGGTTGCATGAGCTCGCGCACCGCACAGCAGCCGCCCGATGACGGGACGTACGTCTCCACGGGCGTGCTCCCCCCTCCCCCGGCCGTCCACGAGGCCGTGACCGAGGCATACGAGCGCTACCGGATGAACCTGGATGGCCGGCTCTCGGACGTGTATCCGACGCTTCTCGCGGTCCCGCCGGAACGCTTCGGGCTCTGCGTTGCGGACGTCGGCGGCGACATCCATGTGGCCGGCGACGCGGAAATCGAGTTCGCGATCATGAGCGTCGCGAAACCCTTCCTCTTCGCGCTCGTCTGCGCGACGGCGGGCCCGGCCAAGGCCCGCGATTGCATAGGCGTCAACGCCACCGGGTTTCCATTCAACTCCCTCACCGCTATCGAGGGAAGCGTGGACGGGCGCACGAATCCGATGGTCAACGCCGGCGAGATCGCGACGACGAGCCTCGTCGCGGGCGCGACGGCGGATGCGAAATGGCGGGCCATTCGGGACGGCCTGTCCCGCTTCGCGGGCAGGGAGCTCGAGCTCGACGAGGACGTCTATGCTTGCGCTTCGGCGACGAATCGTGCGAACCGCGCGATCGCGGAGCTGCTCGCGAGCCGGGATCGCCTCTACTTCGATCCGGTCGAGTCGCTCGATCTCTATACGAAGCAATCGTCGCTCAAGGTCACCGCTCGCGATCTTGCGGTCATGGGCGCGACGCTCGCGGACGGCGGCGTGAATCCGCTCACGTGCGAGCAAGTCGTCGACGCCGTCGTTTGCCGCTACGTCCTCGCGGTAATGACCACCGCCGGGCTCTACGAGACCTCGGGCGACTGGCTGTACGACGTCGGGCTGCCGGGCAAGAGCGGCATCGGCGGCGGCATCGTCACCGTCTCGCCCGGCAAGTGCGGTCTCGGCACGTTCGCGCCGCTGCTCGACCCCGCGGGAAACAGCGTGAAGGGGGGCCTGACGACGGCATGGCTCTCGAAAAGGCTCGGCCTCGATCTCTTCGCGTCCGAGCCTTGGCGCGCGTTGGCATCCGGCAAAGTCGGCTGAGCGTCCGACCTCACGGCTCCCCGCATTCGCCGGAGGAAGGAAGGCTCAGGCCGCGGCCGCGCGGCTCTCGAGAAATCCCCGAAGCGCCTTTGCCGTATGCGACCGCGCACGGCGCGCGATCGCCTCGGGCGGTCCCGCTGCGACGACCCGACCGCCGCCGTCGCCGCCTTCGGGGCCGAGATCGATGAGCCAATCGGCCTCGGCGAGCACGTCGAGATTGTGCTCGATCACGACGACGCTGTGCCCCGCGTCGACGAGCCGATGCAGCACGCGCGCGAGCTTCTCGACGTCCGCGATGTGCAAGCCGATCGTCGGCTCGTCGAGCAAGTACAGCACGTGCTCGCTCGTGCGCGCTCCGGGGCGCGCCTTCGCGAGCTCCGTCACGAGCTTCACGCGCTGCGCTTCGCCGCCCGAGAGCGTCGGGCTAGGTTGTCCGAGCGTGAGATAGCCAAGGCCCACGTCGGAAAGCAGCTCGAGCGTGTGGCGGACCTTCGGATGCGCGTCGAAGAACCGCGCGGCCTCGTCCACCGTCATCGCGAGCACGTCGCCGATCGTCTTGCCGCGGTACGTGACGGCGAGCGTCTCGGCGTTGAAGCGTGCGCCGTTGCACCGCTCGCACGGCACGCGCACGTCGGGCAAGAAGCTCATCTCGATCTTCTTCAGCCCCTGCCCTTCGCACGCGTCGCAGCGCCCTCCCGCGACGTTGAACGAAAAGCGGCTCGCGTCGTAACCGCGCAGCGCCGCCTCCGTCGTCTGCGCGAACAGGCGCCGGATATCGTCCCAGATACCGACGTAGGTCGCGGGGCACGATCTCGGCGTCTTGCCGATCGGCGTTTGATCGACCTCGAGCACGCGATCGATGCGCTCCACGCCTTCGATCGCGTCGCAGCCGATGAGCGCAGTCGATTTTCTCGAGCGCGAGCCGCGTGAAGCGAGCAGACGCTCGAGGTTGTCGCGGAGCACGTGCCGGACGAGCGTGCTCTTGCCGGAGCCCGAGACGCCGGTCACGCAGACGAGCCGCCGGAGCGGCACGGCGACGTCGATGCTCTTCAAGTTGTGCCTGCGGGCGCCGCGGACCACGAGAGCGTCGTTGGACGCGTCGTTCGCCGCTCGGCGATTCGACCCGCGATTCCTGCCGCGGGATTCGCTCGCCGGCACGACGGTCGGGCGCCGCGGCAGCATCGGATGCCGCGGAGGATCTGCGAGCACGCGTCCGGTCACCGAGCGCGGCGCCTCGAGCACCGAGTCGAGCGGGCCGCTCGCGACGACCTCTCCGCCGTGCACTCCCGCGCCGGGGCCGAGATCGATCACGTGCTCGGCGCGGCGGATCGTCTCCTCGTCGTGCTCGACGACGACGACGGTATTGCCCTTCATCGACAGCGCGCCGATCGTGTCGAGCAACAGACCGTTGTCGCGCGGATGAAGACCGATCGTCGGCTCGTCGAGGATGTAGCAGACGCCCCGCAGATTCGAGCCGAGCTGCGACGCGAGCCGGATGCGCTGCGCTTCGCCGCCGGAGAGCGTCGGCGCGCCGCGATCGAGCGTCAGATAACCGAGACCGACGCGATCGAGAAACTCGAGGCGGCTGACGAGCTCGGGCAGCACGTCGCGCGCGATCTCGCGCTCTCGGCCCTCGAGCTTCAGACGCCGCAAATAGTCGAGCGCCTCGCGAACCGAGTCGGCGCAGAAATCCGCGATCGAGTAACCGCGGAAATAGACGGCCAGCGCCGTCGGGTTCAAACGCCGCCCCTCGCACTCGGGGCAGACGTCGTCGGCGCCGTCGAGCCCGCTGGCGCCGTTGCCGGTGCGGCGCCTGCGCTTCACGCTGCGCGCGGCCGCGCGCCCCGTCGCCTCGGTGAGCCACGGCTCGTCGCTCACGTCGTCGTCCGTCGCCGTCGCGAGCCCCGTGCCGTAGCACGCTTCGCACCAGCCGTGCCGCGAGTTGTACGAGAACATGCGCGGGTCGAGCGGCTCGAAGCTCCGCCCGCAGCTCGGGCAGGCGCGCTCGGTCGAGTAAAGCTCCCCCGGCACGCCGTTACCGCCACCGCCCGACGAGCCTCGCCCCGTCGCGACGACGCGCACCATGCCGCGCCCAAGCCGAAGCGCCGCTCCAACGGCTTGCTCGAGCTCCGCGTCGGCCGAAGGCTTCACGGCGATCTCCGCGACCGGCAGCTCGATGTCGTGCTCCTTGAAGCGGTCGAGCCGCGGCCACTGGTCGGTGGGCACGTCGACTCCGTCGACGCGCAGCGTCGCGTAGCCTTTGTTGCGCGCCCACTCGGCGAGGTCCGTGTAGTACCCCTTGCGGCCGATCACGAGCGGCGCGAGCAAGCGTATCCGGCGGCCGCGATACTTCGTCGCGAGCTTCGCGACGATCTGCTCGGGTGTCTGCGCGTTGATCGGCACGTCGCAATCCGGGCAATGCTGCACGCCGAGCTTGACGTACAAGAGGCGCAGGAAGTGATGGATCTCCGTCATCGTGCCGACGGTGCTCTTGCGCCCGCCGCGGCTCGTGCGCTGCTCGATCGCCACCGTCGGCGGGATGCCGTAGACGGCGTCGACGTCCGCGCGCGACGCGGGCTCGACGAACTGCCGCGCGTACGCGTTCAGCGATTCGAGATAGCGGCGCTGGCCTTCGGCGAAGAGGATGTCGAACGCGACCGTGCTCTTGCCGCTGCCGCTGACCCCCGTGATGACCGTGAGCTTGCCGCGCGGAATCGTGACGTTCACGTTCTTCAAGTTGTGCTCGCGCGCGTGAACGATCTCGATCGCGTTCGAAGCGCCGACCGGCTTTGATGCATTGTCCGCGACGCGATTCGGCTTCCGCTCGGCCGGCACGCGAGCCTGCCGATGCAGCGCGAGCATCCGGCCCGTGCGGCTTTCCGGAACGCGCACGATGTCGTCCGGCGTGCCGCACGCGACGAGCTCGCCGCCGGCGTCGCCGCCCTCGGGTCCGAGATCGATCACCCAGTCGGCCGCGTCGATCAGATCGAGATGATGCTCGATCAGCACGACCGAGTGACCGTCGTCGAGCAACTGCTCGAGCGCGCCCAAGAGTTTCGCGATATCCGCGAAGTGCAGGCCCGTGGTCGGCTCGTCGAACAGGAACAGCTTCGGCTTCGCGGCGCCGTTGCGCGCTGCGACCAGGTGACTCGCGAGTTTCAGCCGCTGCGCTTCGCCGCCCGAGAGCGTCGGCACCGGCTGTCCGAGCGCGACATAGTCGAGGCCGACGGCGACGAGCGGCTCGAGCCGCCGCACGACCTCGGGCGCGTGCGCGAAGAACTCGATCGCCTCGCTGACCGTCATCTCGAGCACGTCGGCGATCGACCTCGCGTCGGCCGATCCCGGACGCGTCAGCTTGACCTCGAGCACCTCCGGCCGATAGCGCTTGCCGTCGCACTCGTTGCAGCGCAGATACACGTCGCTCAAGAATTGCATCTCGACGTGCTCGAAGCCGCTGCCGTTGCAGACGGGGCAGCGGCCGTTGCCGGAGTTGAAGCTGAACGTGCCGGCGGTGTAGCGCCGCTCCCGCGCGAGCGGCTCGGCCGCGAAGAGCTTGCGGATCGGATCGAGCGCGCCGACGAAGCTCGCCGGATTCGAGCGCGTCGTCTTGCCGATCGGCGACTGATCGACGAGCACGACGTCGTCGATCGCCTCCGCGCCGACGATGCGCCGGTGCTTGCCCGGAATCTCCTGCGGCCGTCCCTTGAGGCTCGCGATGCCGCGATAGAGCACGTCCTCGACGAGCGTCGACTTGCCCGAGCCGCTGACGCCCGTGATCGCGACGAGCTTTCCGAGCGGGATACGCACGTCGATCCCTTTGAGGTTGTGCTCCGCCGCGCCTTCGACGACGAGCCAACGGTCGCTCTCCGTCACGGGGCGACGTGCGCGGCCCGCGCCGATGCGGCGCTCGCCGCGGAGATACGCTGCCGTCGCCGTTCCGCCCGTCGCGATCAGCTCGCCCGGCGAGCCGTTGAACACGATGCGTCCGCCGTCGCGGCCGGGGCCCGGGCCGATATCGACGATGCGGTCCGCGGCGAGCATGACCTCGCCGTCGTGCTCGACGACGAGGAGCGTATTGCCCGCGTCGCGGAGCTTGTGCAGCACGTCGATCACGCGACGCATGTCGCGCGCATGCAAGCCGATGCTCGGCTCGTCGAGCACGAACAGCGTGTTCACGAGCGACGTGCCGAGCGCGGTCGTGAGATTGATGCGCTGCACCTCGCCGCCAGAGAGCGTCCGTGACTGGCGATCGAGCGTGAGATAGCCGAGCCCGACCTCGTTGAGATACCCGAGCCGTGTCACGATCTCGTCGAGCACGAGCTCGGCGGCGGCGGACAACGCCGTCTGCGGCCCTCTTCTCGCGCGGAGCCGCTCGAAGAACACGAGCGCCCGCTCGAGCGGCAGGAGCATCACGTCGTGGATCGAAAGCCCCGGAAGCCGCGCGAAGGTGTCGTCGTCGACGTCGAGATTCCGCGGCCTGAAACGTCCCGCGGGATCGATGACGGCGGCCGCGTCGTCGAGCGTGCCGAGCCGCCACAGGAGCGCGTCCGGCTTCAAACGCGCGCCCTCGCAAGCGGGACAGAGATCGTACGAGCGATACTTCGACAGCAGCACGCGGATGTGCATCTTGTACGCGCGCCCTTCGAGCCACGCGAAGAAGCGCTTGAGCCCATACCACTTGCGCTCGCTCCACGAGCCCTCGCCGTCGATGACCCAGCGCCGTTCCTCTTCCGTCAGCTCCGCCCACGGCACGTCGGCGCGGATGCCGCGCTTCCTCGCGAAACGCAGCAGGTCGTCCTGACATTCGGCGTAGCTCGTGCCTTGGAACGGCTTGATCGCCCCTTCGCGCAGCGTCTTCGTCGGATCGGGGATCACGAGACGATAGTCGATGCCGATCGTCCGTCCGAAGCCGCGGCACGTCTCGCACGCGCCGACCGGCGAGTTGAACGAGAACGTGTTCGGAATGGGATCGGCGTACGTGCGGTCGCAGTCGGGGCAATGCAGCGCCGACGAGAAGCGCAGCGCCGTCGACGGTTCGTCGAGGAACCGCACGGCCACGCGGCCCGCGCCGTGCCGCAAAGCCGCCTCGAGATCCTCGATCATCCGCGAGCGATTGTCGGGCCGAAGCACGAGCCGGTCCTGGATCACCTCGACGCGATCGCCGGCGCGCTCCGCGATCCGCGTATAGCCTTGCCGCGCGAGATAGCCCTCGATCTCCTCGACGCCGAAGTTCGCCGGCACGACGACCGGAAACGTCACCGCGACCCGCGGCGTCTCGCCGGCCGCAATGAACCGCCGCTCGAGCGCTTCCCAGATCGTCTCGGGCGAGTCGCGCCGCACCGGCTGCCCGCATCCCGCGCAGTAGAGCTCGGCCGCGCGCGCGAACAGGAGCTTCAGGTGATCGTTCAGCTCCGTCATCGTCCCGACGGTCGAGCGCGACGTGCGGACGGGATTCGTCTGGTCGATCGCGATCGCGGGCGGAATCCCCTCGATCGCATCGACCTGCGGTTTGTCCATGCGGTCGAGGAACTGCCGAGCGTACGGCGAGAACGTTTCGACGTAGCGCCGCTGGCCTTCCGAGTACACCGTATCGAACGCGAGCGACGACTTGCCCGACCCGCTCACGCCGGTCACGACGATCAGCTCGCCGAGCGGCAGGTCGAGGTCGAGGTTCTTCAGGTTGTTCTGCCGCGCGCCGCGAATACGAATCGCGTCGCCGGCCAAGGGCGCCGGTTTCAGAGCTTTCATAGGGAATCGATCCGAGGGGCGAGTTATCTTACCCGCAAGCGGCGCGTGGCGCCGAGTCGGCGGCGCCGTGCACCGGGGCAGGACCGCCCGCGGCTACTGCAGTCCGCCTCGAACCGACGTGATCCGCTCGGTGTTGAATCCGAGCCAGCCCATCCGCCCGATATAGCGCGCGTGCTCGACCTTGATGCAGCGGTCCATCACGACGTCGAGACCGCCCTCGGCGGCGATCCGCGCGCCCTCCTCGTTGATCACGCCGAACTGACACCAGAGCGCCTTCGCGCCGATCTCGACCGCTTCTTTGGCGATCCCGGGCAACGCGCTCGGCGCACGGAACACGTCGACGATATCGACCGGCTCGTGAACGTCGAGGAGCGACGGGTAGCTCTTCTCGCCGAGCACTTCCGTCTCGCGCGGATTCACGGGAATGACGCGGTAGCCGTGGCGCTTCAGGTAATAGCCCACGAAATGACTTGCGCGCAACGGATTGCTCGACAGCCCGACGATCGCGATCGTCCGCGCGCCGAGCAGGATGCGCTGTATCGTCTTCGGATCTTGAAAGCGCGTCACGTCGAACGCAGCGTCATTCATCGTCGGCTCTCCTCGGTGACCTTGAGCGCACGCACTCGATCGAAACCCTGCTCGAGATCCCAGATCAGGTCGTCGACGTCCTCGATGCCGACCGAGAGCCGCACCGTTCCCGGCCGCACGCCCGCCGCGTCGAGCTCGTCCTCCTCGAGCTGCCTATGCGTCGTGCTCGCCGGATGGATCACGAGGCTTTTCGCGTCGCCGACGTTCGCGAGATGCGACCATAGCGTGAGCCCTCTGATGAACTCCTCGCCCGCCTTGCGTCCGCCTTCGATATCGAACGAGAACACCGCGCCCGCGCCGAGCGGCAGGTACTTGTCGACGAGCCGCCGATAGCGGCTCGACTCGAGCCCCGGATACGTCACGTTCGATGCGAGCGGATGCTTCTCGAGATACTCGGCGATCGCGAGCGCGTTCTCCACGTGACGCGCCATCCTGAGCGACAGCGTCTCGAGGCCTTGCAGCAGGAGGAACGCGCTGAACGGGCTCATCGCCGCGCCGAGATCGCGCAGCGTCTCGGCGCGCAGCTTCATCAGATATCCATACATTCCAAAGGTCTCGTGGAACTTGAGACCGTGATATCCCGGAGACGGATCCGCGACGACGGGGAAACGCCCGTTCGACCAGTCGAACGTTCCGGAATCGACGACGACGCCGCCGATCGTCGTGCCGTGACCGCCGATGAACTTGGTCGCTGAATGCACGACGATATCCGCGCCCCACTCGATTGGCCGGCACAGATACGGCGACGCGAACGTATTGTCGACGATCAGCGGAAACCCGTGGTCGTGCGCGATCTTCGCGAGCACTTCGATGTCGAGGACGTTTCCGCCTGGATTGCCGATCGTCTCGCCGAAGAACGCCTTCGTGTTGTCGCGAACGGCCGATCGCCACGCATCCAGATCGTCGGGATCGACCCACGTGAGCTCGACGCACATCTTGCCGAGCAGGTGCTTGAGTTGATTCACCGTGCCGCCGTAGAGCGCGGCCGAAGACACGACGTGATCGCCCGGCGACAGCAGCGTGAAGAGCGCCGCCGTCTGCGCTGCGAGTCCGCTCGCGAACGCGACCGCGCCGCAGCCGCCCTCGAGGCTCGCGACGCGCTCCTCGAGCACGGCGACCGTGGGATTCATGATCCGCGAGTAGACGTTGCCGTATTCCTGGAGATTGAAATAAGCCGCGGCCGACTCGGGATCTTCGAAGACATAGCTCGTCGTCTGATAGATCGGCACCGCGCGTGCGCCGGTATTCGGATCGGGACGTTGGCCCGCATGGACCTGACGCGTGTCGAAGCCGAAACGGCGCGTTTCTTCCATCGTCATCGTCCGACAGAGGAGGGGGAACAGACGACTGCCGTGCCGCCGGCGCGTGACTGCGCGGCACTGCGGTAGACATCGAGATTATACACGCTTCTCGGATTATCTTTGACCCGCGCTCAAGCGGCGCTATGATCGCCATTCGCTCGACGAAAGCCCCTCAACCCAAATTTTGGAGATATCGATATGGCTGCTACGACGATCAGCGTCGACAACGGTGTCAACGTGCAGGCACTTCTCGACGCCCGCGAGGCGCTCAAGCAGGCGCCCGAGGCGGCCAGATTCACTTGGCGTGCCACGTGCAAATGGTTGAACGGCACGCATAGCCGCACGAGCGTGAACGGCTTCCACGGCCTCGGCCAGGAGCAAAAGCACAAGACGGAATTCACTTTCGAAGCCGATCATCCGGAAGTTTTCGCATCCGAGGATAACGGCGCGACGCCGGTCGAGCTCGTGCTCGCCGGGCTCGCGAGCTGCCTGACGGCAGGCGTCGCGGCGGTCGCGCAGAACCGCGGCATCCAGCTGCGTTCCGTCGAGGCGAAGCTCGAGGGCACGATGGATATTCGCGGCATCCTCGGCGTCGACACCGACGTGCGCAACGGCTACGAAGACATCACGGTGACGTTCAATATCGACGCCGACGCGTCTCAGCAGGAGATCGAGGCGCTCGTCGCGCAATCGCAGAAGCGCTCGGCGGTGTTCGACATCGTGACGAACCCGACGAACGTCACCGTCCAGGCCTTCAAGGTCTGAGGAAGTCGGCGCGATCAGCAGGAAGCGAGGTTCGACATCGAACGCTTCACGACCGTCGTCATCGGCGCCGGGCACGCGGGGCTCGCGGTAAGCCGAGTGCTCGGCGAGCGCTCGATCGACCACGTCGTGCTCGAGCGCGGCGAGATCGCGAACTCCTGGCGCCGTGAGCGCTGGGAATCGCTGCGTCTGCTGACGCCGAACTTTCAGTGCCGCCTGCCCGGTTTCCGCTACGACGGCGACGATCCCGAAGGCTACATGTCGAGCGCGGACGTCGCCGCGCTGATCACGCGTTATGCCGAGGCATCGAACGCGCCGGTGCGCACCCACACGGAGGTCACGTCGCTTTCGCTCGACGGCGACGGCTACCGCCTCCGGACGCCGGCGGGCGAGCTGCGCGCGCGCAGCGTGGTCATCGCGAGCGGCGCGTGCAACGTGCCGGCCGTTCCGCCGCTTCGCGAAGCGCTGCCTTCGTCGATCGAGTGCTTCACGCCGTTCGATTACGGCAACCCGAGCCGACTGCCGGAGGGCGGCGTGCTCGTCGTCGGCGCGTCGGCCACGGGCGTGCAGATCGCCGACGAGATCCGCCGATCCGGGCGGCGCGTCATCCTTTCCGTCGGCGAGCACGTGCGCATGCCGCGCATGTACCGCGGCCGGGACGTCTTGTGGTGGCTCGAGCGCTGCGGCCTCTGGGACGAGCGTTACGATGAAATAGACGATCTCGAGCGTGCGCGCAATCTGCCGTCGCCGCAGCTCGTCGGCTCGCCCGAGCGAGCGACGCTCGACTTGAATGCCCTGAGCCGAGCCGGCGTCGAGCTCGTCGGGCGGCTCGCCGCCATCCGCGACGGCGAGGCGCTCTTCTCGGGCGGTCTCAAGAACCTGTTCGCGCTCGCCGATCTCAAGATGAACCGGCTGCTCGACCGGTTCGACGAGTGGGCGAGCGGGCAAGCCGATCTCGACGTGGCGCCGCCCGAGCGATTCGAGCCTACGCACGCGCCGGCGTCGCCGCGCCTTCGGCTCGACCTCGCGAGCGGCGAGGTCCGCTCGATCGTCTGGGCGACGGGCTTTCGCCCCGATTACCGCTGGCTCCACGTTCCGGTCACCGACGCGAAGGGACGCATTCGCCACGACGGGGGAGTCGTGAACGACGCGCCGCGTTTGTACGCGATCGGCTTGCCGGTGCTGCGCCGGCGCAAGTCGACGTTCATCCACGGCGCCGAGGACGACGCGCGAGACATCGTCGAGCACCTCGTGCGCTCGCTCTGAGCGCCATACGTACATTTGCGAACGCTTGCGGCGGCGTCGCCGCGCCGCGGACGTGCGATACTTCGCGCACCGTGTATCGATCGTTCCTCGAACGTCTCGAGCGTTCGTGCCGCGGCGTGCTACGTGCCGCAACGCTGCTCGTCGTCACGGCGAAGCTGCTCGTCCCGCTCGGGTATATGCCAGGCGCGCTCGCCGACGGCGGCCCGTTCGTCCTCTGCCCTGCCGGTCTGCCGCCGAAATTCCGCGTCGCGTACGGCATCGACACACACCCGCACACGCACGCTCCGCATGCCGCCGCGCCGACGTCCGGCACCCTCGATGGAGCCCCGGACGCACCGTACGGCGACGAGCCGTACGAATCGCGGTCGTCGAGCGCGCACCTCGAGATCGCGTCCGAGACGCTCGGCTCGGCGCCGACCCACGATCATGCCGAAGGCGCAGCGTGGGAACGCTGCGCGCTCGGCGGTGTCGGCGGCTTCGTGCCTCTTACCTTCGTCCCGGTATCGCTCGACGGCGCCCCAGGGACGGACGCGCCGCCGACATACCGCGAACCGGCGCCGAGCAGATCCGCGATCGCGATCGTGCGCTCGCGGGGCCCTCCCTCGCGCTCCTGCTGACCTAGACCGAGCCATTCCCCCGAGCCGGCCGGCGACGCGCCGCATTCGACGCGGCGAGAAGCGGTCGTGCGCCGGGGAGTCATGCGTGCCCGAATCGAAGGATTGAAGCACAGGAGCGTCGAATGTTCTCGAAAGTCCGCCGCGCATGTGCCGCGGCTGAAACTCGCCGCCGGACGACTATCGCCGCGCGGCTCACCGTTCTCGTCTCCGCCGCGGCGACGGTCGCCGTTGCGTTGCCATCGCGCGCATTGGCGGACGACGCCGCGCGAGCCGTCGAGCACGTCGTCGTGACCGGCGCGCGTGTCTATCCGATCGTCGACACGGTCTCGCCTGGTGCAGCCGACGCCGTCGATACCGCCGAGCTGCTCCGCGAGCTGCCCGGTGCGACTCTGAACGCGAACGGCCCGCTCAGCGGGATCGCGCAGTATCGAGGGCTTTACGGTGATCGTGTCGCGATCACTCTCGACGGTCTGCCTTTGGTGACCGGCGGACCGAACTCGATGGATGCGCCGCTCTCTTACGCGTCGCCGTTGCTGCTCGAGCATTTGCACCTCGAGCGCGGCATCGCGAGCGTCTCGAGCGCGATCGAATCGATCGGCGGTCATATCGGCGCCGATTACGACCGCGGCAAGCACGGCGAGAGCGATGTGTTCGAACCGTCGGGCCGCGTGCTCGCACGATACGCCGATAACGGGAGCCTGGGCAGCATCGCGGCGCGGCTGGTCGGGGCGAACGAGACGCACAAGGTCGCGCTGCTCGCCGAGCGCGACCGCGCGAACGATGTCGAATTTCCCGGCGGAACCCTCGTTCCGACTCGACTCGAGCGCGATCGCTACGACTTGAGCTATGCCTATCGTGTCGATCGGCTCGACGTGCGCATTCACGGCGGATATCTAGAGACCCGCGACACGGGAACGCCCTCGCTGCCGATGGATATCGGCTGGATCGAGACCAGCCTCCTCGGGCTCGACGTCGCCGTCGACCTCGGGCACGCCGTCATCGAAGCGGCGGTCGGGCATTCCGACGTCGAGCACGTCATGGACAATTTCTCGCTGCGCGCGCCGCCCGCGACGCTCGCGCAGTACCGATCGACGTTCGCCGAAGGCCGCGGCTCCAACTATCGCGTCGGCGCTCGCTGGCGGCTCGGAAACGGCGAGTGGCGCATCGGCACCGACGGCCGCACCGCCGAGCACTCGGCCGTCATCTCGAATCCGAACGTTCCCGCATTCCGCATCGTGAATTTCAACAAGGCGACGCGCGACATCTTCGGCGTCTACGGGCAGTGGAACCGCACGCTCGCGCGGCTCGATCTCGAAGCCGGTGCCCGGGTCAACCGCGCGCGCACCGGCTCCGGCGATGCCTCGGCGACGATGCCGGCGATGAATCCGATGGCTCAGATGATGGCCGAGAATGCCGCGCTCCTCGCCGAACGCTTCAATGCAAACGACGACACGCGCACGTGGACGAACGTCGATGCGGTCGTGAAGATCGGCTATCCGTTCGGCGAGATGCGCAGCATCTATGTCGAGCTCGGCCGCAAGACGCGCGTGCCGTCGTACCAGGAGCTTTTCCTGTGGCTGCCGCTCGAGTCGACGGGCGGCCTCGCCGACGGGCGGAGCTATATCGGCAATCCCGCGCTCGACTCCGAAGTTTCCCGCGAGATCAATCTCGGCGCGAGCTGGCATTTCGGCCGAGCGTGGATCGCTCCGCAAGTTTTCTACAAGCACATCGACGGCTATATCCAAGGAGTGCCGTCTCAGGATCCGGTCGCGAACGCGGTCGCCACCATGATGACCGGCCGCTCCGCGCTCGAGTTCGCGAATACCGACGCGAAGCTTTATGGGCTCGACGCCGCGTGGGGTGTTTACTTGACGGACACGTTGACGCTCGAGGGCGTGCTCGGCGTCGTCCGCGGACGCCGAACGGACGTCGATGATCACCTCTACCGAATCGCGCCGCCGAATGCCCGACTCGCGCTGACGCATGACGCCGAGCGTTGGTCGGCAACGGTCGAAAGTGTGCTCTACGCGGCGCAGACCCGAACCTCGGCCTACAACGACGAGGGGCCGACGCCGGGTTACGGCGTCCTGAACGCCGCGGCGACGTGGCGATTCCGCGAAGGGCTCGCGCTTCATGCGCGCGTGTCGAACCTCCTCGACAAGCGCTACCGCGACCACCTCGGCGGGATCAACCGGGCCACGAACTCGGATGTGCCGATCGGCGAACGGCTCTTCGGCCCCGGCAGGACATTCCAGGTCGGTATCGACGTGAGCTGGTAGTCAATCCTGGTGGCCTGGGTATCCGTCGTGTCGCCGGAATGGAGCCGCTGGCCGACGAGCTAGGACCTGCCCGCCGCTCGAGCCGGCCGCGGCGAGCGTAGCGGAGAAAGCCGGTGCGACGCCGATTCGCGCGCTGCCGCCCCGCCGTTCGCCGCTCACGGAAGGGAGATTCCACGTCCGCGGCGATTCCGTTCACGAATTAGTTCCGCGGAGGAGCCGTCGGGCAGGAAGCGGACGGCTATACTCGAGGAGGCCGGGCGCGAGCGGTTCTGTTACGATATCGCTCGGCGAGTTCGGCTCGCGCGCGAGAACTCGACAACAAGAAGAACCGCCGAGACTTCGAGTCATGAAAACGGGGATCAAGGACATCGTCGGCAAGCAAATAGTGGGGGTCGTCGCGGCTCGACATCGCTCCGGAGATCCGCGTCAGCAGTTGTTCTTGATCTTCTCGGACGGCACGTCTCTCGAGATCTACGGCGAAGGCTTCAACTGCGGCGGCGGTCTGGACAAGTACGACGGGCTGGATTCGATTCGACGTTCGATTCGTCCCGGCGGGGAGATCACCGACTCCTACTTCGTGCGCGTGACTCCCGCGCTGCTTCACTGAAACGATCGAGCAACTGCCGAAGATCGAAGAGGGGGATAACGAATGCTGAAGAAGATCGCGCTCGCGGCGCTCTGCCTGTCGTCCCTATGCGGGACGGCGGTCGCACAGGATGCCGCTACGGTCATCGCGAACGCGCGAAACGCACTGGGTAACGTCCGCTCGATCGTCTATCGCGGCTCCGCCCGTGACGTCGCGTTCCAGCAGTGCGGGGCGAACGCGGCGCAGATGATCTGCTACGGCACGCACGATCCGATGCGGCCGATCCACAACTACGTGCGCGTGATCGATCTCGACGCGCCGACCTCGCGCCACGCGGGCGACACGCTCAACATCGCCGGCGGACCCTCGACGGAGCTGGTCGCCGGGAAGTTCTTCCAGCAGGTCACGCCCGAGCAGGCCGATCTATCGCAACCTTGGGGCGCCTCTCTCGAGCTCTACATCACGCCATGGGGCTTCCTCGAAGGCGCCGCGCGGCGCAACGCCACGGCGACGCGCGCCGTCATCGACGGCAAACCTTACACGGTCCTGAGCTGGAGCCCGGAAGTCAAAGCGCCCTCCGGCGCCTCGTACCGAATCGACGGCTACGTCAACGAGCAGAACCTGATCGAGCGCGTCGAGACGTGGCTCGGCGAGAACATCATGGGCGACATGCATATCGTCGCCGAGTATCTCGATTGGATGGACTTCAACGGCACAATTGCGCCGACGCGAATCGTACAGACGCGAGGCGGGTGGCCGTATTTCGAGGTCCACGTCAAAGACGCCCAAGCGAATCCCGCGAACATCGCTTCGATCGCGCCTGCGCCGGAGCGGCCGGCCGCGCCGGGCGGCTTCGGCGGCGCCTCGCAAAGCTTCGAGATCATCAAGGAACAGCTCGGCGACGGGCTGTTCCGTTACACGACGGCCGGCTTCAGCTACGACTCGCTCGTGGTCGAGTTCGAGGATCACATCATGATGCTCGAGGCGGGTCAGAACCAGGCACGCGCTCAGGCTTACGTCGACGAGATCAAGCGGCAGTTCCCGGGCAAGCCCATCCGGTACGTGATGGTCACGCACCCGCACTCCGATCACACCGGCGGATTGCCGGTGCTCGTGGCCGAAGGCGCCACGATCATCGCGCACGAGAATGCTCGGGAATTTTTCGAGCGCGCGTTCGGCACGCCGCGCACGCTGCTCGACGACGCGCTCGCGCGCAACCCGCGCGTGCCGCGCATAGAGACGGTCTCGGACATGCGCGTGTACTCGGACGGCAAACGGACCGTGGAGCTCTATCACGTCTATCCCGCGCCCCACTCCGACGCCTTGCTGATCGCCTACTTCCCGAAGGAAAAGGTGCTCTTCCAGGGCGATTTCTCCGTCATTCCGGGCGAGCCCGCGAACGATCACGTGCAGGCGCTGGTAGCGACGATCGAGCGTCTGGGTCTCGACTACGAGCGCTACATCAACGTGCACGCTTCGGCGGAGCCGCAGACGCGCGCGGACGTCGAAGCCGCGATGAGGTTGCGCAAAGAGCGGGCTTCCAACTAAAGGCCCGCCCTACCGGAATATCAGTAGGCGGCAAAATGCCGCGGTCCGGCGAGTGGGAGCGAGCCGCCGAGGGGGACGGGTCTCAGTTCGGCTCGACGGAGCTCGTCCACAGATGCTCGCCGGTATCGGCCCGCTTCATCGTCGACGCGTTCGCGGTCGGCGTGCCGTTCCGCGCGCGGTAGCCGTTGACCGTGATCTTGTCGCCCGGTTTCAGCACCTGCCGCGTGAGACCGCTCCGCGCGAGCGCGGTCACGCCGAGCAGCTCGACTGCCCATTGGGTCGCGTTACCGTCGGCATCGACGACTTCCATGTGCACCCAGGCGTGCGGGTTGGTCCATTCGATCGCGGTGACGGTGCCGGTGATCTCGATCGGCTGGCCGATATCGAACTCCGCCGAGAACGAATGATGCGCATCGGCGCCGGTCCAAGCGAAGACGAACGAGAAGGCGGCAAGGACCGTCGTCGCCCTTCTCTTCGAAACCAGCCTCATGACTCCCCCACCACGCATCGTCTGGTTCTTTGTCCTCTCGAAAACGGCAATAGTATACTCGGCGGATATGGTGGGGAGATAACCACAAGACCCGAGTGAGAGACAGATGCATCGGCTCTCGGTATCGGCGCTTCTGATTCTTTGCAGCATGCCATCGCATGCGCAGTGGTTCGATTGGCGCTCCCCTCTCGTGCCGCGCACCGAGGACGGCCGCCCCGACTTGACCGCGTCGGCACCGAGGACGTCGGACGGCCGCATCGATCTCTCGGGGATATGGGTTCCCGTGGACGCGCGAGGGAGTCTTTTCGATAAATCGAAGATTCGCGGCTGGGCCCTCGACGCGATGGCCGAAGCGGAACGGCAGTTCTACACGAACGACCCGCGCTTTCATTGCTTGCCGAGCGGACCGAGCAACTTGCCGGCCGGCGCATCCGTCGGCGGGATGCGGCGCATCGTGCAGCACCCCGAGATCATCGTCGTCCTCCACTCGGACATGACGTATCGCCAGATCCACATGGACGGCCGCGAGCTCGAGCCCGAGCCGCTCGTGCCGACGTGGCTCGGATACTCCGCCGGGCGCTGGGAAGGCGATACGCTCGTCGTCGAAAGCAACGGCTACAACGACCGAAGCTGGCTCACTCGCGAAGGGCTGCCGCATACCGAGCAGCTGCGCATCACCGAGCGCTATACGCGGCATGACTACGGCCACATGACGCTCGAGATCACGTACGAGGATCCCGGCACGTTCACCGAGCCGGTGCACGCCACCGTCGATCTCGTGCTGCGGCCGGACGGCGCCCTCCACGAGATCATCTGTAACGAATCCGAGACCGGTCGCAAGCACTACAGCGGGAATCTCGAGCAATCCGAAAAGAAGGTCGTCAAGGTCCCCGAGGAAATCCTGAAGCGTTACGTCGGGGTATACCGCGGCACCTGGCTCGGCAACACGATCACCGCCACGGTGACTCTCGAGAACGGCGAGCTCTACGTCACCCGCAGCCCGCGCTATTCGGATACAGGGGGCAACGTCGACTACGACACGTCCCGTCTCATTCCGCAGTCGGAGAACGCTTTCGACAGCAGCTTCGGGTTGGGATGGGTATTCAACGTCGACGAGAAAGGCGAAGTCGTAAGCGTCTCCGAGGTCCACGTCTCGGGGGCTTGGGTCTTCCCGCGCGTGTCGCCATAACGAGGATCGGTGTCGGCCGATCGCAGCGAGCGCGAGCTCGAAGCGTTGACATGATCGGATTCGGCCTCGACGGCCGCGATTCGCTGGAGCCCCCATGATCCGACCGAGACACGCCGGTTACTTGGGAATAGTCGCATTGGCCTGGTTCTGGCTCGCGACCGTGATTTTCGGTGCGCTGAGGCCCGGCTACTCTCACGTGGTCAACGAGATCAGCGAGCTCGGAGTCATGGGCACTCCGAACGCCGTCTGGTGGAACGTGCTCGGATTCGGCGTGACCGGCGTGCTCGCGGCGATCGTCGGAGGCACGATCGCCGGCTCGATAGGCCGCGAACCGTCAATCGCCGCGAAGATAGCGCGGGTATTGCTCGTGATCGCCGGCCTCGGGATCGCGGCGCAAGGCGTGTTCCCGGCGGAAATGGTCAACGGTGTCGTGGACATCGGTTCGCCGTCCACGCGCGCGCACTTCCTCAGCGGCCTGGCGACGGGCGTCGCGTGGCTGCTCGGCGTGCTGGCGCTGGTCGGTCCGATGAGACGGGACGCCACGTGGCGGGGTCTTTACCTCGCGAATATCGTGCTCGCGGGCTTGACGATCGTGGCATCGCTAACCCTCAGAGGATTGCTCGACGCCGGGTTGGCGCAACGAATCGGCAACACGATCTTCATGGTTTGGTACGTATTGATGTCGATGAAGCTCGTGGGCCTCGACGGGCGTCGCGCTCCCGCGGACGGCACGGCCGCTGCCTGACATCCCGGAATGCAACGCCGCGCGGCGACGAGCGCCGTCGCCGCGCGGCGCCTCCCCGAATCGACGCTTCCCGCCCCTTTTCCGAAAAGGAAATAGGAAGAATCACCCCCGCACTCTTCCCGATATCCGCACGACATTCTCACTAGGATGATCTTTCTCCTTTGGCTAACATTCGCGGAGTCAAGCGGGGGGATAGAGATGCCGAACGAACGAGACCCGAGGGCGCACCGCTACGCGCTCCTATCGGCCCTGCTCGTCGCCGCGAGCCCGATGGCAGAGGCCCAGCAACGACTCGAAGAGGTCATCGTCACCGCGCAACGCCGGGCCGAGAACGTGCAGGACGTGCCGATCGCGATGACCGTCGTCACCGGCGATATCCTGGAGCAGCGGTCGATCACGCAGCTCGCGGAAGTTTCCGATTTCTCTCCGAATATCTATATCGACCCGACCGTGCCGTTCAGCGGCTCGAACTCGGTGCTCGCGGCCTATATCCGCGGCATCGGACAGAGTGATTTCGCGTTCAACCTCGAGCCCGGCGTCGGCGTCTACGTCGACGACGTCTATCTCGCCCGCAGCATCGGCGCGAACGTCGACATGCTCGACGTCGAGCGGATCGAGGTGCTGAAGGGTCCGCAGGGCACGCTGTTCGGCCGCAACACGATCGGCGGCGCGATTCACGTGATCACGCGCCGGCCGGGAGACGAGTTTCGCGCGCGGGCCGAGATGACGCTCGGCGAGTTCGATCGTCTCGACGTGCGGGCGGCCGCGGATTTTCCGATCGTCGAGGGCAAGCTCTTCAGCTCGGTCGCGTTCTCGGCGAAGAACCGTCAAGGCTATCAACGCCGCATTCGCTTCCCGGGCTACGAGCAGTTCGTCTCCGACGCCACGGAGCAATTCCTGCAGGCCGCTTATCAATCCGCGGATCGCGCGGGCGGCGAGAACCAGGACAACTTCCGCGGCAAGCTGCTGTGGGTCGTGAGCGACCAGCTCGAGGTGACGTTCGCGCTCGACTACACGCGCGCGGACGAGGAAGGCACGCCGAATACCGTGCTGCGCTTCGACGCCGACAGCCCGGCCTCGTTGACGACGCTCTACAACACCTGCATCACCCTGCCGCCGGGCGTGATCCCGCCGTGCGCCGCCCCGCGCGGCACGGATCCAGCGTTCCCGACCGTCGGCGCGCCGTTCATCATCCAGCCGGGGCTCGACAACTCGGTGCCGCGAATGCCGTACACCGATGCGTTCATCACGGACGACGTCGACGTCTCCTACGCCAACGGCAACAACTTCAACAAGCTCGAGGTCGAGGGCTTCTCGGTCAACCTGTCGTACAACCTGCGGAACGGCATGCTGTTGCGCTACATCGGCAGCTCGCGGGAGCTCGAGTCGCTGTTCGGATTCGATTTCGACGGATCGCCGCTGCCGATGCTCGAGCCCTCGTTCGACACGTTCCAGAGACAGTACTCACACGAGCTTCAGCTCTCGAACGTCTCGGACGAAGGCCGCTTCGACTGGACCGTCGGGGCGTATTTCTTCCACGAGGACGGCGATCTCACGGATTTCGTGACATTCCCGGGCGGCCTCCTGCAGATCTACGGCGAGAACTACTTCGATAACGACGCGTGGGCGCTGTTCGCGCAGGTCACGATCGGGCTGACCGACCGGCTGGATCTCACGATCGGCGGCCGCTATACGGACGAGCGCAAGGAGTTCGAAGGCCGGCAGCGCGACCTCAACCTGATCGCGCCGAAGAGCGGCGCGCCGCCCGAGATCTTCCCCGACCAGAACGATCTCACGCGCTACTATCCGCTCGGCGTCAACCGGCGCGACTTCGACGACTTCTCCGGCCGCTTCGGCTTCGAGTATCACTTCACCGACGACGTCATGGCCTATGTGTCGTACTCGGAGGGCTTCAAGTCCGGCGGCTGGACGACGCGTCTGTCGGCACCGCATTTGACGACTCAGCCGACGCCCGACAACCCGCTCGGGCTCGAGTTCGACGCCGAGACGGCCGAGGCCTGGGAAATCGGCTTGAAGACGCAGCTGGTCGATCGGACCTTGCAGCTCAACCTCGCCGCCTTCACGACCGACTACGAGGATATCCAGGTGACGCAGCAGATCGGCGCGTCGCCGGTCTTCTCGAACGGCGGCGACGGCACCATCACCGGGTTCGAGGCGGAAGCCTTCTGGCTGCCGACGGATCGCTTGACGCTGCGCGCCGGCTTCGGCTGGCTCGACGCCGAGTACGACCGCATTCAGGAAGGCGTGATCCGGCCGGACGGCTCGCCGCTTCCGCTCGACTCGAAGTTCGTCAACGTCCCCGAGAGGAGCTGGAACATCGGCTTCGACTACGAGCTGCCGGTCGGCGGCGGCGCGCGCTGGGGCTTCCACGCGGACTGGGTGCACGACGACGAGATCGCGAACGATCTCGGCAACACGCCCGAGCTGATGCAACCCGAAACGGATTTCTTCAACGCCGCGATATCGTACCGGTCGGCGAGCAACTGGCAGGTCATCTTCGGCGGGCGCAATCTCGGGGACGAGCGCCACGTCGTGACCGGTCAGAACCAGCCGGCCGCGGGCCTCGTCAACGGCACGTACAACCGGCCGCGCGAGTGGTTCGCGACCGTGCGCATCGACTTCGAGTAGCGGCTCGCGCGGCGGCGTCTCCCGTTTCGCGGGCGCCCGACGTACACTGGCGCGCCCATGGAGACGCTGCCGGTCATCGATCTCGGCGACTTTCTGGCCGACCCGTTCGGCCCGCAAGGCCGAACCATCGTCGCGAAGCTTCACGCCGCATGCCGCGATCCGGGCTTCTGCTATGTCGCCGGGCACGGTGTGCCGGTCGAGCTCGACCGCGCGATGCTGCGCATCGCGCGAGCCTTCTTCGCGCTGCCGGATGATGAGAAGCGCGCGCTCGATATCGCGGCGTCGCCGCATTTTCGCGGCTACACGCCGGTCGGCGGCGAGCTGACGAAGGGTGTGCCGGACCGTCGCGAGCAGCTCGATCTCGGCCCCGAGGAGCCGGCCGAGGGGTGGTCGCCGTCGGACCCGCCTTGGCGAAGACTGCGCGGCCCGAATCAGTGGCCGGACGCATTGCCCGAGATGCGGCCGATCGTGCTCGAGTGGATGCAGCGGATGGATCGCGTCGGATTCGCGGTGCTGCGCGCGATCGCGCTAGGCCTCGATCAGCCGGTCGACTATTTCGACCGCTTCTTCGCGCCGCGCGGCGATCCGCATCTGAAAATCATCCATTATCCGCCTGGAGCCGACGGCTCGTCCGACGACCAGGGCGTCGGGATGCATCACGATTCGGGCCTCGTGTCGTTCGTGCTTCAGGACGACGTCGGCGGGCTCAAGGTGCGCCGAGGCGATCGGCTGATCGACGCGACGCCGCGCCCCGGCACGTACGTGATGAATCTGGGCGAGATGATGCAGGCAGCGACGGCGGGCCTGTTACGCGCGACGCCGCACGGCGTCACGAGCCCGCCGCCCGGCCTCTCGCGAGTTTCGATCGCGTACTTCTTCCATCCGCGGCTCGACGCGGTTTTCGAGCCCGTGCCGCTGCCGCCCGCGCTCGCCGCGCAAGCGCCGGGCGGTCAGAACGCGGATCCGAGCGATCCCGTGTTCGCGCGCTTCGGCGACAACTACTTGAAGATTCGCCTGCGATCGCACCCGAACGTCGCGCGGGCCCACTATTCCGACGTCGTCGCGTAGGCGCGGATTTCTTCTTCGCCGGTCCTAGATTGCCGATAGGCGCTTGGGCGGAGCTCGGCGATAATGACACGACGCTCGCGAGAGTACCCCAAGAAAGGAGCGATTCGATGGCCGGGGCGACGGGACGCTGCCTTTGCGGCGCGGTGAGGTTCACCGTGGAGTCGTTCGAGCGAGAGCACCACATTTGCCATTGCGGCATGTGTCGGCGCTGGTCAGGGGGGCCAGGGTTCATGACGGCCGCGAGCGGCGTCGTTTTCGAAGGCCGAGAGCATATCGGCCGCTACGAGTCGTCGGAGTGGGCCGAGCGCGGGTTCTGCAAGCGCTGCGGCTCGAACCTGTTCTACAGGCTGAAGCCGAAGGACCTCTACGTCATCTCGGTCGGCGCGTTCGACGATCCGGCGCCGTTCGAGGCCGTCACCGAGATCTACGTCGACCATCAGCCGCCGGGCTACGCGTTCGCCGGCAACCTCGAGCGGCTGACGGAAGCCGAGACGATCGCGCGGTTCATGGGCGGCTGAGCCGGACGTACGCGCGGCGGGCAGAATCGCGGGTCTGCGCACCGCGAACGTGCGTGCCGCAACGCTCAACCGTCCGCGGGAAAGTCCGCCGCGCGCACCTCCTGGTCGAGCCCGAAGATCGTGAGCAGGACGGCGACGCGCATCCACATGCCGTTGCGCTCCTGCCGCCAGTACATCGCGCGGTGATCGGCGTCGACGGCCGGATCGATCTCCGGCCCGCGCGGCAACGGATGCATGATGATCGCGTCGGGCTTGAGCCGGGCGAGCTGCGCGGGACCGACGCTGAAGCGCCTGATGTCGACAGACCGCGACTCGCCCGCGATATCCCATTCGGACTGCATGCGCGTCACGTAGAGCGCATCGAGCTCGGGCAGCACGTCGTCGAGCCGCTCGGTCTCGATGAACTCGATGCCGTGCTCGGCCAGATGCGCCTTCACGTCCGGCTGCATCGCGAACGGCGCCGGCGCGATGAAGACGAGGCGCACGTCCCGGTAGCACTTCATCAAGTAGCTGAGCGAGCGCACGGTGCGGCCGCGCTTCAGGTCGCCCATCATGCCGATGACCTTGCCGTCGATGCCGCCGCGCTCGGCGAAGCTGCGGTCGAGCGTGTAGATGTCGAGCAGGGCCTGGGTCGGATGCTGATCGCTGCCGCTGCCCGCGTTGATCACCGGGACCGGCCTCGGGATCGAATCCATGAGCCGCGCGGCGACCGCCGCACGTCCAGGCTCGCGCGTGCGCATGATGATCACGTCGACGTACGAGCTGAACGTGCGGATGCTGTCCTCGAAGCTCTCGCCCTTGACCTCGGACGACGTCGAGGGATCGCGAATCTCGCTCGTACGGATGCCGAGGATATGGCACGCGTTGTTGAACGACAGGAACGTCCGCGTCGACGGCTGCGTGAAATAGAGCATCGCGCGCCGAGTCGGCAGCAGGTTCTGCAGATAGAGCGCCCCTTCGCGGGACTTCGCGATGCGCCGGACCCGAGTCGCGAGCTCGCAGAGATCGTCGAGCAGGCGACGGTCGAAAACCCGGGGGTCGATCACGTGGAACAGCCGCGGCTGCTCGCTCGCGGCGGAAAGATGCTCGGCGCCTACGTCGGTCACTCGGGATTCCTTCAGTCGCGCGCCGGCGTCTCGTGTCGCGCGGCGCCTGGCCCTGGTCGTTCGATCTTCCGCGCGAGGCGGGCGGAATCAAGGCGCGCAGCATAGGGAGTGATGCCGGTGGCGGTCAACGCATCCGCGCGCCGCGTTCGATCGGGCCGACGCGGGAATACCCGTAAGGGCAACCGGTTATCGCGCTCGAACCGAAGCGTTCGCGCGCCTTCGCGCAACGTGCGCGGCAGGCCGACCGGTTCGGCATCGAAGCGTGCCGTACTACACTCGTCTGATCGGTGAAGCGGCGGCGCGAGCCTATCCGGCTTCCCGGCCCCGGCGCGCTCGAGCTGCGGCACCAGTCTCGAAGCGCCGTTCTCGGGTCGCTTCCAGCCATGGGCAATCGGCAGAACCGAAAATCGAGGAGCCCAGGCCGCACCGCTCGATGAGCCACGATCACACCGCAGGACCAAGGCTTTCCGCCCACCGCGAGGCCCTCAGCTATCGGCTGATGGTCGAGTCCGTGCGCGACTATGCGATCTTCATGCTCGACCCGCGCGGCATCGTGATGAGCTGGAACGAGGGCGCGGCGGCGATCACCGGCTACACGCCGGACGAGATCATCGGCTCCCACTTCTCGAGGTTCTATCCGAAAGAAGCGATCGAGCGCGGCTGGCCCGCGCACGAGCTCTCGAGAGCCGCCGCGGACGGACGCATCGAGGACGAAAACTGGCGCGTCAGGAAGGACGGCTCGCTGTTCTGGGCGAACGTCGTCATCACCGCGCTTCGCGACGAGCGCGGCGAGCTGATCGGCTACTCGAAGGTCACGCGCGATCTGACCGAGCGCAGGCAATACGAGGAGTCGCTTCGCCAGAGCGAGGAGCGCTTCCGAATGATCGTCGAGGACGTAGCGGACTACGCGATCTTCATGCTCGACGCGGAAGGCTTCGTCACGACCTGGAATACGGGCGCGAGGCAAATCACGGGCTACGAGCCCGAAGAGATCCTCGGCTCGCATCTGTCGCGATTCTATCCGCCCGACGCGATCCAACGCGCTTGGCCCGAGCACGAGCTCAGGATCGCGCGCATGGAGGGCCGTTTCGAGGACGAAGGGTGGCGTATCCGCAAGGACGGCTCGCGCTTCTGGGCGAACGTCGTCATCACCGCGATGCGCGCCCCGGACGGCACGTTGCTCGGGTTCTCGAAGATCACGCGCGATCTGACGGATAAACGCCGCGCCGAGCAAGCGCTCGCGCGGAGCGAGGAGCGCTTTCGGCTGCTCGTCGAGGGCGTCCGCGATTACGCGATCTTCATGCTCGACCGGAACGGCTTCGTCACGAGCTGGAATGCCGGTGCCGAGCGCATCAGCGGCTGGACGTCGACGCAGATTCTCGGCAAGCACTTCTCGCACTTCTACAGCTCCGAGGACATCGCTCTGCACAAGCCGTGGAAACAGATTGCCGAGGCGCGCGAGTCCGGGCGGGTGACCGACGAGGGCTGGCGCGCACGGAATGACGGCAGCCTGTTCTGGGCGGGCAGCGTGATGACCGCGCTGCACGACGACGAAGGCCGTCCGTACGGCTTCGCGCACGTGATGCAGGACCTGACGACCCGCCGCCATGCCGAAGCGCTCGCGGACCGCGCGCAGCGCACGCACGAGTTCGTCGCGATGCTCGCGCACGAGCTGCGCAACCCGCTCGCGCCGATCCGCAACGCGGTCGAGCTGATGGGCCGCAAGGGGCTGGGCGATCCCGTGCTCGAGGCGATGCGGCAGACGATCGACCGCCAGAGTGCGCTTCTGACGCGCATCATCGACGAGTTCCTCGACGTGAACCGTATCGCGAGCGGCAAGTTCACGGTCACGAAGGAGCCGGTCGAGCTCGCGGAGATCGTCTCGCACGCGATCGAGACCGCTCGCCCGCTGATCGACGCGCAGGGGCACCGCTTGACCGTGGACGTGCCCGGCGCGCCGCTCCGGCTCGTCGGCGACGCGCTTCGGTTGACGCAGGTCCTCGTGAATCTGCTGAACAACGCCGCGAAATACACACCTCGCGGCGGATCGATCGTTCTCGAAGTGAAGCGGCGCCGCAGCGACGTCGAGATCAGCGTCAAGGACGACGGGCGCGGGATCGCAGCGAGCGACGTCGAGCGCATCTTCGATCTCTTCACGCAGGTCGATCCCGAGGCGCTGCGCGGTCAAGGCGGTCTCGGCGTCGGCCTCGCGTTGGTCCGGCGCATCGTCGAGCTGCACGGCGGCATCGTGCAGGCGCGCAGCGAAGGGCTCGGCAAGGGCAGCGAGTTCATCGTCCACCTTCCCTTTACGGTTGGAAAGCCCCCGACGCCGCTCGAAGCGCGGCCGCCCGAGCCGGAAACCTACGACAACAGGTTTCGCGTGCTCGTCGTCGACGACAACAAGGACGCGGCCGACAGCCTGCAACTGCTCCTCGAGGCGATCGGACAGGACGTCATCACGGTCTACGACGGCCGCGCCGCGCTCGACGCGGTCGAGAAGTTCCATCCGGACATCGTGATGCTCGATCTCGGCATGCCCATGATGAGCGGATACGACGTCGCGGAAGGCATCAGAACGCTTTCGGGAATTCGCCAGCCGATCCTCGCGGCGGTGACGGGATGGGGCCAGGAGACCGACCGCGTAAGGACCCGCAGCGCGGGTTTCGAGTATCACCTCGTCAAGCCCGTCGAGCTCGACGCGCTGCGCCGGCTCCTCGAGAATGCGGCGGACGCGCTCGGGCGCCGACCGTGAGGGAGCGGTTTCAAGACGCGGCCGGGCGATGACCGATGCCGAGAAGCCTGCCGATCGTCGTGAAGAGCTCGTCCGGCCGGGCGGGTTTCGCCACGTGCGCCTGAAAGCCCGCGACGAGCGCGCGCACGCGATCTTCCGATCGCGCGTAGCCGGTGAGCGCGATCGCCGGCATGCGGCCCTCGAGCGCGCGCTGCTGCTCTCGCTCGAGCGCGCGGACGCGGCGGAGGAACGTATAGCCGTCCTCGTCGGGCAGGCCGATATCGCAGATCATGAGGTCGGGCCAGTTGTCGGCCGAGCGCAAGCGCAGCTGCTCGAGCGCGTGCCGGCCGCGGTCGAACGTTCTCACGCTCGCGCCGCGCGCCTTGAGCAGCGCGCCGAGCGTCTCGCGCGCGTCATCGTCGTCGTCGATGACGATGATCTCGCGACCCGCAAGCGAGATCGCGTCCGCGGCGATATCCCAGCCCGCTCGCGGCTCGCCGTCGGAGGTGCCGGCCACCGCGCGAACCGGAAGCGCGGCGATGTACGTCGTGCCGGCATCGCCTACGGATACCGTGAGTCTTCCCGAATGCTCCTCGAGCGCTCCCGCGATCGCCGCGAGGTCGAACGCCGCCCCGGAGCCGCCCGACGGCTCCTCGTCGGCGAATGCCTCGGGCTCGGGTTCGCGCGCGGCCGGCTCGGTTCGGATCGACTCCGCGGGCGGGCCCGTCGGAGCCGTGACCGCGAGCTTGCGGGACGTTTCCGTGACGCGCAGCACGATCTCGTTGCCTGCGCGCTCGAGCCCGACCTCTACGCGGGCCCCGGGCTCGCTCACCTCGATCGCATGCGCGAGCAGCTTCCAGACGACGTCCTGGAGCTCCGCGGGATCGCCGGTCACGAGACCGACGTCGAGACCGATGGCCGTGTACAGATGGATGCCTTTCGCGTCGAGCTCGCCGCGCGCGGCGTCGATCGCTCCCGCGATCAGCGTCGCGAGATTCACCGGTCTCTGGCTCGCGCGGTGCTCGGAGCGGCGCAGCGCGCGCTCCTGCTCCTGCAGCGCCCACATCTGCGCGTAGAGCCCGCCGCGCTGGAGAAGCTCCGCGTGACGGCCGCGCTCGACGATGCGCCCCGCCTCGAGCACGAGGATCTCGTCGGCATGAACGATCGTCGACAGCCGATGCGCGATCGTCAGCGTCGTGCGCTGCCTCGACAACCGTTCGAGCGCGACCTGGATCGCGCGCTCCGAGCGCATGTCGAGCGCCGAGGTCGCTTCGTCGAGCACGAGGATCGGGGGATTCTTCAGTATCGCCCGCGCGATCGCGATCCGCTGCTTCTCGCCGCCCGAAAGCTTCAAGCCCCGCTCGCCGACGATCGTTTCGTATCCCTCCGGCAGCGCGCTGATGAAATCGTGCACGTTGGCCGCCTTCGCCGCCTCCGTGATCTCCTCGAGCGTCGCGCCGATCCGTCCGTACGCGATGTTGTAGGCGATCGTATCGTTGAACAGGCTCGTCTCCTGCGGCACGACGCCGATCGCCGCGCGCACGCTCTCGGGCGCGACGCCCGCGACGTCCTGCCCGTCGATCAGCACGCGCCCGCTCCACGGCTCGTAGAAGCGCAGCAACAGGCGCGACACCGTCGATTTCCCGGAGCCGCTGCCGCCGACGATCGCGAGCGTCTTGCCGGGCGGAATGCGGAAATCGATGTCCCACAGCACCTGACGGCTCGGCTCGTAGCCGAAGCTCACGCGCTCGAAGCGCACCTCGCCCGCGGCGACCTCGAGCGGCGGAAGGCGAGCGTCGGGCGCGACCTCCGGCGGCTCGCGCAGCAGGGCGAAAAGCCGTTCGGCCTTGACGATCGCATCGGTCGCTTCGCGAAACACGAAGCCGAGCGAGTTCAGCGGCAAGCAGACTTGGATCACGTAGGCGTTCACGAGCACGAGATCGCCGACGGTCATCGTGCCGCTGAACACGTCGCGGCCCGCGAGCAGCATGACCGAGCCGACGCCGAGCGCGATGATGCCGCTCTGACCGATGTGCAGCAGCGTGAGCGCGCGCTGATTACCGACTCCTGCCTCGATCCAATCGTTCATGATCGAGCGGAAGCGCTCGGTCTCGACGTTCTCGTTCGTGTAGAACTTCACCGTATCGTAGTTCAGCACGCTGTCGACCAGCCGGCTGTGGGCGCGCGAATCGAGCTCGTTGACGCGCCGTTGTCGAATCGCGCGCCGTCGCGTGAAGACGACGCTCCAGATCGCGTAGAGCACGAAGGTCGCCGCGATGATCAGCGCGAAGGCGAGCGCGTAGTTGACGCTGAGAATCGCGACGACGATCGAGATCTCGACGATCGTCGGCACGATCGTGAACAGCGCGACGTTCAGCAGGAAGCCGATCGACGCCGTGCCGCGCTCGACGTCGCGCGTCAGCGCGCCGGTCGAGCGGTTCGCGTGGAAGCGGGCGCCCAACGCGTGCAGGTGGCGGAACACGCGCACGGTGTAGTCGGCGACCGTCGTCTGCGACGCGCGGACGAAGACGACGTCGCGCAGCTCGCCGAACAGCGTCGTCGAGAAACGCACGAACGCGTAGCCGACGAGAAGCGCCGCAGGCACCGCGGCGAGCGTCTCGGGGCGGCTCAGCACGTCGACGATTCGCTTCAACAGGATCGGAACCGCGACGGCCGCGAGCTTCGCGACGACGAGCAGCACGAGCGCGACGACCACCCTGCCGCGAAAGGCCCAGACCTTCGCGGCAAGCGTCAGCAGGACGCGCTCGTCGGGAGAGCCGGTCACGGCTCGAGCGGCCGGGGACGACGAAAGCTCACGCCGCGGTCGCAGCAGGTATCGTGCCAACGCTTCGCCCGTGCGAGACGGGCTTCGCTTACAATCGCGACCCACGTATCGCTTCGTCGGGAATCGCCATGAGCACGACCATCGCGATCGTTGCGACCGGAGAGATGGGCAGCGCCGTCGGGGCCGCGCTCGTCGAAGCCGGGTACCGGGTCGTGACCGACCTGACCGGACGCAGCGCGTCGAGCCGTGAGCTCGCAGCAGATGCGGGCATCGAGGACGTCGGATCCTTCCGCGCGATCGCGGAGACCGCCGACATCGTGCTGTCGATCCTGCCGCCCGCTCATGCCGTCGAGCTCGGACGAAGGATGGCCGAGGCGCTCGAGCAAGCCGGCACACGGCCATTGTTCGTCGACTGCAACGCGGTCTCGCCGGCGACCGTCGCCGAGATCGCGAAGCCTTTCGCGAGGCTCGGTGTGCCGTTCGCCGACGTCGGCATCGTGGGACCCCCGCCCCGCGGCGCCGGCCCGCCGACGCGGTTCTACGTCGCGGGTCCCGGCAGAGAGCGGCTGCTCGCCGTGCAGGCTCCGCGGATCACGCTGATCGATCTCGGCGACGAGATCGGCCGCGCATCGGCGCTCAAGATGTGCTACGCGGCGCTGAACAAAGGCTTCGACGCGTTGCTCACGGCCGTGCTGCTCGCCTCCGAGCGGCTCGGGGTGCGCTCGGAGCTCGTCGACGAGATCGAGAAGAGCCAGCCCGAGGCGGCCTCGCGCACGTCGCGGCGCGTGCCGTTTCTCGCCGCGACCGCGGAGCGCTATGCGCCCGAAATGCGCGAGATTGCCGCGACTTTCGCATCCGTGGGCGTCACCGGCGACTTTCACCGCGGCGCCGAGTGGATCTACGCCGCGCTCGCGCGCACGCCGCTCGCGGCCGAGACGCGCCTCACCGCGCCGCCGACGCGGTCGCTCGACGAAGCGCTCGCGGCGTTTCTCGGCGCGCTCGAGCCGCTGCGCTAGCGCCGCATCACGGCCCGCCGGGAGCCGTACGGATTCCGCTCCCTGCGACGCCCGCGCCAGAATCCGAGTGAACCGACTCGGCGAATGTCGCGCCGGGCGCCGGGACGGAGGACGGAGCGATGGCCATCGACGTGATCAGAGACATGGATCGCCTGCGGGGCGAGATCGACGACATGCGCAGAGACTTGAGAACGCTGACTCGGACGGTGCGCGATTTCGGCTCCGAGAAGGGGCAGCGCGCGCTCGACACGTTCGAGCGCTATCGCAGGCGAGCCCGGAAGCAGGCCCGGCGCACCGAGAAACGCATCGAGCGGCAGATCGAGGAACGGCCGATCGCGAGCATCCTCACGGCCTTCTGCGCGGGTTTCCTGATCGCGAAGCTTCTCGACATCGGACGAGCCTGACCGATGGAATGAGCGGCCGCCGCCCCTAGCCGGGGGAAGAGGGCGGCCGGTTCTCCTGCCGCAACTCACGATCTTTCGCTCTTTCCGGCTTTTCGAGTATCGTCGGAGCATCGCTCAAGGGGGAGGAAGCGATGAGCCGGATTGCGCCCTACCGACGCCCGCTGCTCGCCGCGGCGGCCTGTCTCGCGGCGATCGCCGCAGCCGCAAGCCACGCCCAGCCGGCCGGAACGGCTCGGCCCGTGGCGGCCGACCTCGGGTTGCCGACCGAGCCCACCGCCGTTCCGCTGCCCCGTCTTTCCGAGGAGATCACGGGCCCGGGGCCGATGTTCGATTCCGCGCCGTCCCAGGCGCCGGGCTTGGGGCCTCAGGATTTCGCTTACGCGACGCGGGAATATTTCGTCTCCGGCACGGCCGACGGGCGTCCGTATACGACCCGCGTCGTCGTGCGCATGCCGCGCGATCCGAGCCGCTTCAGCGGCCTCGTGCTCGCCGAGTCGATGCACTACAGCGGCGCCGCGCACGCGTTCGAGTTCACGGCGGCGTACACGATGGATTCGGGCCACGCGGCCGTCGAGATCCTGACGACGACGCCCGCGCCGTTGAAGAGCTTCAACGCCGAGCGCTATTCCCGCCTCGTCGTCGAGGACGGCCAAGCCAACGACATCCTCGCGCAGGTCGGCGCGCTGATCAAAAGCGACCGCGGACCGCTCGGTAACGTCACGGTCCGCAAGATGGTGCTCGCCGGCACGTCCATGAGCTCGGCCACGCTGTTCAATTACCTTCCGGCGCACGCGGTCTATCGCACGCCGGACATGAAGCACATCTACGACGGCTATTTCCCGACGTCGACGGCCGCCACCGCGCCAGAGATCGACGTGCCGATCATCCAGATGCCGACGATGCACGAGGTCGAGGGCAATATCTCGCGGCGTCAGGACAGCGACGAGCCCGGCCGTCAGTTCCGCATGTACGAGGTCGCCGGGATCGGGCACGTCGACTCGCGCGACAACGTGAGGCTCATCCCCAATCCGTGCACGAAGCCGCTGAGCATGTTCCCGCTCCAGGCGTACATGTCCGTCGGGCTCCATCACCTCTTCCGCTGGATCGACGAGGGCATCACGCCGCCGCGCGCCGCGCGGATTTTGACGGATCGGGACACGCACAACGACGGCTCGATGATGGCGCTCGACGAGCACGGCAATCCGCTCGGCGGCGTGCGCAACCCTTATGTCGACGTGCCGGTCGCGAAGTACGCGCCGTTCAACACGGCGCGCGAGCCGTTGATCGAGAATGCGGCGGAATGGATCATCGCGAACGGCGGCATCGAAGGCGCACGCATCATGTGCCGGCTGAGCGCGTACCAGGAGCCGTTCTCCCGCGAGAAGCTCCGCGAGCTCTACGGCGACAAGCACGCCTATCTGCGCCGCGTCGAGGAGCGGCTCGACGAGCTCGAGCGCGAAGGCTGGTCGCTGCCGCTCTACCGCGAGCTGATCCTCCGCGATGCGGCCGCGGTCGAGTTCTGAGGAGAGAGCCGTGATCGATCGCCGACAGCTCATCCAATCGGGCCTCGTCCTTGCCGCGGGCTTGCCCGCGGTGGCCCCGTCCGCGGCAGCATGGGTGTCGAGCGCCGCGCGAGGACTCGCCCCCGAGCGTTTCGTCTTCGACACGCGTTACGCCGAAGCCGTCGAAGCGGCACGCGTCGCCGCGGCTCATGGCGTGCCCGCGGTCGGCATCGAAGCCGATTTGACCCGGCTCTGGTACGACGACCTCGATCTCGCATGGAAGCGTGCGCCGATGACGCTCGCCGGCGTCACGACGCCTCAGGCGTTGTTCATCCTCGAGACGCTCGCCGCCGATCGCGGGATGCGCGTCGTCTATCGCGGCGAGCACGAACTTCGTGCGAACGGATGCGTGCGGCACCGACTGTCCGGACCTCGAGCACTCGTCGACGACTGGCCGAGCGACATGTCCTGGGCGGCGCTGGGAGCGCGCCTCATGCATTGCCCCACGAGCCGCGCGACCGCGTCGATCGAGCTCGAGACGAACGAGCCCGGCTTCGGAACGGGGCGGGATCGCTCCGAGTCGCTGCGCTCGTGGGTCATCGCGCCGCGCTCGAGCGACTCGAAGCCCGTTTGACGGCAGTGACGAGTCTCCCGTGACGGCGATTTCGCACATGACGACGGCGATGACCGAGCGCGCCGCGGCCGCCGCGGCCCGCTTCGTCGTCGTGCTCGGCGCCGCGCTCCTCACGGCCGTAAGCACCGCGCTCGCGCAGACCTCGGAAGCTGCCGAGAGCTCGTCGAGCGACATCGCGGTCGCCGACGCCGTCGCGCGCGGCCGTGCGAAGTACGCACAGACCTGCGCGCCGTGCCACGCACGTGCGCCCGGGGGCGACATGCGCTACGCGATGCCCGGCACTCGAGCGCTCGCGATCAAGTATCGCGGCGCCCTGCCGGCCGCGCTCGAGGACCGCTCGGACTTGAGCTACGAGGTGCTCAGGGTCTTCGTGCGCAACGGCTCGTGGTCGATGCCGCCGTTTCGGCCGACCGAACTCGGCGACGAGGAGATCAGAGATATCGCCGCGTATCTCGCGGTATCGTCGCGAGGCCAGGCGAACGCGAATCGATAGCGGCTGCGCGCTGCGTCGCAACCGCATGGTGTCGCCCGCCGGCGACGTCCAGCTCCAAGCCGCATCGGCTATATTCGCGCCATGCCGAGACGACGCGCGACGCTTCCCGCATTCGCCGCCGCGGCGCTGACGATGGCGACCACGGGCAACATACCCGACGTCGCCCATGCCGACGACGCCGCCGATCTCGACGAAGAGCGGCGCTGTCTCGCGCTGACGATGTATTTCGAGGCGCGAAGCGAAGGCTTAGAGGGCATGCGCGCGGTCGGCGCGGTCGTGCTGAACCGCGTGGAGAGCGATCTCTTCCCGTCGACGATCTGCGAGGTCGTGCACCAGGGCGGCGAGACGCCGCCGTGTCAGTTCTCGTGGTGGTGCGACGGCAAGAGCGATGTGCCGCGCGACCGTGCGCAATGGGAGCTCGCGCTTCGAGTCGCCGCGGAGATGCTCGAGGACCGCGGCGAAGATCCGACCGGCGGGGCGCTGTTCTTCCATCGCAGCGGAATTCCGATGCCTTGGAACGTCGAGCGCACGCGCACCGTCGAGATCCACGGGCACGTGTACTACCGTTGAAACGCGCTCACTCCGCGGTCGAGTAAGCCCGATTTTTCCAGTGCGCGCGCACGCCGCGCCAGTATCCGAGCGCCGAATCCCACGTCATGCCGAGAAAGAGCACCGCCGCGGCCGGCAGCGTCAGCGTCCACGCCGCAGGTAGGCCGTAGAAGCGGGCCGTCGGGAAATACGCGCCCGCCATCGCCGCAAGGGCCGCGACGCCCGCGGCGGCGGCCGGCGCCGATCCGGAGAAGAGCGCGACGATCGGCACGACGAAGACGAGCAGCATCGCGGCCGTCGTCGCAGCGAGGAGCGAGACCGAATATCGGAGCTGGGTGAAGGCGGTGCGGCTGACCATCCGCCAGAAGTCGCGAAGATCGTACGCGCGCAGGCTCCGCACGGACCGGCTCATGCCGATCCAGATGCGCTGACCGTTCGCCTTGAGTCTCGCGGCGAGCGTGCAGTCGTCGATCAACGCGTCGCGCAGAGCCTCGAACGCGCCGACGCCGCGCAGCGCGTCGGTGCGCGCGAGGATGCAGCCGCCGGCGGCCGCGGCGACCCGGCTCCTCGGCAATGCCGCGAGCGCGAACGGATAGATCAGCTTGAAGAAGAACACGAAGGGCGGCGCGAGCAGCTTCTCGGCAAGCGAGCGACAGTGAAGCGTCGCCATGATCGATACCGCCGCGGCGCGGGTGTCGCGCGCCTTCTCGACGAGCGCGGCGATCATGCCGGGCGCAAGCTCGATATCCGCATCGAGCAGCAGCACGAGCGGACGCCTCACCTCGGCGAGCCCCTGCTCGAGCGCCCACAGCTTGCCGCTCCAGCCGGGCGGCCGCGGGCGGCCCGCGACGACGCGAAGATCGAGCCCGAGACGCGCCGCCTCGCTTCTTACGATCTCGGCCGTGCCGTCGTCCGACTCGTCGTCGACGACGACGACATCGAGCCCCGTCCCCTGCTCGGCGAGCGCCGCGAGCGTTCGGCCGATGACCTCGGCCTCGTTGCGCGCCGGAATCAGCACCGTGACGTCGGAGAGCACCGGCCGCTCTGGCGACGCCTCTAGCCGCTCGCGCACGCGGTGCGGCTGCCACGGCACGAGCAGCACGCCGAGCCACGCGGCGAGCGCCGCGAATGAGAACGCGGTGAGCATCATCGACGACCGGAGTCGGGAACGCGGGCGACGCGCTCGCGCTGCGCGCTCAGTCCCAGAAGATCAGAAAGTCCCACCACGGCTTGTCGTCTCCGCCGTCGGCCGACGCCGGCTCGGCGCGATACGTCTTGTCCTCGCACTTCGCCGGCCCCGAATACGGCAGATCGGACGGATACACGACGTCCGAGCCGGTGTAGCGGCCCTCGAAGTACAGCGGGTCCTCGGCATAGTACTCGCGCGTCAGCGCCATCGTCTCGGGATCGAGCGAGAAGCGCTCGACGACGTGCAGCCGATCGCTGTGCGGCACGCGGCCGTCGGCCGACAGGATGCCGGGCAAGAAGCCGATCGTGTCGACGACGAGCACGTCCCCTTCCCAGCGTCCGATCGAGTGGCCTGCCCGGCTCGGCTCGACCGACTCGGGATGCTCGTCGAGGTCGAGCCTGATCGTGCGCTCGATGCCCATCGAGCCGTACAGCAGCTTGATCTCCGCCTCGGTCTGGACGATGCGATTCACGTCCATCTCGAAGACCCAATCGAACAGGATATTCGTCGGCTCGCAGCGCAGCCGCGGATTGTCGGTCGAGGACAGATCGAGGCCTTCGATCGCCGCGCGCCCCGCGTCGGTCAGCGGCATCACGCTCGGCCTGCGGTTCCAGTACGTGTCGACCGGGTCGTCGGCCATCGACAGCGATGTGCCGCGCGCACCTGGGAAGCCCTCACCGCCTCCCGGCACCTCGCCGGGCTCGAGCTCGCTCGCGACGCTGATCGGCACGAGCGTGCCGGCCTGCCCGCGCGGGTCGGTCATCACGCGCTGCTCGGCCGCCCAGTCGCCGTTCAGGTTCGGAACGCCGCTCGGCAGACGCGCCGGCCGCTCGGCCGTCGCCGGACGCGAAGGCCTGACGAGCTGACCGTAGCGGTCGACGCTCGATCCGTCGGGGAAATAGGCCGTCGCGAGATAGCAGGTCGTCGGATCGCGCCGATCCGGCGAGCCCAGGATGCGGATCGGCGTGCCGGGACGGAACATGTCCTCCGTCCATCCGGAGCGCCTGAGCACGGTTCCGCCCCGCATCTCGCAGCGCCATGCGGTCGTGCCGCCGTCGTCGTTGGTGACGTCGAAGTACAGCCACGAATGCGGATTGATGAACTCGACGCGGGTCACGACGCCTTCGAGCTCGATGTCGCGATTGAGATCGAAGTTCGCAACGCCGTGATGCCCGTGGGCGGCGCCCGAAAGCAGCGCCCCGGCGAGCAACGCGCAGCGGATTTTCCCTTTCATGCCCCCCTCCTCGGCTCCGGCGGCGCACCGCACGTCTCGCGGCGCCCGAGCAGTTTAGCGCGTGTTCGGGCGGATTGGCGCAACGACGCCGACGACGCGCGTCCCTCCGAGAAAGCACGGGATGACGTCCCCGCCCGTGCAGGGAATAGGTATCGACACTCATCCGCCGCGGCACGTCCTTTACGCACACTAGACGTTCTGTCGTGTGAGACCATCCCGCCTTGTCGAGCACGGCAGCAGGCTCAACTCAGAGGGGGAGGATCCGATGATTTCTACGAAAGGCGTCCGTCATGCATCGACATCGCTACGACCGCGCATCGCCGTGCTCGCTTCGGCAATCTCCGCGGCGCTCGGCTCCGCGCATACCGATCTCGCCGAGGCGCAAGACGCGTCGGCGGGAGTCATGGAGGAAGTCCGGGTCACCGGGTCGCGCATCGTGAGACGCGACTTCGAGGCCGCGAGCCCGATCATGACGCTCGACACGCAACGTTTCGAAAGCTCGAGCACGCTCAGCATGGAAAGCGTGCTGAATCAGATGCCGCAATTCTCGCCGGCCGGCACGCAATTCGTATCGGGCACGCAGGGCAGCCCGACCGTATCGCTGGGGATAGCGAGCATGAACCTGCGCGGAATCGGCACGAACCGCACCCTCGTGCTCGTCGACGGGCGGCGGCCGCAGCCGGCGAACGCGGCACTGGTCGTCGACGTCAACACGATCCCGGCGGCCGCGGTCCAGAGGGTGGAGACAATCACGGGCGGGGCATCGGCGGTATACGGCGCCGACGCGCTCGCGGGCGTCGTCAACTTCATTCTCAAGCGGGATTTCGAAGGCGTCGAGATGGATTTCCACAGCGGCATCACCGCGGAGGGTGACGGCGAGGAGTCCCGCTTCACGACGTTGATCGGCCTCAACGCCGACGACGGCCGCGGCAACGTCATGCTCGGCGTCGAGTGGTACAAGCGCGAGATCGTCTGGCAGCGCGACCGCGACTTCTACATGAACGGCTGGTATGACCCGCAGACGACCGCCGGCGGTTTTCTGATGCCGGCGGGCTTCTCGTTCGGCGCCGGTGCGCCGCGCCCGACCCAGGAAGCGGTCGACGCCGTGTTCGCCGAGTACGGCATCCCTCCGGGCACGGTCAACGTGACCGCCGATCCCGACCGGCCGGTCGTCAACGAAATCTACTTCAACCCGGATGGCTCGCCGTTCATTCTGCAAGGCGCGGTCAATTATCGCGGTCCGCTCGGCAGCACGGAGCGCGGCTACGGCTTCGCGGGCATGCGGATCAATCCCAACGGGAATCTCGGGCAGGTCTTCTTCGACGGTATCGCGTCGACGCCGCTCGAGAGGCGCGCCGCGTTCGGCAGGGCGTTCTATCGCCTGACCGACAACGTCACCGCGTTCGCGCAAGTCACGTACAGCAACGTCGAGGTCACGACGAACGGCGGTTATCCGCCGGCGATCACGGTATGGCAAGCGACGATCCCGCACGACGAGCGCGAGATTCCTCCCGCGCTCAAGACGCTGCTCGAGTCGCGCCAGCGGCCGGTCCGCGATCCCGATACGGGCGAGATCATCGGCACGGAGTCCGCCGCCGACGAGCCTTGGCAGCTGTTCCGCGTGATCGACTTCTTCGGCGCCCCGCAGATGCAGACGACGACGAACGACGTCTACCAGATCATGGCGGGCCTCGAAGGCGGCTTTCCGAACCGCGACTGGACATGGGAGGCGTACGTCTCGACCGGCGAGACGGAGACGCTGAACGCCTACATGAATCTACCGTCCCTGCAGCGTTACCAGACCCTCGTCGCGCAGCCGAGCTTCGGTCAGGGCACGTTCCCGTTCGGGCGCAATTACGGTCTCGAGTGCCCGACCGGGCTGCCGATCTTCTTCGGTCAAGGCGGCTTCGACCCGCGATGTCTCGAATCGATCGACTCCAAGGCGAGGGCGATGTCGAAGCTCACGCAGAACGTGGTCGAGGCGAATATCCAGGGCGGGCTCGCCAAGATGCCCGCCGGCGATCTCCGCTTCGCGGCCGGCGCGGCGTATCGGGAGAACACGTTCCGTTTCGATCCGCTGAACGACGACGTCTCGATCGCCGACCATCCGATCGGCCTGTTCGCGTCGAACAATACGCTCGGCGAGACCGACGTGGCGGAGATCTACGGCGAGTTGCTCGTTCCGGCGTCGCGGCGGCTCGAGCTCGAGCTCGGCTATCGATACTCGGATTACAGCCTCGCGGTCGGTGAAGTCAGCACTTACAAAACGCTCTTCAACTGGTCCGCGACCGAACGGATCAAGCTGCGCGGCGGTTACCAGGTCGCGAACCGCGCACCGAACACGGCCGAGCTGTTCCAAGGCCCGCTGCTGCTCGTCGTGCCGTTCGGGCCGAGCGACCCCTGCCAGCACACGACGCTCGCGCCGTGGGGCAACCGTGCGGACAACCCGAATCGTCTGGCGGTCCAGGAGCTTTGCTTCGCGCTGATCGGCAACCCGAACACGCCGTTCGGCGTGCCGGGCAGCGACGAGGCGAATACCTTCGAAAGGCCGGGCGCACCGTTCTTCCCGCTCGAGATCGAGATCCAGCGGGGGAATCCCGACTTGAAGTCCGAGGAAGCGAAGACGTGGACCCTCGGCATCGTGCTGAACGGCATCGGCCGGTTCGAGAACCTGACCGCGTCGATCGACCTCTACGACATCGAGATCACCGACGTCATCGCGCCGATCAACTCGCTGTTCGTCTATCAGAAGTGTTTCAACGCCGACGGCAGGAGCAATCCGACGCTCGACCCGCAAAACGAGTACTGCCGAATGATCGGCCGTAATCCCACGACCGGCGAGCGCGAGCAGGTCGACGCGCCGTTCACGAATGCCGGCATTCTCGAGACGTCGGGCATCGACGTGCAGATCAGCTGGAGCAAGAATATCGGACCGGGCTCGCTGTCGATCTCGTCGATCGCAACGGTGTTGAACGAGTACAAACGGCAGGACGCACCCGGCGAGCCGGCGACCGACTTCAAAGGCACGCTGGCCGAGGGCGGTCAGTTCGACTATCGGCTGAGCTCGACCTTCGGCTACACCTTGGGCGGCGGCAGAACGACGCTCGGGCTCGGATGGCGGCATCTGCCTCGGGCCGAGGATGCGGCGAAGGCCCGCTCGCCCGAGGCGACGGTGCTCGGCGTTCCGTCGTACGACATCTTCGACTTCTTCGGCCGCTTCGACATCAACGAGCGGATGACGCTGCGTGCGGGTATCGACAACCTGTTCGACAAGCAGCCGCCGATCGTCGGCAGCGATCCGAACAATCCGGTGAATCCGAACCGGAACGCGGCCAACACCGACCCGAACTACTACGACATTCTGGGCAGACGGGCGTACTTGGGCTTGAAGATGGTGTTCTGAGGCGGCTGCGCGGCACGGCGGGTCTCCCGCCGTGCCGCGGCCTCCCCGGTCGACCGAGGCCCTCGCCTGATGGGAGAATAGGTCCGAGCTCAACGGAGAATCGGCATGAGCAACCGGGTCAAGCAGACGCTCGCGCGTCATGAGCGCATGAGGCGCTCTCGCGATCATGCGTGGATGTACTTTGCGGCATTCGCCGCCGCCGCGATATTCGGCTGGATCGCCGGCGTCAACGCGCTGACGGCGGAGCCCCGGGCCGCGTGGTGGGCGCTCTCGATCTACGGGCTGATTGCGCTCCTGTCGACCGTGCTCGCGTACCGCGCATTCGGCGCGGCGACGCGTCTGTCGCGGCGCCTCGACGAGTCGCGGCCGCTCGACGAGACCGAAAGCGGCTCGTCCGCGTGGGACGAGATCTGGGGAAAACGCTCCTAACGGAGTGATCGCGTGAGGGTCGTTTCGCGAGACGCGCCGCGGCCGCACGCGGCGGACCCGTCGCCTCAGTGCGTCATCGCGTAGATCACGTAGTTCGTGCCGAAACGATAGGCGAGCGCGGTCATCGGCAGCGGGTATCCCGGATCGTCCGCGTGCTCCCACGCGTCGCCCATATCGATATTGAAGTTGATCGCGACCATCAGCCGACCGGCATCGTCGTAGATGCCCCGCCAGCGCGGCGGGCCCTCCATCTGCTGCCATCGGAGATGGCGCTCGCCGGGGATCTGCGTGCGCTTGTCGAGCTCGTAGAGGATGTGGAGCAGCGGATCGTCGTCCGGGATATCGATGATCGGCCGGTCCGGGAACACCTTGCGCAGCGCGGACTCGACCACGGCCCACTCGTAGTCGCCGTGGAAGTCGTCGACGACGAGAAACCCGCCGCGCAGCAGGTACTCGCGCAGCTGCGACGCCTCATCGTCGGTCGGATGCCAGTCGCCGCGGCCCGGCTGCTGCGCGAACAGCCACGGATAATCGAAAAGACGCTCGTCGGTCAACTCGATGTGCCGGCTGTCGCCGGCGACGGAGAGGCGCGTCACGCGCTCGAGCGCGGGGAGGAAATTGATCTCGGCCTGCGGGTAATCGATCGCCCACCAGGGCATGAAGAACCCCCGCGAGCCGCCGCCGCCTCGCGTCGCGTAGACCATGCGTGCCATGTGGAACTCGGCCTCCGGCAGCGACGTGCCGCCCGGCATCGGTCCGGCACCCCGATGCACCTGCCCCGCCGTGATCCCCGCGGCAAGAAGCGCCGCAGCCGCGATTCCGAACGAAACCCGGCTTCGGCGCTTCGTCGTCACTGCTCCGAGCCCTCGATGAAGCGCTCGGTGAGCCTCGCGTACGCGTCGATTCTTCGATCGCGGAAGAACGGCCAACCGATCCGGAACGCCTCCATGTCGGCGAGGTCGACCCGCTCGACGAGCACGCACTCGCGATCGGCCGGCGCACGCACGAGCACGCGGCCGTCCGGCGCCGCGACGAAGCTCTGCCCCCAGAACTCGATCCCGCCGTTTCCGTCCGGCGACGGCTCGAATCCGACGCGATTGACGGCGACGACGAAGCAGCCGTTCGCGATCGCGTGGCTGCGCTGGATCGTTTCCCACGCCGCGTGCTGCCGCTCGCCGTACTCGTCCTTCTCCTCCGGATGCCAGCCGATCGCGGTCGGATAGATCAGAAGCTCGGCGCCGCGCAGCGCAGTCAATCGCGCAGCCTCGGGATACCACTGATCCCAGCAGACGAGCACGCCGAGCTCGGCGGCGGCGGTCGAGAACGTGCGGAATCCGAGATCGCCCGGCGTGAAGTAGAACTTCTCGTAGTAACGGGGATCGTCCGGAATGTGCATCTTCCGGTACTTGCCGACATAGCCGCGCTTGCCGTCGATCACGGCCGCCGTGTTGTGGTAGAGGCCCGGCGCGCGCCGCTCGAACAGGCTCGCGACGATCGTGACGTCGAGCTCGGCGGCGAGCTGCGCGAGGCGCTCGGTTGTCGGACCGGGCACGGGCTCGGCGAGCGCGAACTGTGCGGGGTCCTCGGTCTGGCAGAAGTAGCGCGAGCGGAAGAGCTCCGGCAGCACGACGAGCCTCGCGCCGCGCTGGGCGGCTTCACGAATGAAGCCTTCGGCGCGCGCGAGGTTCTCGTCCGGCGACTCGGACATCGCCATCTGCACGAGGCCGACGGCGAGCGGCTTGGTCCCTGCCGCGGGCCCCGCCGAACCGTTTCCCTGTCCGCTCATACTCGATGCTCCTCGCGCTCCATGTTACGCGAGTCGCAGTAAGTGTTCGCCGAGAACGTCGCCATGTAGTAGTCGAGGATCTCCATGCCCTGAGTCGGGCGCACGACGCCGGACTGGATCTTCGCGCGGACGAGCTCGCTCATGCGCCTGTGCAGATCGTTCGGGAAGTACTGCACCTGCGCGAGCATGTCCTGCACCGCCGTGCCGGGGATGATCTTCTCGATCCAGAAATTGCCGGGCTCCTCCGCGTCGGCGTAGACGTGGGCCTCGGCGACGCGGCCGAACAGATTGTGCGCGTCGCCGACGATGTCCTCGTACGCGCCCATCAAGAAGAAGCCGAGATAGTACGGTTGCTGAGGATCGAGCTTGTGCAGCGGCAAGTAGCGGTTGTCGCGGCTCGAGACGTAATGACGAACCTTGCCGTCGGAGTCGCACGTGAGGTCGACGAGCACGCCCCGCCGACGCGGCTCCTCGGCGAGCCGGTCGATCGGCATGATCGGGAACGGCTGCCCGATCGCCCAATGGTCGAGCATCGACTGGAACACCGAGAAGTTGCACAGGTACTGATCCGTCAAGCTCGCCTCGAGATCGGCGATCTCGGGCGAGTTCGCGAGCTCCTGGTCCTGCTGGGCCGCCTTGAGAATTCGGTTCAAAACCCTCCAGTAGAGCGCCTCCGCCAGCGCCCGCTGCTCGAGCGGCAAATAGCCGAGCGTGAACAGCGTGCCGACCTCGTCGAGCCGCTCCTTCGCGTCGTGATAGGCCTCGAGCAGCTCGCCCGGGCTTTGAATCGTCGGCAGATAGTCGAGGATGCGACCCAAGGCCTGGACCGAATCCTCGTAGTCCTTCGGCACGACGAGCTCCACGGACGAGTCGTCCTTCGACTGCGCGCCGATGACCGGCACGATCAGCACCGAATGGTGCGCGGTCAGCGCGCGGCCGCTTTCGGTGACGAGGATCGGCATCGGCACCTCGTTCGCATCGCACACCTCCTTCACGGTGAACACCACCGCGTTCGCGTACTCCTGCAGGCTGTAGTTGATGCCCGCATCCTCCTCGTAGTGCCCCTTGTCGTAGTTCACGCCGAGGCCGCCGCCGACGTCGAGATACTTGAGCTTCATGCCGCGACGGATCAGCGCCGCGTAGATCTGCGTGACCTCCTTCGTCGCGCGCTTCACCGCCTGGATGTCCGCGATCTGGCTGCCGATGTGGCAATGCAGCAGCACGAGCTTGTCGCGCAGGTCGTTCTTCTCGAGCTCGTCGACGAGGCGCATCAGCTCCGTGGAGGTGAGGCCGAACTTCGAGTCGGCACCGGAGGATTCCGACCAGCGCCCCGACCCGCGCGACAAGAGCCGAACGCGCACCCCGAGCTGCGGTTTGAAGCCGGCCGCCTGCGCGAGGTTCTTGAGATCCGTGAACTCGGAGTACTTCTCGATGACCGGCACCACGTTCTGCCCGAGCCGCTGCCCGTTGATCATCAGCGTCAGCATCGTGCGGTCCTTGACGCCGTTGCAGACGAGCAGCGTGTCGTTGTCGACGTGCGGCAACGTCGCGAGCAGCTCCGCCTTCGAGCCGCACTCGAGGCCCATCCCGTAGGGCCTGCCGGCGTCGAGCAGCTCGTCGACGACCTCGTGGAGCTGGTTCACCTTGATCGGGTAGACGCCGAGATACCTGTTCTCGTAGCCGGATTCGGCGATCGCCTCGCGGAACGCCTCGTTGATGCGCTTGACCTGCGCGCGCAGCACGTCCTGGAAGCGGATCAGGATCGGGAACTTGATACCGCGGCGCCTGAGCTCATTGACGATCGCGACGATGTCCATCGTCGTCGACGCCGCGTCGAGCGCGCGCACAGCGACGTGTCCGGCATCGTTGATGAAGAAGTACGGCTCGCCCCAGCTCGTGATTCTGTAGAGGTCCGCCGAATCCTCGATGGTCCAGCCGACGCGTTCCTGCTGCGGCTCGATCGCTTCGGGACGGGTTGCCATGAGTGCGTTACTCTCCGAGTACGTAGGCGAAGATCAGGGGCGCGACGATCGTCGCGTCTGACTCGATGATGAACTTGGGGGTATCCACGGCGAGCTTGCCCCAAGTGATCTTCTCGTTCGGAACCGCCCCCGAATACGAGCCGTAGCTCGTCGTCGAATCGCTGATCTGGCAGAAGTAAGCCCATTTCGGGACGTCCTCGATCCCGAGGTCCTGCTCGAGCATCGGCACGACGCAGATCGGGAAGTCCCCCGCGATGCCGCCGCCGATCTGGAAGAAGCCGATCGGCGTTTCCCATGCGGTCTTCCGGTACCAGTCCGCGAGCGTGATCATGTACTCGATGCCCGACTTCACGGTCAGCGGGTTCTTGATCTCGCCGGTGATGCAGTGGCTCGCGTACATGTTCCCGAGCGTAGAATCTTCCCATCCCGGCACGAATAGCGGCAGATCCGCCTCGCACGCGGCGACGAGCCAGCTGTCCTTCGGATCGATCTGGTAGTACGGCTCGAGGTCTCCCGCGCGGATCGCCGCGTACATGAACTCGTGAGGCAGATAACGCTCGCCGGCCGCGTCCGCGGCCATCCAGCGCTTGAGCATGACCTTCTCGAGCCGCCGCATCGCCTCGTGCTCGGGAATGCAGGTATCCGTGACGCGGTTCAGGTTGCGCTCTAGCAACGCCTGCTCCTGCTCCGGCGTCAGATGCCGGTACTCCGGGATGCGCACGTAATGCTCGTGCGCGACGAGGTTGAACAGATCCTCCTCGAGGTTCGCGCCGGTGCAGGAGATCGCGTGCACCTTGCCCCGCCGAATCATTTCCGCGAGCGAGAGCCCTAGCTCGGCCGTGCTCATCGCGCCTGCGAGCGTCACGAGCATCTGCCCGCCCGAGTCCAAATGCCGCACGTACCCCCGCGCGGCGTCGACCAGCGCAGCGCTGTTGAAATGACGGAAGTGGTGCTCGATGAACTTGGAAATGGCGCCCATCACGATCTCCAAAACGGCGCGGTAGGAGAATTGGTCAAGGTTAGGGGATGGCGTGGCCGAGCAAAAGGGGTCACCGCCCGGCGACCGCCGGCACCTGCTGAGTCAGACAATGCAGCGCCCCGAGCCCGCCGACGAGCGCACGGCAGTCGATCGGCACGATGCGCCGTCCGGGGAAGCACGCGGCGAGCACCTCCTTGGCCACGTCGTCCTGCGGACACGCGAACACGGGCAGCAGGACGATCTCGTTGGCGATGTAGAAATTCGCGTAGCTCGCCGGCAAGCGCTCGTCGCCGTTGTAGACGGGCTCGGGCATCGGCAGCTCGAGCACGTCGAGCGGAAAGCCGCCTATCGTCAACGCCGCGAGCCGCTCGCGGTTCGCGGCGAGCGCCCGATGGTTGGGATCCCGCTCGTTCGGCTCGACGACGGTCACGACCGTGCGCTCGCCTACGAAGCGGGTGAGATCGTCGATATGCCCGTCCGTATCGTCGCCGACGATGCCTTCGCCGAGCCACAGGATCTCGTCCACGCCGAACGCGTCTCGCAGCACGCCTTCGATCTCGGCCCGCGACAGCTCGGGATTGCGGTTCGGGTTCAACAGGCACTGCTCGGTCGTGAGCAGCGCGCCTGCGCCGTTGACGTCGATCGAGCCGCCCTCGAGAACGATGTCGTACTCGAAGCGCGGCACGCCGATCTCGTCCGCCATGCGCGCCGCGGCGGCGCGATCGAGGTCGTACGGCGGATACTTGCCGCCCCACGCGTTGTAGTCGAAATCGAGCGCGAGCAGCGCATCGGGACCCTCGCGCGTCACGAAGATCGGGCCGTGGTCGCGCACCCACGCGTCGTTCGTCGGGATCCTGAAGTAGCGCACGCGCTCGGGCGGGACGCGCGGGGACAGGAGCCTTCGCACGTGCGCCTCGTGCTCGGCGTCGAGCACGTTGATATAGACGTTCTCGACCTCGGCGAGAGCGGCCGCGGCCTCGGCCATCGCGGGCTCCACGCCCTCGAAGCATCCCGGCCACGTGTCGCGATTGTGCGGCCACGACAGCCAGGTCGCCTCGTGACGGGCCCACTCCGGAGGCATGCGGTAACCCTGCTGCGCGGGCGAGTGCTCTGTGTTGCTCAACTCCTCGAGCTCTTCCGGGAGGACAGTGCGGGAAAGCGCGCAATGATAACGCCGCGCCGCCCCGGCACAAGAGCCGCGCGGGACGGTATGATGCTCCGCATGAAATCCGAACCGAAACGATCCGGCGGACGCGGGAGGCTCGTGCTCGACGCGCTCTCCGCCTGCCTCTTCGCCGCCGCGTGGGCACTCGCCGGCGAGGCCGCGGCGCAGGCCCCGCAGCCGCAGCTCGCGCAAGGCGTGCTGCTCGTCGCTTCGCAAGAGATCGGCGATCCGAGCTGGGCCGAGACAGTCGTCCTCCTGCTCCACCACGACTCGAACGGCTCGCTCGGAGTCGCGATCAACCGGCCGACTCGGGTCAAGCTCGCGGAGATCGTCCCCGACCTCGAGCCGGTCGAGTACGCGGGCTCGGTCTTCCGCGGCGGGCCGGTCGGCCCGACGCAGCTCGTCTTCCTCGTGCGCAATCCGCCTCTCGGGCTTCTGCCGTCCGCGCCGCTCATCGTCGACGGCATTCGGGCGAGCGGCGACCTGTCGACGCTGCCGCGGCTCGTCGAGCTCGGCCACGCGAGTCCGGAGGATCTGCGATTCTTCGCGGGCCACGTCGAATGGGCGCCCGGGCAGCTCGCGCGGGAAATCGCCGACGGCTTCTGGACGGTGACGTCGGGCTCGGCGCCGCGCATCTTCACGCCGCAGCCCGAGACGCTGTGGCGGCGGCTGCGCCACGCGGGCAACGAGCTGCTCGTCGAGCAGCGCTCCGGCGATCACGCGGCAGCGCCGCTCGGGGGCGTCGACGCGACCGGCAGCGACGTCTTCGCGCCGCTCGCGTCGCGCTCGACTCGTCCGTAACCGGGCGCGCTCAGCCCGCAGCCGCCGATTTCAAGAACGGCAGCTTCGACAGGTCGGCGTTCAGATAAATCTCCTCGACGTCGCCGCGCTTCGCGATCGCGACGGCCTTCTCGACGGCGGCTTTCGGCTCGACCGCGAGATCCGCGATCAGTTCCTTGATGACATAACCTGCCCGGCCGGGCCGCGCCATCGACAACGACGCGATCGTGCGCGGCGGCTCCCCGGGAACGGTATGCCGCACGATGTTGAGGAATAGCGTGGGCTTCTGCAGCGGCGACGTAGGCGTGCCCTGAATGATGCGTACGCCCTCTTTGATGACCGTCGATGCTCGGGACATGGCTCTGGTTCCGCAAAGGGGGGCCGTCCCTGGCCGTCGCGGAGTATGCCGCCGCCGCTTACGCGTTTCTGCGAAGCAGCGCACGACGGTCGAAGGGCGACGCGGCTGTAGGGTGTCGTCCGGCCGCAGCGCCGTCGGAACGGGCGCGCGCATCGCGAGGCGGCTCAGCTCGCGGCGGAGCGAACCTTGTAGTTGCCGCCCTCGCCTTGCTCGAGCTCGATCAGCCCCTCGCGCTGCGCATGGGCGAGCAGCTCGGAGAAGCTGCGGTAGCCGTAATAGCTTTCCGAGAAATCCGGATAGACGCGCTTCAGGGTCTTCTTCACGACCGAGCCCCACAGCGGATCGTACTCCTCCTCGAGCGACGCGATCGTCGCCGTGAGCCGCTCGAACGCCTCGCGCTGCTTCTCCGAGACCTGCGAGGCCTGCTGCGCGCTTCGCCGTCGAGGACGCTTCTGCTCGGCGATCAAATTGTCGTAATAGATGAACTCGTCGCAGCTCGACGCGAGCAGATCGGACGTCGAGCTGCGCACGCCGCAGCCGATCACGCGCTTGTTGTTCTCTTTGAGCTTCGAGACGAGCGGCGAGAAGTCGCTGTCGCCGGTCAAGAGCGCGAACGTATCGATGTGCGACTTCGAGTAGCAGAGATCGATCGCGTCGACGACCATGCGGATGTCCGCGCTGTTCTTGCCGCTCGCGCCGGAGTGCGGGATATCGACCATCTCGAAGCCGAGCATGTGGAACTCGCGCATGAACTTCTGGAACCGGTTCCAGTCGCAGTACGCCCGCTTGAACACGATCCGGCCGCGCTCGAGAAGCCGCTTCATGACCGGCTCCATCTGGAAC
>PKRJ01000092.1 GCA_017577365.1 Gammaproteobacteria bacterium | reverse complement strand
GCGCAGGCGGTGAGCCAGTCGGCGCGGTTCATCTTCGCGTCCGCGAACAGCACCTTGTCGTGCAGGGCCTCGGCGAGCGGCCGCTTCATCCGGACGATGATCACCGGGGGGATCCCCGAGTAGGCGAGCGCCCCGAGCATCAGCCAGCCGAGCCAGACCTGCGCATCCAGCACCTCGACCATCCCGATCGGCGGGTGGGTGCCGCGCAGGATCGCCTCGGCGTTTCCCCCGCGCGCAAAGAACCCCGCCCGCCGCAAGGAGGGCATCACCGGCGTCAGCGAGTTCCCCGACGTCGCCGAGCCGCGCGTCGCGGACCTCGGCGCGGAAGGGTTCGCCGTCGGCCACGCGGCGGAGACCATCGCGCTCGCCCGCCGGCTCCTCGCCGTCCATCACGAGATCGACGACGTCTTCCGAGAGGTCGAGGATCTCCGTCACCAGCGCCTCGCCGGGGCTCTCGATCTGCGCGCGCTTCGCTCGCCGGTCGGGCGGGGGCGGAGGCTTGCGCGCCTGTTCGGCCGCGCGCGCCCCGAGCAGGCGGCCGAGGCGCCGGTGCCAGGCCTGGGCCAGCGACGGCAGGAGCGACGCCGACAGCGCCGACAGCGCCGCGGTCGGCAGGGAGAAGCGGCCCTGGCCGCGGTCTTCGAGCGGGACGCCGAGGTCGGTCGCCTGCTGCAGCCGCTCGAGCACCGCGACCGAATCCTCCCAGCCGATGCAGCCGTCGGTCACGCTCTGGCCGTACGTCAGCGGCTTGCCGGTGCCCAAGTCCTGCCGGCCGCCGACGAGATTGCTCTCGACCATCACGCCGATGATTCGCGTCTCGCCGGCCTCGATTTGCTGTGCGATCGCGTCGACGACCTTCGGCTGGTTGTCCGGATTCTTGCCGCTGTTCGCGTGGCTCGCGTCGATCATCAACCGCGCCGGGAGCCCCGCCTGCTCGAGCAGCTTGCACGCGGCATCGACGGACTCGGCGTCGTAGTTCGGCTGCTTGCCGCCGCGCAGGATCACGTGGCAGTCCGGATTGCCTGTGGTCGCGGCGACCGCCGAGCGGCCGTCCTTCGTCACGGCGAGGAAATGGTGCGGATGCGCGGCGGCGCCGACGGCATCGACCGCGATCTTCACGTTACCGTCGGTGCCGTTCTTGAAGCCGACCGGGCACGATAGCCCCGAGGCCATTTGACGGTGCAGCTGGCTTTCCGTCGTGCGCGCGCCGATCGCGCCCCACGCGACGAGGTCCGAGATGTACTGCGGCGAGATCGTGTCGAGGTATTCGCAGCCCGCGGGCAGGCCCATGGAGTTGATGTCGCAAAGCAGCTTTCGGGCGAGCCTGAGCCCCTTGTTGATGTTGAAGCTGCCGTCGAGATCGGGATCGTTGATGAGGCCCTTCCACCCGATCGTCGTGCGCGGTTTCTCGAAATAGACGCGCATCACGATCTCGAGCGCGTCGCCCAGCGAATCGCGGAGCGGGCGGAGGCGGTTGGCATACTCGAGCGCCGCGGCCGGATCATGGATCGAGCATGGCCCGATCACGACCGCGAGCCGATCGTCGTTGCCGTGCAGCATCGCGTGAATGGCCTGCCGTGCCCGGGTGACCGTCTGCGACATGTTCTCGTCGCACGGCATTTCCCGGATCAGCTCCTCCGGCGTGATCAGCGGGTGGAATCCGCGTATGCGCAGGTCGTCGGTATGGGGCGCCATCTTTTCTCCTTCTGCTCCTTCGGCCCGCGAACTCCGGAGGCCTAAACGAAAAAGCCGCCAGGTTCGCTGGCGGCTTTCTCGGACTGCTTGGAACGGATTCTTAAACCGATCGCAACCCTTCCTCCGCCAGCGGCGTCGGAAAATAGAAGTAGCAAAAGTAGAAGCGGGTCGCGTCCATTGGGCCGTATTGAACCATAGGCCTGGCGCTTCCGCCAAGAGTCGGACGGGCCCGACCGGAAGAAGACGTGCGCCCCCTACGGGCCTACGGCGTCTTCGCGGCGCGGCGCCGCTCCCGCCACAGCTTGCCGCCGCGCACGAGGAGGGCGAGGCCGCCCCAGGCTGCGATCAGCGCGACGGGATAGGCCAAGATCCGGGGAAACACCGCGAACAGCAGCGCGAGGCCGACCAAGAGTCCGCCGCCGAAGGTCGCGAGGCGCGCTTCGACCGGCCCGAGGAGCCTGCGGTTCGCGATGGCCGCGCCGATCGTATTGCCGATGCGGATCGCGCCCGCGGCCGCGCGGCTCGCGCTGCCTCGTCCGCCGATCTTGCGCGTGCCGGCCTCGCGCTTCGCCGTCTTCGCGTCCGGCTCGTCGGCCGACGCCGCGGGCGCCTCGGAGGCGCGGCGCCAGCGAGGGAGCCGCGGCCGTATACGCGGGCGCTTCATGTCGAGGACGATCTCGGTGGCGTTCTCGAGATCCTCGAGATAGGCCTGCTCCATCTTCGCCGCGAATTCCTCGTCCTCGATGACGGCATCGAGCTCGCAATTGCCGAACCAGCTCGCGACGTTCAAGTTCGTCGAGCCGACTCTCGCCCACGCGCCGTCGGCGACCGCGGTTTTCGCGTGCAGCATCGTGCCGTTCCACTCGAAGACGCGCACGCCGGCCTCGAGCAGCGGGCGGTAACCGGCGCGCGACAGATGGCTCATCAGCGGCACGTCCGTGGACCCCGGGACGAGCAGGCGCACGTCGATCCCGTCCTTCGCGGCGGCGCGCAGGGCCTGAACATAAGACGGCGTGCCCGCGTAGTACGCGTCGGCGAGCCATAGCCGGCTCGTCGCGAGCGTCGCGACGAGCTGGTCGAGGCGCAGCATGCCCGCGGTCGCGGGCTCGGTCGCGACGATGCGCATCGCCGTCCGGCCCGCCGCCCGGGAGCCTTTCGGCAGATCCTCGTCGGGAATCGGATCGCCGGTCATCGCCCAGACGCGCGCGAACGCGTGCTCGATCGCCGGGACGGCGCGGCCGCGGATCTCGACGCCGGTGTCGCGCCACGGCGCGAGGCCGCGGCTCGGATCGCCGACCCAATCTCGGCCGACGCAAAGACCGGTGATGAACGCGATCTCGCCGTCGACCGCGAGCATCTTGCGGTGATCGCGCGATAGCCAGCCGAGCGGGCTCTCGATGCGCGGCGGGTTGTAGCAGCGGACCTCGACGCCGCCCTGTCGGAGCCGGGCCCAGAACCGCCGAGACGCCTTCGTGAAGTTGCCCATCCAGTCGTAGATCAGGCGGACCTTCACGCCTTCGGCCGCTTTCGCGATCAGCGCGTCGGCGAACTCGAGACCGACCTCGTCCTCGCAGATGAAGTACGACTCGAAATGCACGCGCCGCTTCGCTTCACGAATCGCGCGGAGCCACGCGGGATAGTTCTCGTCCGCGTCGCGGAGCAGCTCGACGCGGTTGCCGTGGATCAGCGGCGCGCCGGCCGCGCGCGAGAACGGATCGTCGAAGACTTCGTGCAGCGGGCGATCGAGCGCGGGGCTTCCCGTGACGCTCTCGCGGGCGCGGCCTACGGAAGGCAGCGCCTCTTCATGCTTCTGCTCGCGCTCCTCGTTCATGGCCGCAAGCCGGAATCTCGTCCGTCGTTCGCGGGCTCGTCGGCGTCAGCGCCGGCCGCCGCGAGGGCGATCGCGAAATCGGGTTTCGTGGCAGCGAGTATCTCGAGGACCGCTGCGCGGTCCGCGTCGGTGAGATGCGCGAACTTCTCGTCGTGGTCCCGTCCGGTCAACACGTCGATGAAGCGGCGATAGACGCGCGACTTCGCGATCGTCGGCAGAGCGTCGAAGGCTTGCGAATAGACGAGATAGCTCAGCGGATAACGCGCCAGTCGGCGCTCGAGATCCAGCTGCCGCAACGAGCGGCCGGCATCGTCGAACGGGCCGCGGCGCTCGAAGCTCGCGCGGAACTCGGGGCTTCCGGAAACCGGCGCTGGGAGCTCCGCCTCGCCGACGAAGAGCATCGCCTCGACGAGCGGCTCGACGCCGTCGGCGACGACCGCATCGAGCGCGGGGGGCGGCGTCGAGGTCTCGCCGCGCGCCGAGCCGGCCGCCTGCAATGCCGCGGCGATCGCATAGCTCGCGGCCGCGATGCGATTCTGCACGTCGACCTGATGCTGCAGCACGAGCAGCGCGACGATGTCGCTCCCCGGCGCCGCGTACGGCGTCGTGTCGACGAGCCCGTCGAGCGTGTCGATATTGCCGACTCTGATGCGATCGAGGTCGGCGAGGTCGCCGACGTCGCGGACGACGATGTTGCCGAGATGCACCGCGTCGCCGTGCCGCCCGGTGACGTACCAGCCGCCCCAGCGGTGGCGCAACGGCGTGCGCTGCGTCGTGAGGATCCAGCCCTCGTGCGTCGCGAGCGCACCGGTCGGCCCGGTATAGCCGGAGCCGACGATGAAGCGCGGCACGCCTCCGCCCGAGAGCGAATACGAGTCGTGGCAGCGCAAGCACCGGTCCGTTTGCCGCTCGAACGTCGCGTTCTCGTCGTGGTCGAGCAGGTAGAAGACAGGCCCCAAGCGCGGGTCCATCGACGCGATCTCGATCGGGCCGTCCTGGACCCATGCGACGTAGACGTCGTCGTTGAAGTAGATCGCGCGCGGCGTGCCCGGATTGATGCGGCCGCGCTGCAGGCTCGTCGCGGAAAAGACCAGCACTTGCGATGCGGGGTCGATGTCGAGCGCGGCGAGCAACGCGTCCAGGCGGCCGCGCGGCGGTTTCGCATCGAGGCGGAGCTCGCCGGCTTCGATCCGCCTCTCGATGCGCGCGACCGGATCGCTGCGCGGCGCGGTCGAATAGCGCATGAACGGGTAATCGATGTCGTAACGTGACGGGGCGGCCGCGTCATCGACTCCGGCGTCCTCCGCGAGGCGCTCGGGATTCGAGCCGCGCATCGCGAGCTCCACGGCCGCGGCCGCGAGCAGGGCGGCGGCTGCGAGCAGAGCGACGGCTTTCGGAAATCGCGCGGACATCCTCGTCGAGCTGCCTGATGCGCCGTCGAAATGACGGCATCGGGGAACGCTACCAAGCGGTCCGGGGCGGAACAAGCGCGCGTGCCGATGGCCGCCGCCGTCGCGGGCGCGAGTTGCCGGCCGCGTTCGTGCCGTTAGACTGCTAATCGCCCGTGGCGAATCACGGGCGAGCTCGGTCCGGACGAGGTCGGCTCGATTCGCAGTGGCTGGAGAATGATCGGATGAATACCGTCGCCGAACGGCTCGTCGTGCGGCCGGCGCAGCGCGACGACGTCCCGCTGCTCTTCGGTTTCATCAAGGCGCTCGCCGAGTACGAGCACTTGTCGCACGAGGTGGTCGCGGACGAGGCGGGGCTCGCGCACGCGCTGTTCGGCGAGCGGCCGGTGGCCGAGGCGGTGATCGCCGAGTGGGACGGCACCGCGGCCGGTTTCTGCTTGTTCTTCTCGACGTTCTCGACGTTTGTCGGCCGCGCGGGAATCTACGTCGAGGATCTGTTCGTCGTGCCGGAGATGCGCGGCCGGGGTATCGGCAAGGCACTGCTCAGGCACGTCGCGCGGCTCGCCGTCGAGCGAGGATGCGGACGGCTCGAGTGGTCGGTGCTCGACTGGAACCGCCCGGCGATCGAGTTCTACGAGCGCGCAGGGGCGAGGGCGCTCGACGAATGGACGATGTATCGGCTCACCGGGAGCGCGCTCGTCCGCTTCGCGGGCGCCACCGACGATGACTGATCGGACCGTCCACACGATCGGTCACTCCACTCGCACCATCGACGCGTTCCTCGCGCTGTTACGAGCCCACGGCATCGATACGCTCCTCGATATCCGCACCGTGCCGCGCTCGCGGCGCCATCCGCAATTCGAGCGGCGTCGCCTCGCGCATAGCCTCGCGGACGTCGGTATCGAGTACCGCCACGTCGCGAGCCTCGGAGGTTTGCGGCGTCCGGCCAAGAGCTCCGTGAATACGGCTTGGCGCAACGAGTCGTTTCGCGGATTCGCCGATTACATGCAGACGAAGGAATTCAACGACGCCGTCGACGCGCTCGCCGAGCTCGCGGCCGAGCGAAAGGCCGCGATCATGTGCGCGGAGGCCGTCCCGTGGCGCTGTCATCGCTCGCTGGTCGGCGACGCGCTGCTCGTCAGAGGCGTAGACGTGGTCGACATCATCAGCGAGACGAGCGTCAGAAAACATAACTTGACTCCTTTCGCGCGAGTCGAAGGCACGCGGATTACCTACCCGGAGCCTTCGCCCAACGTCACGCCGGGCTTCGACGAGTGACGATACCCATAGGCACCGCAACGCCGCGGACCGCGACTTGTTGCGGCGGGCGTCCCGGGGATAAGCTCGCCGTTACTTCTGTGATCGGGAGTATCGCCATGCTTCGCATCTTCGGGTTCGCCGCGTGTCTCGTGCTGGCCGGTGCCGTTCAAGCTCAGGAGATCCGCGGGCTCTATCTCGGCGGCGGCTACGGTTTCATGAGCTACGATGACGTGCTCGACGACCAGGTTCCGATCTCCGACAGCGCGAGCGCGTACCGTTTGTTCGGCGGTTTCCAGTTCAACGAGAATTACGCGCTCGAGCTCGGTTGGACGAAGTCGGGCGGACTGTCGGAGGACTTCAGCCCGATTCTGAACATTGACATCGAGTTCGAAGCCGTTACGCTGCGCGCCCTCGCGCTCGCGCCGTTCGGCAGCTTGGCGATGTTCGGCGGCATCGGGTACTACGACGGAACTTCGCGAACGGACGTCGTGTTCAATCCCGAATTCTTCGAGGACGCTCCGTTCTCCATCAAGGACGACGACGGCGGGTTCACGGCGGTCGGCGGAATTCAGTTCGAGATGTCACGCCTCTCGGTCCGTGGCGAGTACGAGTGGTTCGACACGGACGGCAACGTGGACGTGGCGAGCCTGACGATCGGCGTGCTGTTTCGATTCTGATGCTCTCTCAAAGATGAGAGAGAGGTCGGTCCGCATTGTATCTGAGCGGCACGCGTGTATCCTTGCGACACTAAACGCACCGACTTGGTGCAAGTTTAGCCATTAGAAAAGTACGCTTAGGAATAAGCACGCGACAGGAGAAACCGATGGGACTGCATATCGGAGACGTCGCGCCGGATTTCACGGCGAACACGACACAAGGCCGCATCAACTTCCACGAGTGGATCGGGGATGGCTGGGCGATCCTCTTCTCGCATCCGAAGGATTTCACCCCGGTTTGCACGACCGAGCTCGGCTACATGGCGAAGCTCAAGCCCGAGTTCGACAAGCGCAACACGAAGATCATCGGCCTGAGCTGCGATACGGTCGAGGATCACTCGGCGTGGGTGAAGGACATCGAGGAGACGCAGGGCTGCACCGTCAATTACCCGATCATCGACGGCAGCGACCTGAGCGTCGCGAAGGCTTACGACATGATTCACCCGAACGCGAGCGGCGATCCGAAGAGCCGGACCGCGGTCGACAATCAGACGGTGCGTTCGGTGTTCATCATCGGGCCGGACAAGCGCATCAAGGCGATGTTCACCTACCCGATGTCGAGCGGGCGGAATTTCGACGAGGTGCTGCGTCTGCTCGACTCGCTCCAGCTGACGGCGAAGCATCAGGTCGCGACCCCGGTGAACTGGAAGAACGGCGAGGACGTGATCATCCCGCCGAGCATCTCGGACGAGGCGGCGAAAGAGAAGTTCCCGCAGGGCTGGCGGACGCTCAAGCCGTACCTGCGATACGTGCAACAGCCGCGCTGACGGCGGCTCTACTCTCGCCGAGGTCCCACGCGGGGCCTCGGCGACTCTTTGGTTAGACCGACTGCCGTCGGTCGGGGCGAAGCTCAGTCGCGGTCGTCGTAGTCG
>PKRJ01000091.1 GCA_017577365.1 Gammaproteobacteria bacterium | reverse complement strand
GACGATTCCGGCCGTTGCCGTCTGTCCGATCCCGAAAGGGTTGCCGATCGCGAGCACGAAGTCTCCGACGTCGAGATCGTCGGAATCGCCGAACGGGATCTCGCTCAGATTGTCCGCCTCGATCCGCAGCAGCGCGACGTCGGTCGCAGGATCGCTGCCGACGACCTCGGCGTTGAACTGCCTGCGGTCCGTGAGCGTCACGACGATGTCGTCGGCGTTCTGCACCACGTGGCTATTCGAGACGATCAGCCCTCGGTCGGCGTCGATGATGACCCCGGAGCCGACGCCCTGCTGCGGCAGGGGCTGCTGGAACTCGAAGTCGTCGGGGAGCTCGAAGAATCGGCGAAAGAAGGGATCGTCGAGCAACGGATTGCCTTGGGTCGGCGGAGCCGCGGACACCACGGCAACGTTGACGACGGCGGGGCGGACGCGCTCGAGCAGCGGCGCGAACGTCGGAAAATCCTGCTCGTCGACGAAGGGCCACGCCGAGGCGACGGTGTAGGCGATCACGGCGGCGACCACGATTCCCGTGCTCACGGCCCAGCCCGTTCTCTTCATGCGCGCTCGCATTTCTCGATGGCAAGGGTGGAGTTCACCGCTAGGAGCAAGATGTATGCCATCCGCATATGTACGGATGACGGCGGCGGAGCGGCGATTCTCTCGAGGGGCGCGCCCAACATCTGCAACGCGGGCTTGCAATTTTGAGCCTTTCGAGTGCAAGGCTCCGTAGTGGTGTACGATGGATCGGGTCGGCGCCGACGGCGTACGCCGGGGCGCAGCGCCGGCCGGCGAACTGAGGACGAGGACCACGGAGACCGACGACGATGAGTCTCGCCGATCATGCCTGCATCCCGTGCCGAGGCGGCGTGCCGCCGCTCGAGCGGAGCCGTATCGATGAGCTTCTGGCGCAGCTCGGCGAAGGTTGGCGATTGAACGACGCGGGGCATCTCGAGCGTACGTACGAGTTCAGGAACTTTCGCGACGCGCTCGCATTCGCGAACCGAGTAGGAGAGATCGCCGAAGCCGAGCAGCATCATCCCGATCTTCACGTCGGCTGGGGGCGTTGCACGGTCGAGATCTGGACTCACAAGATCGACGGGCTGACCGAGAGCGACTTCTACCTGGCGGCGAAGGTCGATCGCGATGCCGCGGGTAAGACGCGCTAGCTTGGCGGCCTCGATGCCAGCGGTCGTCGCGCGCGCTGCAATTTCGCGATCCCGATGGGGCAACGAGCGGTCTTGATGCTGTCGGTCTTCGCGGGAGCGTGCGAACCAGGGGATGGCGAGCCCGCAGCGCACAGGGACGTGTTCACAGCGGTCCCGCGAAGACCGACAGCATCAAGACCGCCTCACCGACGACCGATGGCATCGAGCCCGCAAGTCAACCGTCAGCGTTAGCGAGCATGCGAAGGGATGAGCCTGCGAGATGCGCAATGACGCAGAACATCAGCAACAAACCGACGCAGCTACCCGAGGAGCTTGGAATGTACGTCGACGCTTTGCGGCAACGCCATTCGGCCATCGACGAAGTGTGGGTGCTCGCGTCGAAGGAAAGCGAAGGCGGAAGCGCGACGCGCGGTAAGTGGAATCTGCTCGCTTTCGCCGATTCGGCCACTCTGTCTGCGCTCGAAGCAGACGAAGCGGTTCATCGCGACGACGTGAACCTCATGGTCGTCACCGACGGCGACCGCTTCGAAAGCGCGTGGGGAAAGCGATCCGGCGGACGTCTGTCCGATATCGACTGGCGGCTCGAGGACATGCACTCGGCGAGCTATATCACCGGCGGCTCGAGAAGAGAATTGGCGGTTCGGGTCAGATGAGCCGTCTTGCGGCCTTGCATGTTCGGGATCGGTTGCGAGAGAATCGCTCGGGCTTCGGCCGTGCCGTCGCTTATCACCGCTCCAGGACTAGTCCCTCGCGGTCAATTCTTTCGTCATTGGATTAGCCGATCGAAACGATGCGCATACTCGTCGTGGAAGACGACGACGATTCACGCGAAGGTTTGCGTGTATTGCTCGAGGCGTCGGGACACGACGTCGAAACGGCGGCGAACGGTCTCGAAGGTCTCGAGAAGCTCGTTGCAGGAAAGCCCGATACCGCGATCCTCGATATCGATCTGCCCGGTATCGACGGCTACGAGATCGCTCGCCGTGCGCGTCGTCTGCCCGAGCTCGCGCGCATACGGCTGATTGCGCTCACCGGTTACGGCCGCGAGAAAGATCGTGCTGCAGCACGAGAAGCGGGCTTCAATCTGCATTTGACGAAACCGGTCAGCTTCGCGATGCTGCAAAGCCGCCTCGCGATTTGAGGCGAGCCTGCCCCAGCCGCGCGCCGATGGCACGCGTCTTGCTCCGCCGGGCGAGGGCGCCGTAGCGGCGCCGTGACAGGAGCAAGAGTCCATGGCGTCTTTGAATGCAATCGAGCTGCTGCGCGAGGACCACGAGAAAGTTCGGCAATTGCTCTCGGAGCTGTCCAACACCACGAACCGCGCGGCGAAGAAGCGCAGCGAGCTGCTGCAGAAAATCAAGAAAGAGGTCGAGGTCCACGCGCAGATCGAGGAGGAGATCTTCTATCCGGCTTTCCGGAAGTCGTCTGCGGAAGAGAGCGAGAAGCTCTACCACGAGGCGAAGGAGGAGCACCGCGCGGTCGATCGTCTCGTGCTGCCGGATCTCGAGGAAACCGAGCCGACCAGCGAGGAGTTCCAGGGGCGCGTCAAGGTGCTCAAGGACATGATCGAGCATCACGCCGAGGAAGAAGAGCAGGAGATGTTCGTCAAGGCGCAGGAAGTCTTCTCCGAGGAGGAGCTCGAAGAGCTCGGGCAGCGCATGGCAGAACGCAAGCAGGAGCTCCGTAAATCGCTCTGACCGGTCGCCCGATGCGCTTTCGCGCGCTTGCCGTCGACTACGACGGCACGTTGGCGCATGGTGGAATCGTCGCTACGAGCACTTGCGAGGCGCTCGCACGCCTCAAGCGAACGGGCCGCAGAATCGTTCTCGTGACGGGGCGCGAGCTCGGCGACCTAAAGAGCGTTTGTCGGAATCTCGAGGTTTTCGACAGGGTCGTCGCGGAGAACGGCGCCGTGGTCTACAACCCCGCCGACGGCGGCGAGCGTGTCCTCGGCGAGCCGCCGCCGCGGATCTTCGTCGAGCGGCTCGAGGAGCGGCGTATCGCGCCGTTGTCGAAGGGGCGGGTCATCGTTGCGACGTCGGAGCCGCACGAGAAGGCGGTGCTCGACGTCATCCGCGACCTCGGCCTCGAGCTTCAAATCGTCTTCAACAAGGGGGCCGTGATGGTCTTGCCCGCCGGTATGAGCAAGGCATCGGGGCTCCAAGTTGCGCTCGAGGAGCTCGGTATCGCGGCGCACGAGGTCGTGGCCGTCGGCGATGCGGAGAACGATCACGCGTTCATGAAGAGCTGCGGCTGCGCCGTCGCGGTCGCGAACGCGCTGCCGATGCTGAAAGAGGAGGCCGATCTCGTACTCGAGTCGCCGAACGGGGCGGGAATCGTGGAGCTGGTCGGCCACCTGGTCGAGGACGAAGCCCGGCTCGTTCCCGCAGGGCGTAGAGATCCTGCGGGCGATTCGAACCGACGAACGTTTCGCCCCGAGCCCGGCCCGCGCCCCTAGCTTGCGTCTTCCGATCCACTTTTGGCGTAATGCCCCTGTCATGGCCCTCGAGCCCGTCGACGGCCGTCGATTGTTTCGCCTTCGCGCTCCCGCATTCCGCTCAAGAGGCGATGAACGTGGACCGATCCGAGCCCGCCGCGTCCGAAACCCGCAAGCGCGGAGAGAACGAATCGCGCGAGCGCGACGAGCTCGACCGCCGCGTCCTCGTGCTCGTGAGGAGCGGGAAGGATCGCGGGCTCGCTCGTATCGCGGGCGACAAGGTCGGCGCTCGCCTCGACTTCGTCGATGACATTCCGGAGCTCGCGCGTTCGATGGCGTCGGGAGTCGGCGCCGCGCTGCTCGCCGGCGAGTTGCTTCACGACGGGCTGATCGAGCTGCGCCGGGTTCTCGAGCAGCAAGAGGAATGGTCCGAGCTCCCGCTCATCGTGCTCTTCCGCAAGGACGCGCCCGCGTCCGTGCTCGACACGCTCGAGGAGTTCGAGCAGAACGCGAGGGTGAAGCTCGTGCTTCTGCATCGGCCGGTTCCGCCGCTCGCCCTCGCGAGCGCGATGCGGTCGGCGTTGAAATCGCGCGCACGGCAGTACGAAGTGCGCGACCTGTTGTGGCGTCTCAACGAGGACGTTCGGCTCAGAGATCAGTATCTCGCGACACTCGGTCACGAGCTCAGGAATCCGTTGAGCTCCATCGGCTACGTCAGCGAGATTTTCTCGTTGGCCGGCGACGCGTTGACCACGGACCAGGCGCGGTGGGGCGCCGAGGTCATCGCACGTCAGTTTCGCCATTTGTCTCGTTTGCTCAACCAGCTTCTCGACGTTGCGCGAATCCAGCGAGGCAAGATCCGGCTCGAGCCCGCGCCCGTGGACATGCGCGCGATCGCGCGCCGCGCGGCGGAGAGTTTCGAGATGCTCGCGAAGCAGCGCGACTTCGTCTTGAGCGTGCCCGTGCGTCCCGTGCTCGTGCGCGCCGATCCCCTGCGCCTGACACAGATGGTCGAGAATCTGCTCGACAACGCCTACAAGTACACGGAGGAAGGAGGGCGAATTCGCGTACGGGTCACCGCGGGCGACGAGGAAGCCTGCGTCACCGTCATCGACGACGGCCGAGGTATCGACGCTTCCTCCGTGCCCCACGTGTTCGAGCCGTTTTTCCAAGCGCCGGAGGGCGGAGGCGCAGGCTCGCGCGGCCTGGGGCTCGGGCTCGCGATGGTCGAGAACCTTGCGCGTCTGCACGGCGGGCGCGTGCTCGCGAGGAGCGCCGGGCTCGGGCGCGGCGCCGAGTTCGAGCTACGCTTGCCGGTCGAGCGTGCCGAGTGGGACGAACGAGAAGAGACGACAGGGTCGGAGCAGGGTGCCGGGACCGATCGCGCGCTGGGATTGCTCGTGATCGAGGACGACGCGGACGGCGCCGATGCCCTTGCCGAGCTTCTGCGATCGCTGGGGCACGAGGCGAGCGTCGCGTACGACGGCACGAGCGGTTTGCGAGCGCTCGACGAGCGGGAGTTCGATCTCGTCATTATCGATCTCGGCTTGCCGGATATCGACGGCAAGGAAGTCGCGTATCGGATACGGGACAGGCTCGGCGCGCGCTCGCCGATGCTCGTCGCGCTGACCGGCCAGCCCGACAGCAAGGACGACGACGTCTTCGACGAGTTCCTGCTGAAGCCGATCGGTCTCGAGCAGGTCGAGCAGCTGTGCGCGCGCTCGGCATGAGCCGATGCGCTTTCAGGATTGGGGCCGACGACGCACGAGCGGTATCGGCGTCGCGACCGGATGCGCTTCCGCCGCGCGCTGGGGCCGAGCGCTCGAGCGGGCGCACCAACGAGCACGGGCGACAAGGTGGTCGGCAAGACGGTCCGCGAGCGCCGCGACCGTGAGCTCGATCGGCAGCGCACCGACGCGCGGCAGGACCGCGCCTCCGCAAACGTAGAGGTTCGGCGTCGTGTGCACGCGCAGGCTCGCATCGCAAACGCTCGTTCGTGCATCCACGCCCATTCGGCAAGTGCCCGTCGGCGTGTCGGCCCAGTCGATCTCGCCTTGCGACTTCTCGATCGCGCCGAATCGGTCGAGCCAGCGCTCGAGCCACGCGCGCACCTTCGCGATCAGACGGAGATCCTCGTGGGAAAAATCGAAATCGATACGCGCGATCGGATCGCCGAATTCGTCTTTGGACGCGCGGGACAGGCTGATCCGATTCGTGTCCGAGGGCGCGATCTCGACTCGGCACGACGCCGCCAGCGAGAGACGGCGCCATCCGGTGAGCACGGCCGAAAGCCGGCCCGGCAAGCCTTTTCCGAGTCGCCGCGCGTGCTCGAGCGGATCGAGCGAGCGCAAGAACGGATGAATCGAGCCGAGACCGTCACGCCGGAACAGCCGATGGAACTCGTCCGTGTGGACCAGCATCGATCGAGCCGGCCAACAGACCGCGCTCGGGAGGAGACTACCGTAGGCGTCGACCACCGCCTGATCGGCAAAGCCGCGGCCGACGCGATCACGCTCGTTGCCCAGCCCGAGCGGTGAGCGGCGCGTGCGTGACAGGAGCAACAAGCGCGGCGTCTCGATTGCACCCGCCGCGATGACGTAGCTCAGCGCGCGGGCCGTTTTCGCCGTGCCGTCCGGCGCGCGGCACAACGCGCCGATGACGCGTCCGTTGTCGTCGGTGCGAAGGCGCGTCGCCGTCACCGAGGTCACGAGCGTGCCGGTGCGCGTCGCAACGAACTCGGGTAAGAGCTCTCGCACCGGCAGGAATCTTCGTCCCGTGCCCGGCGTCGCGAGCGCGACGCTGCGCACGTCCATTCCGCGCTCGCGAATCCAGGCCTCGAGCTTGCGCTCGCCGCGTCTGCGTTTACGTTCCGGCAAGCATGGATTCGGCCGCGAGAACGGGCCTCGTACCCGGAGCAGCCGCTCGGCGGCGCGATAATGCGGCTCGAGGTCCGCGTAGCCGATCGGCCAAGGGTTCGATCGGTCGTCGTATGGATGCGCGCGAAAGTCGCCGCGCTCGAGTCGCTCGCAGGCCCCGTCCCACGGTTTGCGGCGGGCCGACGCGTATCGAGTGTCTCCGTTGATCTCGCAGCGCCGCGGGCGCGGTGATTCGAGCTCGCGCAGCGACGCGGAATCGATCAACAACACCCTGAGACCGGCTCGGACGAGGCGAAGCGCGACGGTACAGCCCGCGAGGCCGGCGCCGATCACGCAGACGTCGAAGGGCTCGACCGCATCGAAAGCGTCGAAGTTGGATACGTGGCTCTTCATCGTCAATCGACCGCTTCCGACGCTTGCAGGCGGCTGTCGCGGCGCGATGCGGGAGGGGCGCGTCCAAGCTCGCCGACCAGGCGCCGCGACGATCTGCGTAGCGCCTCGGCTTACGCGTAAGCGGCTACTACGGCGATCATCGCCCAGATGACGGCACCCGTGGCCGCCCCGAGCAGAAGTCCTTCGACTGCTCTAGCGTCTTCCTTCGCCATCGACGGGTCCCTCCGCTGGTTCCGGATGGCGCGATGCAATGACTATGCCAGTGGCGCGGAGGGACGGGGGCGCGGGGCCGGTGCGATCGGCGGCCTAGCGGGAGCGTGAGGCCGGGGATGGCGAGCCCGCAAGCGCAGGGGGAAGCGTTTACGGCAGCCCCGCGAGGCCGATCGCATTGTGCCCGATCGAGGAGTCTCTTCAAGCGAGGCCGGACGCGAATCGCTTCGTGCCCGCAGGGCCTCGCCGACAAGGCGGAACTCTACGGCAACCGGCCATGTCATCATTGACGCTCCGACGCATAGGGAACTGCCCGGGCTTTTCGACGATGGAATTCCGTATCGGCATGCGGGCCGCTCCGAGGCTGCAAGCCGCGCTTTTGACCTTCGCTCTGATGTCGGCGAGCGTCGCTCACGCCGCGATCGACGTTCGCGTCGAAGGGCTGACGCCGGAGCTCGAGCGCAACGTCAGGGCATTCCTCTCGATCGCCGAGGCGGCCGACGCGTTCGGCGAGCCCGGGGGCGATCCCGATCCGGCGAAGGCCGACGACGAGGAGGAGGATCCGTCCGATGCGCGGGTACGCCGGCTCCATGAGCTCGCGCGAACCGAGATCGCGGCCGCGCTGCAACCTTTCGGCTACTACGAGCCGAGCGTGCAAGCGACGCTCGAGAGGCGCGGCGACGACTGGGAGGCGCGTTACGTCGTCGATCCAGGGCCGCCTACGGTGCTGACGGTCGTCCGGATCGAGATCGTCGGCGAGGGCGCGACCGCGCCGGAGGTCCGCGCAGCGCGCGCGGCCATCGGACTCCAGCCGGGCCAGACGCTGAATCATCCGGCGTACGAGGCCGCCAAGCAGGCGTTGTTCGACGCCGCGTACAACTCGGGATACATCGACGTCGCGTATCGGCGCTCGGAGCTGCGCGTGCATCGCGGCCGGCGCGAAGCGGAGGTTTTCCTCGAGCTCGACACCGGTCCGCGCTATTTCTTCGGCGAGATCACGATTCGGCAGGACATCCTCGCGGAAAGCTTCGTCGACCGATTCGTGCCGATCGCGTACGGCGATCCGTTCGACACCGACCGACTGCTTCAATTGCAGATGGCGCTGAGCGACAGCGGCTACTTCAACGAGGTTCTCGTCGACATCGAGCGGGAGCGCGCCGTCGACAGGCATATTCCGGTCGTCGTGCACACGACGCCGCGCCGCACGCAGGAATACACCGTCGGGCTCGGTTACGGCACCGACACGGGACCGAGAATCCGTCTCGGCGTCGAGCTGCGCCGCCTCAATCCTTATGGGCATCAGTTCACCGCGGATCTTCGGCTGTCGAACATCGAGCAGGCGGTCGCGGCCGAGTACCGCATCCCGAGAGGACGCGATCCCGTCACCGATTTTCTCGCGTTGCGCGGCTCGCTCGGCAGCCAGGAGATCGGCGACTGGGACACGCTGCAGCAGTCGATCGGCGCGTCGTGGCACGATGCATGGCGCAGCTATCAACGGCGTTTCTACGTGACCGTGCAGCACGAGGAGTTCTCGACGGACGGCGTGCCGACTTCGACCGCAGACATGCTTTACGCCGGTTGGCAGCTCACGCGGAAACGGGCGGACGACCCGATCCTGCCGCGCCGGGGCTATTCCTGGTCGGTGGACATGCGCGTCGGCGGCGACGCGTTCGGCTCCGGCACGTCGTTCGGCCGCCTGCATGCGAGCGGCAACGTCGTGCGCTCGCTGGGTGAGCGCGTGCGCGTGCTTCTGCGC
>PKRJ01000090.1 GCA_017577365.1 Gammaproteobacteria bacterium | reverse complement strand
TTCCTGAACAACACGCCGATCGTCGCGGCCATCCTTCCCCTGCTCGTCGCCGTGACGCTGCGCGCCAAAGTCTCGCCGGCGGGCATCCTGATGCCGGTCGGCTACGCGACGATCATAGGCGGGGCGGCGACGACGATCGGCACGTCGACGAATCTGCTCGTCGTCGCGGTCGCTGCGGATCTCGGCATGCGTGAGCTCGAGATGTTCGACTTCGCGCTTCCGGTCCTGATCGTGGGCTCGGTCGCGATTCTTTTTCTATGGCTCGTCGCGCCGCATCTGATCCCGGATCGCCGCGCCCCGCTCACCGACGTCTCGCCGCGCGTGTTCGACGCGAAGCTCCGCATCAACGAGGGCAGCGCGGCCGACGGTAAGACGCTCGCCGAGGTGCTCGCGCTGACGCAGGGCCGGATGAAAGTCTCCCGGATCGCGCGGGGCAACCTTTCGCTCGTGAGACTGCCTTACGTCGTGCTCGCGGCCGGCGACCGGCTGCACGTGCGCGACACGCCGGAAAGACTCAAGGAGTTCGAGCGCGCGCTCGGCGCGACGTTGCTCGCCGGCGAGACCGACGAGCGGGTCACGGCGGAGCATCCGCTGACGAGCGATCAGCACCTCGCGGAGGTCGTCGTGACGCCGGGCTCGGCGCTCGACGGCGTCTCTCTGGATGCGAGTCACGTGCTGTCGAGCTACGAGCTCGTGCCGCTTGCGCTTCATCGGACCGACGCGCCCGACGGCAAGGCGGACGAGACGATGTTGCGCGAGGTGCTCGAGGTCGGCGACATCGTGCTCGTGCAAGGCTCGACGGAAGCGCTCGAGCGCCTGAAGCGCTCCGGACAGGTCGTCGTGCTCGACGGACGGATCACCGTGCCGCGAACGGAGCGCGCGTCCGCGGCGTTCGCCATCATGGCGGCCGTCGTCGCGTTCGCCGCGCTCGGCGTGCTCAGGATCTCGATCGCGGCGCTTCTCGGCGTCGCGCTGCTCCTCGCGACGCGCTGCCTGACGTGGCGCGACGCGCTCGGCGCCCTCGACAGGCGGATCATCCTCGTGATCGTCGTGAGCCTCGGGCTCGGCCTCGCGCTGACGGAAACCGGCGCCGCGGAGTACATCGCGTCGCTATACGTCTCGGCCGTCGGGTCGATGCCGACGCCGGTCGCGCTGGCGGGATTCATGCTGATCATGGCGCTTCTGACGGAGGTCGTGACGAACAACGCCGTCGCCGTTCTCGGCACGCCGATCGCGTTCGGCATCGCGCAGCAGCTCGGCGCGCCGACCGAGCCGTTCGTGCTCGCCGTGCTCTACGGCGCGAACATGAGCTACATGATCCCGGTCGGCTATCAGACGAATCTGCTCGTGATGAGCGCGGGCGGCTATCGGTTCTCGGATTTCATTCGCGTCGGCCTGCCCCTGCAGCTCATCATGTGGCTCGGGCTCTCTCTCGTGATGCCGCTGCTCTACGACCTTTGACGGTCGCCGAGAGCGGACGCGGAAGGCGCGTATGCCTTTCGGTATGCGGACATTTCGCCGGCTTTGCATTAGTATCGCCGGGTCATTCAGCGGCCGCCGGCCGACAACAAGAGCAACGCAGATGACGTCGAAATCCATTCTCTCGAATCGAATCGCTGGATCGAGCCGCGATGCATCGCTCCGTCGCCTTGCGCGAATGGGTGGAACGGGTCTCGTAGCCTTGAGCCTCGCCGTATCCGCGGCGTGCTCGCGCGATGCCGGCGGCAACGCCGGCGGCGCGGCCTCTTCGCAAGACGCGGCTCCGGCCGCCGCGGAACGCAGAGACGGCCCCGACTATCGCGCGTGGGATCAGTATCTCGGCGGTGTCGATTCGTCGCAGTACTCGTCGCTCGCTCAGATCAACAAGAGCAACGTCTCGCAGCTGCAGGTCGCTTGGACCTACGAGACCGGCGAGAACTACCTCTTCAATCCGATCGTCGTCGACGGCGTGATGTACGTGCTCGCGAAGGGCCGCTCGATCGTCGCGCTCGACGCGGCGACGGGCGAAGAGATCTGGGTGCACCCCAACGAAGGCCAGGTCGGCGCACGCGGCATCAGCTACTGGGAGAGCGAAGATCGCTCGGACCGGCGGCTCCTCTATATCAACCAAGGCCATCTGACCGCGATCGACGCGCGCACGGGCGAGACGATCACGTCGTTCGGCGACAACGGCCGCGTCGACTTGCGCGTCGGTCTCGTCGACGACGTGAGCACCGTCAGGCCGCTTCAGACGAGCAACCCGGGCCGTGTCTTCGAGAACCTGATCATCATCTCGCTGCCCGCGGGGGGCGCGAGCTACGCGTCGACGCCGGGCGACATCCACGCGTACGACGTGCGCACCGGCGAGCTCGTGTGGGTCTTCCACACGGTGCCGCGGCCCGGGGAGCTCGGCTCGGATACGTGGCCGAACGACGCCGCGGACGCTTTCGGCGGCGTGCACAACTGGAGCGAGTCGACCGTCGACGTCGAGCGCGGCATCGTGTTCGTGCCGACGGGCACCGCGCGCTACGACTTCTACGGTGCGAATCGCCACGGCGACAATCTGTTCGGCAACAGCGTTCTCGCCCTCGATGCCCGGACCGGTAAGCGGCTCTGGCACTTCCAGACGATTCATCACGATCTCTGGGACTTCGATCTCCCACAGGCGCCGAAGCTGCTCACCATCCGCCGCGACGGCCGCGAGATCGACGTCGTCGCGCAAGCGAGCAAGCAGGGCTATGTCTACGTCTTCGAGCGCGACACGGGCGAGCCGATCTGGCCCATCGAGGAGCGGCCGGTGCCGGCTTCGGACGTGCCCGGCGAGCGCGCCTCGCCGACGCAGCCGATTCCGACCGCACCGCCGCCCTTCGCGCGCATGTCGTTCACCGAGGACGACATCAACCCGTACATCCCCGACGAGGACAAGGAGCGCGTCCGCGAGATCCTGCGCACGCATCGGAACGAAGGGCTATATACGCCGCCGAGCCTCGAGGGCACGGTGATGATGCCGGGCCACAACGGCGGCGCGAACTGGGGCAGCTCGGCCGTCGATCCGGTGAACGGCAAGATGTACGTCGTCTCGAAGGAGCTGCCTACGCGCGTGCAGCTCCGCGTTCCCGATGGCGGCGGAGGCGGCGGACCTTTCGGCGCCGGCACGCCGCCCAATGCCGGTCCCGATTTCGTGCCCTACACCAGCCCGGTCGACTTCATGTTGCAGAGCAACGGGCTCTCGGCGATCGGGCCGCCGTGGTCGCAGATCACCGCGTACGATCTGAACACGGGCGAGATCGAGTGGCAGATTCCGAACGGCGAGGTCGCGTTCCTCGCCGCGCAAGGCATCACGGGCACGGGTAGTCACGCGCCGCGCGGCGGTCCCGTCGCGACCGCGGGAGGTCTGCTCTTCGTCGGCACGTCGTCGGATCGCGCGTTCCGTGCGTACGATCGCGATACGGGCGAAGTGCTGTGGAAGTATCAGCTCGACGCGGCGACGGAGGGCGTGCCCGCGGTCTATGAGGTCGACGGCCGGCAGTTCATCACGATCGCGAGCGGCGGCAACGGCCTCTTCGGCCTGCCGACCAACGAGCCGCCGGGCCCCGGCAAGTACATCACGTTCGCGCTGCCGATCGAGTAGCGCGAGTACCCGCAGCGCGCCGACACGCAACGGGGGCCTTCGGGCCCCCTCTTTTTCGCTCGCGCCTTCGCGACGCCGCATCGTCGAGCGCGTCGGCGTCAGCAAAGCCTGCCGCCGAGCGTGTCGCACAGCAGCTCAGCGTGGCATTCAAGCGCATCGCAAGGATGCGTGCAGCGATGAGCCTCTTTCCGAGACACGCCGCGAGCACGTCCCTGTGGGCTCGTCTGCCGCCATCCCTGGCGGCAGACGGTCTCGGAAAGAGGCTCATCGCTGCACGCTCCGACACGCCGCGGTGCTCATAGGCGTGGCGCACTGCGCCATGCAGCAATCGTGAGCGCATCGAGGCTCATGGCTCGACCTGCAGTCGGCACTCGCTCTGTGCTCGCGAGCCTGAACTCCGCGATAACGTCGCAGAGGCCGTGGCTGCCGATATCTGCCTTCGCGAGGCCGTGTGCCGCCAGGGATGGCGGCACACGAGCCCAGGACGTGCTCGTGGCGTGCCTCGCGAAGGCAGATATCGGCAGCCGCGGCCGTCCGCGCCGACATCGACGCTGCGACAAGAGAGGGCGCGACGACGCTAGACGTCGACCGCCAAGAGAGCGCGCGCGCCGGCAGCAGTCAGAGCTTGCCCTGCTGCGCGCGCTCGTAACGCGACGTCTCGATGTAGTTGCGCAGCTGCTCGTTACCCTCGTGGCACGCGTACTCGAAGATCACGTAGTCGTTATTGAGACGCCACGTATACGCCGCCGTCCACGGCCTCGTCTGCATCACCGGATCGCTGACCGTGATCTCGTACTCGAGGAACTCGTCGCTGACGCGCGTGAAGCGCTCCGTGATCTTGAGCTGCTCGCTCGTCGGCGTATTGTAGCGCGGCGAACCCGTCGTGCCGATATTCGTCATGTGCGGGATGCCGTTGAAATTCGTCGTCTCGACGACGAGCGTGTTCCCCTCCCAACGGCCGCGCGACTCGCCCATCCACTGCTTGATCGCCGGATCGAGCGGCGCCCGGCCGTCGAGCGGAATGATGCGCGCTTCGTGGATCATCTCGAGACGCAGCACGACGTAGCCCGGCGTCTGCCAGATCTCGATGCCGTTGTTGTACTGCATCGGAAACATCGAGGCCGGCAAGCCGCGCGTGATGCAACGATCCCAGACATCGAAATCCTCGGGCCGATCCCACGTGTCGCGGAACCAGCTCGAGCCCATCGTCGGCGAAACCTCCCTGCCGAGCTCGGTCAGCTCGGGGAACTGTCCGTCGGGCGGATCGACGATCAGCGACGCGACGCGCGTCGGAATCTGCCCCGCCTCGCGCCAGTGCCCCATGCCCATGCGGTTCGCTTGGATCTCGGCGTCGTAGCCCTCGTTGCGCTCCTGGAGCTGCGCCGCGCGAATGGCGTACTCCTCGTCGTTCAACGTATTTCGCGTGCCGAAATGCTCCGGCCGCACGAGCGGCACGCCGGTCATATGGTTGATCGGCCACCTGCCGCGCAGATCGGGATCACCCCACGGGGTCTTCGGATGCACCCAATTCCCTTCCTGAGCGGCACTCGGCAGCGAAGCCGTGAGCACAGCCGCGGCCACGCCGGCGGCAATCGATCCGAGTCTTGCTCTTCGCTGCTTCATTGCGTACCTCCGTTCCGAAATCTCATCGCGGTTCGCCGCTCATCGCGCCGCCACGGGAAACCCGTATTGACCGCCGCAGCGGACCGAGGCTCGAGTTCGCGTCGGCAGTCGCGCGGAGATCTTCGCCGTTCGCGGAGTATAAATATCCGTCGACGAGATGGTCGACCCGCGGGCGGATTTGGGCCGGGCGCGCGCGAGCGTGTATCTTTAGGCGCCATTCTGCCCTTTCGAGCAGCTCGAGGGAGATCAAGAATAGTGAAGCGGATTCACCGTCTCATGGCCGTGGGGGCAGTGGCCTCTTTCGGCGTCGTTGCCGCTGCGAGCGCACAGCCGGCCGATACGTCCTACCCCAGCAATAGCCGGATGCCCGCGGGCGACTGGCGCACGATCAATCGAGATCTCGCCGCGACCCGCTACTCTCCGCTGAATCAGATCGACACGCACAACGTCGGCCGGCTCGAGCGAGCGTGGACCTATCGCCTGAACGGCAACTCCACCGCCGTTCCGATCGTCATCGGCGGCGTGATGTACGTGCCGAGCGGCGATCGCGTCGTCGCGCTCGACGGCGAGACCGGCGAGGAGCGTTGGGTCTTCGTCGTTCCGCGTCCCGAAGGTCAGCAGCGCGGCCCGGGCGGCGTATCGACGCGCGGCGTGAGCTACTGGGAAGGCGACGCGGAGCACGCGCCGCGGATTCTGTTCATGGCCGGCACCAAGCTCTACGCGCTCGACGCCGCGACCGGCGAGCCCGCGGCCGGATTCGGCGACGGCGGCAGCGTCGACGTCGGCGTACCGTACCGCGGCACGCCGACGATCTACCGCAACATCGCGGTGATCGGCGCGAACGTCAACGAGGTGCCGCAAGGCCCGCCCGGGAACCCGCGCGCGTTCGATGTTCGCACGGGCAAGAAGCTCTGGGAGTTTCAGACCGTCCCGCAGCCCGGCCAGCCGTTCAACGAAACGTGGGGCGACGGTTGGAAGGACCGCTCCGGGACGAACATGTGGGCGTTCGCCGCCCCGGTCGACGCGGCCCGCGGCATCGTCTACCTCCCGATCGCGGGTCCCGCGGCGAACTACTACGGGGGCGATCGCCCGGGCATCAATCTTTTCGCGAATTCGATCGTCGCGGTCGAGGCCGCCACGGGCAAGTACCTCTGGCACTTTCAGACGGTCCACCACGATCTGTGGGATTCGGACATGCCGTCCGCCGGAGCGCTGCTCGACGTCGTCGTCGACGGCAAGCGCGTCCCGAGCCTCGTGCACGTCGGCAAGACGAGCTACATGTTCGTGCTCAACCGCGAGAACGGCGAGCCCGTGATCCCGGTCGAGGAGCGGCCCGTGCCGAAGGGCGACGTGCCGGGCGAATGGTACTCCCCTACGCAGCCGTTCCCGGTCAAGCCGCCGCCGTTGTCGCGCGTCACCGTGACGAAGGCCGATATCGTCACGCCCGAGGACACGACGCCCGAGCACTCGGCCGCGTGCCATGAGTTCTGGGAGCGCAGCGGCGGCTTCTACAACGCGGGGCCGTTCACGCCGTTCATGTACCACGCGAAGGGCACGCCGCCGAAGTCGACGATTCAAGTGCCGGGCGGCACCGGCGGCGTGAACTGGGGCGGCGTCGCCGCCGACCCGACGACGGGCATCGTCTACGTCAACGCGCAGAACACGTCGCTCGTCGGCTGGGTCGAGGACAAGGATCCGAACGTGACCTACAGCTTCGAGGCGGTCGGATCGAAGCAGCCTTACGACCGCGCGAGCATCCTCGGCATCGGCCCGTTCTTCAGCTTCTCCGCGCCGATCGACGGCAAGTGGGACGAGAACGGCCGCCCGGCCGGCCCGACGCTGCCGTGCTATCGCCCGCCGTGGGCGAATCTGATCGCCGTCGACACGAATACGGGCGAGATCCTGTGGAAGTCCGTGCTCGGCATCAACGAGCTCCTGCCGGAAGGCAAGCAGCTCGTCGGCAACGCCGGCAGCGCGGGCCCGACGGTCACCGCAGGCGGGCTCGTGTTCGTCGGCGCGACGAACGATCGGCGCTTCCGGGCCTTCGACGCGCGCACGGGCGAGGAGCTGTGGTCGGCCGTTCTCGAAGCGAACGGCAATGCGAATCCGATGAGCTACGAGAGCGCGAGCGGCAAGCAGCACGTCGCCATCGTCGGCGGGGACACGCTGCACGTCTTCGCGCTGCCCTGAGCGAGACAAAAATTAAGACTTCGGATCGACGGCGAAGCGAGAAAAATTAAGACCCGACGAGGCAAGCGGATGGAGCGCCGAGCGCACGAAACGGTGACGGCGAACGCGCTCTTACATTACCATTCGGCTCAAACGGGTCCCGGTAACTTTTTGTAGAGGAGAGTTTGCAGATGCGAAATCGATTGGCAGGCGCAGTCGCAGCGGCACTGGCCATGGCCGCGGCCGCGGGCACCGTGCAAGCACAAGACAACGAGCGACCGGAGCGCCTGTTGGGCAAGCCCAACCTGAACGGCATCTGGCAAGCGCTGAACACGGCGTATTGGAATCTCGAGGCGCATTCCGCCGAGCAGCTCGAAGACTTCTGGCAGATGGGCGCGATTGCCGCGATTCCGGCCGGGCAGAGCGTCGTGCGCGAAGGCAAGATTCCGTACAAGCCCGAGGCCCTGAAGCAGCGCGAAGAGAACCGGAAGAGCTGGCCGGAGGCCGATCCCGAGGCCAAGTGCTACATGCCGGGCATCCCGCGTGCGACCTACATGCCTTTCCCCTTCCAGATTTTCCAGGGTGAAGGCGACATCCTGATGGTCTATCCGTTCGCGAGCACGAACCGCGTCATCAACATGGTCGAGCACCAGGAGGCGGTCGTCGACACGTGGATGGGGTACTCGAACGGGCGCTGGGAAGGCGACACGCTGGTCGTCGAGACGACCGGATTCAACGGTCAGCAGTGGCTCGATCGCGCCGGCAACTTCCATAGCAACCAGCTGAAGGTCACGGAGCGCTTCACGCTGCGCACCCCCTACCACATTTGGTACGAGGCGACGCTCGAGGACCCGGTGACATACGAGCGGCCGTGGACGATCGAGATGATGCTCTATCGCATCATCGACCCGAACTTCCAGCTGCTCGAGCACAAGTGCGTTCCGTTCGCCGACATGCTGCTCTACCACGACCTGCTGCTTCCGCAGGAACAGCAGCCTCAAAACTAATCTCAAGTCGGGAACAATCGATTCGGAACTGGTCTAAAATAGCAGCCGACGAGCACGCACCGAGGAGTCGTCAGTACCCGGACGAAGTGCGAGGCGAGACAGGAACAGGAGTAAGGGTTATGCGAAAGAGGTTTTTGAGCATCGCGGCCGGGGCCGGAATCCTGATGGCCGCTTCCGCCGGAACGGCGCTGGCGCACCACTCGTTCGCGGCGGAGTTCGACCGGAACAAGCCGGTCACGCTCGAGGGTGAAGTCGTGATGTTCGAGTGGGTCAATCCTCATTCGTGGCTCCACATCGACGTCAAGAAGGAAGACGGCACGGTCGAGCGCTGGAAGGTCGAGGGCGGCGCTCCGAGCGCGCTGCTGCGCCGCGGCTGGACGAAGAACACGCTGCCGCCGGGCACGAAGGTCGTGGTCCGCGGCTTCCAGGCGAAGGACGGTTCTCCGCGCGCGAACTCGCAGGAGATCGTCTTCCCCGACGGCACCAGCATGGACCTCGGCGGGACGCGCGCCGAAGACTAACGGCTCGCCCTCCCGAGCGGAGCTCGGAGGGAACATTTTGTCCAACGCGAAACGGGGCCAGAGATGGCCCCGTTTCCTTTGATGGTGTTTGTGCTTACAGGACAAGTCCTGGCCGATCCAGTATATTGTCCTGCTGATCCGTACCACCCTATGTG
>PKRJ01000089.1 GCA_017577365.1 Gammaproteobacteria bacterium | reverse complement strand
GTCCAGGGTGCGGCGGTCGCCCGGGCCGGCCTCGGCCAGGGTGTCGATGACCAGGGAGAACACCGGCCACTCGGCGGGGCCGATGGCGCCCTCGAAGTCGACGCCGTCCTCCAGGGCGTCCAGGTCGAGGGTGCGGGCGAACGTGGCGAGGGCGGCCTCGGCGGCGACGACTCCGATGCGCATCGCCAGCGCGGCGGGCTCGCGGTCGACGCCGACGAGCGCCCAAGCGATCGCCGCCGCGATCGCGGCGGAGCCGGCCCCCGCGGCCAGGCCGGCCCGGAACCCCCCCGCGCGCCCCGGGTTGCGCGGGGGCGGCCTCGTCGCGGCGCCCCCCGTCGCGGCGGCGATCGCGCGCTCGAGCGCGTCCGGCCGCGGCGGCGGAACGGCCTGCCCGCGTTCGGCCCGCAATACCCCGGCGGCAAACTGGGCGTCGCGGCAGCTCGCGCAGGTCGCGAGGTGCTCGATCGCCTCGCGGCGCTGCTCCGGGCGCGCGGCCGCACCGGCATCGATCAAGAGTGCCTGAACGTCAGCGCACCTCATCGCTCTCCTCCCGCGCCCCGCGCCGCGAGCGGCGCGCCGCCCGCGTCCTGCTTGAGCAGCTTGCCGAGCCTCGACCGTGCCCGGTGCAGACGCGACTTCAGAGTGCCTTCCTTGAGGCCCGTGATCTCCATCAGCTCGGCCAGCGTATAGCCCTCGATATCGTGCAGCGCAAGCAGGGTCCGCTGATCCTCGTCCAGCCGGCGCCAGGCGCGGTCGAGCCGTCGCGACCAGAGTGCCGACTCGGTTTCCTCGAGCGGACCGGGGCCGTCGGCGACGAAGCTCGCGGGATCGGTCGTCTCGATCGAATCGACGTGGCTGCGATCGAAACGCCGCAGCTGGTCGATGAAGATGCGGCGCATCACGCAAAGCAGCCAGCTGTGCGGCTGATCGAGCCGCTCGAGCTCGTCGAGGCGCGGAAAGGCGCGCACGCAGACTTCCTGCACGAGATCCTCCGCGTCCGGAACGGAGCGCGTGAAGCGGTAAGCCGTACGGTAAAGCAGCGCGTAATGCCGGCCGATCAACGCCTCGAACCGCTCGACCTTCGACTTGCCTCCTTGAATGAGTGTCAGGCGGGCCATTCGAGTCCTCGAGGTCGTCCTTCGCTAACACGGCTGGAAGCAGGTTTCGTTCCCGATCGGCCGCCTCACGGCGGATCGGCACCGCTTCCGCCGGTATGGGAGGAGCCGCGCCGCATCGAGTTCCCGGCACCGCGCTCGCGCTCGAACCCGGCTGCCGCGAAGGTACGCCTCGGCGCGCCTCCCTGCGCGCCCCCCGGTTCCCCTATAATGCGCGTCCCCTCTCGCCCGCGCCGCCCGCGCCCAGGACCTCATGCATTCGACGGACCGCCTGCGCAATATCGCGATCGTCGCGCACGTCGACCACGGCAAGACCACGCTCGTCGACAAGCTGCTGCAGCAGTCCGGAACGGTCGACAAGCGGGTGCAGCTGCCCGAGCGCGTCCTCGACTCGAACGATCTCGAGCGCGAGCGCGGCATCACGATCCTCGCGAAGAACACCGCGATCCGCTGGAGGGACTACCGCATCAATATCGTCGACACGCCGGGCCACGCCGATTTCGGCGGCGAGGTCGAGCGCGTCCTGTCGATGGTCGACGGCGTGCTGCTGCTCGTCGACGCCGTCGACGGACCGATGCCGCAGACGCGCTTCGTGACGCAGAAGGCGTTTCGGCGCGGCTTCACGCCGCTCGTCGTCATCAACAAGATCGACCGCGACGGTGCGCGCCCGGACTGGGTGCTCGACCAGACTTTCGATCTCTTCGATCGGCTCGGCGCGAGCGACGCGCAGCTCGATTTCCCCGTAGTCTACGCGTCGGCGCTGAAAGGCTACGCCAGCCTCGAGCCCGACGTCCGCTCGGGCGACATGACCCCGCTCTTCGAGGCGATCGTGAAACACGTCCCGCCGCCGACGGTTTCGCTCGACGGCCCGTTGCAGCTGCAGGTGTCGAGTCTCGATTACAACTCCTACGTCGGCGTGCTCGGCATCGGGAGGATCACGCGCGGCGTCGCGAAGCCGAACTCGCCGATCACGCTCGTGCGGCGCGACGGCCGCGTCGAGAACGCGACGCTCGGCGAGCTCTACGGCTTCGACGGCCTCGAGCGCAAGCGCATCGAGTCGGCGTCGGCCGGCGATATCGTCATGTTCAGCGGCATCGACGATCTCGGCATCTCGGACACGATCTGCGCGCGCGGTCATCCGGACGGCCTGCCGCCGCTCGACATCGACGAGCCGACCATCACGATGACGTTCGAGGTCAACAAGTCGCCGTTCGCCGGCCGCGAAGGCAAGTTCCTCACGAGCCGGCAGATTCGCGCGCGGCTCGAGCAGGAAGCGAAGCACAACGTCGCGCTGCGCGTCGAGGAGACGGAGGATGCGGATCGCTTCCGCGTCTCGGGCCGCGGCGAGCTGCATCTCGCGATCCTGATCGAGACGATGCGCCGGGAGGGCTACGAGCTCGCGGTCTCGCGGCCCGAGCCGATCGAGCGCGTCGTCGACGGCGAGATTCACGAGCCTTGGGAGCTCGTGACGTGCGACTTCGACGAGCAATACCAAGGCGCGGTGATGACCCGGCTCGCGGAGCGGCGCGGCGAGCTGCTGAACATCGTTCCCGACGGCCGCGGCCGAGCGCGCCTCGAGTACCGGATTCCGGCGCGGGGGCTGATCGGCTTTCGCACCGAGTACCTGACGATCACGGCCGGCACGGGCCTGCTCCATCACGTCTTCGACGGCTATGCGCCGCGCGCGTCGGGCGAGATCCGCCAGCGCAACAACGGCGTGCTCGTCTCGATGATCAACGGCCGCGCGACGGGCTATGCGCTCTTCAACCTCCAGGAGCGCGGGTCGCTGTTCATCGGTCCCGGCGACGAGGTCTACGAAGGGATGATCGTCGGCATCCACAGCCGCGGAAACGACCTGCCGGTGAATCCGACGCGGGAGAAGCACCTCACGAATATCCGCGCGGCGGCGAACGACGAGAATATCCTGCTGACGCCGCCGATCCGCTTTTCGCTCGAGCAGGCGCTCGAGTTCATCGACGACGACGAGCTCGTCGAGGTCACGCCGTCGAGCGTCCGGTTGCGGAAGAAGCTGCTTCGCGAGCACGAGCGGCGCCGCCAGAAAAAATCCGCTTGACGGCGACGGCTCGGGAGCGGTCGCGTGCGCCGGCATGACTCCGCGGCCCCGGCGCAGTAAATTCGGCGCAAATCGCCGCGCGCCGATCGAGATCGGCGCGCCATGACAACGAGGGACTCATCACGATGAAGCTCGCGTCCGTCGTTCACCGCGGCAAGCCGCTCGTCGCCGCGCAAGTCGATGAAACGAAGCTCGTCGCCGTCGACGCGCTCGCCGCGCTCGCGCGGGCCGTGGACGTGCTGCCCGCACCGGTCGACGACATGCTGCGCGTGATCGCGCTGCCGCCCGCGCGGCTCGCGGCGCTCGCTTCGGCGCTCGAGCGCGTCCGGAGCGGCGAGAGCGCCGTCGAGACGATCCGTGCCGACGCGGTCGAGTGGCGGCCGCCGGTGCCGAGGCCCGGCAAGATCTGCGCGGTTGCGATGAACAATTCGGCGAGTAACGAGCGCAAGATCAGCGCGCCGGATCATCCTGCGTTCTTCTTGAAGCCGGCGTCGTGCCTCGTGGGGCATCTCGAGCCGATCCGTATCCGGCCCTATTACGGCAGCGTGCATCCCGAGCCGGAGCTCGCGGCCGTGATCGGCCGAACGGCGCGCGATCTCGACGTCGACGGCGCGCTCGACGTCGTGTTCGGGTACACGATCTTCGACGACGTGACGAGCAACGGGATGCGCGCCGAGGACCGTTTCCACTACTACGCGGTCTACGCCAGCGAGAAGAACCCCGACGAGACCGTGCGCGTGGAGCAGCACCTGTCTTACGCCGGACGTTACAAGGGCAGCGATACGTTCGGCGCGATGGGGCCGTGGCTCGTCACGCGCGACGATGTTCCGAATCCCGACGATCTTTCCGTCGTGTGTAAGGCCGGCGACGAGACGATCGCGGACGACAGCACGCGTTACTACAACTACAAGGTCGCCGAGGTCATCGCCTTCATCAGCCAGTTCCAGACGCTCGAGCCGGGCGACGTGATCTCGTTCGGCACGGCCTTCAAGCCGGGCAGCACCCGTAAGTCGATCCACCATGCGAACCTGCAACGGATCCCCGGTCCGATCGAGATCACCATCGAGGGTCTCGGCACGCTGTCGAATCCCGTGATCCTCGAGCAGCGCGAGCTCGGGCGATGGCGCCGTGCTTCTGCCGCAAAGCACAACCGAGGCACAAGCAAGATTTAGCTCGCTATCGCCTCGTCGGCGCCTGTTGTAGCATCGACAACCATCTCGCTCGCCGTTAAGCTAACGGGTTCTCCGTGTCTGGCCGGCAGCGGGGGCGGATCCCGCCTGCCGCACGAGCCTCTTGCAGCGGTGAACGTCGTGGGAACGCATGTCTATCACTCGGTTCGTGGATGCTGCCGCCCTCGCGACTCTTGGTGTAGCTCACCACTTTTAGGTGTTCTAGACCACTGACGGCAATCCGTCGTTCGGGAATTTTCCTAGCCTAGTCAGGCGATTAGCTGACTGGCGGCGCCTGGCACACAAGCTGCTAAAGCCGCTGTCGGCTGCCAGGACGGCCAAAGAATCAAGGCTCGAGAATGAAGCGCCCGGTGCTTTCCAAATCATCGCTGATGGCGGTAGGACTCGTCGCTGCCGTGGTCTTGTGGATGTTGTCGGGGCTCGTCGGCGACGCGGGAACGTCGACGCCCGCCGGTATCGGAAGTCCGTCGACCGAAAGCGGCGCAGCGCCCGACCGCGAGGCGCTGCCGGTCACGGTCGCGCGCTCGAAGGCCGCGCCGGTCGTGCGCGAGATCGTCGTCAGCGGTCGCATCGAGCCGAACCGGATCGTCGAGGTCAAGGCCGAGACCGAGGGCCGGATCGTCGCGCTCGGCGTCGAGCGCGGCCGGCCGATCCGCGCGGGCGAGCTGATCGCCCGCATCGACGTGCGGGATCGCGAAGCCGCGGTCGCCGAGGCCGAGAAGCTCGTCGAGCACCGCCGCCTGCAGCATCAGGCCGCGATGAGCCTCGAGGGTCAAAGGCTCATCGCCGAGGTGCAGATCGCGGAAGCGGCGGCCTTGCTCGCGACCGCCGAGGCCCAGCTCGAGCGCGCACGGCTCGACCTCGCGCGCACGTCGATCACCGCGCCGTTCGACGGCGTGCTCGACGAGCGCGACGTCGAGCTCGGCGACTACGTCGGTATCGGCGATTCGATCGGGCGAGTCGCCGACATCGACCCGTTGCTCGCGGTGGGCGAGATCAGCGAGCGCGAGATCGGCTTCGTCGAGGTCGGCATGCCGGGGCGCGCACAGCTCGCGGACGGCACGATCCTCGAAGGCATCGTGCGCTACGTCTCGCCGGTGGCGGATTCGGCGACGCGCACGTTCCGCGTCGAGATCGCGCTGCCGAATCCGGAGCACAGGCCGGCCGGCACGACGGCGGAGCTCCGAATTCCGGCAAGAGAGATCGAAGCGCATTTCCTGTCGCCCGCGGTCCTGACGCTCGACGAAGCCGGCAACATCGGCGTGAAGATCGTCGACGTGAGCAACAAGGTGCGCTTCCACGAGGTCGCTATCGTGCGCTCGGCGAGCGACGGCATCTGGGTCACGGGACTTCCGGACGAAGCGCTGGTGATCACGGTCGGCCAGGGTTTCGTCGCGGTCGGCGAGACGGTCAAGCCCGTGCCCGCGGAATCTTCGGCGCGGTGAGCGCGGAAGGCGCGCCATGCACAAGCTGATCGAAGTCTGCGTCACGTGCTCGCGGCCGGTCCTGCTCGTGCTCGCGACGCTCCTGGTCGCCGGCCTCGCGGCGTACTTCGCGATTCCGAAGGAATCCGAGCCCGACGTCGCGATCCCGATCATCTACGTCAATCTGACGCACGAAGGCATCTCGCCCGAGGACGCGGAGCGCCTCTTGCTGCGGCCGATGGAGACCGAGCTCCGCAATCTCGAAGGCCTGCGCGAGATGCGTGGCACCGCGACCGAAGGCAGCGCCGTGCTGATCCTCGAGTTCGACGCCGGTTTCGATGCGGACCAGGCGCTGCTCGACGTTCGCGAGAAAGTGGATACCGCGAAGGCCGAGCTCCCCGAAGACACGGACGAGCCGTTCGTGCAAGAGGTCAACATCGCGCTCTTCCCGGTGCTCGTCGTGAACCTGCACGGCAACGTCCCGGAGCGCACGCTGATGACGATCGCCCGGGATCTCCGCGACGAGCTCGAGGGCCTGCCCGGCGTGCTCGACGCCGAGATCGTCGGCAGTCGCGAGGAGCTGCTCGAGGTCATCGTCGATCCGGTCAAGCTCGAAAGCTACGGGCTCTCGTACGAAGAGATCTTCAACTTCGTCTCGCGCAACAACCGGCTCGTCGCGGCCGGCGCGCTCGATACCGGCGCGGGACGTTTCGCCGTCAAGGTGCCGGGCGTCTTCGAGAACCTCGAGGACGTGCTGAGCCTGCCAATCAAGACCGACGGCCTGCGCACCGTCACGTTCAGCGACGTCGCGACCGTGCGGCGCACGTACAAGGACGCCGAGAGCTTCGCCCGGCTGAACGGCGAGCGCAGCGTCTCGCTCGAGATCTCGAAGCGCATCGGCGCGAACATCGTCGAGGTCGTCGACTCCGTGAAACGCAAGGTCGCCGAGGAGCAGGCGTCCTGGCCGCCCACGGTCAAGGTCACGTTCACGCAGGATTCGTCCGAGGACGTGCGCACGATGCTCGCGGACCTGCAGAACAACGTGCTGACGGCCGTGCTGCTCGTGATGATCGTCATCCTCGCCGCGCTCGGACCGCGCTCGTCGGCGCTGGTCGGTCTCGCGATCCCGGGCGCGTTCCTCGGCGGCATTCTCGCGATCTGGCTGATCGGCTACAGCATGAACATCGTCGTGCTGTTCTCGCTGATCATGGCGGTCGGCATGCTCGTCGACGCGTCGATCATCGTCGTCGAGCTCGCAGACCGCTACCTCGCTCAAGGCTACGGGCGCGTCGAAGCGTACATGCGCGCGGCGCAGCGCATGTCGTGGCCGGTCACGTCGTCGACCGCGACGACGCTCGCGGTATTCCTGCCGCTGTTGTTCTGGCCGGGCATCGTCGGCGAGTTCATGAAGTATCTGCCGGTGACGCTGCTCGTCACGCTGACGGGCTCGCTGCTGATGGCGCTCATTTTCGTGCCGACCGTCGGCGCGTTGGTCGGCCCGCGCGGGAACGGCACGCGGTCCACTTCGAAGGGCGACTCGGACGCGCATCTGCTGCTCGTCGAGAACCCGTTCGAAAGCCTGAGCGCCGTCGGCCGCGGCTATATCGGCGTGCTCCGCCGGCTCATCGAGCATCCCGGCAAGGTGCTCCTCGCCGGCACCGCGTTTCTCGTCGGCGTATACGCGGCGTACGCCGCGTTCGGCCGCGGGTTCGAATTCTTCCCATCCGTCGAGCCGACGCAAGCAGCAATCAAGATCCGCGCACGGGGCGATCTTTCGGTCGCCGAGCGCGATGCGCTCGTCCGCGAGGTGGAGCAGCGCATCCTCGGCATGCCGGAGATCGAGTCGGTCTACTCGCGCACGAGCGTCCGTTTCGGCAGCGAGGACGAGGAAGACCTGATCGGCCGCATCCAGCTCCGCTACGTCGACTGGAAACTGCGGCGGCCGTCCGCGGAGATCCTTCGCGAGATCCGCGAGCGCACGGCCGACATCGCCGGCATCGTCATCGAGACCGAGGAGCAGGACACCGGGCTGACGCAAGGCAAGCCGATCCAGATCGAGATCTCGTCGCGACGCCCGGAGCTCTTGCCCGAGGCGGTCGCGAAGATTCGCGCGCATCTCGATCGCATGCCCGGGCTGATCGACATCACCGACAGCCGGCCGATCCCGGGCATCGAGTGGCGGCTTTCCGTCGACCGCGCCGAGGCCGCGCGCTTCGGCGCGGACATCACGACGGTCGGCAATGCGATTCAGCTCGTGACGAACGGCATCCTGATCGGCGACTACCGTCCTCACGACGCCGACGACGAGGTCGACATTCGCGTCAGATTCCCGGCCGCGGACCGCAATCTCGACCGGCTCGACGAGCTTCGCGTGCAAACCGCGAACGGCCTCGTGCCCGTCTCGACGTTCGTCAAGCGAACGCCCGCGCCGCGCGTCGGCAACCTGCAGCGCGTGGACGGGCGGCGAGTCATGACGATCTCGGCCGACGTCGAGGAAGACGTGCTGCCGGATACGATGGTGCGCGAGATCTCCGCGTGGCTCGAGACCGCGGATCTGCCGCCGGAGGTCGACGTCGTGTTCAAGGGCGAGAACGAGGATCAGGAGGAAGCCGCGGCCTTCCTGACGAACGCGTTCATCGCCGCGTTGTTCCTGATGGCGATCATCCTCGTCACGCAGTTCAACAGCTTCTATCAGGCCGCGCTCGTCATGACGGCCGTGGTCTTCTCGACGGTCGGCGTGCTGCTCGGGCTGCTCGTGACGAATCGGCCGTTCGGCATCGTGATGTCCGGCATCGGCGTGATCGCGCTCGCGGGCATCGTCGTGAACAACAACATCGTGCTGATCGACACGTACAACATGATTCGCGCGCAGGGCAAGACGGCCGTCGACGCGGTGCTCGAGACGTGCGCGCAGCGTTTCCGCCCGGTCATGCTGACGACGATCACGACGATCCTCGGTCTCATGCCGATGGTTCTCGGCGTGAACGTCGACCTGATCGGCCGCAACATCGATATCGGGGGACCGTCCACGCAGTGGTGGACGCAGCTGTCGACGGCGATCGCGGGCGGTCTTGCCTTCGCTACCGTGCTCACGCTCGTGTTGACGCCGGCCATGCTCGTGCTCGGTGACCGCGTGTCGCGCGCGCTGCGGAAGTCACCCGGACAGGAAGAGGCGCACGCGCCCGCTGCGCCCGTGCCGGAAAGCGCCTGACGGCGGTCGAGGAGCGCACCGCGACCGTCGGCGAGCGCGTCGGCCGCCCGATGAGCGGTTCGCGCGCCGAGATCATCCCGACGATGCAGGTTCCGAGCGCGTCGCGGACAAAGCCGAGCCGATCTTGCCCGCCCCGCGCGCTGCTCCGTTGACCTCGAGCGCTCGTTCTTCTAGCTTGCCGGTACCTTTCGGCCGGCACCCGTCACGTGATCGTCCATTTCAGCCAGCACTTCGACGGCATGCAGCCGTCGCCGCCCGAGACCGCGGTCGGCGTCGCGAGCGCGGGCCCGCAGCGCTTGCTCTGCCTGCTCGAGCAGCAGCTCGGCCTGCCGACGCCCGCCGCGCGGCCGGGCGAAGCGCTGCTCGCGTATCAAAGCTGCCTCGAGGACCTCGATTCGCCGACGCGCTTCTATCACGCGTCGCTCGCGGTCGACGGTCTCGGCGTCGCGCGCACGCTACTCGGC
>PKRJ01000088.1 GCA_017577365.1 Gammaproteobacteria bacterium | reverse complement strand
AAGGAGATCACCGGCCCGTCCGCGCCGCCCTCGGCCGTATGGTTCAGCACGACGTCGAGGATCACGCCGATGCCGGCACGGTGCAGCGCCTTCACGAGGTCGCGGAACTCGTTGCGCGCGTCGCGGCTCCATGCATAGTGCGGATGCGGCGCGAAGAAACCGTACGGGCTGTAGCCCCAGTAGTTGCGGTTGCCGCGCGCCGCGGCGCCGGGCGGCACGTCCTGCTCGTCGAACGCCATGACCGGCAGCAGCTCGACGTCGGTGATCCCGAGCGAGACGAGATACGGAATCTTCTCGATCAGGCCTCGAAACGTCCCCGGGGCTGCGACGCCCGACGACGGATGCCGCGTGAAGCCGCGCACGTGCAGCTCGTAGATGATCGTCTCCTCGAGCGGCCGGCCGCGGAGCGGCTCGTCGCCTTCCCAGTCGTAACCGTCGGAGGGCACGATCCTCGCGCGGATCGCGGTCTCGCCGCGGAGCCGGTTCGCTTCGCGGTCCCACAGGACGTCGCTGACCTCGCGCGCCCAGGGGTCGAGGAGCTCGCGCGTCGGATCGAAGCGCAGGCCGTTGTGCGGCTCGTGCGGGCCGTCGACGCGCCACGTGTAATACAGCCCAGGACCGATGTCGTGGACGAAGACGTGCCAGAAGAAGAACGTGCGATTCTCGTCGGGATCGAGATCGATCACGTCGAGCGGCTCGGGCGAGCGCTCGTCCGCGTAGAGCACGAGCGAGACGCGCGTCGCACGCCGGCTGTACAGCGAGAAGTTCACGCCGCCGGGACCGGCCGTCGCGCCGCCCGGCAGACGCTTGCCGGGGCTCGTACGAAAGCGCTGCGCCATTCAGCACGCCGCCGTCAGAGCCATTTCATGAGCCCGAGCTCGTAAGGGTGCGACAGCAACGGATGCGACGGCACGGCGCGCACCTCGAGCGTGAGCGCGCCCGCCCAAGGCGGCTGGAACTCGAGCCGGTAGCGGCACGTCCCGTCGTGCACCTCCTGCGGCTCGAGCTGCCAGATGCCGGCCGTCTCGTCGCCGATATACGTGAGCCAGCTCGTCGGGCGGCGATTGTCCGCGTAGCCCTGCACCGGCACGGCGAGCTCCGAGCAGAGCCGACGGCGTAACACGCACTCGACGCGCACGTCCCGCGGATCGAGACCGTTCAGCGCGACGTCGACCTCGACGCGCACCGGGTCTCCGAACGCGACGTTCGAATCTCCGAACGCGACGTTCGAAGGGGCGCCGCCCACCGCCTGCAGCCGCACGCCCGGCCAGCGACCGCGCACGCGCGCCTTCCACTCGGCGAGCTCGCGCGCGCCGCGAAAATCGTCCGCGCGGACGCGCCGCCCGTGCTTCGCCGCGGGCCCGTAGAAGAGCCGTGCGTAATCGTGCAGCACGCGCACGCTGTTGAAGCGCGGCAGCACCGACGCCATCGAGCGCTTGCACTTGTCGACCCAGCCGGGCGAGTAGCCGAGCTTCGGATCGCGCGCGTAGTACAGCGGGATGACCTCGTCCTGCAGGATCTCGTACAGCGTCGTCGCGTCCTGACGATCCCGCTCGGCTGGATCCTCCTGGTTGATCGAAGGCGGGATCGCCCAGCCGTTCTCGCCGTCGTAGCCTTCCGCCCACCAGCCGTCGAGCACGCTCAGGTTGATCGTCCCGTTGATCGCGGCCTTCATGCCGGACGTGCCGCTCGCTTCGAACGGATAGATGGGATTGTTGAGCCACACGTCGACACCCGACGTCAGCGAGCGGCTCAAGCCCGCATCGTAGCCTTCGAGCAGCAGGATGCGGCCGAGGAACGGCGGCTGGCTCGAGATCCGGTGGATCTCGCGCATCATCCACTGGCCCGGCTCGTCGGCGGGATGCGCCTTGCCCGCGAAGATGAACAGCACCGGCCGCTCGTCGTTCGAGACGAGCGCCTCGAGCCACTCGAGGTCGTTGAACAGCAGCGTCGCGCGCTTGTACGTCGCGAAGCGCCGCGCGAAGCCGATCGTCAGCACGTTCGGGTTCTCGGGATCGACGAGCTGGGACAGGCGATGGATGTGCGCCTCGCTCAGCCCGTTGCGCGTGTGCTGACGTAAGAGACGCGCGCGCACGACCTGAAGCATCTCGGTCTTCACGCGCTGATTCGTGTACCAGAAACGCTCGTCGGGGATGTTTCGGACCTGCTCGATCAGCGAGCGGTCCATCATGCGCTGCTGCCAGCCGGGGCCCAGGTGCTGGTCGAGCAGGTCGATCCACGGTTGGCGCATGAAGCTCTGCACGTGCACGCCGTTCGTCACGTAGCCGACGGGATTCTCGAGCGGCGGGATCTCAGGCCACGCCTCCCGGCACAGATCCGACGACACGGCGCCGTGAATGCGGCTCACGCCGTTGACGGATCGCGATCCGTTGAGCGCGAGCAGCGTCATGTTGAACTCGGAATCGGAACGCGTCTGCCCGAGCGCGAAGACTTCCTCCGCGGGGACGCCGAACTCTTCGATGTAGCGATGGAAATGCCGCGCGACGAGGTCGATCGAGAACGAATCGTGCCCCGCCGCGACCGGCGTATGCGTGGTGAACAACGTGTTCGCGGCGACGGCCTCGACGGCCGCGCGGAACGGCAGTCCGGCCACCGTGTGCTCGCGCAGCCGCTCGAGGATCAGGAACGCGGCGTGCCCTTCGTTGATATGCCAGACGGCGGGATCGTAGCCGAGCGCGCGAAGCGCCCGCACGCCGCCGATACCGAGGACGGCCTCCTGCTGCAAACGCATCGCGCGATCGCCGCCGTACAGCACGTACGTGATCGCGCGATCCGCTTCCACGTTCTCGGGCACGTCGGTATCGAGCAGGTAGATCGGCACGCGCCCGACCGCGGCGCGCCACACGCGCGCAACGACGGAACGGTCAGGGAACGGGATCGTGACGAACACCTCTTCGCCGGCGGCGTTCACGGCCGGGCGCAGCGGCGTGTGCTGCGGGTCGATATCGATGTACTCGGGAATCTGGTTCCCGTGACGATCGATGCGCTGATTGAAATAGCCCTGCCGGTAGAGCAGGCCGACGGCGACGAAAGGCAGCCTGAGATCGCTCGCGGTCTTCAGATGATCGCCGGCGAGGATGCCGAGCCCGCCGGAATAGATCGGAAAGCTCTCGTGGAAGCCGTACTCCGCGCAGAAATAGGCGATGACGTCGTTCTCGCCGATCTCCGCCGCCTTGTAGCCCTGCGGTCCCTGCTCGAGATACGCGTCGAACTCGGCCATCACCTTGCGGTACGCGCTGACGAAATGCTCGTCGTCGGCCGCGCGCTCGAGAATGCCCTGGTCGACGCAGCGCAGGAACAGCTTCGGGTTGTTGTCGGTGCGGCGCCACAGCGTCTGATCGAGCCGGCTGAACAGCCATCGCGCCGCGGGATGCCAGCTGAACCAGAAATTCGACGCGAGCTCCTCGAGCCGCTCGATCGCATCCGGCAAGCGCGGATGGACTTGAAGCGAGAAGATCATGTTCCTCATGGCATCCGTTCCGTCGAGCAGTACCTCGGTTCAGCGGGTCGCGGCGCCGGCCGTCGTCGCCGCGGCGGGCATCGGCCGCGATGCGGCACGGCCGCCGCGTCGGTATCCTCCCCTAGGCCCAGCACGCGAGCGGCCGTTTCCGCCTAGATTAACCGATCGCGGCAAGCGCGCGATGCGCGATGGTCGCAATCCCGAGCGAATCCGGCCGACTCGCCGAACGCGCGGTCGAAGCTCGCCGTTTTCGCACCGCGTCCGTGCGCGTCCGCCGCGTCGGAGCCTCCTCACGCGGCACGACGCAGCCATCCCCACCAGATCGCCGCGCAACCGACGCCCGCACAGGCCATCGTCGCGGACAGCGGAACGGCCGTCGGGGTCTCGACGAGGCTCAACGCCGCCGCGACGATCGCGCCGATCAGGAACTGATTCACGCCGAACAGCGACGACGCCGTGCCGCCGCGCGTCGGGAATCGGCCGAGCGTGCGCGCCATCGTGTTGGCGAAAACGAAGCCGACGCCGAACATGTAGACCAGCGATGGGATCACCACGCCGATCAGCTCCACGCCCGAGGCGGTCGCGACGATGCCTGCGGCGCCGCCGATGCCGAGCAGCGTCGTGCCGATGTTGAGCATCGCGGCAATACCGAAACGATGCACGAGGCGGCTGTTGCAGAACGCGCCGACCGAGCCGCCGAGCATCACGAACGAGAAGGCGTAGCCGTAGTGATGCGGCTCGAGCCCGAAATTTTCGATCATCACGAACGGCGAGTTGGTGACGAACGCGATCACGCCGATGAACCCGAGCGCGGAGCAGGCCATATAGCCGACCGCCTGCCGATCGGACAGGATCGCCGCGTAGCCCTTCACGCTGTCGAGGAGGCTGCCGGAGAAAAGCTTCCGTACGCGCGGCAGGAACAGCGCCGTCACGGCGAGGCAGAGCGCGCCGGCCGCGGCCTGCACCCAGAACACGGCCGGCCACACGCCGAACGCCGCGACGTAGCCGCCGACGACCGGCGCGATCACGGGCATCAGGAACGTGAACATCGCGACCCACGAGATCGCTCGCGACGCTTCGGCGCCGCGCCACCGATCGAGAATGATCGCGCGCGAGAGCACCATCGCGGCGGCCGCGCCGAGCCCCTGGACGGCACGCATCGCGATCAGGAAACCCAGGCTTGCGGCGAAGGCGGAAAGCACGCTCGCGACGACGTAGACGCCGAGCCCGAAGCAAAGAATCGGCTTTCGGCCGTAACGGTCCGACAACGGACCGTAGATCAACGCGCCGATCGAGAAGCCGAGCAGCAACGTGCTGACCGTGAGCTGCACGGCCCCTCCACCGGCGTCGAGCGCGGCGGACACGAGCGGCAGCGACGGCACGTACAGATCGTTCGACAGCGGCCCGAGCGCCGACAGCGCCGCGAGGAACGGAACGAGGGCCGGCGAGTGTGCGGGCGGGTTGGAGTGGTCGTGGCTCTCCAGCATCGATCTAGCCGTCGACGAAAACAAGGAGCTGATCGTTCATGAAGAGGTCGCGAAACGACCGACGCACCTGAAGCCGCCGCAACGCCCGCCTCAAGAAGGTGTGCGTTCCGCGCGGCGCTGCTCGACGTGCCGATGCAGATTGTTCTTCTTGAAGTTCAGCTCCGGATCGAACTCCTGGATATTGAACGAGATCGCGAGCGGCCTCGCAGCGAAGAGCGGCTCGAGATATTCCGTGAGCGTCGCGAACAGCCGCTCTCCCGCCTGCTTGCGCACCTCGAGCGGCCGGCCGTGGCCGACGAGCGCGGTGACGTGCACGAACGCGTTCGCCGGATCGCAGTCTGCAATGCGGTAACGCTCGGCGCGATGCGCACGGACTCGGAGCCCGCCGATCGGGAATACGCCGGTCTCGAGCGCGGCGGCGTGGAGCGCGTCCATCAAGCCGTCGAGATCGAGCGTCTCCTCGAGATTCGCCGAGTACTCGATGATCAGATGAGGCACGCTTTCCCTCCGCTCCCGGCGTTCCCTCGCCGGGCGGGTGAGGCCGAAGGTCCGCGACGAATGCGCGATGCTATTGCGCCGCGGAGAGCGGCGTCAATGCGTGGAACGCGACTTGCATCGCTCACGGTGTTTCGAGCGGAGACTTCGAGATGGCGAAACGGCGGCGACCCGAGAGCGAGACGACGGACTCGAGCGGCGAGCCCGACATCGACTACGAGCTCGAGGCGGACGACGAGGCGGACGAGACGAGCGATACCGGCGGACTGGCCGAGTGGCTCGTCAGCGGCAACGAGCCCGACGAGGAGATCAGCGAGGACTACGGGATCGACAACGTCGTCGGCCCGATGGAAGCGGGGCTCGGCGGCGGTCTCGATCAGGCGGAGGAAGCCCGCGCCGGTATCACCGACGAGGAGCTCGCCGCTCGAAAGGCCCGCAAGCCGCGCCGCCGTTGATCCTTCACGACTCTGGGTTCGCCGACGCTTGCCTACTGCGGCGGCCGCGTCGCCGCCCGCGCCTGCCGCGCTTTTCCGTGGGCGTCGTGCGTTGAGCGGCCGCCGCCGCTCGGCAACGGTCGCAGATGCCGCACGGCGGCGGATCCTCCTCGCCGAAGTAGCGGCGCAAGAAGACGCTGCGGCATTCCGGCGTTTGGGCGTAGTCGCGCACGACCGCGAGCCGCCTCTCGTCGGCCAAGCGCTCGATCTCGAGGCGGCGCGCGAGATCCTCGGCGCCCGCGTCGAAGACCTCGGGCTCGACGGCGATCCGCCACTCCTCGCCCGCCGTTTGCTCGACGAGCGCGAGCTCCTCGAGGCGCGCGCAAAGCGCCCGCGCCGCGTTCACGGGGACGTCGGCGGAGCTCGCGAGATCCGCGGCCTTCACCGTGCGCTGCTCGCCGCCCCATGCGGCGAGCGCCTTCGCGACGCGGCGTAGCTGATCCGGCCGCGGCCTGCCTTGCGCGAGCAGGTGCCGCTGCACGTCGACGTCGGCCGGATCGAAGAGCAGCACGCAGTGGCACGGGCGGCCGTCGCGGCCGCCCCGCCCGGCCTCCTGCACGTACTGCTCGAGCGACGACGGCGCCTGATAGTGCAGCACGTAGCGGATATTCGGCTTGTCGATGCCCATGCCGAACGCGCTAGTCGCGACCATCACCTTGCGCTTGGTCGGACGCATGTAGCGTTCCTGCGCGGCCTCGCGGTCGGCCTTGCGCATCTTGCCGTGATAGTGGTCGGCCGGGATGCGCGCGCGCTCGAGCGCGCGGAACACGCGATCCACCTCGACCGTCGTCGCGCAATAGACGATGCCGGGACGCTGCAAGCGGCGCAGCAGACGCCCCGCGACCGCGAGCTTTCCATGACCGTCGACGACGTGCGCCGAGAAGCGCAGGTTGTCGCGATGCGGCGGCGCGACGACCAGCTCGGGATCGTCCATCTTGAGCCGCGCGACGATGTCCTCGCGCACGCGCGGCGTCGCCGTCGCCGTCAGCGCGAGCACTTGCGGGTCGCCGAGCCTCTCGCGCTGCCGTCCGAGACGTAAGTAAGCGGGCCTGAAATCGTGCCCCCACTCCGAGATGCAGTGCGCCTCGTCGACGGTGAGGAGCGCGGGACGCGCGTCCGCGATGCGTTGACCGATCTCGGCGGATTCGAGCGTCTCGGGCGTCGTCAGCACGACGAGCGGGCCGCCGGCCGCGAGCCGCTCGAGCGCGGCGCGGCGCTCCGCCGCGCGCAGGCTGCTGTCGAGGCGGATCACCGGCAGGCGCCGCTTCTCGAGCGCGCGTTGCTGATCGGCCATCAACGCGATCAGCGGCGAGACGACGATCGTCGGACGATCGAGCATCAACGCCATCGTCTGATAGAGCAGCGACTTGCCGTAGCCGGTCGGCAGCACGGCCAACGTATCGCGCCCGTCGAGGAGCGCGCGGAGGGCGCGCTCCTGCTCCGGTCGCAGCCGAGCGATCCCGAGCTTCTCTCGAGCGATCGTGCGCGCCCGCGCGAGCGGTTCGGTGCTGCGCTTGCGCCGGCCGCGCCGCCGTCCCCTCCGCGAACGGCGTCTTCGCTGCCCCGTGCCTTCGTCCGGGGTCACCAACGTATTCCCGCCGAGGTGGACGTCACCACCGCCTCCTCGACAGGCGGCGCATCCTCTTCGAACACGTTACGGCTTTCCCGAATCGCGGACTACTCGAAGCTGAACATGTCCTCTTCTTCGGGACGTTCCATGCCCTGCTCGTGGTACTTCTCCCAGAAGTGCGCCCACGGCCGGCCGTACATGTCGGGGACCTCGTACTCGATGATCTGGCCCGGCGAGACCGGCGTCGCGCGCCCCTTGATCGGATAGATCGTCGGCACGCACTCGATGAACACGTACGGCGGCCCGTCGCGCATGTCCGCGATCTTGTAGAGGTTGCGGACGATTCGGATCGGCTCGACGAGCGCCTCGGGGTCGTAGAGGATCGCCTCGTGATTCAAGCCGATGAACTCGCCGTCGTCGCCGTGAAGCGGCGTGTAGATCTCGACCGACTGCATCTGATTCGAGTGCTCGAACGCGCCGTGCGCCATCCAGCCCTGCACGTTCGACGTCCAGGTGATCAGCGTGTCCTCGTCCCAGAAGCCGATCGTCTCGCCGTACCAGCGCGGCACGGGCTCGCTCAAGTAAGGCACGCTGCTGCCGTCTTTCTTGAACTCGCGGCCGACGTGGATGTTCACGATGAAGTTGCGCGCGACGCCGGCGAGGATCTGCACGAGCTGCGGCGTCACCATGATGTAATGCTCCCACGTCGCGGGCGGAGCCCACCGACGCATGAAGCCCTCGGGCCAGCAATATTGGGATGGCCAGTGCGGCGCGTTCGTCACGGCCGTGTGATACATCTCCTGAACCATCCGCGTCCGATACTCCTCCGTCAGCAACGAGAGAATCGTCGGGATCTGGCTGCGGCGCAGCCAATACCAGTTCTCGTTGCCCGGCGTGATACCCGGGTGTCGGTAGACGCCGGTCCATTCTCCGGGAACCGTCGCATACGTGTGCTGCGTCGGACCGCCTCTCCGCTTCGTCTCCTCGAGCAAAGCGTTGTAGTGCTCCTCCGCGGTCTTGAACGGATAAGGGCTGACGATCGCTTCGCGTGGATAGTCTTCGTCGCACTGCCCCCACGGCGCCGTCCTCGGAGGATCATCGCCGATCAGCGGCTCGCCGAACGGCCCGCCCCATAGCTCCTCGATGCTCGTCGAGCTGTTGCAGCGGAAATAGCGGGGATCGCTCCACAGCTCGCGATCCTTGTAGAAGTCCTTCGTCGTGAACAGATCGATCGGCAACGGCTCGATCCCTTCGGGCACGTCGCCGTCGCGCGCGGAGCCGACGTAACGCCTGCGATCCTCGCCGGGATACGGCGGGCCGAACAATGTCTGGGCCGCGCCCACGAGCTCGGTATCGTAGATATCCGCCGCGAGCGGCCAGGCTCGGCCGACGCTCTCGAACCCGATATCCGGCAGCTTCTGAGCGGCCGCCGGGCTGGCGAGCGCAATGAGCACCGCGATCGCCCGTCCGTACCGTATGCAGATCTTCACGATGATCCACCCCCCAAGCTCGCTGCTCGTCGCGGCCGATCACGCCGGCCGCGAGCCCGTGCATAGAGTGACCGCACGAGTCGATTTTCGCCAGCTTGACAGCCACGCCGAAAGCCCCGCGCTCTCGGCAGGGGCCTCGGCGCGCCGGCCGTCGCTCAACGCGCCGTCGGCTGCGCCTTCATCAAGGCTTCGAGCTTCGCGGCGATCTCTCCCGGCGACCCGGTGCGCCGCGCGAGCAGATGATAGAACGCCGGCACGACGTATAGCGTCAGCAGCGTCGCGACGCTGACGCCGGCGAAGATCACGACGCCGAGAGTATTCTGGCTCGCCGCTCCCGGCCCCGTCGCGAGAATGAGCGGCACCGCCCCCATGATCGTCGAGAACGCGGTCATGACGACCGGACGGAAGCGGATCCGCGCGGCTTCCATCACGGCCTCGGTGAACTCGTATCCCTGGTCGCGCAGCTGATTGATGAACTCTACGATCAGCACGCCGTTCTTCGCCGCGATGCCGACCAGCATGATGATGCCGATCTGGCTGTAGATGTTGAGCGTCATGCCGGCGACCCACAGGCCGAACAGGCCGCCCGCGACCGCGAGCGGCACGGTGATCATGATCACGATCGGATGCACAAAGCTCTCGAACTGGGCCGCGAGCACGAGGAACACGACGAAGAGCGCGACGCCGAACGTGAACAGCAGCGAGCCGGAAGCTTCCTTGAACTCCAGCGACTCGCCCATGTAGTCGAGCTGCGCCGTCGGCGGCAGCTCCGAGCGCACGAGCTCCTCGAGATACTCGAGCGCCTCGCCGAGCGTGTATCCGGGAGCGAGACTCGCGCTGATCGTGACCGAGCGCAGGCGGTTGTGGCGGTTCAGCGTGCTCGGCCCGGCGATGTTCTCCAACGTCACGAGGTTCGACAACGGCACGAGCTCGCCGGAGCGCTCCGAGCGCACGAAGATGTTCGTGAGGTCCGAATACGTCGCGCGCTGGTCGGGCTTCGCCTGCAGCACGACGTCGTACTCCTCGCCGTCGACGACGTACGTCGTCACGGCACGCTCGGCCATCATCGTCTGCAGCGTCTGAC
>PKRJ01000008.1 GCA_017577365.1 Gammaproteobacteria bacterium | reverse complement strand
GAGCATCCGCGCGTGCCGCGTGCGCTCCGTTTCGAGCTGCGCGACGAGTCTGCCGAGCTCTTGCTCGTTCCTGGCGAGAAGCGCCTCGAGCGCATCGGCTTCGGTCCGGAGCTCCGCGTATCGCTCTTCGGCTTCGATGCGCTGCGCGCGCTCCCGCTCGAAGCGATCGCCGACCCATCCGCCGAAGGCTCCGCCGAGCACGAAGCCCACCGGCCCGGCCGCAGCCGCGCCGATCACGGCACCGGTCCCGAGACCGATGGCCTCATGCTTCGGCGCGCGGTTCTTCTCGGCCGCCCAACCCGTCGTCGCGATCGCGGCGGCGATCGCGGCCACCAGCAGTTGCTTGCGCATTGTTCTCGCTCCTCAACTCCACATGCCCCCGCGGGCACGTGGATCATTGAAGCGAGCGGTTGGGCGCAACCGCTGCGCGAAAGCGTCGAGCGGATGCTCGATTCTGTCGAATTCTGGCTGGCGTTGCCGCTAGCGCGTGACGCGCTAGAGCCGGTCCTCGACGTCGTCGACCGCCTGATCGATTTCCTCGCCGGCCTCCTCGAACGGGCCCTGCGATTCGCAGCCCGCAAGACCGACGATGCCCGCGGCGACGAAGGCCGCGAGCCACGCGACGACGCCTTTCCGATCGCTCATTTGTTTTCCTTTGTCGTGATGATCACGACGAGGCGATGCAGAAAGCATGCCAACGAGCATCGCGCTCGTCGGCTCGATGGCGTCAATGCGTGAGCGAGTAGATCACGTAGTTGATGAACGCGCGCATCGCGCGTGCCGACCAGCTCTCGGGATATTGCGGCGTGTCGGAATGCTCGACCGCATCACCGAGATCCATGTTGTGGCAGATCGCGACCATGATCCGCCCGTCGTCGTCGTAGATCGCGCGCCAGCGCGCCGTATAGCCGTCCTGCTCGTGCATGCGGCCCGTCTGCAGGAACTGCGCGCCCGGGATCTGAGAGAAATCGTCGATGTCGTAAAGGACGTGGAAGATCGGATCGTCCGGCGGAATGTCTTGAATCGGGCGATCGGGAAACACGCGTTTCATGCTCTCCACGAAGACCGCCCACTCGTACGTGCCATGAAAGTCGTCGACCATCAAGAACCCGCCGCGCAGCAGGTACTCGCGAAGCTTGGCAGCCTGCGAGTCGGTGAGCTCCCACGTGCCGACCTCGACGGCGTAGAGCCACGGCCAATAGAAAACGTCGTCGCCGTCGTCGAGATTCACCGGCTGCTCGACCGGACGCACGTCGAGCACCGTCAAACGATCGATCATCTCGGCGATGTGCCGATCGGCGCGCGGATAGTCGATCGTCCAGCTCGTGCCGCCCTGGCGCCAGTCCCCGCCCCAGCCGTAGTACCGCGAGCCGCGCGCCTCGGGATACATGAGCCGCGCGAAAACCCACTCCGACGGCTTGTCGTAGCCGCGCGGCAGCGGATAGTCGTAATACTCGATGCCGAGCAGCTGACGGAACGGCATCGGATCGGCGAGCGCGAGCCCCGCGATCGAGCCGACGGTCGCGACGGCAACGCCGAGCCAGACGGCGCGCGTCCGCGTGCGGAGCCAACGGACCGCGCGATTCCCGCCGCCCGGCCCGCGGGCCGTGCTCTCGCCCCCGAGCTTCTCTTCCGTGATCGTGCTCATTGCCGTGAGGGTACCAGATTTCCGCGGCCCCGCCTTGGGCCGGCGCCTCAAATGTCCCGGCGCGAAGGCAGCGCGATGAACGTGCCGCCGTTGCGCTGGCAAAGCACGCGCATCAAGGTTGCATAACGCGCGGCGGTGACGAGATTCCCGCCCATGACCTCGTAGTAGACCGGGAACGCCACCGCGTGAATCCGCACGCGCCGGCCGTCCGGCGTGTTCGCGCGGTTCGCGCGATCGACCTCCCGGACGACGGCGTTGATCGACCCTTGCGAGAAGTCGTCGCTGTAGACGTAGATCGATACGCGCTTCTCGGGATCGTAGAAGGTCTCGATCGCCTCGAGAATGCCCTCGCGCGGCGAGGAGTTCGAGAACGCGTTCCAGTTACGCAGCGCGTCGACGATCGCCTCGCGCGTCGCGGGCGTATCCGGCATCCACTGATTGCGATAGCTCTTGAAGAGGTACTCGCCCTCGTCGTTCATCACCTGGATGCCCTTCACCGTGGGGTAGACCTCGAGCGTCTCGCGGATCTGCTGCTGCACGCGATCCCACGCGTACTGCCGCATGCTGCCGGACGTATCGATCACGAAGATGATGTATTCGCTGTCGACGGGAATGCCGCCGATCTTGTACTCGTCGATCGGCGGCTTGTAATTCGCGAGCAGCCGCTCCATCTCCTCGGTCAGCTCCTGCTTCGCCTGCGCGAGCCGGCCGGCGAGCTCGGCCGAGATCTCCGCGTCGTCCTGCCGATCGAGCATCTCCGCGCGGATGCGCGTGAGCTGGCGCTGAAGCTGCGCGATCGCGAGCTCCTCGAGCTCGATCTCGTCGACGATCGACGCGAGCTCGCGCTGCACGATTTCCGTCTCGCCGAGAATGTCCTCGAGCTCCTGCTGATAACGGACCATCAGCCGCTCGAGATCGGTCTGCGTCTCCTCGAGGCGGATCGGCTCGAACAGCTTCGTGATCACGAGCAGCAGGATGACCGCACCGAAGCCGCACGACACCGCGTCGAGGAACGACAGGCTCATCGTGTCGAACTCGCGTCGCCTTCTGCGTCGGCTCATGGCCAATCCTCCGCGGGGGCGAGCATCGAGCCGCCGGTATTGAGCGCGAGCAGCCAATACGCGGGCGCGGCGTTCGGGTCGCCCTCCATCGCGAGCAGAATCACGTTGACGGGCACGTTGATCGGGAGCTCACGGACGGCGCGCTCGAAATGCGCTACGCGCTCTCGTCCGCTCACGCCGGGCCGGGTCGGCATCACGCTGCCCATCGTCGGCAGGCCGTCGACGATCAGATAGATGTTGTCCGGTTTCGGCTCGAGCGCGCGCGCGGCCGCGAAAGCCGCGTGCAGGCTCGTCGGGCCGCTCGGCACGGTATTACGCAGCGTCTCGACCGCCTGCTCGAGCTGACTGCCGTCGGTCGCCGTCAGCCACTGCCCGTCCGTCCCCTCGATCAGCGACCACGCCTTGTCATTGAACGCGACGACCTGGAACTGCGTGCCCGGCGGGATCTGCGCGGTGAGCCAGTCGACCGTGTTCACGGTCTGCTGCCACTTCGGCGCTCTAAGCTGATCCTCGCGCGACATGTTGCGCCGGCGGATGATGTTGACGAGCGTCCGGTCGAGCATGCTCGTCGACGCGTCGACGAGGATCAGCACGCGCCGGCCGCCCATGCGGAGACCCGTCAAATACTGTCGATTGCCCTTACCGGAGACGCTGCGGATACGGTTGCCGGCCTCTTCCGGCGTCACGCTCGCCGCGGACTGCCTCTGGATCTCCGCTCGGAGCGCCGCGAGCTCGGCCTCGAGCTGCTCGATCGTCTCGCGACGCGAGAGGCTTTCCTCGGTCATCCTCCGGAAATCCTCCTGCGTCTGCTCGACCTCGCTCGCGAGCCGCCGCTTCAGGCCGTCGAGCACAGTGCGCTCCTCGAGCTTAGATGCGAGCTCCTCTCGCGCCTGAATGAGATTCTTGCGTCCCGCGAGCACGCGCAGCTCGAGCCGATCGACCTCGCCCGCGGCCTCTTCGACGATCAGGTCGTGGCGCAGATCGATGTTCGCGACGATCACCATGTAGAACAGGATGATCGCGCCGAACCCGCACGTGATCGCGTCGAGGAACGACAGCGAGAAGACCGTGAACTCGCGTCTACGCGCCATCGCCCGCCACCCCGATCACGAGCAGCTCGACGCCGGGCGAGCCCACGCGGATCACGTCGCCCGGCTGGAGCACCGCGTCTCCGCTCACCGGCTTCTCGTTGACGAAGGTTCCGTACCGGCTCAGATCCTTGATGCGCAGCTCGCCGTCGCGCACCGCGAGCTCGCAGTGCAACCGCGAGACGCCGCCTTGCGCGCCGTCGACGATGATCGTCCTACGCCCGTCGATCGCGGCGCGCCCGATGACGATGCCGTCGGCGCCGACCGGATACGCGACGCCGCGATAGACGACATGCGTCGCCGCCACGTCTCGGACCGGCGCGTCGGCGGCAGGCGCCGGCTCGCCGTTCGGCTGCGCGCGCACGACGGCCTCCGGCTCGTCCTCGGCCGGAGCGCGCCACGGCAGATGCTTCAGCAGCCTCACCGGCCCGCCGTTGCGCTCGACGCGCTCGATGCCCTTGATCGCCTCGCGCGCGGCATGACCGACGGGCAGGTTGACGATCCGCGCCGCATCGAGCCGCGCGAGCTCGCGCGCAAGACCCGGCAGACGCGCGAGCCGCTCCGAGACCTGCACGACGAGCGGCTCGTCCGACGTCCGCGCCTGCGCGATCAGCTGCGTTACCGCGCGGTTGAAGCCGCGCACGACGCCGACGAGTCGCTCGCGCTCGACCTTGACCGCGAACGTGTCTTCGCCGTGCTCGAGCGTGAGCTCGATCGCGTCGGCCTCATCGAGCGAGCCGAGCCAGCGAGGCAGCCGATCGTAGAGCGCCTGCTCGGAAGACGCGTGATGGAACGGGTCGAAGCGCGTCGCGAGCACGAACGTCTCCGCGATCCAGCGCGCGACCATGTCCCGCACCGCGGCGAGGCCGGTCGATTCGAGCGCGAGCTCGCTGCCGGCGATCGCCTCGTCCCCCTGCTCCACCGGCGTGACCGAGACGCGATGAAGCCCGGCGTCGACGTGCACGACGCGCCGCCCGGGATACGGACGACTCGCCGCCGCGACTGCCGCATCGACGAGCGCGGCGACGTCGATCCCGCACTCGTCGGCCACCCCGAGCAGCAAGCCGAGCTGCTCGCGCGTATAGCTGCCCGGAACGACGAGCACGGCTGACGACGCGCTGCCGCGGAACCTCGACCAGAGGGCATCGAGCTGACGATACGCGAGCTCGGCCGCGGAGAGCTCGCCGATCCCGGCGCTTCCCGGCTCGAGGCTCAAGCTCGCCCAGTAGCGATTGCTGACGTGCCGAGGCTTCAGCCGCGCCTGACGCTCCGCGTCCGCGCCGGTCGCGATGCGTCCGTTCTCGGCGAGCGCGTAGCCGGGCTCGATCGCGAGCACCTCGTCGCGGTCCGCGACCACGATCCCCGCGTCGTTGATTTCGATCGCCAGCATTCGCAACACGCCACCTCGCCGTCAGCCGGGCGCGGAGCTCATCCGCGGCTTTGCATGTGACGGATCAAGTTGTGATCGACATATTCCTGCGCGTCGAACACGAGCCGCTCCTGCATCGCTTGCAGCTGATGCATGAGGAACATCAGCACGATCGAGATCAAGAGCGCGATCAGCGTCGAGTTGAATGCGGTGCCGAGATTCTCCGTGACGCCGGTGATGTCGCCCTGAACCGCGCGATGCGCCTGACCCAGCGCGAGGCCGATACCGCGCACGGTACCGATGAAGCCGATCGACGGGATCGCCCACGCGATGTAGCGGATCATCGCGAGATCCGACTCGAGCCGATCGCTTTCCGACTCGAACATCGTCTTCGCGACGGCGGAGACGTCCTGCACGCTGCGCGTCGACCCGAATCGCTCGAGCGCGGTCAAGAGCGCGCGCGGCAAGAGCAATCCCCTCGCCGATTCGGGCAGCGATTGGAGCACGCGCGCGTATTCGCGCGTATCCTCGGGCAGGATCCGCACGCCCTCGCGGACAGGCAGCAGCTCGTCCTGCAGCAGCCGACGTTCGCGCGCGACGCGCACGGCCTTGTAGCCCATGATCGCGAACGCCCAGAGCATCAGCACGAAGCACGATTCCTGCTCGTAGTCGCGGATGATCACCCACACCGACTGGTCGGGCGCATAGTTCTCGTCCTGCTGCATGCGCAGCGCCTGCTCGGCGAGAACCGCATTCGCTCTCGGCCGAACGACCGTGACGTACACCGAATGCACGACGATCACGGCGATGATCAGCGCGAAGACCTGAAACAGGAACTCGTTCGAAAACGTTCTTCTCATTCGTGCACTCCGGAAGGCCCCGCGGGCCCGACTCCTCGACACGACCGGTCGCTCGACCGGCCGGGCGTCGAGCTCGCGGCCGGTCCGATCGCTCAGATATCGACCGGGAATACGACCTCCTCGTCCGCCCCGATCTCCTCGGTGGGGATGAAGACGTCATCCTCCCCGCCGGCCGCGGGCCGTCGCGGCGCGCTTCGGTCTCGCTCCGCGTCCTGCGCGGTCTCGGGCGGCGCCGGCTGCTCGTCCTGCGCGGCCGCGGGACTTGCGAGCACGAGCGCTGCGAGCGCCGCGAGACCCGCTCCGATGTTCCCCTTTCCCGTCATCGTCGCTCCTTCACGTCGCGTATCGATGTGACGACGCAATATAGACATCCGATCGCCGGTTTCATTCGAGGTTGCGCGCGATTCGGAAGCCGAGATCGTCCCTGCCTTCCGAGGCATAGTCCCGATACGCCATCCGCAGATTCGTCTGCGTCGCGCTGCGCCAGCTCGGGCCGCGGACGACGTGGAAACGTCCGGTCAGGGGCCCGAGCGGATCGACCGCCTGCTCCGTGTTGCCCTCCGGATAGACGTCGTAGAAATCCTGGATCCACTCCGAGACGTTGCCGCCGATGTCGTGAAGCCCGAGCGCGTCCGCCGGGAAGCTTCCGACCGGAGCCGTGACCTCGAAGCCGTCGTTGTAGGTCACGAGCGTCGTCGGCAACAGTTTCGCGGCGCTGACGTCCGCGAAATTGCCCGAGCGGTCCGGCGGCGGCAGCTCCGTGCCCCACGGATAGACGAGCGCCGTCTCGCGCTCCGCGAAGCGGGCGGCCCACTCCCACTCGGCCTCGGTCGGCAGCCGATAGCCGTTGCGCAGCGGCCGCGCGGCGACGATCGTGCCGTCCGCCGACTCCTCGTAGACCGGCTGCAGGCCGTCGCGAATGCTGAGCCAATTCAAGAAGCGCGCGGCATCTTCCCAGTCCACGTTCACGACCGGCTGCTTGTCGTCGTTCAGCGAGCGTCCGGCGACAGACCCCGAGTCGTGATCGGCCATGAACTCGCGGAACTCCGCGTTCGTGACCTCGTAGACGCCGAGATAGAACGCGCGGGAGAGCTTCACGCGCCGCAGCGTCTCGTTCGAGCGGCGCCCGGGCTCGCGTCGCGACGAGCCCATCGTGAACTGGCCGGCGGGGATCAGCCGCAGCGGCTGGCCGAGCCCGGTCGTGATGATGCGCGGATAACCGCTGCCGGTCGCGTCGTCGAGCGGCTCGAGCTCGAACTCGAGCCGCTGCGCGAAGCCCGGACGCGGCGTGACCTCGGCATTACGCGCGGCGTAACCGTCGAGCCGTACCTCGATCTCGTGCGGCAGGGCGGTGAGCTTGAGCGTCGCGGGCGTCGTCGCGGTGCGCGTGCCGTCGACCCAGATCTCGGCCTGCGGCGGCTCGCTCACGATCTCGACGTCGCCGTACTGCGCGGCGAGCTCGATCTGAATGCGCCGCCCGCTGTCGGCCTCGACCGTGAGCTCGCGCGTCACGGGCTCGTATCCCGGCTTCGTGAGCGTGATGCGATGCGCACGGCCGGGCCTAAGGCTCAGCGTCAACGGCGTGCGGCCGCGATACTCGCCGTCGACGCTCACCGCCGCCTCGCTCGGCGTGCTGACGAGCTCGACGCGCCCGTCCGCCTGGACCAACGCGATCGGCGGCAGCGTGAGCGGCTCGTTCGCGGTCACGTCGACTTCCGTGCGCCAGGCGTTGTATCCCGCTAGCCGAACCTCGATCTCGCGGCGGCCGGCCTCGATCTCGAGCGTCGCAGGCGTCGTCCCGGCGGGCTCGCCGTCGACGAGGACGGTCGCGCCGGCCGGCGTCGTCTCGATGCTGACCGGCGCCCAGCTCGGCGTCAGCTCGACGGTCAACGCCCGCCGCTGCCCACCGCCCTCGACGTCGATCTCGCGCAGCTCCGGCAGATAACGGTCCGCACGGAACTCGAGCCGATGCCGGCCCGGACGGATCTCGGCAATGAGCGGCGTGCGCCCGACCGGCTCGCCGTCGACGAGCACCTCGGCGCCCGTTTCGGGCAGCGTCACGAGCTCGACCTGGTCCGGCAGCTTCGTCAGCTCGAACTCGAAGCGCTGGTCCTGCAGCAAGCCGACCTCTATCTCCGTATCGAGCGGGTAGTAACCCGGAAGCTGCGCGGTCACGCGGTGCCTGCCGGGACGCAGCATGAAACGATCGGCGACGCGGACCTTGAACAGCGTATCGGGCAGCTCGACGACCTCGGGCTCCGGCACGAACTCGAGCGACACGGATCGCGCGGTGAACGCGTACCACGCGAGCACGGCGAGCACGACGAACGCGAACGACGCGGCGATCGCCGCGATGCTCGGACGCTTGCGCCGTCCGACGCGCTGGCCCGCCCCCGGGCGGAACGCGACCGGCGTGATCGCGATCTCCTCGTCGGCGCGCGTTTCGCGCGCGAGCTCCTCGAGATCGGGCGGCGCGGTATCGCCGGCCGTGACGCGCGCGTCGATCTCGAGCCTGAGCCGTCCTCCGTCGATTCGGCAGGTGATCCGCGCGGTGTCGAGCGCGACGATGTCACCGTCGGAGAGCTTGCGCGCGCCGGTCACGTGCTCGCCGGCGACTCGCAAGTTCCGCGTGTCGCGCGTCGGCTGGATGAAGAAGACGCCGTCGAGCATGCCGACCGACAGCGTGCCGTTCACTCCGGACAGCCGGATGTCGGCGCGCGGATCGCCGCCGATCGTCACCGGCAGCGCTTCCACGGCGAAATGCCGCGTGAAGCCTTCGACCTCGGTCTTCAAGACCCAGTCGGTCGCGTCGTTCATCGGAGCTCCATCCCGCCGCGCGCCGGTGAGCCGGCGCGTATCGTCGTTCCCCTCATATCGTCTCCGTGCAGATCACGCGGATCGGATCGAGCTCGCGGCCCGGCAGCACGGTGAAGGTCTGCCGCACGTCTCGATAACCGTCGCGCGAGCCGATCACCGTGTAGTTGCCGGGACGAAGCTCGACCTCCCGCGTCAAGAACGCGCCGAGGCGGCCGACGCGATACAGCGTGACCTCGGTTCTGCCGTCGGAGACGAGCTGCACCGTGATCGGCGTCTTCGCGATGCGGACGAGCTCGTCGAGGCGCTCGATCTGCCCCGCGAGCCTCGGCTGCTCGCCGGCCGCGGCGAGCGTCTCGCGCGCTTCCGCGAGCAGCCTCTCGGCGTCGCGAAGCACGTCGTCGCGGAACAGCAAGCTCGGGTTGTCGATCAGGTTCGCGAGCTTCGCGTCGAGGTCCGCCCTCGCCCGCGCGCGCTCGAGCCCCGCGTGCGCGAACGCGAGCGTGGCGTCGGCCGCGAGCGCATTCTCGTATTGCGCGATCGCCTGCTGCCACAGCTCGCGGCGCTCGAACGCGAGCGCACGTGCCTCGGCCAAAGCGATCTCGTCGAGCTTCGCGCCCTGCTCGGCCTGGAGCAAACCGTCGCGCGCCTCGGCGGACTGCGGGCGCATCGCGAGTGCCGCCTCGAAGGCTTCGCTTGCGTCGTCGTAACGCTCGTCGGCGAGCGCCTGCAGGCCGCGAGACATCAGCGCCTCGTAGCGCGCGTCGGCAATGCGCCGCTCGACGTCCTCGAGCCCGCGCTTCGCCGCGGGCCACTCGCGGTCGATCTCGAGCGCCGCGCGATACGCTTCCGCGGCCTCGTCGTATCGACCCTGCGACACGAGATCGCCCGCGCGGCGCACGAGATCGAGCACCTCCGGCAGCTTCTCGGCACGCTCACGCCCGGCGCGCGCCTCCGCATGATCGGGCTCGATCGCGAGCACGAGATCGAATTGCTCGATTGCGAGCTCCGAATTGCCGGCTTCGATCGCGCGGCGGCCGGCCGCGAGCGCAGCGTCGGCGATCGAATCCGAACGCGCGAGCAGCTCGTTGCCGAGCGCGAGCGCATCCGAGTACGCATCGATCGCGGCCTCGAGATCTTCTGCGAGATACGCATCATCGCCCTGACGCGAGAGCGCCTCGTACCTCGACCACTCCTCGCCGGCCCAGCTCGACGCCGACCGGGCCGTGAGCCGTTGCTGCTGCGTCAGCAAGTCGGCGAGCAGCGACTCGGCGCGCTCGCGCAGCGCGCGGAGCTCTTCCTCCGAGAGCTCGGGCTTGGGCGGCGCTTCGGGCGCGGCGGGCGCCGGCGGCGTGACCGATGCGGGCGTCTCCGGCGCGACCCAGCGCGGCAGCGCGAAGAATACGAACGCGGCGGCGAACACGAGGACGCCGAGGAGGCCCGCCGCGAGCAGCGCGGTCGGCCGCCGTTGTCGCCGCTGCGCAGGGGTGCCGGCCGGCTCGGCCACGGTCTTGAAGCCGGGTCGGACCGGTTCGATCGCCTCCTCGTACAAGCGCTGGTCGGGATCCTGTTGCACGTCGGTCATTCAAGCGCATGCCCGCCGGGCCTCGGATCGCGCCCGGCGCACATTCTTCCCGGTCATTGCGCGGCGCGCGCGGAGGAGCATCCGGCCGGCGGCCGGTCCCCCTTGTCCGCGGCTTCCTCGCGCACGGATTCTAAGACATCGGCGAATTCGAGAAGTGTCCCGACCCCGGCAGGGGTCGTCGCGTCGAGAGTCGCTCCGATGCGCGAGGAAAGCGCGGCCAGCGCCGGGCTCGCGGCGGGAATCGGCGGCGGCGGCACGTACGCGACGGGCGCCGCGCCGAACGGCAGACGGCCGACGGCGAGCTCGTAAAGGAGCACCGCGAACGCATAGACGTCCTGCGCCGGGCTCGCGCGCTCGAGCGTGAAGCGCAGCGGCTCGTGGGCCGGCGTCCGGCCGCCGCGATTCCGGCGCTGCCCGACCGGCAGCGCGGCCCCGAAGTCGATCAGCTTCGGCGTGCCGTCGGCGGCGAAGAGCACGTTGCGGGCCTTGACGTCGCCGTGCACGAGACCCGCTTCGTGCACGGCGGCGAGCGCTGAGCAGATCGCGATCGCCGCGTCGATCCAGCGCTCGGGCGGCTCTTGCGCGAACGGAACGAGGTCGCCCGCCGGCAAATACTCGAGAACGAGAACGGCGGCACGGTCCCCCGCGACGAATCGAAGAGGCTCGACGATATTGGGATGCGAAACCGAAGCGAGCGCGCGGTGCTCGCGGGCGAGGAGCGTCGCCGCGCCGCGCTCGCCGGCCCACGCGGTCGTCAGCTTGATCGCGACCTCTCGGCCGGACTCGAGCCGCCCGCGGTAGACGTCGGCGATCGAGCCCGAATGAAGGCAAGTCTCGAGCGAGACTCCGCACGCGGCGAGCGCCGCCGCGGCGTGGGACGCGGCCCGAACCGCTGCGTCAGGCTCCGCTCGCGCCGTCGGCGCCATCCGCCGCGATCTGCACGCCGGCGCCGGATGCGGCCGCCTCCGATTCCTCGGCGTCCTCGCCGTCACGGCGCTCCGCGTCGTTCGTCGTGCCGGCTCGAGCATCGGAAGCATCGGCCTCGGGGGGGGCGGCGCTGCCGCCCTCCTCGGCCGTCGCGGCGGACTCGTCGGCCGCCTCCGCGTCTTCGGTCGGCTCGGGCTCGATGCCGGGCTGGAGGGGCTCCTCGACATAGACGTGCACGTCTTCCGGCACGAAACCCGTCTCGCTGACGAAGAGCTGCCGTAGCAGATCGCGCCATTCCTGGTACTGCGCCTCGGCCGTTCCGGTCAGCCGATGCTCGGTCCCTTTGATCTCGACGACGAGCGGCTGGATCTCGTCCTCGAAGCTCGTCGACAGCTCCTCGAGCGCCGACGCATGCAGCTTCTTCTCCTGCCGGCGGACCGCGCTCGTGCGCAGCACGTCGACGCCCATGTACATCAGCGCGTCGCGCACGACCCGCTCCGAGAAGCTGTCGTTGCCGGCGTTGCTGCCGTAGACGACGGACGCGACGATCGTCGCGATACCGAGCCCGGTGCGCCAGCGCGCGGACTTCGTCAGCTCGCGGATCGCGAGCGCTTCCTCGCGCGCGTACTGCCGCCAGCCGTGATACGGCTCCTCGGCCTTGCTCGAGAAGCCGACGTAATGCTGGTTCAACGTCTCGACGAACAGACGCTCGCGCTGCCGCACCCGCTGCGTGCGATCGAACATCGGATCGCCCTCGGCGGGCAAGCGCTTCAGCGCATACGTGCCGTTGCGCTGCGGCTCGACGTAGCCCGCGAACGCCTCGGGGCTCAGCTCCTCCGCGTAGCGCAGCGCAGCGACCGTGCGAATCTGCTCCCGATCCTTGTCGGAGAGTTTCGCCTGCGCGGCGGCGAGATCGTTCGCGATCATGTTGAACAGATCGCGGTACGGATCGATCCCCGGATAGCGTTGGCGGTTGTAGACGCCGGCGGGCGTCTCGAGCTCGTAGCGGTCGTTGATCCAGACGCGCCCGGTCGCATCGACGGCTTTCGCGCGGACGCGCACGATATCGCCGTCCGAATGCAGGATCTCGGCCGTGACATTGACGTCCGCGACGTTCGACGCGGTCGGCATGACCCACACGCCGCCCCAATGCCCGCTGTCCTGCAAGGCGCGCTGCAGCTCGACGGCGAAATACATCGACTCCATGCGCCGGATGTGGACGAACGTGCCCTCGCGGATCAGCTCCTCGAGCACGTCCTTCGGGATCTCTCCTTCCGGCACGCCGGGATCGAAAACGACGATACCGACGTCGAGCAGCTTGTCCTCGTCGACGGGAGCGGTCGGCTCCACGAGGTCGACCGAGTGAGCGATCATGACCTCCGTGGTCGTGCAGCCGGCCAGCCAGCAGAGGGCCGCGACCGACAAGATCCTCAGTTGTCGCATGGACTGCTCCCGCCGCTAGAGCGGCCGGACACGCAAGCCGACCGCTACTGCCTCGCTATGATCTTCTTGTACTCGTTGTACTCGTCCCAAAGAGCGGCACGCAAGAAGGGATCTTCCTCCTTGGTAGCCGCCTCGCACAGCTGCCGCGCGACCTTGTCCGTGTCCTCGCATCCCGGAACCGTCGGCGCCGCATCCTCGGGCGGAGGCGTGCGCGCGACCGCCGGGCCTCCGCCCTGGCCGCGCTCGACGGACGCGCCGGTCGAGCCGCCGGCCTCGGACGTCGCGACGTTGCCGCCGCCGTCACGGCCTGCGGTACCCGCCGTGCCTCCGGTATCGGTTCGGCCCGCCTCGCGGAAGACCTCGTCGGCCGCCGGGCCGCCGCCGGTTCGGGCGATCGCCTCGCGCTCGGCCTCCATGACCTTGTCGAAATCGCCGAGCGAGCGCTCGAACTCGTCTTCCGCGGCCCGTCCTGCCCCGGCCCCGCTCTCGTCGGGCCAACCGCCCGAGCCGCTCTCGCGCGTGCCCGCCATGCCGCCCTGCTGTCCGGTCTGATCGCCGCCGAGCCCGTCACCCTGCGTTTCCGACCCGTTTCGGCTTCCGGCCCCGGCCGTGCGGCCGTCGCCGCCTTGCTCGTTACCCGCGATGCCGCCGAGACCGCCTTGCTCGGCGCCTTCGCTACCGGACCGGGAACCCGCGGTGCGCCCGTCGCCACCTTGCTGGGCACCCTCGAAACCGCCCAGACCGCCCTGCTCGGCGCCTTCGCTTCCGGACTGGGTGCCGGCGGTGCGTCCGTCGCCTTGCGAACCGTCCTGGCCGCCCTGGGCGCCGGCCTGGCCGCCCTGGCTACCTTGGGTTCCCGCCGTTTGCGCCCCCGACTCCGAGCCGCCGCCGCTCTGTCCCGACGGAGGCAGGGACGCCCCGGGCGACGGCGACGGCGTTCCCGACGACGGGGACGGCAGACCGCCGGGCGACGGCTGGCCGGACGAAGGCGACGGAATCCCTGCCGACGGAGACGGCATGCCGGACGACGGCGAGGGCATGCCGGACGAGGGCGACGGCATGCCGCCGCTCGGCGATGGCATGCCTCCGCTCGGCGAGGGCATGCCCGATGACGGCGAAGGCATTCCGCCGCTCGGCATCCCGCTTTGCGGCCCGGACATCGACGACTGGCTGGCGCACGCGGCGAGACCCGCGGCGCTGCCGGCGACCAGAATCAGCTGGATCCACTTGCTACGCATAGCGCACCTCGGGCGGTGTCGAGAGGCCGCGACGTCAGCGATCGTCTCGGCCACGAATATTAGTGACCCTGCGCGTCCAGGAAGTTCAGCCGATGCGAGGGCCGATCGACCGCGGCCGAAGATCCGCGAAAGCATCGCGAGTCGCCGGGCACGTGGCACAAACTGCGCGAAGCGTTGACTTTCATCCGCCGCATTTCGCAGGCTGTGACGGTCACTCGCCAGCTCTTAGGAAAGCAGCAAGGGTACGTCATGAGAACGATACCACCGATATCCAGCGTGCTTCTATCGCTGTTGCCGGCTCTCACGCTCGCCCAGGCACCGGATGCGGCGATGCCCCGAACGCCGGCGCCCGAAGGCGCCGAGGTCTATTTCCTGAGCCCCGAGAACGGCGCCGAGGTCAAGTCGCCGTTCACCGTGCGATTCGGCTTGCGCGGGATGGGCATCGCGCCGGCCGGCGTGCAATTCGACAAGACCGGTCACCACCACCTGCTGATCGACGTCGACGAGCTGCCGCCGTTGACGCTGCCGCTGCCGACGACCGATCAGGTTCGTCACTTCGGTCTGGGCCAGACCGAAACCGAGCTGGAGCTGCCGCCCGGCCAGCACACGCTGCAGCTCGTGCTCGGCGATCACTTGCACATCCCGCACGACCCGCCGGTGATCTCGGAAAAGATCACGGTCACCGTCATCGAATAACGGCCACGAAGAGAAAAGGTTCCCGGCGGGGGTCGGAGCACCAGCCGACCCCTGCTGGGAATCACCGATCCTCGGACCCGCTCGACGTCTCGTAGACGTACTCGCCGCCCTCGAAACGGGCCACGAGACGGAGAGGGCCGCCCCCGTCGACGGGGAGCCCGATGAAATCGAACGTCGCGCCGGGCTCGAACGTGACGCCGCCGTAGCGCTCGGTGAAGTAGATGACGACGTCGCGCACCTCGCGGCCGGCGCGCGCGGCGGCCTCGGCGAGGGCCGCGCGGCTCTCGTCGCGAGGAATTTCCCGCACGACCGCGAGCCCGTCCGGTCCGCCGACGCGAACGACGAGCAGCGTCCAGTCATCGGCGGCGCGCTCGATGCGAAGGGGGAGCACCGTGCCCGGTGCCCATGCCGAGGCACCGCCGGTGCCAAGACGTAGAGCGCGTGCATCGAAACGACGCCGAAGGGCGGCGTCGCCGATGCGCCAGGGCGCGGCGCGGGCCGCATCGAGGGCCGCCGGCTCGGCGCCGAGCGAGTCGCCTTCGACGCGGAGCACGAGCCCGCTTGCAGGGCCGAGCGCGAAGTCGACGCGAAGCTCGGCGACCAATGGATCGTGCATCGGGAAGAAGCGCATCGATTCCTTGCGGACTCGCCCTCCGCGGACGTCGGGACGCGCTCCCGCGACGTCGACGCCGGCGTCGAGGCGCTCTCGGGCGAGCGCTTCGATGCGCGCGACATCGGCGGCGAGCGACGCCGCGGTGCGCTCGGCGCTCGCGCGGCCCGGCGCATCCCATGCGTGGGGCGTCGCGATCGCGGCCCAGAGCGCCAGCACGCCGGCGGTAGGCCCGATCACGGTCGCCGAGACATGGATCGGGGCGCGAAGAGCGAGCGCCGCGACGAGGCCGATCACGGCACCGGCGGCGGGAAGGACCGGCATCCACAAGAGCCAGGCCATCTCCAGGTCGCCCTTCACCCACCAGGCTACGGCGCCGGCGGCGAGCGCGGTGACGAGCGCGGCGGCGAGCGTGCGTTTCACGCGGAGCGACTCCAAGCTCATGCTCGGCGGACGAGTCACGCCTCTTCGTCGGCCTTCTCTTCGAGCTATTTCCGGCGCACGCGCAGGTCGCGAAGGATCGCGCGCGCGGCGTTATGGCCCGGCGCGCCGCTGACGCCGCCGCCCGGATGTGCCCCCGAGCCGCAGAGATAGACGCCGGGGACGGGCGTGCGGTACTGCGACGATCCCCACGCGGGCCGCGCCCAGTAAAGCTGATCGAGCGCCAGCGCGCCGTGAAAGATGTCGCCGCCGACGAGACCGAAGCGCGACTCGAGCTCCTCGGGCGTATAGGCCTGCGCGGCGATGATCGAGCGGCGGAAATTCGGCGCATAACGGTCGACGGTATCGATGATCCGATCGAGCGCGGCCTGCTTCGCGTCGGCCCACGATGCGCCGTTCGGCAAATGGCGTCGAAAGTGCTGGCAGAACAGGCTCGCCACGTGCATGCCCTTCGGCGCGAGCGACGAGTCGATCGTCGACGGGATCAGGATCTCGACGACGGGCTCGGCCGACACGCCGTCGCGCAGCGCATCGACGTACGCGGCATCGAGATAGCCGAGCGACGGGGTGATCAGGATACCCGCCGTATGATGCTCGGCGACGGTACGTCCCGGACGGCACGCGAAATCGGGAAGCTCGGCGAGCGCGACGTTCGCGCGAAAGCTCGCCGACTCGCTGCGCCAGCGGCGAATCCGCTCGCGGAACGCCTCGGGGAGCGGATACGACGACAAGAGCCGCTCGAACAAGAGCTGCGGATGGATCGACGCGGCCACCGCACGCGCATGCACGGTCCCGGTCGACGTCTCGACCTCGAGCCCGTCCGCCGCCGCATGGATCCGCGAGACCTCGCTGTCGCAGCGGATCTCGACGCCCCGCGCCTTCGCCGCCGCGGCGAGCGCGTTCGAGATCGCGCCCATCCCGCCGCGCGCGTGTCCCCATGCGCCTTCGAGGCGTTTGATCGCGCCGAGCGAATGATGCAGCAGCAGGTAGCCCGAGCCCGGATGATAGGGGCTCGCGAAATGACCGACGATCGCGTCGAAGCCGAGCCCGCCCTTGAGCGCGTCGAGCTCGAAATGACGATCGAGCCAATCTCCCGCGCTGCCCGCGAGCAGGTCCCACAGCGTCGCGAAACCCTTTCGCCCGAGCGCGGCGAGCCGCGGCACGCGCGCCGCGGCACGCAGCCATTCTCGCGGCCCCGCCGTCGGATCGACGGGCGCCTCGAGCATCAGCGAGCGAGCGAGCTTCGTGACGCGTCCGAGCTCGTCGACGAAACGCGGCCAGCGCTCGGCGTCGCGCGTCGAATGCTCCGCGATCGACGCCTGCATCCGCGCGATGTCGCGGTGCATCGCGAGACCCGGCCCGTTCAGCGCCGGCACGAAGTTCGCGAGCGGCCGCGGCAAGAGCTCGAGGCCGTGCTTCTCGAGCTCGAGGTCGTCGATGACGCGCTGCTCGAGCAGGCTCACCGTGTAGCTCGCCATCGAGTTGCGGAATCCCGGATGGAACTCCTCGGTCACGGCGGCTCCCCCGACCTGCGCATGACGCTCGAGCACGACGACGCGAAGACCCGCGCGGGCGAGATACGCGGCGCAGACGAGACCGTTATGACCGCCGCCGACGATCGCGGCGTCGTATCGCGTGCGCTGTGGGGTTTTCATCGACAGCTCCGGCCGGAATCCGGCGGCACGGCCGGAGTGTACAATACGCGCTCGTTCTTCAATCTCGCCGCCCGCGCACGGGGCGTGCGATCGACGTCGCGTCGGCGTGAGGCCGCGCGAACGATGAAGGGACTGGCATGGGCAATTCCGATCGTTTTCCACGCTCGAGCGCGCGCGGCATCTGCGAGGATTTCGTCGACACCGTCGGCAACACGCCGCTGATCAAGCTGCGCAAGGCTTCCGAGCTGACGGGCTGCACGATTCTCGGCAAGGCCGAGTTCCTCAATCCGGGAGGATCGGTCAAGGATCGCGCCGCGAAATACATCGTGCTCGACGCCGAGAAGCGCAAGGTCATCGAGCGCGGCGGGCTGATCGTCGAAGGCACCGCCGGGAATACCGGCATCGGCCTTGCGCTCGTAGGCAATTCGCGAGGCTATCGCACGCTGATCCTGATGCCGAACACGCAGTCGCAGGAGAAGAAGGACGCGCTTCGGCTCTGCGGCGCGGAGCTGCGCGAGGTGCCCGCGGTCCCGTATCGCGATCCGAACAACTACGTGCACATCGCGCGGCGCACGGCCGAGGAGCTCGCGAAGACCGAGCCGCACGGCGTGCTCTACGCGAACCAATGGGACAATCTCGCGAACCGCGAAGGTCATATCGCGAGCACCGGCCCCGAGATCTGGGAGCAGACCGGCGGACGCATAGACGGCTTCACTTGCGCGGTCGGCACCGGCGGCACGCTCGCCGGCGTCGGCGAGTACTTGAAGCACAAGAATCCGAGCATCGTCGTCGCCGCGGCCGATCCGATGGGCGCCGCGATCTACAGCTGGATCAAGACCGGCGAGCTCAAGTCCGAGGGCAGCTCGATCACGGAAGGCATCGGCCAGGGCCGCATCACCGGCAATCTCGAAGGCGCGCCGATCGACGACGCGTTCCAGATTCCTGACAGCGAGATGCTGCCGATCCTTTACGACCTCGTGCAGACGGAAGGCCTGCTGCTCGGCGGCTCGAGCGGCATCAACGTCGCGGGCGCGATTCGGCTCGCGAGACAGCTCGGTCCCGGAAAGACGATCGTCACCGTGCTGTGCGACTCGGGCTCGCGTTATCAGTCGAAGCTCTACAATCCCGCGTTCCTCGAGTCGAAAGGCCTTCCGCCGCCGCCTTGGCTCGCGCAGCGCTAAGGCGCGAGCACGCTCTCGGCATCGGCGGTCGCCCGCTCGCATTCGGGCGCGGCGCGCGCCGCCGAGAGCGCCTGTAGCCTGCGAAGACGCTCGCCGTCGCGCCGCGCGGCCGCGATCGCGTTCAAGCCGGAGCAAGCCGCGAGCAGGTCTTCCTCCGCCGCTTCGAGCGCGTCGATGCGCTCGGGATCCTCGGCATCCTCGAGCGCGAACGCAAGCGCGGTCGCGACGCGATTCTGCTCGCGAAAGACCGTCTCGACGTAGCGCCTGAGCTCCTCGGAGCGGATGCCGAGCCGCTCGCCCTCGACCGTCACGACGCGCGCGCAACCGCCGGCAAGCACGACGACAGCGAGCGCGGCGAGACCGCGCGCGCGTCGCCGGGCGCGACACGGCACGCGGGTACTGCTGGTTTCGCGTTGCGTTTTCGACACTTAGCTGCCCCCGGCCGATAATCGTATGCGATAATCGCCGGCCAAATGCAGAACCCTCAGGTGACAATGGCCGCCAACGTCAGGGAAACCCTGCCCGAGCGTTCTCGTCTCGACGACGCGATCGCGCGGGCGATGGACTGGCTCGAACGCGAGCAGAAGCCCGAAGGTTATTGGGTCGGCATGCTCGAATCGAGCTACACGATGGAAGCGGAGTGGCTGCTCGCGATGCACTTCCTCGGCATCGAGCACCCGCGCATGCAGGACATCGCCGCGACGCTGCTGAAGGCGCAGCGGGCCGACGGCTCCTGGGAGAACTACTACGACGCGCCGCAAGGCGATATCAACAGCACCGTCGAAGCGTACGCGGCGCTGCGCTCGATCGGCATGCCGCCGGACGCGGATCCGCTCGTGCGCGCGCGCGAATGGATCTTCGCGCACGGCGGACTGCGCAAAGTGCGCGTGTTCACGCGCTACTGGCTCGCGTTGATCGGCGAATGGCCGTGGGACCAGACGCCGAATCTGCCGCCCGAGGTCATCGCGAACCCGAAGTGGTTCCCGTTCAACATCTACAACTTCGCGAGCTGGGCACGCGCGACGCTGATCCCGCTCGCGGTGCTGTCCGCGCGCCGCCCGGTGAAGCCGCTGCCGCCCGATCGCCGCCTCGACGAGCTGTTCCCCGAAGGCCGCGAGCGGATGCACTATCGGCTGCCGCACGACGTGCCGTTCTTCTCGCTGAAGCGGCTGTTCCTCGCGACCGACCGCATGATGCATCTGTATCAGCGGATCGGGCTCACGCCGGGACGCGAGGCCGCGATCAAGGCGTGTCTCGAATGGATCGTTCGTCATCAGGACGCGGACGGCGCGTGGGGCGGCATCCAACCGCCGTGGATCTACAGCCTGATGGCGCTGCACAACGAGGGCTATCCGCTCACGCATCCCGTGATGGCGCGCGGCCTCGCCGCGCTCGACGAGCATTGGTCGTTCGAGCGAGACGGCACGCTGCACATCCAAGCGAGCGAGTCGCCGGTCTGGGACACGCTGCTCACGCTCGTCGCGATGCAGGACTGCGGGCGCGAGATCGACGAGACGATGCAGCGCGCGCTCGACTGGTGCCTGAAGAACGAGATCCGTTTCCAAGGCGACTGGTCGCAGAAGGTCCGTTGCGACGAGCCGAGCGGCTGGGCGTTCGAGCGCGCGAACCTGCACTATCCCGATCTCGACGATACGGCGGTCGCGCTGATCATGCTCGCGCGTTTGCCGGAGAAGCTGCGTCGGCAGCCGCGCATTCAGGAAGCGATTCGACGCGCGGTCAACTGGACGCTCGCGATGCAATCGAGCAACGGCGGCTGGGCGGCGTTCGACAAGGACAACGACAAGCTGATCGTCACGAAGATTCCGTTCTGCGATTTCGGCGAGGTGCTCGATCCGCCGTCGGCCGACGTCACGGCGCACGTCGTCGAGGCGCTCTCGCTGCTCGGCTACGACCGCAGTCACCCCGCGCTCGAGCGTGCGTACCGTTTCTTGCGCTCGGAGCAGGAGGAAGACGGCAGCTGGTTCGGCCGCTGGGGCGTGAATCACATCTACGGCACGGGTGCGGTGCTGCCCGCGCTCGCCGCGCTCGGCGAAGACATGACGCAGCCGTACGTCCGCAAGGCGGCGGACTGGATCGTCGCGCATCAGAACGAGGACGGCGGCTGGGGCGAGACGTGCGCGTCGTACATGGACGACCGCCTCCGCGGCGTCGGTCCGAGCACGGCCTCGCAGACGAGCTGGGCGCTGATGGCGCTGCTCGCGACCCGCTCGAGGGACTACGACGCGGCGATCCGTGCGGGGGTCAAGTACTTGACCGAGACGCAGCGCGACGACGGCACGTGGGACGAGCCGTACTACACGGGCACCGGCTTCCCGGGTTACGGCTTCGGCGCGAAGCTCGACTTCCGCGATGCGGCGCTGCGCGAGCGGATCGCGCAGGGCACGGAGCTGCAGCGGGGATTCATGTTGAACTACAACATGTATCGTCACTACTTCCCGCTGATGGCGTTGGGACGCGCGCGGCGGTATTTCGGCGGCTGAGCCGCGCCGGGCTCCGCCGCGGCGCGACCGCGACTCGGCACTTGCGGCGGAGCCGACCACGATGTGCGGACGATTCCTGACCCCGGACGAGTCGGCGTTCGAACGCTTCTTCGAGCTCAAGCCCCCCGAGGGCTATCGGCGGTCGTTCAACGTCGCGCCGAGCCAGCTCGCCGCGGTCATCCGCACGCGCCGCGACGGCAGCCGCGCGGCGGAGCTCTTCGTCTGGGGATACAAGCCGCGCTGGGCGGAGCGGGCATGGATCAACGCGCGCGCCGAGACCGTCTTCACGTCGCGCGCATTCGCCGATTCGGCGCGCAGCCGCCGCTGCCTCGTGCCGGCCGCGGGCTGGTACGAATGGCAAGGCGAACGCGCGCCCAAGCAGCCGTACGTGCATTTTCGCGGCGAGTTCGCGCCGATCGCTTTCGCGGGCATCTGGACGACGTCGAGCCCGCCCCGATCGAGCGAGCGTGCCCGCCGCGGGCAACGAGATGCCGTCCCGAACGAGCCCGGCGAGCCGTTGCGGACCTTCGCGATCCTGACGCGTGACGCGACGAGCGACGTCGCGCACGTCCACGACCGCATGCCGGCCGTGCTCGCGCCCGAGCACTACGCGACTTGGCTCGATCCGAATGCCGCTCGCGACGCGCTCGAGCGCATTCTGCTGGCGCCCGGCCCGGAGGTGCTGACCCGACGCATCTCGATGCGCGTGAACAAGCCCGAGCACGACGACGCCGATTGCATCGCCCCGCTCGACGAGACGGGGACCGGCTGAGCCGTCAGCCGCTCTTCCAGCGCTCGAACGCACGCTCGAGGTCGGCGATCAGATCGTCGACGTGCTCGAGCCCGACCGCGAGCCTGATCGTCGACGGCTTGATGCCGGAGACGGCAAGCTCTTCGTCCGACAAGTCTCCGGCCGCATAGAGCTTCGTCGGCGCGACGAGCGAGTCGGTGGAGCCCAAGCTCGCCGTCGTCGCGAAAAGCTCGAGCGCATCGATGAAGCGCCACGCGCCGGCCTCGTCGGAATCGAGATCGAAGCACAGCACGCCGCCGAAATCCTCCATCTGTCGCTTTGCGAGCTCGTGGCCCGGGTGATCCGGCAGACCCGGATAGTGCACCCGCTGAACCTCGGGCCTCGTCTCGAGATAGCGCGCGATCGCGAGCGCGTTCTCGGAATGCCGAGCGAAGCGCAACGAGTAGGTCTTGAGCCCCCTAGTGATGAGATACGCCGCGCCCGGATCGAGCGTCGCACCGAGATTCACCGCCTGCGGCCGGAGCGCCTTGATGCGTGCGCGCTCGCCGATCACGACGCCGCCCATGACGTCGCCGTGCCCATTCGCGTACTTCGTCAGGCTGTGCACGTACAAGTCGATGTCGAACCGGCCGTGGTTGTGCAGCCCCGCGAACGTATTGTCGAGCACGGTGACGACGCCGTGTCGCTTCGCGAGCTCGACGATCGCGCCGATATCCGCGACGTGCAGCATCGGATTCGTCGGCGACTCGAACAGCACGACCTTCGTCTCCGGCCGCGCGAGCTCGCGCTCGATGCCGTCGAGATCGTGGATCGACAGCATCGAGAACTCGACGCCGAAGCGGGAAAGAAAGCGCCGCACGGCGACGCGCGTCGGCCGATACGACTCGACGAAGATCACGATCCGGTCGCCCGCGGCGAGCGTGCCGAGCAGCACGAGCCAGACGGCCGCCATGCCGGTCGCGACCGCGATCGCGTCGTCGCGGCCCTGGAGCTCCGCGCACAGAAGCTCGAGCTCCCGCGTCGTCGGATTCGAGTCGCGCATGTACTCGAAGCCCGATGTCCGCGCTTCGGGGCGGAGCGAATCCTCTATCGTCGGAAACGTGAACTTGACCGAGCGATGGATCGGCGGCACCAGCGGCCGATTGCCTTCCGGCAGCTCGATCGTCGGAGGATGATTGATCCGGGTCTCTCTCTTCATCGCGAAAGCAATCCTCGAACGCGTGCCTCCGAGCGCTCGATAGGGTGCGCTCGGAGCGTGATCGGCTCGCCCCCGCTCAAGCCGCCGGCGCGCGCTCGAGCACCTCGACGCGGTCGCCGACGCGGATCGTGCCGAGCCGCCGCGGAATCACGTTCTGGCCGAAGAGCACGCCGTTCGGTCCGCGGCGGAACGTGCGCAGCGTCCGCAGCGGCTCGCCTGCGGGATCCTTCACGCCCGTGTCGGGGTCGATCGTCGTCAGCACGCAGCGCGTGCTCGGCCAGGCCACTTCGAGCTCCGTCTCGCCGATCGCGATCCGCCGCCAGCCGTCCTCAACGAAGGGCCCGTCGCCGTCGACGACGATATTCGGTCTGAAACGGCGCATCGAGATCGGCGACGGCAGGCGCGAGCAGAGATCCTCGAGCGACGCTTCGGACGTGAGCAGCATAGGGGCCGCGTCGGCGAAGCTCACCTCGTCGCCGGGCGCGGCCGCCTCGTTCGGCACGGCACGGTGCCAGCCGTCCGGCATATAGACGATTCTACAAGGCATCTCGACGAGGTCCTCGAACCACGCTCCGATCTCGTCCGGCAATGCCGTCGCTTGGACGCGATCCCGCCAAACCGTGACCTCGACGCGCGGACCGCTCGGCCATACCCACGGCAAGCGCAGCGTCGAGTGCCCGGGCGCGTCGACGCGAAAGCCGTCGTCGCCGTCGTCGGCGACGCGCGTGAGCGCGAGCCGCGGATGGCGGCGCTGCGTGATGAACGTGCCGTCGGCGTCGACGAGCATGTAGCGGCGATCGCTGACGAGCCCGCGCGCTCGGACCTCGGCGCTCTGCCGCGCGATGCCGCCGCAGGACTTGATCGGGTAGACGTTGATCGCCGTGACGCGCGGCATCGATCCGTTTTCAGATCTTGTCGAGCGCCTGGCGCAGATCGTCGATCAGATCCTCCGGATCCTCGAGACCGACCGAGAGCCGCACGAGACCGTCGATGATGCCGACGCGCTTGCGCTCCGCTTCCTCGACGTCCGCGTGCGTCATCGTGACGGGATGCGTGATGAGCGTCTCGACGGAGCCGAGATTCTCCGCGAGCGTGCAAAGCCGCACCGAATCCATCAGCTTCTTGCCGGCCGCGACGCCGCCCTTGACCTCGAACCAGAGCATCGCCCCGAAGCCGCTTGCCTGACGCTTCGCGAGCTCGTGCTGCGGGAACGACTCGAGCCCCGGATAGCGCACCTGCGCGACTTTCGGATGCGATTCGAGAAACTCGGCGATCGCCTGCGCGTTCGCGGCCTGCCGCTCGAGCCGGATCGAGAGCGTCTTCGTCCCTTGCAGCGTGAGCCACGCGACCCACGGCGACATGATCACGCCGGTCGCGTTCTGCACGAAGCGGATCTTCTCGTCGAGCGCCTTGTCGTCGACGATCACGGCGCCGCCGACGGTCGCGTTGTGCCCGTCGAAATATTTCGTCGTGCTGTGAATAGAGATGTTGGCGCCGAGCTCGAGCGGCCGTTGGAAGTACGGCGTGAGGAACGTGTTGTCGACCGCGTGCACGATGCCGCGCTCGCGCGTGATCTCCGAGATCGCGGCGATGTCGGTCAGCTTCAGCGTCGGATTCGCCGGCGTCTCCGTGAGGACGAGCTTCGTGTTGTCGCGAAGCGCGGCGCGGACCGCGTCGGGATTCGACGTATCGGCGAACGTGAACTCGACGCCGAAACGGCGGAAGATCTTCGTGCAGAGCCGGTACGTGCCGCCGTACGCGACGTCCGAGACGATCGCGTGGTCTCCGGCCGAAAGGCACGCTTGCAGGACGGCCTGGATCGCGGCCATGCCGGTCGCGTAGCACGTGCAGTCGGCCCCGCCCTCGAGAATCGCGAGCTTCTTCTCGAGCACGCGGACCGTGGGATTCGCCGTGCGCGAGTACGAGTACCCTTTCGCGAGATACTCGTCGACCGAATTCTGAACGAAGGTCGTCGACTGATAGATCGGGGTCAGGATCGCGCCGGTGATCGGATCCGGCTCGACGCCGGCATGCACCTGCTTAGTCGTGAAGCCCATCCGCTGCTGCTCCGCCTGCGAAGAGATTGAGGCCGCGATGATACCGAAAAGCCATCCGGCCGGCATGGCCGGACGCGGCTCGACGTCGCTGACGCGGGCGGCGCGGCGGAGTCAGAGCGGCACGACCTCGACCTCGTACAGCCGCGGCCAGTTCTTGCCGGTGATGATCAGGCGCCGCGACTTGGGATCGTACGCGATGCCGTTCAGCACGTCCTCGCGGCCGCGCTCGGACCTGGGATAGACCCGGCTCGCATCGATCCAGCCGACGACCTCGCCGTCGCGAGGATCGATGCGCGCGATGCGGTCCTCGTACCAGATGTTCGCCCAGATCTCGCCGTCGACGTACTCAAGCTCGTTCAACCGCACGACGGGACGGCCCTCGGAGCGCACGCGGATCGTCCGCACGACCTCGTAGGTCGAGGGGTCGAGGAACACGATGCGCTCCGAGCCGTTGCTCATGATCAGATGCTTGCCGTCGTGCGTGAGGCCCCAGCCCTCGCCCTCGTAGCGGAACGTCGCGACGCGCTCGAACGTTTCCAGGTCGTAGACGAACCCGACCTGGTTGACCCACGTGAGCTGGTGTAGCTTGCCGTCGAAGATCGTGATGCCTTCGCCGAAATAAAGCGCGCTCAGCGGCTGCATCGCCTCGATCTCGCCGCTCGGCAGCGCGATTCGACGGATCGACGAGCGGCCGTACTGGCCCGTTCCCTCGTACAGTCGACCCTCGTGGAACGCGAGCCCCTGCGTGAACGCCTCGGGATCGTGCGGATAGCTGGCCTTGACCTCGACGCGCCAGTGCTTCGGCTGGGCAGGCGCATCGAGCTTGGGCCACACGGCCAGCGCGGCACCACAGGCGAGAACGGCTACGAGAAGTCCCCAGCGGATCTTGGCGGCGGTCGTCATCGAAGGCGCAAGCTCGTATCAGGACCGGCGCTACTTTAGCGCACTTCCGGGCGCGCACGTCGCCGCGCACGCCCGCCACCGAGTCGCGCAGGGCTTTCGCACGGGCCGCCGCTGCGCGGCGCACGGCTTTCGCGAAGCGAAATTTGGCTGCCTGCGCACGGGCTGGCAGCGAGCCGTGCACGGCTTCGCGTGGGCCGGCACGACGCTGAAAGGGTCAGCGTTGCGTGCGTCCCGCTCCGGGGCGTCGGCCGGCAGGGATGCCGGCCGCCGAGCCGCAGGGACGCTCTTCCGGCGTCCCCGGAGCGGGACGCACGCAACGCTGGCCCGTGCGCCAGCAGCGAGATGCTGCATCGCGAAAATCCTGAAGCCGTGCACGGCTCGGTGCCGGCCCGTGCTCGCGGCGTTTCCCGCTCAGCGCCGCGCGAGCTTGCGCCGCTCGAGCCAGCCCGTGCTCTTGACCCACGCCCAGCGGAAATCCCACGCCTCGCGCTCGACCGCCGCGTAGTCCTCGAGGTAGCGGCGCGCGAACTCGTCGAGACCCCACTCGCGGAACTGCATGACGTGCTTGAGCTCGTGCATCCAGAGCGCCGGATCGTTCAGCGCGTCGTCGAGCTTCGCGAACACGATGACGTGGTCGAGAGTGATCGCGGGGGCGATCCCGAGCAAGAACGTGCTCCGCTGCAACGAGAGCTCGCCGCCGCAGCGCACGCACCAGCGCACGGCATCGAGCACGTCCGCGGGGACGTAGTCGGCGATCTCGCGGCGGATCGACTCGGGGATCGGCTCGACGCCGCTCGCGATCGCCGCATCGCGCGACGCCGCGATCAGCGCGGCCACGGCCGGTGCGGCGGCGCCGGCCAACGCCGGCTGGAGCCCGTCGAGACCGCTTTCGATCGCCGCCCGGCCGACGCCGACCTGCGCCTCGAGCAGCGACGCGAGCTCCTCGAGGGCCGACGGGTCGTCGGCTCGGCCGGCCGTCGCGAGCATCGCGGCCGCGACGGCCGGAAGAAGCCTGCGGGCATCCCTGCGCATGGCTCGATTCTATACGCGCGACGTCCCCGCGTCGGCGTCTCGATTCTGCGACCGCGGACGGTCCGCGGGCCGCGCTACAGCAGCGCGAGGCTCAGCTCGGGGAAGGCCATCAGGATCACGGTGACGAGCACCATCACGAGCACGAACGGTGACGCGCCCGCGAAGATGTCGCCGAGCGAGATCCGGTCGTCGTCGAGGCTCGACTTGATGACGTAGACCGACAGGCCGAGGGGCGGCGTGAGCAGTCCGATCTCGATGGCGATCACGGTCACGATGCCGAACCACACGAGGTTCACGCCGAGCTCGCCCGCGACCGGCAGCGCGAGCGGCAGCACGATCAGCATGATCGACGTCGAATCGAGCACCGTGCCGAGCGCGATCAGCAGCACGAGGTAGATCGCGAGGAAGCCGAACAGGCCGAGCCCGGTGCCGCCGAGGAATCCGGCGATATCCTGAGGCAGCTCGGTCAGCGTCAGCATGCGGCTGAACGTGTTCGCCGCGATGATCAGGAACAGGATGATCACCGACACCTGACCGGTCTCGCGGATCACGTCCCAGAGCTTCGCCCACGTCAGCCGGCGCTTCACGAGCGCGATCACCATCGCGCCGAACGCGCCGGCGGCGCCCGCCTCGGTCGGCGTGAATACGCCGCCGTAGATGCCGCCGAGCACGAGCACGATCAGGAGCGCGACGGGGAACAACCCTGCGAGCGCGCTCAACGTGCTCTCGTTCGGCGACGCGGCCTTCGCCTCGTCGCCTTCGCCCGCCGTGCGGCGCGCACGGACGTCGCCGACGAAGCCGGGCCAGAACGCCGCCATCGCCATCACGGCGAGCGCGAACGCGGCGGCGAGGAGGACTCCCGGGATGATCGCCGCGGTGAACAGGTTGCCGATCGAGACCTCGGCGATCACGCCGTAGATGATCAGGAGCAGGCTCGGCGGGATCAGCATGCCGAGCACCGACGAGCCCGCCGTGAGCCCGACGGCGAACTTCGGCGTATAGCCGTGACGCACCATCTCGGGCACCGCGATCTTCGTGAAGATCGCCGCGGACGCGATCGAGATGCCGGTGATCGCGGCGAAGATCGCGTTCGCGGCGACGGTCGCGACGCCGAGGCCGCCGATGAACCGGCCGAAGACGAGCTGCGCGGCGCGGAATGCGTCGCGGCCGATCTCCGAGACGTTGACGAAGAGCCCCATCAGCACGAACAGCGGCACGGTCGCGAACACGTACTCGGAGACCGTGCCTTCGGCGGAGAGCGCGACCGTCCGCGTCGCGATCTCGAAATCGTGCTTCAAGAGGCCGAGCCCGACGAACCCGGTGAGAAGCAGCGCGATCGCGATCGGCATGCCGAGCGCGATCATCACGAGCACGGAGCCGATCATGAGCCCGCCGATCACGCGCGGCTCGGCTCCCGCGAACCACACGAGGAGCACGACGACCGCGATCGCCAGCGGGCCGAGCAGAGCGAACCACCGCACTCCACGCGCGGCGCGCACCCCGTCCGCACGCGCGTCCGCCGGCCTCGATTCACCGAGAAACCGCATGCATTCGATCGCCGCGACGACGGCGCCGAGCACGACGATCGCCTTGATCGGCCAGACCGCGATCGTGAACTGGCCCTCGACCCCGGCGAACTCGCGCGTCGCGAGCGCGCGGACCATGTCGGGCCATTCGCCGATCGCCGTGATCGCGAACAGCACCGCGGCGATCGCGGTCATGACGAGGCGCCAGCGATGCGCGGCGCCGGGCGCACCGGCATCGAGCCGATCGAGCAACACCCGCGCGCGCGTCAGCCGGTCGCGGTTCACGGCGTAAGGGATCTGCAGGAAAACGCTCGCGACGAGCGACAGCGAGACGATCTCGGTCACGCCGCGGATCGGGTTGTCGAAGATCGTGCGTCCGACGATATCCGCGCAAATCAGAAACGTCAGCGCGAATACCCACACGACGCCCGCGCCGTTCATCAGGAGGATCAGCCGATCGAGCGCGCGCCCGACGGCATCGAACCGGATCGATCGTTGCTGCAACACGTGCATCGAGCCGCTCGCTTCGTGACTTTCCTTATTCGGCCGTCCGAAGGCCGTCACCGACGGGCTCGACTACGCCGACGCCGGACGGTGCGGACCGAGACGCGAAGCGATCAGGGATAAGACAATTTGTCCCAGTCCCTGAGCGGCTTGCCCCCCCTCTTGCGAACGGCATCCATGTAGATGCGCAACACTTGCTTCGCGGGATAACCGCGCTTCTCGGTCGCTTCGGCCCATTCACCCGCGATATTCGGTAAACGTTCGAGCCACTTGAGCCGCTCCTCGAGCGGCAGCTCGTAGACGATCGCGCCTTCCGCCTGCATCTGCTCGAGGCCGCGCTCGAAACGGCTCTCGAGCTCGGCGGCGACCGCGCGGCTGTACTCCTCGCCGAGCTCGCGCAGCACCTTCTGCACGTCCTCGGGCAACGAGCTCCACGTATCGAGGTTGATCGACATGCCGCCGGTCAGCTGGGCCCCGATGCCGACGAGCGTGATGTACGGCGCGACCTCGTGGATTCGATAGGGCGGCGCGCCGGTCAAGATCGTCAGCACGCCGTCGGCGACGCCCGTCTGGATTTGCGTGTAGTAGGTCGTGAGCCCGCCGTCCACCGCGACCGCGCCCGTGCCTTCGAGCCACGCGGCCGACGGCCCCGGCGCGAGGATCTTCCGGCCGCGCAGGTCGTCGACGCTGCGCACCGGGAAATTCGTCATCAGATGGTAGGTGTCGACCGCGCTGCCGCCGAGGAAGCGCTGGTTCTGCGCGGTCCACGCGTCGATCAGCGCGGGCTCCGTCTCGTGCAGCTCGTTGAAGATCTCGAGAATGAGGTTGTAGTCGTCGGTGACGAACGGCGTGTAGTACGTGACGTTCTGCAGGGGCATCTTCGAGAGCTCCCACAGCGTCCCGACCCAGCCGATATCCGTGAGGCCGATCTCGACGGCCTCGAGCGTATGCGCGTAGCCGTACAGCGCGCCGCCGTAGGTCTCGGTCCAGCGAATGCGGTAGGGGCTCCCCATCGCGGCGAGCCGCTTGTTCGACTCGGGCACGACGAGCGTGTGCATCACGCCGACCCACGGCAGGCCGGTCGTGTGGCTCGACGCCACGGTCAAGTGAATCGTCGTGGTCTCGTCCGCGGCGAGCGCCGCCGGCAACCCGGCGCCGGCCAGCAACGCGAGCGCCGCTCGGCAGACGCCGCGGCGAGTGTTGCGCGCTTCTCTCACTGCTCCCCCAACAAGCCGGCCGCCGCCGGCTCGCGCAGAAAGTAGCATGATCGCCAGAGCGCGTGAACTCGACCGCGGCGAGCGCGCGTGCCGAGCGTGTTGACCTCACGGGATCGATCGCTCAAGGTAGCCGCATGGGCATGCTCGTCGAAGGCAAATGGCATGACGTGTGGTACGACACGTCGGCCACGCGAGGACGCTTCGTCCGCAGCGAATCGCAGTTTCGCAACTGGGTCACGAAGGACGGCTCGCCGGGACCGAGCGGCCGCGGAGGCTTCAAGGCCGAGCCCGGACGCTATCACCTCTACGTCTCGTGGGCCTGCCCGTGGGCCCACCGTACGCTGATCTTCCGGCGCTTGAAGGGTCTCGAGCCGTTGATCGGCATCTCGGCGGTGAACGCCTACATGGGCTCGGACGGCTGGACCTTCGATCCGGGCGACGGCGTGATCCCCGACACGGTCAACGGCGTGACGAAACTCTACGAGCTCTATCTGATCGCCGACCCGAAATATACCGGCCGCGCGACGGTGCCCGTGCTGTGGGACAAGGAGCAGAGGACGATCGTCTCGAACGAATCGGCCGAGATCATTCGCATGCTGAACTCGGCTTTCGACGAGGTCGGCGCGAACGACCTCGACTTCTACCCCGAGCCGCTGCGCGAGGAGATCGACGAGCTCAACGATTTCGTCTACACGAACGTCAACAACGGCGTTTACAAGGCCGGATTCGCGACGACGCAAGAAGCGTACGAGGAAGCCGTGACCGCGCTCTTCGACGCGCTCGACCGGCTCGACGAGCGGCTCGCGACGCGCCGTTACTTGACGGGGTCGCGCATCACCGAGGCGGATTGGCGGCTCTTCACGACGCTCGTCCGCTTCGACCCCGTCTATCACTACCACTTCAAGTGCAATCGGCGGCGCATCGCCGATTACCCGAGCCTTTCGGGCTACGTGCGCGACCTCTATCAAGTTCCCGGCATTGCCGAGACGGTCAAGATCCCCGTGATCAAGGCGCACTATTACCGCAGTCATCCGACGATCAACCCGCACGGCATCGTGCCGATCGGACCCGACATCGACTACTCGCTTCCCCACGACCGCGCCCGGCTGTCGTAAGCGACGGCCGCCCGTGCCGAGCGCGCACCTCCGCACCCGGCCCGACTCTTGCTACACGGGAACTCGCCTGACTTGGCCTCGGCTGCGCCGGCTGCGAGAGCCGGCCGCTTCGGGCGGCGGCGCCGCCATCCGAGCGAGACGACGAGCCCCGGGCCGTTTTCGTTTTTTGGAAGGAGGTGCGAAATGAACCGCGGAACGTGGACGCTGCTCAGCGCGGGAATAGGCGCCGCGGCGATGTACTACTTCGATCCGGCCCGGGGCCGGCATCGCAGAGCGCTCGTCCGCGACCGGGTCGTGCACGTGCGGCACAAGGCGCAGCACGAGCTCGGCGTCGTCGGGCGTGACCTGCGCAACCGCGCGATCGGCACGACCGCGAGCCTCCGCTCGCTGCTGCACGCGCAGCCCGTCGACGACCACGTGCTCGCCGACCGCGTGCGCGCGGCGATCGGGCGGGAGGTCTCCCATCCCGCGTCGATCGAGGTCCACGCGCACGACGGCATCGTCACGTTGAGCGGCCCCATCCTCGCGGACGAGGTGCCGCGCTTGCTCGAATGCGTGCGCGACATCCGCGGCGTGCGCGACGTCGAGGATCGCCTCGAGGTGCACACCGAGCCCGGCCACGTGCCGGGACTTCAGGGGGAGCCTCGCTACCGGCCCGGCCGCCGCTCGGCGTTCATGCAGACGAACTGGTCGCCGACGGCGCGGGCCGCGGCGACGCTCGCGGGTGCCGCGGCGATGCTCTGGGGCCTCGGCCGGCGCCATCCCGGCGGCGCGCTCGCGAGCGGAGCCGGCCTCGTGCTGCTCGGCCGCGCGCTGACGAATATCGAGCTCGCGCGAATGCTCGGGCTCGGCGATCAGAGCCTCGCGGTGAACGTGCAGAAGACGATTCGGATTCACGCGCCCGTCGAGACCGTCTATCGGACGTGGTGCGATTTCGAGCGGTTCCCGACGTTCATGAAGCACGTCGTGCGCGTGCGGCGTGTGCCCGACCGCGGCGAGCACGAGCGCTGGCGCTGGACCGTTCGGGCCGCGCTCGGGCTCGAGCTCACTTTCGACGCGATGCTGACCGAGCGCGAGGAGAACCGCCGGCTCGCGTGGCATACCGTGGACGGCGCGTTGATCCGGCACGCCGGCCAAGTGCAGTTCCGCGACAACGCCGACGGCTCGACGACGATCGACGTCAAGCTCGTCTACGATCCGATCGCAGGCGCATTCGGTCATGCGATCGCGCGGCTCGTCGGCGCGGATCCGAAACACCAGCTGGACGACGATCTGCTGCGAATGAAGACCTATCTCGAGACGGGCAAACCGCCGCACGACGCAGCCGTCCGCACGGCGGAGCACCACGCCGAGCGCCGCTACTCGGGCAACGGATCGGCCGGACCCGACGAGATGCGGCCGTCGGCTTGAGCGCCGCCGAGCCGACTCGCCGCGTCGCGAGCGATGACTACAGCCTGCCGGCGTGGTAGTCCGCGAAGGCTTGCAGCAGCTCTTCCTCGGTGTTCATGACGAACGGGCCGTAGCGGGCGATCGGCTCGTTCAGCGGCCGCCCTCCGACGACGATCATGCGTGCGCCGCTCGCCGCCGGCGCGCGTAGCTCGATGCGCGTGCCGTGCTCGAGCAACGCGATCTCGCCGCGCTCGACGCGTTGGCGATCGGGCCCGATCTCCGCCTCGCCCTCGAAGACGTACACGAAGACGTTGTGGCCCTCGGGCACGGCGAGCACGTGACTCGTTCCCGCGTCGAGCGACAGGTCGTAATACAACGGCTCGGTCGCCACCGCGGTGATCGGGCCCTCGATGCCCCCGAGCGCCCCGGCGATCACGCGCGCGCGGACGCCCGCGCCGAGCTCGACCTCCGGGATCCGCTCGGCCGGGATGTCCTGGTACCTCGGCGCGGTCATCTTGTCCTTCGCAGGCAGATTGACCCAGAGCTGGAAACCCCACAGCAAACCTTCGACCTGCTCGGGGAACTCCGAGTGGACGATGCCGCGGCCGGCCGTCATCCATTGCACGCTGCCCGGACCGAGGAGCCCGGTGTTGCCCTGGTTGTCACCGTGCCGCATTCGGCCGGCGAGCATATACGTGACCGTCTCGAAGCCGCGGTGCGGGTGATCGGGGAAGCCCGCGACATAATCACGCGGATCGTCCGAGCGAAACTCGTCGAGCAGCAAGAACGGATCGAAATGGTCGAGCAGCGGCGTGCCGATGATTCGCGTCATCCGCACGCCGGCGCCGTCGCTCGCGCGTTGCCCGCGGAGCTTGCGCGCGACGCGGCGCGAGCCCTCCGCGATGACCGTCGTTCCCATGAGACTCCCTCGTGGCCGGAGGCGATCGACGCTACAGAGCGCTGCTCCCGAGGTCAACGCGCACTGACCGCACGAATTGCCCCGCTCGGCGTCCGCGGGTAGAACGAACCACTGCGTATCCGATGCATATCAAAGACTTGGGCGACGCTGAGAAACGCCCCGTACTGCGATAGAATCGGACGATCGCTGGGTCCGCTGTAGCCATCCGAGGCGCAGTGCAGCCCTTTCGAAGCACCGCGCAGGAGAAGAAATCATGGTCGCCAAGCTTTCCGAGCCGAAGATCATCACCGACGCGGACATCGATCCACGCCACGACTGGTCACGGGCGATCTACGCGCCCGGCACGATGGCCGTCGATTTCGAGGAGCGCATCGATTTTCGCCGGCTGCACCGCTACCGCCTCGCCCGCACGCGCCAGGCCCTGAAGAACTCCGGTCTCGGCGCCCTTCTCGTGTTCGACGCGAACAATATCCGCTACATGACGAGCACGAGCATCGGCGAGTGGTCGCGCGACAAGATGTGTCGTTTCGCGCTGCTCGCAGGCGACAAGGATCCGCACCTTTGGGATTTCGGCTCGGCGGCCGCGCATCATCGCATCTACGCGCCGTGGCTGCCGAAGACGCATTGCCATGCGGGCATGCTCGGCCTGCGCGGCGCGGTGCCGCCCGACGCGGGATTGATGCGCGACGCCGCGAAGGAGATCAAGGCGATCCTCGAGGAGGCCGGCGTCGCCGATCAGCCGATCGGCGTCGATCTCGTCGAGCCGCCGATGCTGTTCGAGCTGCAGCGCGTCGGGCTCGACGTCCGCGACGGCCAGCAAGTCATGCTCGACGCGCGCGAGATCAAGAGCCGCGACGAGATCATGCTGCTCAACGTCGCCGCGTCGATGGTCGATGCGGTCTATCAGATGATCTTCGAGGAGCTGAAGCCCGGCATCCGCGAGAACGATATCGTCGCGCGCGCGACGAAGATGCTGTTCGAGATGGGCGCGGACGACGTCGAGGCGATCAACGCCGTCTCGGGCGAGCGCTGCAGCCCGCATCCGCACAACTTCACGGACCGGATCATTCGCCCCGGAGACCAGACGTTCTTCGACGTGATCCAGGCGTACATGGGCTATCGCACGTGCTACTACCGCACGATCAACGTCGGGCGCGCGACCGACGCGCAGAAAGACGCGTACAAGAAGGCCCGCGAGTGGATCGACGCATCGATCGCGGCGATCAGGCCGGGCGTCGGCACCGACGAGGTCGCGAAGTGCTGGCCGAAGGCGCAAGAGTTCGGCTTCTCGAGCGAGATGGAGTGTTTCGGCCTGCAGTTCGGCCACGGGCTCGGCGTGTCGCTGCACGAGCGGCCGATCATCAGCCGGCTCGTATCGCTCGACAACCCGATGGAGATCAAGGAGGGCATGGTCTTCGCGCTCGAGACGTACTGCCCGGCGAAGGACGGCTTCTCGGCCGCGCGCATCGAGGAAGAGGTCGTCGTGACGGCGGACGGCTGCCAGGTGATCACGCTCTTCCCGGCCGAGGAGTTGCCGGTCGCGAACGCCTACTGAGCCGCCGAGAGAGCGGGGTCTGCCCGCACGGGGGACCCCGCTGGGGGGGCACATCCCGTCCCGGACTCGCGAACACTCCAACAACCAAGGCAACGAGCAGTGGATGCAATTCTGACGAATACGACGGCTGCCCTACGGGAGCCGCGTGCAGCGATCGACCGCGAGACCCGTCTTACGCTCTACCGCCGGATGGTCGAATGCCGCTACCTCGAGAAGCGCGCGCACGACCTCTTCTTGCAGAACCTCATCAAGGGCACGAGCCATCTCGGCCTCGGGCAGGAAGCGGTCGCGGCCGGCTTCGGCGTCGCGATGCGGCCGACGGACTACACGTTCTGCACGTATCGCGGTCATAACCACACGCTCGTCCGCGGAGTGTCGATGACGAAAATCCTCGGCGAGCTCATGGGCAACTCGTCGGGTCTGATGCGCGGCAAGGGCGGATCGATGCATCTCACGAGCGTCGAGCACCACATGATGGGCTCGTACGCGATCGTCGGCGCGCACCTGACGATCGCCGCCGGCGCCGCGTGGTCCGCGCGATACCGCGGCACGGATCAGGTCGCCGTCTGCTTCTTCGGCGACGGCGCGACGAATATCGGCACGTTCCACGAGGCGCTGAATCTCGCGGTCGTGTGGAAGCTGCCGGTCGTGTTCGTGTGCGAGAACAACCGCTACATGGAGTACACGGCGATCCACGAGGTCACGGCCGTCGAGCATCCGGCCGCGGATCGAGCGAGCGCCTACGGCCTCGAGCCGATCCTGATCGACGGCAACGACGTCGACGTCGTGTATACGACCGCCCTGCGCGCGCTCGATGCCGCGCGCCGCGGCGGCGGCCCGAGCCTGATCGAGGCCGAGACGTATCGTCACGGCGGCCACTCGCGCGCCGATCCCGGCAAGTATCGGCCCGAGGACGAGGTCAAAGAGTGGCTCGCGAAGGATCCGATTCCCCGCTATCGGCAGCGGCTGCTCGACCTCGGCATCGACGAGGAGACGCTCGTCTCGATCGAGGCCGAAGCGCAGCGGAAGGTCGACGAGGCGACCGAGGAGGCGCGGCGCGCGCCGCCCTCGGACGAGCGCATCGCGTTCGAGAACGTCTGGGCCGATGGAGGTGCCGCATGGCGGAACTGACGTATCGCGAAGCCGTCGCGGCCGGCATCGCGCAAGAGATGCGCCGCGACCCGAACGTCGTGCTGATCGGCGAGGACGTCGCTCGCGCCGGCGGCGTATTCAAGGCGACCGTCGGCCTGCTCGACGAGTTCGGCCCGGAGCGCGTCCGCGACACGCCGATTTCCGAGCAAGCGATCCTGGGCGCGGCGATGGGCGCCGCGATGACGGGGCTCCGTCCGATCGCCGAGATCATGTTCTCGGACTTCTTCGCCGTGTGCTGGGACATCGTCGCGAACGAGATCGCGAAGACCCGCTACATGACGGACGGGCAGGTCACGCTGCCGCTCGTGATCCGCTCGGGCAACGGCGGCGGCTCGCGCTTCGGCGCGCAGCATTCGCAGAGCGTCGAGAACTGGGCGATGGCGGTGCCGGGGTTGAAGGTCGTCGCGCCGGCCTATCCCGCGGACGTCAAAGGTTTGCTCGCGGCGGCGGTTCGCGACGAGGACCCGGTGCTCTTCTTCGAGCAGAAGTCGCTGTACGCCACGAAGGGCGAGGTGCCGGACGGCGAGCACGTCGTGCCGCTCGGCAAGGCGAACGTGCTGCGGCGCGGCGACGACGTGACGATCGCGGCGCTCGCGCTGATGGTGCCGCGCGCGATGCAAGCGGCGGAGATCCTCGAGAAGGAGCACGGCATCCGCGCGACCGTCGTCGACGTCCGCTCGCTCGTGCCGCTCGACACGCAGACGATCCTCGAAGAGGTGGCGCATACCGGACGCCTCGTGACCGTCGAGGAGAATCCGCGGCTCTGCGGCTGGGGCGCGGAGATCGCGTCGATCGTCGCCGAGGAGCTGTTCTGGGATCTCGACGGTCCGATCGTGCGTATCACGACGCCGCACGTGCCGCTCGCCGCGGCCGACAACTTGGAAGATGCGCAGATTCCGAGCGTCGACAAGATCGTCGCGCGAGTCAGGGAGCTCGTCGACTGATATCGCAGGCCGCGCGTGCGGGGGCACGCGCGGCCGTTGCCGAGCCGCCGGCGATCGGCCGGCGAGCCTCCGAGATGAATAACGATAACGACCCGCAACGGTAGAGCTCGATGGACGTATTGATGCCGCAGCTCGGTGAAACGGTCACCGAGGGAACCATCGCCAGCTGGCACAAGAAAGTCGGCGACCGCGTCGAGGCCGACGAGATCCTTCTAGAGATCGAGACGGACAAAGTGTCGATGGAGATTCCGTCTCCCGGCACCGGCGTCCTCGCGCAGATCCTCGTCGACGTCGGCGAAACCGTTCCGGTCGGCACCGTGCTCGCGGTCGTCGAGGTCGCGGGCGAGCCGAAGGGCACAGCGGCGACGAGCAGCGCTCCGGCGGCGGAAAGCTCGTCGGCGCCGACGGGCGCCGCCACCGGCGGCAACGGTGCCGCGGCGCCGGGCGCCGCGGCCGCGAGCGCGGCGCGAGGGCCGTCATCGAGCGGAGCGGCCGGCGCCGTTCGGCGCCAGCCCGGGCAGCGGCTCTCGCCGGCCGTCCGCCGGCTCGCCGCGGAGCACGCGCTCGAGCTCGCTCGAATCGAAGGCACCGGGCGCAATGGGCGCATCACGCGCCGCGACGTGATCCGCTATCTGCAGGGCGCGAAAGCTGCAGTCGCGGAGCCGCGCGCCGCGGAGGCGCGCCCGGAAACGCCGGGCGAGCGGAAGATCGTGCCGTTCACGCGGATTCGCAAGCTCACCGCCGAGCACATGGTGCGCTCGAAGGCGACGAGCGCGCACGTCCTGCAAGCGGTCGAGGTCGATTTCGCGAACGTCGATCTCGTTCGCAATCAGGTACGCGACGCGTGGCGCGGCCGTCGAGGCTATTCGTTGACGTACTTGCCGTTCATCGCGAGCGCGGTCTGCGAAGCGCTCGGCGAGTTTCCGAATCTGAACGCGAGCGTCGAAGGGGATTCGCTCGTCATTCACCCGCACGTCAATCTCGCGATCGCCGTCGACCTCGGCCCCGAAGGGCTCGTCGCGCCGGTGATCCGCTCCGCGGAGACCCTGTCGGTCACCGAGCTCGCCGAAGCGATCCACGAGATCGCGAACCGCGCGCGGCAGGGCCGGCTCAAGCCGGACGATCTTGCCGGCGGCACGTACACGATCTCGAACAACGGCTCGTTCGGCACGTTGATCACCGCGCCGATCATCAATCAGCCGCAGGTCGCGATTCTCTCGACGGACGGCGTGCGCAAGAAACCGGTCGTCGTCGAAGCGCCGGAAGGCGACTCGATCGCGATCCGGCCCGTGGGCATCCTCGCGCAGTCGTTCGATCATCGCGCGGTCGACGGCGCGTACTCGGGCGCGTTCCTGAGCCGCGTGAAGAAGATCCTCGAGCAGCGGCGCTTCGGCATCCAGCCTTGAGCCGGCCCCGAGGCGGCGCGGAACCCGCCCGAGGCCGGGAATCTCGAGGGCCCGAGGAAGCAGGAACATCCGACTTCGGTGAAACCGTCGCTGGCACTCAGCTTGCTTGCGTCTCGACCGAGCGCGGGCGTTCGCGATACGCGCTCGAGGAGGAACGGTGGCACCGCGAGGCGTTCCGATCACGCCTACTTTTCTCGTCATCGGAGACACGAAGGCGGGCTCGACGTCGCTCCATAGCTACCTCGGCCAGCACCCCGACGTCTTCGTGCCGCGCGAGAAGGAGCTGCGCTATTTCGCCTACGATCCCGAGAATTCCTACCATCGGCGCGCGGCCTCGACGCGCGTCCGCACCTTCGAGGAGTATCTTTCGTACTTCGATGCCGCCTCGGGTGCCGCCGCGGTCGGCGAGGTATCGCCGAACTACTTGAGAAGCCCCGGCGCCGCCGCGCGGATCCGCTCGCGGCTTCCGGACGTCAAGCTGATCGTGAGCCTGCGAAATCCCGCGGACCGGCTCTACTCGCTGCACTTGATGCATCTGCGAATGCGGCGCACGAGAATGCCTTTCGATCAGCGTGCGTTCGCCGACGACGCCGCGTGGATCAAAGGCAACTTCTACTGGCACGAGCTCGACCGTTACTTCCGGCTGTTCGACCGCGCTCGGATCGAGGTCATCCTGTTCGAGGATCTTGCGGCGAATCCCGTCGGCGTGACGCGTTCGCTGTACCGCTTCCTCGGCGTCGACGACGCCTTCGTGCCCGCGACCCGCGTGCACAACAGAGGCGGCATGCCTCGGCACCGGCTGCTGTACTCGGCGATGACCCGATCGAAGCGCGCCGTCGAGCGTGTGATGCGCCCCCCCGAACGCGCACGGGCCGCGTGGCGTCGGCTCCACGACCGAATGCTTTACCGGCCGCCGCTCGACCCGAAGCTGCGCCGGCAAATCCTCGACGTCTGCCGGGACGATATCGCGCGAACCGAGGCGCTGATCGGCCGTTCGCTCGGTCGCTGGCTGGACGACGACGTCATGGAACCGAGCACATCGGCGAGCGCGGCGCTCGCGAGCGACGCCCGTCGTTGACCGCCGTTTCGGTTTTCACCGATCCTTCGCAGCGCCCCGCGAGGTTGCCGCACGGTTTCGCGGCGGCCATAGTCGACTCATGGATGCGACGACGTTCTTCCGGCGCGGCTGGATTCGCTTTCCGCACGATCCCGCGATCGCCGAGTGGACCGCACGGGCGCGCCCCGTGGCCGACGCGTGCCGAACGGATCCCGCTCTGCGTGCGCGCTGGCTACGCTGCGGCGGCACCTGGTTCGTCGGCGTCAACGCCCTCCCGAACGACTCGTCGGGCGCGGTGCCGGATGCGCGCGTGCCGCCGCTCGGCGGCGCTCCGATTCGCTTCATCGCCGACGTGCTCGGCTTCCCGGGAATCGCTTGGGATCGCGCGCAGATATCGGTGTGCTATCCCGGCTATCCGCAACCGTCGCCCGGCGAGTCGAATGCCGCGTTCCGCTTTCGACTGGAGCGGGACGCCGCGCACGTGGACGGCATCAGACGCGCGGAAGGCAAGCGGCGCCGGCTCGGCGAGGCGCACGGTTTCATCCTCGGTGTTCCGCTGACGGACCCGCCCGCCGGAGCGGCTCCGCTCGTCGTCTGGGAAGGCTCGCACGAGATCATGCGCCGCGCGCTCCGCGAGCGTCTCACCGACGTGCCGCCCGAGCGTTGGCTCGACGAGGACATCACCGAAACGTACACGGCCGCACGCCGGGAGTGCTTCGAGGCGTGCCGCCGGGTCGTCGTCGCCGCTCGGCCCGGCGAGGCCTACTTGATTCACCGGCTCGCGCTCCATGGCGTCGCACCCTGGACGGCCCGTGACGAAGGCGAGCGGATGGTCGCTTATTTCCGCCCCGATCCGTTTCCGGGCGCTCCGCGCGCGTGGTGGCTGGAGCGCGCCTGACCGCGGAGCGAAACGATCCGACCGCCGAGGGGACTTGTCATCGGCCTCCGGATATCGTTGCATTAGCGAACGTCTCGGCTCGGAGAAGGCAAGGCTCTATGCGCCGTCCTGTCTTGCGCGAAAGATCGTGGATCGGCGCCGCTCGTGTCGCTCTCGGAGCGCTCGCCGCGGCCGCCTCCCAGGCGTCGGAGCCCGATATCTGCAACGTCGCACCGCGTGAAGCGCCGCTCGACTTCACTCTTCCGTCCGTCGACGGCAGGGAGATCGCGCTCGGCGACTACGCGGGGCGCGTCATCCTGCTCGACTTCTGGGCCACCTGGTGCGCGCCGTGCCGTGAAGAGATCCCCGGTCTCGTCGAGCTCTACGAAAGGTATGGAGACGCCGGCTTCGTCGTGCTGGGCGTCGCGGTCGACGACGAGGACGATGCGGTCGAGGCCTACGTCGAAGAGCTCGGCATCACCTATCCGGTGCTCCTCGAGAACGGCCGCTACGAGCTGCGCGACGCCTATGGACCGCTCGTCGGCTTCCCGACGTCGTTCCTGATCACGCGGGAAGGGACGATTTGCGTTCGGCACGTGGGCATCGCCTCGAAAGAGCGGCACGAAGCCGAGATCGAGGCCCTCCTCTGAGCCGCCTCGCGGCGGCGGAAAGCCGTTTCCGAAACTCTGAGTTTCCCGGCCCTCGTCGAGCGCACGCCGCGGGCCGTCGGTCTGCTCGTTGACTCAAGCACATAGCATCGATCGCTCGACCGCGGCGAGCTTCGGCGCCTTCGCGGCGAAACGATGTGTTTCCTCGAGACGGCTTTTCCCCGCGCACCGGCCGATTAGCATCGCATCCACTTGCAGTTGCTAAACACTTCAGGCGACTGCGTCCGATGCGCGTATCGGCTTCGCCGCGCGTCGTCGAAGAAAGAGAACGCCGCCCGGTGACGGATGCGAAGCCCTGCCGGCATCGATCCATAGGGAGGATCAGAGGCATGACCGACACGAAAGACATCACGAACGATCGGAGCCCTCGAGAAACGTCTATCGGCTCGAAGACCGTCGACCGGCGCACCGTCATCAAGGCAGGCGCCATCGGCGCGGCGGCCATCGTCACTTCGCGCAAGAGCGCGCGTGCGCAGAGCTATCCGCCGCCGCAGCCGCCCGCCGGGCCGCCCCAATGCGATCCGCCGAGCGCGAGCCCTCCGACTCGTCCGTTCGTCGATTCGCTGCCGATTCCGCCCGTGGCGAGCACGACGCACCTATGGCCCGCACCGACGCTCCACGCGAACGTGTTCGCCGGCGAGGCGCCGCGAGCACCGCATCAGCGCTGGTTCGAGTTCTACCCTCAGGTCTTCTACGAGATGGTGGCCGCGCCGTCGCTGCATCGGTTCCATACCGATCTGCTGCCGACGTACTGCTGGACGTTCAACGGGTCGTATCCGGCGCCGACGATACTCGGCCGCTACGGCGTTCCGATGGTCGTGCGGTTTCGTAATCAGCTCCCGCTCAACAACCCGACTGCCGGAGTCAACCAGATTACCGTGCACCTCCACAACGGGCACACGGCTTCCGAGAGCGACGGCTTCGCGCAGGATTTCTTCGGACCCGGCTTCTGGAAGGACAATCACTACCCGAACGTGTACGCGGGCGTCGACGAGTTCGGCGGCATCGGCGACCCGCGCGAAGCGCTGCGCTCGCTCTGGTTCCATGACCATCGCGCGGAGTTCACGGCAGCGAACAACTATCTCGGGCTGAACGGCCAGCTCTGGCTCTACGACCAGAAGGACCCGGGCAACGAGCTGCCGCTGCCCGGCTCGCTGCGGCTGCCGGGCTACTACGGCTTGACGGACATTCCGCTGCAGCTGCACGCGATCATCTTTTGCCCCGCTCAGAACGGCCGCAACGAGGCGTTCATCACCGACGGCGCGCCGAACAATGTCGACAAGTGGATCGTGAACGGCAAGATCCAGCCTCGCTTGACGGTGCGGCGCCGCAAGTACCGCTTCCGCATCCTGAACACCGGCATGGTGAAGACGTGGAACATCGCGCTGATCGGCCCGGACGGGCAGCAGAAGCCGATGACCGTCGTCGGCGTCGACGGCAACTTCGTTTCCCAGCCGTTCGTCGTTAGTGACAGGGACCTGCAGATCCCCGTCGCGACCCGCTACGACATCATCGTCGACTTCTCGCAGTTCCCCGCCGGGAGCAAGCTCTATCTCCGCGAGGCCCAGCCACAGAACGTCGGCGTGCCGACCCCCGATCCGGCGCCCGGGCTGCCGATCGAGAACGTCGTCATGCGCTTCGACGTCATCGAGAGGGAGCCGTGGTTCCCGGCGGACACGCCCCCGGTCCCGGCGCACCTCATCGACTATCCGGATCCGATCATTCCGGACGACTACTTCGAATGGCGCTTCACGTTCGAGGGCGAGCCGCGCCGCTTCCTGATCAACGGCCTACCCTTCGAGCACAACCGCGTCGATCACGTCGTGCTGAAGGGCACGTCCGAGGAATGGGATCTCGCGAACGACGTGCTCGCGGGCAACTGGACCCACCCGGTGCACATCCATCTCGAGGAAGGGAGGATCGTGTCGCGCACGGTGACGATCCGCGACGCCGATACCGGCGAGGTCGTGGACGTGCAGAACGTGCCTCTGCTGCCCGAGGAGACGGGCCGGCGCGACGTCTACATGCTGCCGCCGCAGCATCGCTTGAAGATCCGGATGCGATTCCGCGATTTCGTCGGCCGCTACCTCATCCACTGCCACAACATGAACCACGAGGACAACTTCATGATGGTCCGGTTCGATGTCGTGGACAGCCTCCAGCAGCTGACCGAGAAGCGAAGAGAGATCAACGAGCGGCGTCGGCTCGCGGGTCTGCCGCCGAAATACGACGAGAACAACCGCATGGCCGGCATTCGTCCGAGGAACGTGACGGGAGGATTGGTGTGATGAAACGACGCGAGCTGTTCTCCGGTTTCGACACTGTCGCGCCAGGGGCCTGCCTCGACACGAGCGACGGCAACCGGTGCCTGGCGAATCTGATTCCCAACGCGCTGTTCCGTACTCACGAGAACGAGGAGGTCCGCTTCTACGACGACGTCCTGAAGGGCAAGACCGTAATGGTCATGATGATGTACACGACCTGCGAGACGGCTTGCCCGGCGGCGACGCAAAGGATGGTGGAAATCCATCGCCGCTACCTCGCCGATCGCATGGGCAAGGACCTGTTCCTCTGCAACATCACCTTGAAGCCGCACGAGGACGATCCTGCCGCCTTGGCCGCCTATGCGAAGGAGCACGGCGCGCTATTGCCGGGCTGGACCTTCCTGACCGGCGACCGCTACGACGTCGATACGCTGCGCTACACGTTCTTCTCGCACGACCACATCGGAATCGATCTCGACGAAAGCGCGCATGCCGGCATGATCAAGATCATCAACGAGCCGCTCGGCCGATGGCTGCACGCCGATGCCTTCGTGTCGACGCGCACGCTGCTCGAGCACATCGAGTGGGCGAAGCCGCTCGGCTCGTACGAGGAGGAGCTGCAGAAGAACATCCGGCTGCAGCAGCAAATCGACGCGGACGTCGAGAAGCACGGCTACCGGCGAACCGTTTGAGCTCGGCAGGAAGGGGAGTTTCGTGAGAAGGCTCTTTCTCGCAGCGCGTGCTCTCGTGCCGATCCTCTGGCTCGGCGCGGCGCCGTTCGGCGCCGCGCCGGCGCAGCACCACGAGCACCACGATCACGCAGGCGCCGCGGTCGATCTACCGGACGAGTGCGCAGCGGCCGCGCACGGCCGAGACGCGAGCCCGAACGTCCGGCATTTCATGATCCTCGCCGCGCGCCGAGGCGTCTTCTACGACGGCGGCGGTCCGTCGGCCGTCGTGCTGATCGCAGTGGACGAGACCGCCGGAGAAACGCTGACCGGCGCCGTCGGGCTCTACGCGGACGAAGCCGGCGGTTTCCGTTTCGGCGCGGTCCCTCGGGCCGTCTACGACCCGCTCGTCGGCGCGCCCGAGGACGGCGACTCGGTGATGCTTCGGCTCGAGCTGTCTCCCGCGCAGTACGACGACGTGCTCGGCGTCCTCTCGACCTGGGAGCGGCGCGCGCGCGAAGGCGCACTGCTTTACCGAGGCGACCTGCTGATGAATCAGATCCTGATGCTCAAGCAGGCGACCGAAGCCGCGGCGCGCTGCGGCCGAGAGATCGACCTCTACGCGCTCGACTGGGGAATCGAGGATCGCATCTCGGAGGACAATCCGCGATCCCTCGTTCCGTTCCTCTTCTTCGCCGAGCTCAAGGCGCGCAACGAGCGGCTGCACGTTCTGGACGAGCGCATGCCGCGTGCGGCGCTCTCGCTGCTCGTGAGCTCATCGGGGGGCCAGTAGCTCCCACCGACGCGCTCGTACGACATTCGATCATTCGCAGGGAGAAAAGAGATGTCCGAAACCACGGCGACGGTGAGCGGCAGGACCGGTGAAACGTGCAACGCGTCCGGACCATACCGGTCGCAGGGCCCGTCCGGCGCAGTCGTGTTCATCCAGGAAGGCGACGCGTTCCCACCGGACGTCGACGGCTCGCCGACGGTCTGGACGCTGCTCTTCGAAGAAAGCGACGCGGCCTGACGCCGCGTCACGCGAAGGCGAAGCGCATTGCGGACGACCGCACGCGAAGGCATCCCCGACGCGGGATCGGCGGCGGTCTCCCGGCCGGTTCCGTGGCCGGCGATCCTCGCGTGCGCGCTCGCATGCTCGGCCGCGACGCACACCGCGATGAGCGCGTGCGAGTTCGAGGTCTCCGGCACCTGGACATCCGGCGCGGCTTCGCAGTCGCAGCGGCTCGTGCTCACGTTCGCCGATGACGGCTGGGCGACGCTGCTCTCCGGTCCGGCGGATCGCCCCGTGCGCGAATACGAGCTGCTCGGCGCCGTGGAATACGCGATCGTCGACGGCGCCATCGAGTTCACGGCGCATCGCGGCATCGAGATGTTTCGACCGGGCACGAGCCGCTGGGAGATCGGCGCCTACGGCGACGAGTACTTCACGGCCCGCGAGCCCGGCACGGAGCGCGAGACGCTTTGGACGCGAGTGCCGGCGCAGCGCTACTTCCTGACCTTCGCGGCGCGCACGCCGGGCGATCGCGCCGAGGAGAAGCCGAGCGCCTTCGTGATGTGGACGGAGATCGACGATAGACGCACTCGGCGCCGAGCGTTCGGCACCTATTCCGTCGCACGATCCGGCGAAGGGCCCGAGGCCCGCTTCGGCCGGGTTCCCGAGCCCCTCGCCGATGCGGTCGCGCGCGACGGCGACGACGATGCGGACACGGTGCTGCGCCTCGAGATCAGCGAGCCGGAGTTCGAGCGCACGCTCGAGCTCTACGAGGCCTGGGACGTCCTGCAAAGAAACGACCTCCTCGCCGACGACGATCCGTACCTCTACGCGGCCGAGCTCATCGGAGGCGTGATTCAGGTCGTGAACCGCTGCCGCAACGTGGTCGCTTACGACGCCGAGCGTTTCGGCGACGCGATCAGAAAGCCTCGCGAGCACGCGCTCGCGGCCGAAGGGCCGCTCGAAACCAAGCCCGGCGAGTTGATCCGTCACATCGAGCGCGTCAACCGTCGCGTCCACGTCGACGACGACGATCTCGCCGCACCGCGCACCGCGGACGGCGAATGACCGCTCAGGCGGCGGTCGGGCGCCGCGTCAGGACCTGCCAACGATCGATGCGATCGAGCGTCGGCAGCACCTCGCGGACGAACTCGATGAACGCGGCCGCCGGGCTCGTCGGGGTTCTGCCCGGATACAACGCGTAAACGCCCCATTCGATGCCGCGGCAATAATCGGCGAGGACCTGTTGAAGAACTCCGCGCCGCAGCTCGCCCGCGACGACGGCGTGAGGCACGTACACGAATCCGAGCCCGGCGCTCGCCGCGAGAACGAGCGACAGGTTGTTGTCGCTGACGGCGGCGAAATGCACCGGAACGTTGAGCGCCCCATCCGACATTCGGAAGCGCCACGTGCCCGTCGCGTATTTCTCCGTGCTGACCGCGAGACAACTATGCTTCGAGAGCTCGCTCGGATGCAGCGGGACGCCATGAGCCGCGAGATACGCGGGCGACGCCGCGACGACGAGCGGCGACGTCGCGAGGCGCTGCGCGGTGAGCGTCGAGTCGGCGAGCTTCTGCGCGACACGGATCACGACGTCGTAGCCGCCGGCGACGATGTCGACGCACGCCTCGGACATGTGCGCGTCGAGAACGATGTCGGGATAACGTGCGCGAAACTCGTGCTGCAGACGCGGCAGCAACACGGCGCCGAGACACGTCGGAACGCTGAACCTCAATCGCCCGGCGGGCCGCTGCCGTAAGCTCTCGACGGCCAGCCTCGCCTCCTCGATCATGTCGTAGACGCGCCGATAGTGCTCGAGCAGCGTCTCCCCGGCGCTCGTCAAGCTGATGCTTCTCGGGCTTCGGTAGATCAGCTTCGTGCCGAGCTCCTCCTCGAGGGACGCGATGCGTTTGCTCGCCTGAGATCTGGAAATGCCGAGCTGTGCCGCGGCTTCCTTGAAACTCAAGGTTTCGGCGACTCGCACGAACAGCAGGATGTCCGCAGTGACCATCTGCCTCTCGCTGCGGCCGACGCAGAGGCATCCCGATCGGAAACTCTACGTTTCCAGATGGGAACGCACCTCCGGCGACACGCTCGTTCGTTGCGAGGAGCATCGGCGTTCCCGGTCCGTGGTGAAGCACGCGCGCCATCTTGCGCCGCGGCAGCGCCGCACTCCTCCCCCTCCCCCTGGGCACGTCCGCGCCGCAGTCTTGCGACGGTCCTACAATCCGTTTAGCCCATCAAAATACTTACTTGTAGAATGATGTTATAGGTAAGAGGCGAATGCATTTCAAGTGCGATCGGGATTATGTCCCGCCGCCCTTCCCTTCTGGAGACGCCGAAGCCGAACGGGAGAAAGCGCGTCGCGGTTGCGAACGGATCGAACGATCATGAAGCAGCTCAACGAGGCGTATATCTCGTTCCACCTGCGGGAAGCGGCCGAATCGATTCGAGAGCTGATCGAAGCGATCGAGAGCGACCCCGAGTACGAAATCGGATCGTACACGGCCGACATGATGCACCTGTATCACCATGTCAATACCGCATGGAACGCGAGGTTCTCGTCCGAGGAGGAGTCGGAGGCTTGCTCCGAAGAGAATTTCGAGCGGTGGCGGCAGTATCCTTCCGACCTGCAAATGACGTGAGCTTCGGAACGATAAGCGTTCCAAGATAATCGGCCGCGGAGGCGGCCCCGCTTCCGCGGGCACTTCTCGACCAAGGAGCTCCGGGCCACGGGCGCCCTTCCTCGCGCCGACGAGCGAGAAGCACATCGGCGCTCGGCAGAGCGCGACGTGCCCTCAGCGAGACCGTGTCCTCGGAATAGACAGGGAAGTAATGGCGCGCCCGGAGAGATTCGAACTCCCGACCCCCGGCTTCGTAGGCCGATGCTCTATCCAGCTGAGCTACGGGCGCGCGTTCGGTGGAGCCGGCCCCGTCGGCAGGGCTCCGGCGAGTCCATTCTAACGCAGCACGGCCGGCCGTGCGCCGGAAAGCGCTTCCGAGCGGCCGTGCGAGGCGCGGTAGGTTACCACTTTTTTCGCATGGATGCCGTCCCCTGCCGCACGGGCGCGGCAACGGGCCGGCCGAGGCGACGCGTCTCCGGCCTCGTCGCCGATGCGCTCGAACGTTGGGCGTCGGATGTCGCGGCGCGGGGCCCGATGCTGCCGCTACCGGAAGAACGAGCGCGATGCGTGCCGCTCGACGTACGCGGCGACGTGCTCGCGATAGAGCCGCGCGGCGAGCCGCGTCAACTCCCCTCCGCCGGCCGGGAAACCGACGACCCGCCCGTCGCCGAGCCGAACGCTCGCGACCGGCATCACCTCGCGGGTCGCGCTCGTGAGGAAACACTCCTCGGCGCGCGTGAGATCCTCCTCGGCGATCTCCCGCTCGTGCACCTCGATGCCGTGCGCGCGGCACGCGTCGCGCAGGGCGGCCTTCGTCGTGCCTTTCAAGTTCCGCGCGAGCTGCGACGGTGTCACGAGCTCGCCGTCGAGCACGAAGAAGACGTTGCTGTTCGAAGCCTCGGTCACGAGCCCGCGCGAATCGAGCATCAGGCAGTCGTCGGCGCCGAGCTTGCGGGCCTCGATGACGCCGAGGACGTTGTTCAAGTAGTTCCCGCCCTTGATGTTCGGATCGAGCGTGTCGCCCGAATTACGCCGCGTCGACGGTACGGCGAGCCTCACGCCCGTCGTGTACGACGCCGCGCCCCAATCGGGCACGGCCTTGACGATGATCACGCAGCTCGAGCGAAGCCGCTCGCTCGGATAGAGATCGATATCGCCGACGCCGCGCGTGATCATGTAGCGCACGTACACGTCGGTGCGCGAACGCGGCGCGCCGGTCGCGACGATCGTCTCGCGGATTCGCTGCGTCAGCTCGTCCTGCGTGATATCGACCTTGAGGTGGATCAGCGCCGCCGAGTTCAGAAAACGCGCCCAGTGCTCGTCGTAGAAGAGCGGCACGCCGTCGTACGTACGAAAGACCTCGTAGATCGAGTCGCCGTAGAGAAATCCGCGGTCGAGCACCGGAATGCGCGCTTCGGCGGTCGGCGTGATGACGCCGTCCACGTTCGTCATGCTGACGATCGCGGTCATACGCTCTTAGAACGCCCCTTCGTAGCGCCGCTCGAGACGCGAGCCGAGCCGCGTCAGGATCTCGTAGCCGATCGTGCCCGCCGCGTTCGCGACCTCGTCGAGCGTGATGGTCGGGCCGATGAGCTCGACGTAGTCGCCGACCGAGATCGCGCCGGGCGGGAGCGCGGAGACATCGATACAGGTCAAGTCCATCGACACGCGGCCGACGACCGGAAGCCGCGTGCCGCGGAACGCGGCGTCGCAGATGTTGCCGGCCGCGCGCGGATAACCGTCCGCGTACCCGACGCCGCACACGGCGAGCCGGCACGGCGGCCGGGCCTTGTACGTCGCGCCGTATCCGACGGTCACGGGCTCGGCGATCTCGCGAATCTGCACGACGCGCGCCGACAGCGTCACGACGGTCTCGATCGGGCTCGTACGATCCCGGAACGGATTGCCGCCGTAAAGGCCTATGCCCGGGCGAACCAGGTCGCCGCGATGCTCGGGGCCCAGGAAGATACCCGCTGACGCGCCGATCGACGTCGGCGCCGGCGGTAAGCGGCGACGCAGCACGTCGAAGCGGCGAAGCTGCTCCGCGTTCAGCGGATGCTCGGGCTCGTCGGCGCAGGCGAGATGCGTCATCACGTGATCGATCTCGATGTTCGCGAGCCGCGAGGGCTCTGCGGCGAGCCTCTCGATATCGCGCTCGTCGAGCCCGAGCCGCGCCATTCCCGTGTCGATATGCAGGACCGCGGCACCGCCGATGCGGTTCCAGCGCTCGATCTGCTCGAGAGAGTTCAGCACCGGAATCAATCCGCATGCGGTGACAACGTGCTCGGCACCCGCGGCAACGCCTTCGAGGACGTAGATCGACGCTTCGGGGACGACGCGCCGCAGCTCGCGCCCCTCGTCCACGGTGGCGACGAAGAAGCGCGTGCAGCCCTCGAGCGCAAGCCGCGCCGCGACCGGCGCGACGCCGAGCCCGTACGCGTCCGCCTTCACGACGGCGGCGCAGATCGCGGGGGATGCGAGATCGCGCAGACGGCGGTAGTTGCGCGCCAGCGCATCGAGATCCACGGTCAACAAGCCCGGCGGGGGAACGGCTGCCGCGAGCTCGTCGCGGGCGGTCCGCCCCGACGGTAACGGAGAAGGGTGCGCCACCGAGAATCGACTCCTTAACGTTGCCTCAATGAGCGGCCGAGTCTACAGACTGCCGTGCAAATCCGCCGGGGACGCGGCGATTTGGGGCGAATCGGGCCGACATTCTGGCGAATTCTGGCAAGAGTTTCCTGCGAACCGCTCACGCCCCCGAGCTCGGCGTCGCCTTCACGACCTCGGTATCGGCCTCGGCACCGGTGACTCGATACGCGCCGACGCCGATCGGCACGAGCGCGGACTCGCCGCGCGCGAGCGTGCCGAGAGCGCGTCCGTCGGCGCCGGTCAGCGTCGCCGCTCCGGAGATGCAGTGCAAGCAGTGCGCGCCGCTCGCAGGCACGTCGACCGTCCCCTCGAGAGAAGGCCTGATGTGCTCGATCTCGAAGCTCGGATCGCGCACGGACTTGAAGAGACCAGGATGCCCCGGCACCGGCTCGAGCGGTGTGACGAGCTCCTCGGGATCGACGCGCCGCAAGTTCAACACGTGCATCGCGGCCGAGACATCGATCCGGCGGAGCGGGAAACGCACGTTGTCCCATGCGCGAAAAGTCGGCCCGGGCCGCCGGATCTCGAGCGCGAGGAACTCGAGCCCCTCCGGGTTGCCGAGCGCGTGCACCTCTGCGGCGGCGGGGCGGCCGCGAGCCGCGGCGATCCGCGGCGGATTCGCATTGTGGATCACCGTGCCGGGCGTCGCCGGGATCGCGTTCATCGAATCGAGCACGCGCCAATAAAGCTTCTTCAGCTTCTCGAGGAGCGACTCGCCGAGCGCGCGCTCCGCGCTCGGCATCGCGGCCCAGAGCTCGTCCGCCACGTCCGCGGTGCCGGCCTGCCGGCTCGAGAGCCACGGTGCGACGAGCGCTTGCACCCGCGCCGGCGACAAGCGATCCCCGACGAGCTCGAGCACGTGCTGCTGCCACGCCCGGCCTTGCGTCAGCGCGGCTTCGAGCTCCGTCGGATCGATGTCACGGTTGAACCCGACGCGCAGCGTCGCGCCGGGCTCCGCATCGATGATCACGTACGCTTCGGTATGGCCGTCCGGATGGCCTTGAACCGACAACAGCTCGCGCACGTCGAGCGTCTTCGGCAGCAGAGGGAAAGCGCCGCCGTGCCGCTCGGCGAGCTCCGGCCCGAGCCAACGCTCGGCGTGGCGCCGCAGCAGCGCGGGCAGCGCCGCCGATGAGCCGTCCTCGAAGCGCACGCGGCTCGGATGCTCGCGGGCCTCGTCGTCGGCATCGTAGGCCGAGATCTCGAAGGCTTCGCCGAGCCCTGCGCCCGTCAATGCGGGCTGGTCGGGCAGCGGGCAGAGCCGCTTGTACGCCCTGATCCGCATCCCGCCCCACGGCCGCTCGACGAAGTTGCACGGCGACGTCTTCAACAGGGCCGTTCCGATGCGCTCCGCGAGCCCTGCGTCGCCGTCGAGCAACGCCCGTGCAATCGTCCTCTCTGCCGTCACGCGATGCTCCGAATCTCGCGCGTGAAGTATGCCACGACCTTTATGTCAAAACGTGAATTAATACCGGTTCGACGCGAACCAAAGCCTGTTACGCTCGCCTGTCGTTGGAGGGACGCAGTATCGGCGAAATGGCTGACCCGCGGGAACTGGCCAACCAGGCTTTCGCTTTGCTTCAAGAAGCCCTGCGCGAATCCGAGGCGCGCGCCGACGAGCTTCGCGAAGAGATCGAACGGCACCGCTCGCCGGCCGGCAGCGTCGGCGAACAAATCGATGCTTTGAGGCAACGGCTCGAAGAAGCCGAGCAGGAGCGGACGAAGCTCGTCCGCGAGATCGGCAGGCTCGAGGACATCATCGCCGAGGAAAGGGCGCGAGCCGAGCAGCTCAGACAGAAGCTCGAGGTCGCGGAATCCGGTCCCGACAAGCTGACGAAGAAAGAGATCAACTACTGGCGCGCGAAGATCGACGATCTCGACCGCGCGAGCCGCGAGCAGAAGAGCCGCATCGCGGAGCTCAAACGCGAGCTGAAAGAACGCGAGACACGGATCGAGACGCTGACCGAGAACGAGCGCCGCGCCGTCGAGGCGGAACTCGCGGCTCGGCAGCGCGCCGACGAGCTTCGAGTCGAGAACACGAGCTTGAAGTCGCGTCTCGACGAGGCGCTGCAACGGATCGAATCGCTCGAGCGCGAAGCGGGCACCCGGCTCGAAGCCGAGGAACGGCTCGCTCGCGAAGCCGACGCCGCCAGGTCGGAGAACGACCGCCTGCGCGAAACCCTCGGCGAGCGCGAGGCCCGGATCGCGCAGCTGTCCGCGGAGCTCGAGAGCGTCAAGGTGGAGCTCGCGACGGCCGCCGAGCGGCGCGAGCAGCTCACGGCCGAGCTCGAGTCGGCCCGCGAGCAGATCGCGGGGCTCGAGCAGGAGCTCCGCGACGAGAAGGAATGCACGGACAACTTGAGCGAGGTCGCGAACGAGCGGCGCGAGATCATCACGCGGCTCGAAGACCGCCTCGCCGAGGCCGAGGAACGCTACGAGGAAGCCCGTTGGCGGCTCGGCAAGGCCCAGCACTTCGAGCGCCTCGTGATTCGGCGCAAGAAGCTGATCAAGGCGCTGATCGAGCGAATTCGCCAAAAGAACAAGGCGAATACGGCCTTGAAGGCCGGCCTCGACAGCCTGCGCAAGTACAAGGCAAAGGCCGAGGCGAAGCAGCACGAGCTGCTCGCGCGCATCGACCGACTGACGGCGAAGATCAAGGAACAAGAGGAGACGATCGCGCGTCATCAGGCGGCGACGCTCACCGAGGCGGAGCTCGAGACCGCGCGCAATCGGATCGCCGAGCTCGAGAAGCGCGTCGAAGATCAGATCGCGGTCATACAGACGCTCGAGGAAGAGCTGAAAACCGCGAAGGCGGTCCAGCAGGTCCGCGCGGAGGCCGGCTCCGAGATCGACCGACTGCGCGGCGAGGTCGAGCGGCTCCGCCGCGAGCTCGAGACGAAGAACGAGCTCGTCGCGAAGCTCGAGAGCGACTCCGACGAGCAGCTGCGCAAGCTCGCGAAGCTGCGCGGCTCGGAGAACGAGACGATGCGCCTCAGGCAGAAGATCGAGGAGCAGGAGGCGACGATCGCGCGTCTCAACGAGGCCGTGGACGACTGGCGGCGCAAGTACGAGTTCGTCACCGCCGAGTCGCCCGCCGCGTACCGCTCTGCCGCCGAGAAGTAACGGCCGATCAGCCCGCCGGCGCGCCCCCGAGCGCCTCGAGCAGCTTCGGCGTGAGATCGCGCCGGAAGCGGCTCGGGTCGTCCACGCCGCAGAGATCGGAAAGCTGCGTGACCTCGAGCCCCGCGAAGCCGCACGGATTGATGCGCCGGAACGGCTCGAGATCCATCGTGACGTTGATCGCGATGCCGTGATACGAGCAATTTCGCCGCACTCGAAGCCCGATCGCAGCGAGCTTCTTGCCGTCGACGTAGACGCCGGGCGCATCGCGACGCCCGTACGCCGTCACGCCGTACTCCGCGACGGTGCGAATCACGGCATCCTCGAGCGCGATCACGAGCCGGCGCACGTCGAGGCCGAGCCGGCGCATGTCGAGCAACGGGTAAGCGACGACCTGCCCCGGCCCGTGGTACGTCACCTGCCCGCCGCGGTCGATCTGCACGACCGGGATGTCGCCGGGCGCGAGCACGTGCGCGCGATCGGCTTTGAGCCCGAGCGTGAAGACCGGCGGATGCTCGACGAGCCACAGCTCGTCGGCCGTCGTCGAGGTTCGCCGATCGGTGAACTCGCGCATCTCGGCCCACACTTCCTCGAGCGGACGGCGGCCGAGATCGCGAACCACGATCGGCGGACGCTCGGCACTTGGGGCGGGCGTCGCGGCGTTCACAATGCCATGAGGATATCAGGGCTCGAGGTCAGATCCCGATAGAGCGCGTCCATCTGCGCCCGGCTTTCCGCGTGCACGACGATCGTGAGGGCCGCGTAGCTCGCGTGCCGGCTCAATTGCTCGGAGATGCGGTCCGCGCCGATCTCGCCGCAATGCCGCTCCACGATCGCGATCGCGGCTTGGCGGAACGCCTCGACGTTGCGGCCGAAGACCTTGACCGGCAGATCGCAGGGAAACGTCAACAGAGATTCGGCATCACTCATCGCCGCCGTACCGCAAGAGAAGCATGTGCTTGAACCGCGTCCATGCATCGCCGAGGGAAACCGGCTCGAGCACGACCACGGGCGCGGCCGACAGCAGCTGACCGCCGAGCATGACGCTCAAGGTGCCGGTCTCGGCACCCGCTTCGAGCGGCGCGATGAGCCCGTCTCGAAAGCTCACGATCGCGGAGAGCGCGTCGTAAGCGCCGCGCGGGATCGTGACGTGCAAATCCCATGCAACACCGAGCGGCGCGCTGTCGACCTCACCCATCCAGACCTTCGCCGCTCGAATCGGTTCCCCTTTCGCGAACAGCCTGCGCGTCTCGAACGTCTCGAATCCGTAGTCGAGCAGCGCGCGGCCGGCAGCCCGGCGCGCGGCGGCCGTCTCCGCGCCGAGCACGACCGCGACGAGACGCATGCCGTCGCGTTCCGCGGTCAGCGCCACGCAATAGCCCGCGGTCGACGTATAGCCGGTCTTCAGACCGTCGACGGAGTCGTCGTAGCGGAGCAGGCGATTGCGGTTGTACTGGCGAATCCCGTTGTAGGTGAACTCCGTCTCCGCGAAGAGCGGCCGAAATTCCGGGAAATCGGCGAGGATCGCCCGCGACAGCACGGCGAGATCGCGCGCCGTGCTGACGTGACCCGCGGCGGGAAGACCCGTGCTGTTGCGGAACGTCGTCGACGCCATGCCGAGCGACGCCGCTCTCTCGTTCATCAGCGCGACGAAGGCCTCCTCCGAGCCCGCGATGCGCTCGGCGAGCGCGACCGCGGCATCGTTGCCGGACTGCACGATCAGCCCGCGCAGCAGATCCTCGACCGCGACCTCGTTGCCGACCTCGATGAACATGCGCGAGCCGCCCATCCGCCAGGCCTTCTTGCTCACGACGACCTGCTCGTCGAGCGTCATCTCGCCGCGCTCGAGGGCCTCGAACGCGAGATAGGCGGTCATCAGCTTCGTGAGGCTCGCCGGTGGGCGCGGCACGTCCGCGTCGTGCTCGGCGAGCACCGTGCCGGTGACGTGGTCGAGCAGGATAAAGGCCCCGGCCGGCACCTGCGGCGGCTCGGGGACCGCTACGACGGTCGACGCGCGCGCGAGCGACGCGGCGAGCGCCGCGAGCAGCACGACGGCCGCGCAGACCGCTCGATCCCGCACGGAGCGCTTCGAGGCCCGCACACTCAAGGCTCGATGACGAGGCGCATGTCGCCGATCCCCGAGCGGCGTAACCCGTCGGTCGCGCGATCGTAGTCGGCGACGTCGTGGAACGGTCCGACTCGAACGCGGTGCAGCGAATCGTCGGACACGACGAAGACGTTGTCGAAGCCGCTCCGCCTGAGCCGCTCGACGAGCTTCTCGGCGTTCGCGGGCTCGGAGAACGCGCCGACCTGGATGAACAGCGCATCGGTCCGCCGCGCGCCCGCGTTCCCTACGTTCGCCACTCGCTCGGCCGTGCCGCGCCGCGCGGCTCGCGCCGCGCGGCGTCCGGCGGGCTCGGCACTGGCGGGCATGTCGATCGCCCGCACCTCGACGCGCGCCGTCCCGGCGCGCACCATGTCGAGCGCGTTCGCCGCGGCATACGACAGATCGATGATTCGATCGCCGACGAACGGCCCCCGATCGTTCACCTTCACGATCACTTTTCGGCCGTTCTCGAGATTCGTGACCTCCACCCAGGTCGGCAGCGGCAGCGTCTTGTGCGCCGCGGTCATCGCGTGCATGTCGTACATCTCGCCGCTCGACGTTCTGCGGCGATGGAACTCGCGCCCGTACCACGACGCGATGCCGCGCTCGACGTAGCCTTCCGCCGAGTCGAGCACGTAGTAGCGGCGGCCGAAGACCTCGTAGAACGGCGGATTACCGTGTGGGCTGCGCTCGGTCGCCGATCCCGCGGAGGCCCCGCCCCGCGGCGTCGAAGCGCATCCGAACTGTATCGAGGCTAGCAGCAGACACAGCGCGGCCGTGCCGAGTCGTCGCGTCGTTCCGTTCAAGCCTGAAGCTCTCCCTCTCCGACGCGAGGCGCCGCTAACGCTCGGCGCGCGCCTCGCGATACTCCTCCGCGATCGCGCGGCTCAGCTCGTGAGCGGCCAGCGCGTACATCACGCTCCTGTTGTAACGCGTGATCACCCGAAAGTTGTGATAGCCGACCCAGTACTCCGTCTCGCCGTTCGGCCCCTCGAGCCCGAGAACGGTCGCTTTCGTATCGTCGTCGCGATCGGCCGGCAACACGTAGCCGAGGCGGCGCAGCGCCCCGACCGTGTGGTTCAAGTCCATCTGGTTCTCGGGCACGTGTCCCGACCACCCGTCGCCGATATCCACGCGCTCGGCCACGAGGCCGCCTTCTCTCCAGCCGTGCGCCTTGAAGTAGTTCGCGACGCTCGCGAGGATGTCCTGCTGATCGTGCCAAAGGTCGCGGCGGCCGTCACCGTTACCGTCGACGGCGTACGCGCGAAAGCTCGACGGGATGAACTGCCCCGCTCCCATCGCGCCGGCATACGAGCCGAGCTGGTCGAAAATCTCGATGCCCTCCTCGCGCCCGAGCAGCAGGAACGACTCGAGCTCGGACGCGAAGAAGCTCGCGCGCGGCGGATAAGCGAACGCGAGGGTGGCGAGCGCGTCGAGCACGCGCCAGCTGCCCATCCGTCGGCCGAAATACGTTTCGATGCCGAGAATCGCGACGACGATCTCCGGCGCCACGCCGTAGCGTTCGCTCGCCGCGGCGATATCGTCGGCGTGCGCGTTCCAGAACTCGACGCCCGCGGCGATGCGCTCCGGCGTGAGGAAGATCGCACGGTACTCGTGCCACGGCAACACGCGCTCGGCCGGCCGGGCGATCGTCTCCAGAATCTTCTCTTGAATCTCGGCCTTCGCGAGCGTCCGCTCGACGTCCTGCGCATCGAAGCCGTGCTTCGAGACCATCCGCGCGACGAAATCGCGTTTCGCGCGCTCGACGGCTTCCGCGTCGATCTCCGCGCGGCCGGTCGCGGCGACGAGCATGCCCGCGGCGAGCAGCAGGCACCGACGACCGCAAGAGAACTTCTTCATGCCGGCAGCAACTTTCTGTGGCCGTGAATGGCCGCGAGGATACCGAAACACCCCATCAGGGTCACCATCGAGGTGCCGCCGGCGCTCACCAACGGCAGCGGCACGCCGACGACGGGCAGGATGCCCGAGACCATGCCGGCGTTCACGAACACGTAAACGAAGAAGGTCAGGCTCAACGAGCCCGCGAGCAGGCGCGTGTACGTGTCCTGCGCCTGAATCGCGATGTAGAGCCCACGTCCGACGAGCACGAGATACAGAATCAAGAGCAGCACGACGCCGAAGAGACCGAACTCTTCCGCCATCACGGCGAAGATGAAATCCGTCGAGCGCTCGGGAAGGAACTCGAGATGAGCCTGCGTGCCGTTGAGCCAGCCTTTGCCGAACAGATGCCCCGACCCGATCGCGATCTTCGACTGGATGATGTTGTAGCCCGCGCCGAGCGGGTCGGATTCCGGATTCAGGAACGTCAGCACGCGCGCGCGCTGATAGTCGTGCATCGCGATCCACAGAACGGGCGCGAACGCGAGCGCCACGCCGATGCTCGCCAGGATCAAGCGGACGGTGATACCCGAGAGCAGCACGACGAGCCCGCCGGCGGCGACGACGAGGAGCGCCGTGCCGAGATCGGGCTGGCGCGCGATCAAGACCGCGGGCACGAGGACGATCAGCACGACGACGACGAGCTGCGGCAGGCTCGGCGGCAGCGTGCGGTCGTGCAGGAACCACGCGACCATCATCGGCGCGGCGAGCTTCATGAGCTCGGAAGGCTGGAAACGCACGATGCCGATGTCGAGCCAGCGCTGTGCGCCCTGGCTGATCTCCCCTTCGACGGCGACCGCGAGCAGCAGGCCGAGCACGACGCAATACAGCCACGGCGACCAGATCCTGAAATAGCGCGGCTGGATCTGCGCCATGACGAAGAACGCGGCGAAGCCGAGCGCGGCGCGCACGCCTTGCCGCGCGACCCGGCCGAGATCCTCGCCCGCGGCGCTGTAGAGCACGACGAGCCCGAAGGCGGTGACGGCGATCAGCGTCAGCAGCAGCGGCAGGTCGACGACGAGCTTGCCGAGCCCCGGAGCGCCGAGTGCCTTACGAGGCTTCGCGCCCCACTCAACGCTGGAGAGCGACATAGTCCTCGACAACACCCGTTCCCCGCGCCGCGAAGTACGCGTCGAGGATCTTGCGCGCGACCGGCGCGGCCGCCCGGCTGCCGCCGCCGCCGTTCTCGACGACGACCGCGACCGCGATCTCCGGCGACTCCGCGGGAGCGTACGCGATGAAAAGGCCGTGGTCGCGCAAGCGCTCGTCGATCTCTTCCTCGTTGTACTTCGCTTCTTGCGCGACCGTGAAGACTTGCGACGTGCCGGTCTTGCCGGCGACGACATAGTCGGTGCCGGCGAGCGGCGTGCGGGCCGTGCCGCGCGGGTCGCGCGTCACGCCGATCATCGCATCGTTCACGATCTCCCAATCGGCGTCGTCCATCTCGACCGACGGCAGCGGTTCCGGCTCGACGTACGTGAAGCGGCCCTCGAACGTGTCCTCCGTGCCGATCATCAGGCGCGGGCGGAAGCGTGCGCCGCGGGCGGCGAGCGTCGCGGTCGCGTGCGCGAGCTGCAGCGGCGTGACGAGCATGTAGCCTTGGCCGATGCCCGCGATGACGGTCTCGCCGGGGAACCAGACCTTGTCCTCCGGGCGCTTGAACTGCGGCTGCGCGCGCTTCCATTCGGGCGAGGGGACGACGCCGCCGATCTCGCCGTTGATGTCGATTCCGGTCGGCGGCCCGAAGCCGAAGGAGAGCAGCGTGCCCGCCATCCGCTCGATGCCGAGGTCGACCGCGAGCTGATAGAAGTAGACGTCGCAGGACTGCACGATCGCGTCGCGCAGATCGAGGCTGCCGTGACCCTGCGGCCGCCAGTCCCGATAACGGTGCGTGTTGCCCGGCAGACGGAAGAACCCGGGGCAATACGTGCGATCGTGCTCCGTCCGTTTCTCGTAATGCAGCGCGGCGAAGCCCAAGAACGGCTTGATCGTCGATCCCGGCGGATAACGGCCGGCCAGCGCGCGATTGAAGAGCGGACGGTCGTTGTCGGCCTGAAGCGCGGCGAAGTCCGAGCGCGAGAGCCCGGCGGCCAGCCTGTTCGGATCGAAGGCCGGCACGCTGACGAGCGCCAGGACGTCGCCGTTGCGCGGGTCGATCGCGACGGCCGCGCCGCGCGAGCCGAGCAGTGCCTCGTACGTCGCGAGCTGAAGACGCATGTCGAGCGACAACACGACGTTGCGGCCCGGCACGGGCCACTTCGTCTCGAGCCCCGCGACCGCGCCTTCCTCTTCCGCCGGATCGAGCAGCACGCGCCCGCGCGCATTGACGACCTGCTGGCGGTAGCCGACCTCGCCATGCAGCACGTCCTCGTAGGTCCGTTCGATGCCCGTCTTGCCGATATGCGACGTGCCCGCGTAGTTGCGCCGGTCGATGCGCTCGAGATCGGACTGGCTGATGCTGCCGACGTAGCCGACCGCGTGCGCGCTCGCGGGCCCGAACGGGTAGTAGCGGACGAGGCCTTCCTGAATGTCGATGCCGGGGAATCGGTGCCGGCGCACGGCGAAGCGCGCCGCCTCGGCCTCCGTCAGGTTGCGCAGCTTCACGCGCTCGAAGCCGCGATGCGAGCGGATCAGATCCACGAGCGTCTGGTGCTCGCCCTCGTCGACGAGCCCGAGCGCGGCGAGGTCGCGCAGCACGGCGTCGAGGTCGGCGATCTGCTCCGGGATCGCGACGAGCTGCCACGTCGGCAGGTTCTCGGCGATCACGACGCCGTTACGGTCGTAGATCAGCCCGCGCGTCGGCGGCAGCGGCTCGATGCGCAGCCGGTTGTCCTGCGAAAGCTCGCTGAAACGCTGGTAGTCGAAGACCTGAAGCTGAACGAGACGCCCGACGAGCACCGCGGTCAGGAGCAGCACGACGACGGCTGAAGCGGCGACGCGCGAGAGGAACAGCCGCTGCTCGCGCCAGTGGTCCTTGAGTGTCGGGGATCGCTTCGGCATCGCGACTCAGAGCCTCGCCGGCGCTTGCTCGCTGCCGTGATCGAACGTCGACCACACGAGAAGCCAAAGCAGCGTGCCGCTCGCGACGGGTCCCCAGCGCTCGCCGATCGGCACGGTCCGGCCCGATACGCCGTCGATCCAGAGCAGCAGGAACTCGTTCAACGCGAGCAGCGCGGCCACGACGAGCGTCGACTGCAGCGCAGGGAAGGCGCGCAGCCGCGGCCGGAACTTGCGACACAGATAGACGATGAGCATCAGGCCGAACCCGTGCTGTCCGAGCAACGCACCCGATAGCACATCGAGCATGAGGCCGACGACGAGGGCCGTCACAAGCCCGAAAGCGGGCGGCGAAGCCAGCGCCCAGAAGATCATCGTCACCGCGACCCAGTCCGGCTTGAACTGGGCGACCGCACCGGGCAGCGGCATCGCGGCGAGCACGATGGCGAGGAGCAGCGTCAGGATCGGCGCGAATCTCACGGCTCGCTCCTGACGTCCGCGACGCGTGCGTCGGTCTCGACCTCGGACGGCGCATCGGGCGACGCGCCGTCGCCGTCCGGCTCGGCCGCGTCGGCCGGCGGCGCGGCGACTCGAGCGCGCAGGCGGCCCGCGGGTCGCGCGTCGGCGAGCCCGGTCACGTCGTCGTTCGTCCACACGAGCAGCACCTCGCGGTCGCGGTCGAGCGCCGCGGCGGGCTCGGCGATCACGTCGGCGAACGATTGCCCCGGCCGGCGCCGCACCTCGATGACCCGTCCCACCGGATAGCCGGCCGGGAAGACGCCGCCGAGGCCGGACGAGAGCAGAAGGTCGCCGACCTCGATGTCGGCGCTGTTCGTCAAATACGGCAGACGGAGACGGCCGGCATCGCCCGTCCCGACCGCGATCGTGCGCAGGCCGTTGCGGTTGACGACGACCGGCACGGCGTGGTCGGCATCGGTGATCAGCACGGCTTCGGCGGTCATCGGCGACACGTCGACGAGCTGACCGACGATCCCGTTGGCATCGAGCAACGCCTGACCGACGTAGGCGCCGTCGAGCGAGCCGCGGTTCACCATGAAACGCTGCCGATACGGATCGAGGTCGACCGCGAGGATCTCGGCGACGAGCACGCGATCCGTGATCTGGGCGGTCGAATCGAGCAGCTCGCGCAGCCGCGCGTTCTCGGCTTCGAGCGCTTCGAGCCGCTGGAGTCGGGCGCTCGAGTAGAGCAGCTCACGCTTGAGACGGCGGTTTTCCTCGAGCAACGCGGCGCGCTCGGCGAGGGATTCCGAAGCCCAGCGCCACGCTCGAGACGGGGTATCGACCGCGAGCTGCACGGGATAGACGACGAGCGAAAGCGCGTCGCGGACCGGTTCGAGGTAGGGGGTGCGTCGATCGACGACCATCGCCGTGCACGCGACGATCGAGAGCAGGAGGCAGCGGACCCCGAGCGAGCCGCCGCGTCCGATACCCGTCGATGCTTTGCCTGGAGCGCCCATTCTCGCTGCCGCCGCGATGCAGCTCCCCCCCGAGGGTCCCTTGTTCGTTGCCGGGCCCAGGCCCGCTTCTGCTCAGCCCACTCCTCGGCGGCCGCTCACTCCACTGCGAACGCGCCCGGCCCGTACTCGTCCAACAGCTCCAGAATTCGCCCGCCGCCCCGCGCGACGCAGGTCAGCGGATCGTCGGCCACGACCACCGGCAAGCCGGTCTCCTCGGTGAGCAGCTTGTCGATGTCGGTCAGAAGCGCCCCGCCGCCGGTCAGCACGATGCCGCGCTCCGCGACGTCGGCGCCGAGCTCCGGCGGCGTCTGCTCGAGCGCGACTTTGACCGCTCCCACGATCCCTTGCAAGGGCTCCTGTAGCGCTTCCAGGATCTCGTTGCTGTTCAACGTGAACGCACGCGGGACGCCTTCGGAGAGGTTTCGGCCTTTGACCGAGATCTCCTTGACCTCCCGGCCGGGATAGGCCGAGCCGATCTCGTGCTTGATGCGCTCGGCCGTCGCCTCGCCGATCAGGATGCCGTAGTTCCGCCGCACGTAGTTCGTGATCGCCTCGTCGAAGCGGTCTCCGCCGATCCGGACCGACGCGGCATAGACGATGCCGTTCAGCGAGATCACCGCGACCTCGGACGTTCCGCCGCCGATATCGAGCACCATCGAGCCGCGCGCCTCGTGGACCGGCATGCCGGCCCCCATCGCCGCCGCCATCGGCTCTTCGACGAGATAGACCTTCCGCGCACCGGCACCTTCGGCGGATTCGCGGATCGCCCGACGCTCGACCTGCGTCGAGCCGTACGGGACACATATAAGTACACGCGGGCTCGGTCTGAAGTAGCGCGAACCGTGCGCCTTCTTGATAAAGTACTGGAGCATCTTCTCGGTGACGTTGAAGTCGGCGATGACGCCGTCCTTCAACGGCCGGATCGCGGTGATGTGCCCCGGCGTGCGCCCGAGCATATTCTTCGCTTCGGTGCCGACGGCCTCGAGCACCTTACCGCCTCGCCCAGGCTCTTCACGAATCGCGACGACGGAAGGCTCGTTCAGTACGATCCCGCGGCCTCGGACGTAGATCAGCGTATTCGCCGTCCCGAGGTCGATGGACATGTCGTTCGAGAAATACCCGAGAAAGCTCTTTAACATCGAGCGTCAAGCCGCGGGGGAAAAACGTGCGGCGACTTTAGCAACGGGTGGGACAATCGGCAAGCGAAGTGTATAGTCTAATGAGATATTCGTCACTCGGATGACTCGATGTCTCTCGCTGAACAGGATATCGACAAGCTTTGCGAGCTCGCGCGGCTCGAGATCGACGCCGACGAGATCGGCGACGTCGCGAAGAAGCTCTCCGACATCGTCGACATGGTGAGCCAGCTCTCGGCCGTGCCGACCGACGGCGTCGAGCCGATGGCCCACCCGCTCGATCGGCCGCAACGGCTTCGCGACGATGTCGTGACCGAGACCAACCTGCGGGAGCTCTACCAACGGAACGCGCCGGCCGTCGAGCGAGGGCTATATCTGGTCCCGAAAGTCATCGAGTGACGGGCTCCGAGCGAGAGGGCCTTGCCTTCTCTCTCCGTTCTGTCGGCCCCTCTCCCCGGACCCCGTGAGCTCCGTCCGCCCGTAAGGCCCGTCGGAAACCGAACGAATGCACGACTCGACGATTGCACAATTGGCAGAAGCCCTGCGCGCTCGGCGCATTTCCGCCGTCGAGCTGACGCGGCACTTTCTCGACCGGATCGCGCGACACGACCCGGCCTTGAACGCCTTCATCACGGTGACGGAGGACGAGGCCCTTCGGGCGGCCGAAGCCGCCGACCGGCGGCTCGCGAGCGGCGACGCGTCGGCGCTGACCGGTATCCCGATCGCGCACAAGGACATCTTCTGCACCGAAGGCGTGAAGACGTCGTGCGGCTCGCGGATGCTCGACAACTTCGTCTCGCCATACGACGCGACCGCGGTCGAGCGGTTGAAGGCCGCCGGCATGGTGATGCTCGGCAAGACCAACATGGACGAGTTCGCCATGGGCTCGTCGAACGAGACGAGCTGGTACGGGCCCGTGAAGAATCCGTGGGACACGACGCGCGTGCCCGGCGGCTCGTCCGGCGGCTCGGCAGCCGCGGTGGCGGCGCGGCTCGCGCCGGCCGCCACCGGCACCGATACCGGCGGATCGATCCGTCAGCCGGCCGCCCTCTCCGGCGTGACCGGCATCAAGCCGACGTACGGACGCGTGTCGCGTTACGGCATGGTCGCGTTCGCGTCGAGCCTCGATCAGGCGGGCGTGTTCGCCGCGACGGCCGAGGACGCGGCGCTCGTGCTCGAGGCGATGGCGGGCTTCGACCCCCGGGATTCGACGTCGCTGGACGAGCCCGTCCCGCCGTACGCCGCCGAGATCGAAACGCCTTGGGAACGCCTCAAGATCGGCGTGCCGAAGAACTTCTTCGACGAAGGTCTCGATCCGGCGTACGCCGAGGCCGTGCGGGCCGCGCTGGCCGAGATCGAGAAGCTCGGCGCCGATCTCGTGACGCTCGATCTCGAGTATCTGCACCTGTCCGTGCCGACCTACTACGTCGTCGCACCCGCGGAGGCGTCGTCGAACCTCGCGCGCTTCGACGGCGTGCGCTACGGCTACCGCTCGCCGGGCGCCGAGCAGCTCGATCTCGTGACGTTCTACAAGCGCAACCGCGCCGAAGGCTTCGGCGCGGAGGTCAAGCGCCGGATTCTCATCGGCACGTACGTCCTCTCGGCGGGCTACTACGACGCGTACTACTTGAAGGCGCAGAGGGTGCGCAAGCTGATCAGCGAGGACTTCGCGCGAGCGTTCCGTGAAGTCGATCTCCTCGCGGGCCCGACGACGCCGACGCCGGCGTTCGGGCTCGGCCAGAAGACCAACGATCCGATTCAAATGTATCTGAACGATATCTACACGATCGGCGCGAACCTCGCCGGGTTGCCGGCGATGTCGATCCCATGCGGCTTCGTGGACAATCTTCCGGTCGGGCTGCAGCTGATCGGTCCGCCGCTCGCCGAGTCGCGGCTGCTCAAGACCGCGCACTATTTCCAGAAGGCGACCGACTGGCATCGACGCGTGCCGCCGGGCTACGAGTGAGGACGGCCGCCGTGGACTGGGAAATCGTCATCGGTCTCGAGATCCATACGCAGCTCGCGACGAGGAGCAAAATCTTCTCGGGCGCATCGACAGAGTACGGCGCGCCGCCGAACACGCAGGCGAGCCTCGTCGACCTCGGCTATCCGGGCGTGCTGCCGGTGCTGAACCGCGAGGCGGTCGTCATGGCGATCAAGTTCGGCCTCGCGACCGGCTGCACGATCGCGCGCCGCTCGATCTTCGCGCGCAAGAACTACTTCTATCCGGATCTGCCGAAGGGCTACCAGATCAGCCAATACGAGCTGCCGATCGTCTACGGCGGCAAGCTCGACATCGTGCTCGACGACGGCACGGTGAAGACGATCGGCATCACCCGCGCTCACCTCGAGGAAGACGCCGGCAAGTCGCTGCACGAGGATTTCCACGGCCTGACCGGCATCGATCTGAATCGCGCCGGCACGCCGCTGATCGAGATCGTCTCCGAGCCGGACATGCGCTCGCCGGCCGAGGCCGGGGCGTACATGCGGAAGATCCATACGCTCGTGCGCTATCTCGGGATCTCCGACGGCAACATGCAAGAAGGATCGTTCCGCTGCGACGCGAACGTCTCGGTGCGGCGCCGCGGCGAGAAGGCTTTCGGCACGCGGACGGAGATCAAGAACCTGAATTCCTTCCGCTTCGTCGAGAAGGCGATCGAGGTCGAGGCGGAGCGGCAGATCGACGTGCTCGAGAGCGGCGGCCGCATCGTGCAGGAGACGCGGCTCTACGATCCGGACCGCAACGAGACGCGGCCGATGCGCACGAAGGAAGAGGCGAACGACTATCGCTACTTCCCCGATCCGGATCTGCTGCCGCTCGTCGTCGACGATGCGCTCATCGAGGAGATCCGCGCGACGCTGCCCGAGCTTCCGGACGCGAAGCGCGAGCGTTTCATGCGCGAGTACGATCTGCCCGCGTACGACGCGTCGATTCTCACCGGCCAGCGCCCGCTCGCCGATTACTTCGAGGCCGTCGTCAAGGCGACGAAGGCGCGGCCGAAGGCGGCCGCGAACTGGGTGCTCGGCGAGCTCATGGGCGCGCTGAACAAGAGCGGGCTCGAGATCGGCGAGTCGAAGGTCGGCGCCGATCAGCTCGCCGCGCTTCTCGACCGCATCGAGGACGGCACGATCTCCGGCAAGATCGCGAAGGAAGTCTTCGAGGCGCTGTGGAACGAAGGCGGCACGGTCGCCGAGGTCATCGAGAGCCGGGGGCTCGTGCAGATCACGGACCGGGCGGCGATCGAGGCGCTCGTCGACACCGTCGTCGACGCCTTCCCCGAGCAAGTCCAGCAATACAAGAGCGGCAAGACGCAGGTGCTCGGCTTCCTCGTCGGACAGGTCATGAAAGCCTCGCGCGGCAAGGCCAATCCTCAGCAGGTCAACGAGGTGCTGCGCGCGCGGCTCGATTCGAGCGACTGAGCGGCACGGTCCGGCGCCGCGCCGCGTGTTCGGCAAGAGGCATCGACAGTGAACGAAGTGCAGAGCTTTCTGCTCGAGGGCTGCGGAATTCGCGGCGCGCTCGTGCGGCTCGAGGAGACCTGGCAGCAGGTCATCGCGCTGCACACCTACCCGCCGGACCTCAAGCGTCTGCTCGGCGAGAGCGTCGCGGCCACGGTGCTGCTCGCGAGCAGCCTCAAGGCTCGGCCCCGCGTGTCGATCCAGCTTCAAAGCGAAGGCCCGCTGAAGCTGCTGCTGATCCAGTGCACGGAAGATCTCCGCGTGCGCGGCATGGCGCAATGCGAGGCGCGCGCGCTCGGCGAGCCGTGGTTCAGCGGCGGCCGGCTCGCGGTGAACGTCGACATGCACGGCCCGAACGGGTTCTTCCAGGGCATCGTGCCGCTCGTCAGCCCGCACATCGACGAATGCCTCGAGGCCTATTTCACGCAGTCGGAGCAGCTGCCGACGCGATTCGTTCTGAAGAGCACGGAGCGGCGCATCGGGGGCCTGATGCTGCAGGCGCTGCCCGGCGTATCCTTCGATGACGAGAATTTCCGAACCGCGGCGACGCTCGCGCAGACGGTCTCCACCGAGGAGCTCGCGAGCACCGCGGCGGACGCGCTGCTGCCGCGCATCTTCACCGGCTACGACATCCGCCTCTTCGAGGCGCGTCCGGTGCTGCACGACTGCCGCTGCACGCCGGACCATCTCGCGAGCATCGTGCGCCTGCTCGGCGAGGACGAGATCGAGAGCCTGCTCGGCGACCCGGGCTGCGTCGAGATCACGTGCGAGTTCTGCAATCGCACTTTCCGCTACGACGACGAGGACGTCGCCGCGATCATGCGCGGCGAGACACCGGCGCAGCTCCTGCACTGACTCGCTGCGCGCGGCGGTGGACGCCGTTCCTCGCGAACGGTCGGCGTGCGGTGGGGACGCCGTTCGTCGCGAACGGTCAGCGTGCGGTGGTTGGCGGGCTTTGGCCTCATCGGCCTTTGCGGGACCGCTGTGAATACATCCCTGTACGCTGCGTCCGCGGCATCCCTGCCGCGGACGCTCCCGCAAAGGCCGATGAGGCCAAGCCCGCCGGATACGTTGTGCCGTTCACGACGAACGGCGTCCGTTGGCGTTGAGGGCACGACTTCCCGGCGAGGGCCGCAGCGATCGACGGGGCTTGCGCGCGAGCGGGCTTTCGATGCGATCGGTCTTCGCGGGAGCGTGCGCGGCAGGGATGCCGCGCACGCAGCCCACACGGACGTGTTCACGGCGGTCCCGCGAAGACCGATCGCGTCGGAAGCCCGCTCGCCCCGACGCCGCCGCAAGGCTCACCGACGCGCGGCGCCAAGCACGACGTAGCGCGGACGCCCTTCGAGATCGCGTCCCGCGTCGAGCACAGCGAGCCCACAGCGCGCAGCGAGCGCGATGATCGCGTCCTGCTGCGTGTAGCCGTGCTCGAGGATCAGCACGCCGCCGGCGTCGAGATGCGCAGGCGCATCGGCGAGCACGCGGCGGATCGCGTAGAGGCCGTCCGGTCCGCCGTCGAGCGCCGCACGCGGCTCGAAGCCGAGGCGCGCGAAATGCGGATCGTCGCTCGCGAGATACGGCGGGTTGCACACGATGCAGTCGAACGTGCGCCCGGCGAGCGCGGCGAACCAGTCGGACTCGAGCCATTCGACCTCGAGGCCGAGCCGCTCGCCGTTCGCGCGCGCGATCGTAAGCGCGTCGGCGCTCGCATCCGCGCCGACGACGATCGCGTCGCGGCGCTCGTGCTTGATCGCGAGCGCGAGCGCGCCGCTACCGGTGCCGAGATCGAGCACGCTCGGCCGCTCGACGTTCGCAAGCCGCGCAAGCGCGGCATCGACGAGATGCTCGGTCTCCGGCCGCGGCACGAGCACGGCCGGACTCACGGCGAGCGCGAGCGAATAGAACTCCTTCTCGCCGACGAGATACGCCAACGGCTCGCCCGCCGCACGCCGCTCGATCAGCGCATCGAGGCGACGCGCCGCATCCATGTCGAGCGCGCGCTCGGGAAACGCGATCACGGCGCTTCGCGTCGCCCCCGCCGCGTGAGCGACGAGAAGCTCCGCGTCGAGCTTCGGCGTATCGCTGATCGCCTCGAGGCGCGCCGCCGCTTGCCGCACGAGCTCACCGCAGCGGAGCGAATCGGCGCGCGCCGGCTCGCACCCGATCATCCGTTGCCTCCTCCGAGCGCGCGGAGCTGATCGGCGCGGTACTCGCTGATGAGCGGCTCGATCACGTCGTCGAGCTCGCCCTCGAGAATCTGATCGAGCTTGTGCAGCGTCAGGTTGATGCGGTGGTCGGTGACGCGTCCCTGCGGGAAGTTGTACGTGCGAATGCGCTCCGAGCGGTCGCCGGTGCCGACGAGGCTCCTGCGGCGCGCGGCGGTTTCGCTCTCGCGTTTCTGGATCTCGGCATCGCGCAGCTTCGCCGCGAGCAGCGACAGCGCGCGCGCTTTGTTCTTGTGCTGCGAGCGCTCGTCCTGGCACTCGACGACGATGCCGGTCGGCAAATGCGTGATGCGCACGGCGGAGTCCGTCTTGTTGACGTGCTGACCGCCCGCTCCCGACGCGCGAAACGTGTCGATGCGCAGATCGTTCGGATTGATCTCGATGTCGCCGACCTCCTCGAGCTCCGGCAACACCGCGACGGTGCAGGCCGACGTGTGGATCCGGCCCTGCGCCTCGGTCGCCGGCACGCGCTGCACGCGATGCACGCCGGACTCGAACTTGAGCCGCGAGTACGCGCCCTTGCCGACGACCCGGCTGATGATCTCCTTGTATCCGCCGTGCTCGCCTTCGCTCGCGCTCAGCACCTCGATGCGCCAGCCCTTGTCCTCGGCGTATCGGCTGTACATCCGAAAGAGATCGCCGGCGAAAAGCGCCGCCTCGTCGCCGCCGGTCCCGGCGCGGATCTCGAGGAACAGGTTCGCGTCGTCCTCCGGATCCTTCGGCACGAGGTGCAACGCGAGCTCGCGCTCGCACTCCTCGAGCCTGCGCTTGAGCGCCTTCGCCTCCTCCTCGCCGAGCGCCCGCATCTCCGCGTCGTCGCCGTGCGCGAGCTCCTCGGCCGCGGCCAGCTCCTCCTCGAGCCGGCGATACGCGGCGAAGTCCCGCGCCACGGGCTCGAGCTGCGCATACTCGCGCGACAGCTCGCGAAAGCGATCCTTGTCGGCGATCGTCTGCGGATCGCTCAGCAGGCGCGAGAGCTCCTCGTAGCGCTCCGCGAGCGCGGTCAATTTCTGGCGAATCGATTCGTTCACGATGCAAATCGTCTCACAGCGGCGGCTCGCGCCGCGAAGCCCTGCGGCTGCGGCTTGGACATCGCCGCGGGCTCGAAAGCGCGCCGATTGTCGGGCAGCGCTTCACCGAGAACAAGGGAAGATATGCCGCGATCCTCGCCGAAGCTCGGCGATGCGCCCGGTGCGGCGGGACCGACAGCGGGGCCTGCGCCCCTGAGTTATAGTGACATGGATTCGTCTGCCCCGAGCGGCCCGAGGAGATGGACCGACCGATGAAGAACGCGTGGCACATTCCGCTCATCGTCTGCCTCGCCGGCTGCGCGGGAACGCCGGTCGAAGCGCAACGTAGCCGCATCGAGGTCGACACGAGCGCGTTGCGAGGTGAGATCGCGCTCGCCGCCGATCGCCTCGAGGAGGCCGCACGGCACTTCCTCGACGCCGCGCGTCTCGCGGAGGACCCGTCGCTCGCGGAGCGGGCGACGCGCATCGCCTACGACTCGGGACAGCAGGACCTGGGGCTCGAGGCCGCGCGGCGATGGCTCGAGCTCGCGCCGCAGGATCCTCGCGGGCATTGGTTCGCCGGTATCTTCGAGGTCCGCTTCGGCCGGATCGCCGATGCCACGGGTCATTTCACGGCCTTCGTCCGGGCGGCGGAGAGCCGCGGCGGGATCGCCGGAGCGATCGGCCTCGTGGCCGACGCGCTCGCCGCCGAGCCGGACGCGGCGGCCGGCGTCGCGGTCATGCAAAGCCTCGTCGCCGAGTACCCGACGTCTCCGGAGGCACGCTACGGTCTCGCGCGGCTCGCGCTGCGCGCCGGCGACTTCGAGCTCGCGCTCGACAACGCTCACGAAGCCGTCGATCGGCGCCCCGACTGGCGCGACGCGCAGCTCCTCTACGCGCGCACGCTGCTCGTCGCGGGCCGCACCGACGAAAGTCTCGCGCTCGTCGCGCGCGTCGCCGAGGAATCGGACGATCTCGAAGTCGACCTGCAGCACGCCGAGCTGCTGCTTTCGGCCGGTCGAATGGAAGAGGCGCGCGAGCGTCTGACCGCGATCCTCGACGAGCACCCGGGGCTCCCGGAGGCGACGCGCGCGCTCGCGTTCCTCGCGATGGCGCAGGAGGACCTCGCCGAAGCCGAGCAGCTGTTCGAGCAGATCCGCTACGAGCCCCGCTTCAGGGACGAGGCGTACTACTACCTCGGGCGCATCGCCGAGAGTCAGAACGAGGCGTTGAAGGCCACCCGCTCCTACGCGCGCGTGACCGACGGCACGCACGCCGTCGAATCGCAGCTCAGGCTCGCCGGCATCCTGCTGCGGCAGATGAACGATCCGGACGGCGCGTTGCGCCATCTCGAGGAGTTCGGCAAGGCGAACCCGCGCTTCCGCTCGGACATGCTGATCGCGCGCGGCCAGCTGCTCGTGCAGATGGAACGGGCGTCCGAGGCGATGCGGCTCTTCGACGAGGCGCTCGCGGAGAACCCGGACGACCCGGCGCTGCACGACGCGCAAGCGCAGCTCTACGTCTTGATGTCGAACCAGGCGTCGAGCCGCGGCGATCTCGACGAGGCGGAGCGGTTGCTCAACGAAGGGTTGAAACGCCATCCCGGCAATCTCTCGCTCCGCTACTCGCAAGCGCTGTTGCTCCAAGAGAAAGGCGAGATGCGCCGCTCCGTTCGCGTGCTCGAAGCGCTCGTCGCCGAGCACCCGGACAATCCGGTGTTCTTGAACGCGCTCGGCTACCTGCTCACGGATCAGTTCGACCGCCATGCCGAGGCGCGTGAATACATTCAGAAGGCGCTCGCGATGGATCCCGACAACGCGGCGATCATCGACAGCATGGGCTGGGTGCTGTTCAAGCTCGGCGACTACGAGTCCGCGTTCGACTATCTCGACCGCGCGTATCGCCTCGAGCCCGACCCCGAGATCGCCGCTCACCTCGTCGACGTGCACTGGGCGCTCGGCCAACGAGAGAAGGCGCTCGAGCTGCTCGACGCGGCGCTCGAGAAGAATCCGGACAGCCGCCACCTGCACGAGGTCGACCGGCGTCTACGGCGATGATGCGCGCGATGCTGATCGCCGCGGCGCTGCTCGTGGCCGCGTGCGAGCCGCGGCTCACGCTCGAGCACGACGGGCTCGGGTTCGACGAGCGCCGCGAGCGCCTCGCCGCCGTCTCGTCGTGGCGAATGCAGGGCCGGCTCGCGGTCGACACCGGGGAGCGGGCCGCCCCGGGCCGCTTCAGCTGGCTCCACGACGCCGAGGTCTCGACGCTGCTCGTGCGCGGCCCGCTCGGCGGAGGCGTGCTCGAGGTCACCCGTTCGCCGGAAGGGATGACCGTGACCGCCCGCGGCGAGCGGCGGGTGCTCTCGGACCCGGAGACGGACCTCTCGGCGCTCCTCGGCTGGTGGATGCCGGTCGAAAGCCTCGACGCGTGGCTGCTCGGGCTGCCGGACCCGCGCTATCCGGCAGAGACCCGCTTGGGCCGCGCTAACGTGCTCGAGCGGCTCGACCAGCGGCTTTGGCGCGTGGACTACGAGCAGTACCAGCTGATCGACGGCGTGCTCATCCCGCGACGCATACGGATGACGCACGAAACGCTCGACGTGCGTGTCACCATCGATGACTGGTCTGCGCGTTCCTTGAACTCGACCGCGTCGGCCCCGCACAATACCGCGCTTGAAGCGATCGACGGGCGTTGGGGCGTAGCCAAGCGGTAAGGCAACGGGTTTTGATCCCGTCATACGCAGGTTCGAATCCTGCCGCCCCAGCCACGCATTTCAGCGCTCGACATCAATGACCTGCCGAAACAACTCGAGGGGCCGCGGGTGATGGCCCGAAGATCGACCATCTTGGCACCGCTCGGAGAGAGCTCCGCGCCAGTCGGAGGGCCGCTCGTGGACTCTGCAACGACGACCATCTTCTCCGGAAACGCTCACCCGCAGCTCGCGAAAGACATCGCGCACCACCTCGCGCTGCCGGTGGGCCGGATCGCCGTCGGCCGGTTCAGCGACGGCGAGGTGAACGTCGAGATTATGGAAAACGTCCGCGGCAACGACGTTTTCCTCGTCCAGCCGACGTGCCCGCCGGTCAACGACAACCTGATGGAGCTGCTCGTGATGGCCGACGCGTGTCAGCGCGCGTCGGCGCACAGGATCACGGCGGTCATTCCCTATCTCGGCTACTCCCGACAGGATCGCCGGCCGCGCGCCGCCCGCGTCGCGATCACGGCGAAGCTCGTCGCGGACATGATCGCGGTATCGGGCATCGACCGGGTCGTGACCGTCGACGTCCACGCGGATCAAATCCAGGGCTTCTTCGACATCCCGGTCGACAACGTCTACGCGTCGCCGGTGCTGCTCGGCGACGTGTGGAAACAGAAGTACGAGAACATGGTCGTCGTCTCGCCGGACGTCGGCGGCGTCGTGCGCGCCCGGGCGCTCGCGAAGCGGCTCGACGACGCGGACCTCGCGATCATCGACAAGCGGCGCCCGCAGCCGAACATGGCCGAGGTCATGAACGTCATCGGCGAGGTCGAGGGCAAGGTTTGCGTCCTCGTCGACGACATGGTCGATACGGCCGGCACGCTCTGTCAGGCCGCCAGGGTGCTGAAGGAGCGTGGCGCCGTCCGCGTGGTCGCATACGTCACGCATCCGGTCCTGTCGGGCTCCGCCGTCAGCCGGATCGAGGAATCGGAGCTCGACGAGCTCGTTGTCACCGACACGATCCCGCTCCGCAAGGACGCGCGGGCGTGCCCGAAGATCCGGCAGCTCAGCGTCGCCGAGCTCCTCGCCGAGACGATCCGCCGGATCACCGGCGGCGAGTCCGTCAGCTCGCTCTACGTCGACTAGGGCGGAACGGAGGGCCCGGGACCCGGGGGTCCGACCCGTTTTCGAGCTGTGCTATGATGCGCGGCTTCCTCGAGAGGTGATCTCCCGTGACCACGACATTCGAACTTCAAGCTGAGGCGCGCGAAGGCCTCGGGCGCTCGCGCAACCGGAGGCTGCGCCGCGAAGGGAAAGTGCCGGCCGTGATCTACGGCGGCGGTAAGGATCCGCAGGCCATCGCGATCGATCACAACGTGCTGATCCGCGAGATGGGTCATCCGGGGTTCTATACGAGCATCCTGACGCTCAGGATCGGCTCGGAGAAGCAGTCGGTCGTCGTCAAGGAAGTGCAGCGCCACCCGGCCAAGCCGCAGGTCGTGCATCTCGATTTCCAGCGGATCGTCGAGGACCAGCCGATCACGCTGAACGTCCCGCTGCACTTCGTCGGCGAGGATGTCGCGAAGGGCGTCAAGGAGCAAGGCGGCGTCATCGAGCATCTCGCGACCGACGTCGAGGTGAGCTGCTTGCCGCGCTACCTCCCGGAGTACATCGAGGTCGACGTCTCGAATCTCGAGCTGAACCAGATCCTCCACCTGTCGGATCTGAAGCTGCCGGAGGGTGTCCATCTGGTCGCGCTGGAGCACCACCAGGATCTCCCGGTCGTCACGATTTCGCCGCCGCGAGTCGAGGAAGCCGAGGCGGAAGGCGAAGCCGGCGGCGAGACCGCTCAAAGCTGATTCGCTTCCCGGCGCGCGCGGCCGGGCTTTCGGCCGCGCGCGGCCATGGGATCCCTGTCCAACGAAGCCGTTCCCGGCCCGGGAATCCGCGGTCCATCACCGGTCGAAAGGCGCATCCTCGCCGGCCTCTCGGTTGCAGGGGTCGCCGCGCGGCTGTGGAATAGCGTGATGCGGCAACGACTCGATCTGATCGTCGGGCTCGGCAATCCCGGGCCGAAGTACGCGCTGACGCGGCACAACGCGGGCTTCTGGTTCGCGGACCGGCTCGCGCGCCTCCACGACGCCTCCTTCTCCCAGGACAAAAAGCTCAAGGGCGAGACGACGGAGATCTCGATCGCGGGGCACCGCATTCGGCTGCTGAAGCCGCAGACCTATATGAACCTGAGCGGCCAATCGGTCGCGGCCGCGATCCAGTACTACAAGCTCGCGCCGGAGCACGTGCTCGTCGTGTACGACGAGATCGATCTGCCGCCGGGGCGGGCGAAGCTGAAATTCGACGGCGGCCACGCGGGCCACAACGGCATCCGCAACATCATCGAGCACGTGGGCCCCGGGTTCTGGCGGCTGCGCATCGGCGTCGGGCATCCCGGGCCGGGCAAGCGCGACGAGGTCATCGGTCACGTCCTCGACCGCGCACCGCCCGAAGACGAGAAATTGATTCTCGAGACGATCGGCGAGGCGATCGAGCTCTTGCCGGTCTTCATCGAGGAAGGCGCGGAGCGGGCGACGAACCGCCTGCACACGCGAAAACCCGTGAAGGCATGAGCGCCGTCGGCGCATCGGCGCCGCGGCGTCCGTTCGAGGACCGAGACTTTCGATGGGTATCAAATGCGGAATCGTCGGGTTGCCCAACGTCGGCAAGTCGACGCTGTTCAACGCGCTGACCGCCGCCGGGATTCCGGCGGAGAACTATCCGTTCTGCACGATCGACCCGAACGTCGGCGTCGTGCCGGTGCCCGACCCGAAGCTCGACGCGCTCGCCGAGATCGTGAAGCCTCAACGCATCGTGCCGACCGTCGTCGAGTTCGTCGACATCGCGGGCCTGGTCAAGGGCGCGTCGAAGGGCGAAGGCCTCGGCAATCAGTTCCTCGCGCATATCCGCGAGACGGACGCGATCGCGCACGTCGTGCGCTGCTTCGAGGACGGCGACGTGACGCACGTCGCAGGAAGAGTCGATCCGATCGACGACATCGAGGTCATCGAGACCGAGCTGATGCTCGCCGACCTCGAGACGGTGCAGAAAGCGTACGCGCGCGCCGAGCGCGCGGCGAAGACGAACGAGAAGGCCGCGGTCGCGCGCCGCGACGCGCTGAAGCGTTTCCTCGACGCGCTCGAGGCCGGCAAGCCGGTCCGCAGCCTCGAGCTCGACGAGCACGACCGCGAGGTGCTGCGCGACCTGCATCTCATCACGGCGAAACCGGTGATGTACGTCGCGAACGTCGCGGAGGGCGCCGGCGACGACGATCCCCTGCTCGCGCGAGTCCGCGAGCACGCCGCCGCGCAAGGCGCGGAGGTCGTCGCGATCTCGGCGGCGATCGAGGCCGAGATCGCACAGCTCCCCGAGAACGAACGCGCCGAGTTCCTGAAGGAGCTCGGGCTCGAGGAGCCGGGCCTCAATCGCCTCATCCGCACGGCGTATCGTTTGCTGGGCCTCAAGACGTTCTACACGGCGGGGCCGAAAGAGGTCCGTGCGTGGACGGTCAAGCAGGACGCGACGGCCTACGACGCGGCCGGCGTGATCCATACCGATTTTCAGAAAGGCTTCATCCGCGCAGAGGTCATCTCGTACGACAGCTTCATCGCGCGGCGCGGCGAGCAAGGCGCACGCGAGGCGGGCGAGCTCAGGCTCGAGGGCAAGTCGTACGTCGTGCAGGAAGGCGACGTGATCCACTTCCGGTTCAACGTGTAACAGGTAACGAGCGATGGACGCGCTGCAGAATCTGCCGCCGATCGTCATGCTGGCGCTCGGCTTCATCGGGCTCGTGTGGCTCGTGCTCGTGTTCCTCGTGCCCTTCATGATCGAAGGCATTCGCCAATCCGCGAAGAAGACGCACGAGGAGCTCGTCGAGATGAACGCGAAGCTCGATCGGCTGAACGCGCTGCTCGCGCAAGGGCGCGCGGCGCGAGCAGGCGGCGAGACCGGCGCCGCGCAAGCCGCGGAGCCGCGGGGACGACGCGAGCCGACGATCTCCGAAACGCCCGTGCCTCCCGCGCGGCGCGAGCGCCGCGAGCCGATCGTCCGCTGACGGCGCTTCGCGCTCAGCCGGCCGGCAGCTCGACGCCGAGGTCCGCGAGCTGCCGCTCGATCGCCTCGGCCCAGCCGCGGTTAGCGGCCGGATTCGCCGGGCTCGGGTGCAGGATGCAGCCGATGCGATAGTCCCCGTCGAGCGCCGCTCTCGCCCGCTTCTCCGCGAACCCGCCCACGCCGATCACGATCGACGGAGACAGCGCCGCGACGATGCCGCGCAGCGCGTCGTCGCAGATCTCGAAAAGCACCTTCTGCTCGCCCGCCGGCAGCTTGTCCGGCGGCCGGTTACGGCCGCTCGGCTCGACGAACGCGAGCGGGCAATAGTTCCAGACGAAGAAACGCCGAAAGAAGCGTTCCGGCGTGCCGAAGCGATCGCGCGCCCAGCCCCAGATGCGCGAGCCGCTGACCTCCGAGCGCGGGCAGTCGAAACCTTGCACCGGACGCTTCGGATGCACGTGCTTGGGCGACTCGACGCGCCCCGTGATGCCGAGCCAATCGCGCACCATCGTCACATCGCCGAACGGCACGCCGGTCTGCACCATGCCGAACGGCCCCGGATTCATGCCGACGAGCAGGACCTCGCGCGGCGCGGTTGCGCCGTAGCGCTCGAGGTAGCGCGCGTGCGGCTCCCACGCGTACGCGAGCGGGTTGTACGTGCACGCGACCGGCGGCCCGAAACGCAGCGAATCCACGCGCTTCGCGAGCGTGCGGCTGATATCGATGAGCGCGGCACTTGCGCTCCGCGCGCGACGCGATGTGGCGGAGGGTGAAGTCACGGGGCGCGAGTATACGCGAACGCGCAGCGGGCCGCGGGCGCCCCGATCGCCGGCGCAAGCCCGCGGCCGGGCACTTCCTCGACCGGCTCGATACCCCGGAGCCCGAGCCCGAACGCCGTGGTACGCTTGCGAGCGGCGCCCGCAACGGAGCTGACGATGACGACTTCCGACGTCCCCAGGGGCAGCCGCGCCCGCGGTCTCGCCATGCTCGGACCCGCCGTCGCCGCGGCCGCGTCGCTCGCGACCGCGCACGCTCAATCCGAAACGCCGCCGTGGGCAGACGATCCCGCCGTGCAGGAGGTGCTCGCGCTGCGCCGCGCCGGAATCGAGGCGATGACGAGCGGCCGAATGAGCGCGGAAACCGAGCGCTACTCGAGCACGTTCGTCGCGAACACGCCGTCGAACCGCGTCGTCACGGGACGCGAGCTGCTCGAGCTATTCGCGTCCGGCGAGATCGTCTACGCGCACGTCGAGCAGCGGATCGAGTATGCCGGCGCGCATGGCGACGACCTCGTCGTGATCATGGGCGAGGAGATCGTCGTGCCGGGCGAAGGCATGCCGGACGCGGGCAAGCGCATCACCCGGCGATTCACCGACGTGTTTCGCAAGGAGAACGGCGAGTGGCGCCACGACCTGCGCCACGCGAACGTCGTCTCGATCGAGTAGCCGGGCTCCGCGCGCGGCGCGCTGGCTGACGCGAAACGGGATGGGCTAAAATGCGCAGCCCGGCCCCCGTGGGATGGCCCCGAGAAGGGGCTGGACGCGGCGCGAAGCCGCGTTGGGCCGAGCCGCACGCATAGCGGCAGCCCTCCGGTGGTGATGTAGCTCAGTCGGTTAGAGCGGCGGATTCATAACCCGCAGGTCGGTGGTTCGATTCCACCCATCACCACCAACTTCGCTACTACGACCTCAGGCGCCGCAGCAGCTCGCTGAAGAACCCCCGCACTCCGCCGCCGTTGTCGTGTCGGCGATGGCCGCCGCGATCCGCGCTCGCGGCCATCCTGCTCGCGCCTCCCGCGCCCGGTGCCGACATGCCGCTCGACGCGCTCGAGGCCGGTCGCGCCGCGGCCGGCCGCCCGGCCGATTCGCTTGCGGCGCTCGCCGAGCGAGTCGAAGTCCGCGCCGCGGCCATCTGACGCGCCTTGTGGGTCGAGATGAGATCCATCAGCTCGGGCGAGAGCACGTCGTACGGCGGCAAGCCGAGCTCGCGTAGGCGATTCCGTACCTCGTCCATGCGACTCGGATCGAAGCCCGACTCGATGATCGACGAGACGTACGCTGCGAACGTCGGCGGTGCCCAGCCGTCATCGGTCGAAAGCTCGGGATGGACGAAGTCGAGGCCGTAGAACGGGTGGCTTTCGTCGTCGATGCGACCGTACATGTGCACGCCGCAGTCGCGGCAGGCGTAGCGCTTGATCACGGCGCTCGGATCGACGGCCGCGAGCTTGTCGCCGTTCGCAACGACCTCGAGCTTGTCGCGCGGCACGACCGCGACCATCGAGAACAATGCGCCCTCGGGCTTCCAGCATTTCGTGCAGCCGCAGACGTGATTGTGCGCGAACGGGGCCGAGACCTTGACCTCGACCGGACGATCGCTGCAATGACACCTGAGCGTCCCGCCCGAGAAATCGGCCCGTCCCGGCCGAATGCCTTGGTCTACAGCAGGGTGGATAGAAATCGCCATCGTCGTTCTCCTCGTCGAAGACTCGTTCGCGATGTCCGGCTCGCGGGGGCCGCGTCGGAGCCGTCGAAGAACGATCGTCGGCGGTCGTTTCGAAAGCCCCTAGAGCCGCCCGAAGGCCGAGTGGTATCTGACGGTTCCCGACTTTCCGGCGAGCGCGCCTTCCTCGAGCTCGAGCGCGAGAAACGCGTCGTCCGGAACGTCGTACTCGCAGCGCAATCCGAGCCGTGAGGCCGGCTCGAAACCGAAGCGTCGGTAGTAATCCCGATGGCCGAGCGCGACCACGGCGAGGACGCCGAGCCCGCGGCACCGCTCGAGGCCTTCACGCACGAGCGCGGAGCCCACTCCCCGTCCTTGATGCTCGTAGTCGACCGCGAGAGGCGCGAGCCCCATCAGCTTCGCGTCCGGATGCTCTAGAAGCTTCACGGATGAGAACATCACGTGGCCGATCACGACGCCGTCGTCCTCGGCGACCAGCGACACGATGGGCTCGGCGGCGTTGCGGAGATCGTCGATCAGCGCGGCCTCGGCGCCGGTATCGAACTCCTTCGAGACGATCTCGCGCACGGCATCTCGGTCTTCCTCTCGCTCCTCGCGTATTCGCATTCGGTTGGATCCTCGAGTCGTGCGTCGGCATGAAACGCTTCGTATCGACTATTTCATCGTTGCGCACGACATCATGCAAGCACGGCTTTCGCTCACGCCGAGGGCATACGCGCCGACGACGAGCTTCGACTCGTCGTTGCGGCGATCGCCCTCACCGTGTCGATCGTATCCGCCTCCTCGGCCCGTTTGTCGGGCCGATACCGCAGCACGCGCGCGAAACGCAGCGCGAGGCCTCCGGGATAGCGCCGACTCGTCTGCAGCTCGTTGAACGCGATCTCGACGACGAGCTCCGGACGCACGTGCACGACATGCCCTTCCCTCGCGATCGCGAGCGCCTCGAGCCGCTCAGTCTGCCACGCGAGCATCTCGTCCGTGAGGCCTTTGAAAGTCTTGCCGAGCATCACGAAACCGCCCGTCGGATCGCGCGCGCCGAGATGCAGATTGCTGAGCCAACCCCGCCGCCGACCGCTGCCCCATTCGGCCGCGAGCACGACGAGATCGAGCGAGTGCGCGACCTTGATCTTGAGCCACGCCGACCCACGCCTGCCGGCCTCGTACGGCGCGTCGAGCGCCTTCGCCATCACGCCCTCGTGCCCCGCGTCGAGCGCCTCGGTGAGAAACGTCGCCCGGCCTCGGCGCTCGCGGTGACGACGCGCGGCACGATCGCGTCGGCCGGCGCGAGCGCATGAAGCCGCTCGACCCGCGCTTCGGTCGGCGCGTCGATCAGATCCTCGCCGTCAGCGTGCAAGCAATCGAAAGCGAACAACGACAGCGGCACGATCTCGGCGAGCGACTCGACGTCCCGCTTTCGGCCGAAACGCTGCATCGTGTCCTGAAACGGGCGCGGCCGGCCGCTCGTGTCGAGGGCGATGACTTGGCCCGGTTCCTATTACAATTTCCCGACCCAACAAAAGGGCTCCCTATTCCGTTTCCCTCCTTTGTT
>PKRJ01000087.1 GCA_017577365.1 Gammaproteobacteria bacterium | reverse complement strand
TCGTCAGGCAGCGCAGCCGACGCCCATCGGCTAACCAGTCCGAGACAAAGTCCATCGACCAGCTTTCGTTCGTGGTCGTCGGCTTCGGCAAGGGTCGGCGCTCGAACGGCCCAACCCTCTTGCGCTTCCGGCGTCGCACAGCCAGGCCCGCCTCCCGATACAGCCGATACGTCTTCTTCCAGTTGATCTCCCAGCCCTCACGCCGAAGCAGCACATGAATCCGCCGATAGCCGTAGCGGCGCTTCTCTGCAGCAAGCTCGATGATGCGCTCCCGCAGCGCCTCGCACGGCGCTCGACGACTACGGTACCGGTACAGCGATCGTGAAATGCCAACAAGCCCGCAAGCGCGCGTGACCCTAAAGCCGTGCTCCGCCATGAGCACGTCGACCGCCTGGCGTTTCGCCTGCGGGCCTACCATTTTCGGTTCAGAAGATCCTTCAGCGCCGCCTTGTCCAGCTCCGCTTCCGCCAGCAGCTTCTTCAGCCTCGCGTTCTCTTGCTCGAGCTCCCGCAGCCGCCGGACGTCGGACACCGTCATCCCCCCGTACTTCGCCTTCCAGTTGTAGAAGGTCGCATCAGAGATGCCGTATTTCCGGCACAGATCCTTCGTCTTCGCGCCGGCCTCCGCTTCCTTAAGCACCCCGATGATTTGCTCTTCTGTGAATCGTCGCCTCTTCATTCGTCTGCTCCCCGATGAGCAGACTCTACTTCATTCCGGGACTAATCTGGGGGAGCAGACCACAAGCGCTGCGCGCGCTTAGAGCCGGCTCGGTTTCTCGCGAGCCGCAGGTAGCAACTGTCGTTCGTCAACTTCGTTTGTACCGCGGCAAACTAAGCACCTTTCTCGCCGATGGTTCAGGGACATCGTTTACAGGTTTTCCTGGAAATAGGAATGCAGCGTTAGTTGTCGAGAACCTTGCGCACGTAATGGCGAGCATGGCTGAGCGCGCCCCCAACGCGCATCAGCAGCAGGCAATTCGAGAGATCGCCGATGCCGCAGAGGCGCTGAGAAGTCAGCGGGTGCGCCCTGGCCGCGAGGGCAGGGCTTATTATGATGATTTCACGATTCTTGATTTTGAGCCGCTGATCGGGCTGATAGATGCAGCCTTGGAGACGTTACCAAATGTTCCCCTGGAATCGCACGCTAGTGAAGATGCGCCAAAGCCGTTCGACGTGGGGCAACTAGCGGACTTCGTAGACGACCTCTCCGCCGACGGGACCTCGAATGCAAACGTGGGGAACTTCGTTGCATTTCTTACGTTGCGCATACGCTCCTTGCTCGCAGAGCGCCGACTTCGAGCCGTCGTGGATCCTGCTACACAGCTGACACTGGCGGACTGGCTTGGTACGTACATAGGAGAGGAAAACGCAAAGAACGGACAAGTCGCGATTCTGGACTTGTCTCTCATCCCGTCCGATACAGTTCACATAGTCGGCTCGTGTTCAATACGCACTGGCATCCGCATCAGACGGGCTCGAACGGCGCGTTCGGGCGAGCAGGCGCAACGCTCGTCGCGCACGCGAAGACGCGACACCGGCTCGCGGTCGGCTACTACGTCCCGCACGAAGACCGCTACGAGCCCCCGATGCCGGCCGACGCCGTGCCGACCGAAACCTTTCACGACCGCGGCGAGCGGCTCGTCGACGGCGAGCGCATCGAGTACGGCTATCTGCTCGAGGCACATACGGACGGCGACATCTATGTCTACTTCCGCGATTCCAACGTGATCGCAGTCGGCGACGCGCTGTCGCCCGCGCGCGATCCCGAGATCGACTGGTTCGGCGGCGGCTGGCTCGGCGGCCGCGTCGATGCGCTCGCGCTGCTGCTCGGGCTCGTCGACGACGAGACCGTCATCGTGCCGGGCTACGGGCCGCCGGCCCGGAAGGCGGATATCGAAGCCGAGCATCGGCTCATGCAGACGCTCTTCGAGCGGACGACCGAGCTTTTGAGGCAAGGCTACAGCGCCGACGACATGCTCGAGGCCGGCGTGCTCGCCGACCTGCCGCGCACCTTCGCGGATCCCCTGAAATTCCTCTACGACGTCCACAAGAGCCTATGGGCGCACCACAACACGATCTCGCACGACATCGTCTGACCGCGGCACCGCTCGCCGCGCTCGCGTGCGCCGCTCTGCTCGCGGCGCCGGCAGGCGCGGCCGACCGCGGGCTTGCGGATCTGATCCAGGCGGGCGAGTCGAACGCGGCGCTTGCGAGGATCGAAGCCGCTGCGGACGTGAACGCGGCGCAAGGCGACGGCACGACGCCGCTTCACTGGGCCGTCTATCGGCTCGACGTAGGGCTCGTCGACGCGTTGCTCGAAGCGGGCGCAAAACCGGACGTCGTTAACCTCTACGGGTCGAGCCCGTTGTCCGAGGCCGTGAAAACCGGCCACGTCGAGCTCGTCGAGCGGCTGCTCGCGGCCGGTGCCGACGTCGAGTCGCCGAACGCCGACGGCCAGACGGCGTTGATGCTCGCGGCACGCGCGGGCGCGACGGCCGTGGCCGATGCGCTGATCCGGCACGGTGCCAACGTGAACGCGCGCGAGCATTGGCGCGGACAGACCGCGCTGATGTGGGCGGCGGACAGCTCGTCCGCGGAGATCGTGAAACGCCTCGTCGAGCACGGTGCGGACGTCGAGGTGCGCGCGTTCGCGAACGACTGGCCGACCCAGGTCACCTCGGAGCCCCGCGGTCAGTACCGCCCGACCGGCGGACTGACCGCCCTCCTTTACGCGGCGCGCGCGGGCTGCACCGAGTGCGTCGCAGCGATCCTCGACGCGGGCGCGGACATCGACCGGCCGAGCCCGGACGGCGTGACACCGCTGATGATCGCGATCGACAACTTCAGGTTCGACACCGCGAAGCTGCTGCTCGAGCGCGGTGCGAACCCCCACTACTCCGACTGGTGGGGCCGGACCGCGCTCTACATCGCGGTCGACATGGCGTCGTTCACGCGGCGGGGGCCGGCAGGGCGCATCACGTCGAACAGCAAGGCAACCGCGCACGACATCATTCGCATGCTGCTCGACGCGGGCGTGGATCCGAACACGCAGCTCAACATGCATCGGCCCGGGCGCGGCGGCAACAGCGGCCGCTTCATCGACGACCTGTTGACGACCGGTGCGACGCCGCTGCTCCGCGCCGCGATCGGCGCCGACGTCGAAAGCGTGCGGATGCTCCTCGAGCACGGCGCGCTCGTCGATCTGCCGAACGTGATGGGCGTGACACCGCTGATGGCTGCTGCAGGCATCGGCGTGGCCGGCCGCGACCGGACGGAGGACGTCGAGGACCGAGTGATCGCGACGCTCGAGCTCCTGCTCGACGCGGGCGCGGACATCCATGCGCGCGTGACCGACACCACGAGCCGCACAGCACGAATCGCGCGTCCGAGCACGATGACGGACCGCGAAGGTCAGACCGCGCTCTACGGCGCAATCCGGTTCGGCCACGCGCGTGTCGTGCAGTACCTGATCGACCGCGGCGCCGCCGTTGATATCGTCGACGCGCTCGGCAGATCGCCGATCGATCAGGCGCTCGGCCGCGTCGGCGGCCGAGGCGATGTGGTCTCAGAGGAAGTCGCGGCGATCCTGCGCGCCGCGCTCGACTGAGTCGGAACCCGCGAGCGCTCGAGCCCAGTGCTGCAGCCGACGTCGAGTGACGCAGCATGACGGCGAACGATCCGGACCCGATCGACCGATTCGCGCTCGATACAGACTGATCCGCCTGCTATACAAACTGATTCGTCAGCGATACACCCGCTTCCACCGCGCCACGGGCTGATCGAGGCACGAGATCGGGTGCGGCCCAAAGCACGGGCCGGCAACCGCGTCACGACCCACCGTCGGCTTTCACTCGATCGACGAGTGTTCTACCATTCCCGCTCGAGCCGAGGGGTGGTCGTTCGCGACCTGAGAGGCTGAGCTTCAAGCCAACCCTTGAACCTGATCCGGTTAGTACCGGCGTAGGAACGGGCTTCCACTCGCGATCCCCTTCTCCCGTTACTGTTCCGGATCTTCTTCACGCTGGAGAAGAGCCGCGCATGAGCTTCGATCTCGTCAAGGCGGATCGCTGGCAGGACCGCGAGGAATGGTTCTTCCAGAAGGACCTCGCGAGCACGTACGAGCAGTGGTACGAGGGCCCCTACAAGCACGCGGAGATCTGGCAGAAGCGCGTGCTCGGCCGGCTGATCAGCGCGGATACGCGCGTCAGGACGCTGCTCGAGTACGGCTGCGGCACGTCACGCTTCACGCGCTGGTGGCACGAGATCGGTATCGACGCGACCGGCACCGACATCTCGCCGTTCATGATCGCCGAAGCGCTCGAGCGTTTCGACGGTGATCTCGTGCTCGCGGACTCGGCGCTGATGCCCTATCGTGACGCCACCTTCGACGCGGTCGCATTCGTCACTACGTTCGAGTACTACCCGGATCCCGTTCAGGTCGTCCGCGAAGCCGCACGTGTCGGGCGCTACGGGATCCTGTTCGGCATGATCCACAAGATCACGCCGCGCACGATCCGCCGCCGCGCGCAGCAGCTCCTCGGCCGGAACCCGTTCTACAAGACCGCGCGATTCTATTCGCTGTGGTCGCTGAAGCGAGTCATCGCCGAAGCGCTTCGCGGCGAGCGCTACACGATCACGTGGTCCTGCACCGGGCTGCCGAAGTGGTGGCCGGTGCAGGAGTGGCGCGTGCCGCTCGGCGACTTCCTCGGCGTCTACGTGCGCAGAGAACGATGAGCATTGTCGAGTTTCCGGACGCTGGAAAGGTTTCGGCGGACTTCCTCGAAGCCGTCGTCTATCCTCGCTGCGGCGCGCGGCGCGACGAGGTCCGCGTCGGTCCCGCGCCGGGCGTCGACACGGCCGTCATCGATCTGCCGAACGGCTATTCGATCGCGATGACGACCGATCCGTGCTCCTTGATCCCCGCGCTCGGGCTCGAGGAATCGGCGTGGCTTACGGTGCATCTCCTCGCGTCGGACATCACGACGACGGGCTGCCCGCCGATGTACGCGCTGTTCGACCTCAACCTCCCTCCGGATCTTTCCGCAGCCGATTTCGCGGCCTACTGGTCGCACGTGCACGCGTTCTGCGAGGCGCTCGGCTGCGCGATCGTCGGCGGCCATACCGGCCGGTTCGAAGGGCAGCGCTCGACGATCGCCGGCGGCGGCATGATGGTCACCGTCGCGCGTACCGACGACATCCTGACGAGCCGCGGAGGGCGCCCCGGCGACCGCGTCCTCGTCACGCGCGAATGCGGTATCGCGGCCGTATCGATCCTCGCACGGACGTTCCCCGAGACGATCGCAGCGGCGTGCGGCGACGACGTGCTCGAATACGGCCAGGCGCTCTTCTATCAGAGCAGCACGGCCGCCGCGGCGCTCGCCGCCGTTCGGGTCGGTCGCGGCGACGAGGGCGTGACGGCGATGCACGACGCGACCGAGGGCGGCGTACGCGCCGCGCTCGTCGAGCTCGCGACGGCGTCGGGCTGCGGGCTGCGCGTCAACGCCGAGCGGATTCCGACGAGCGATGCCGCGGCGGCGATCGCGCGGACGTTCGGCCTCGATCCGTTCGAGATCGTCGGCGCAGGCGCGCTCGTGATCGCCGTGGCGTCGGACCGTGCCGAAGCCGTCATCGACGTGCTCGCGGCCGAAGGCATCCCGGCGACCGACGTCGGCGAGCTGACGGAACGCGCCGAAGGCTGCTCGATCGTGCGGAACGGTCGCGCGACGCCGCTGACGCATCCGGGTTTCGATCCGTACTGGCGTGCGTTCTATCGCGCCGTCGAGGAAGGCAAACGCTGAGCATCGCGATGCGGGAAACGATGAAGCACCGTAGCCTTTATCTCGTCGTCGATCCGCGGCCAGGCGCCGCGCGCGTGCTGCCGAAGGTCGACGCGGCGCTTGCGGGCGGCGTCGACGTCATCCAGGTCTGGAACCACTGGGCCGACGGGCAGGACGCCATCGAGTTCATCGGACGCACCGTCGCGCTCGCACGGCCGCGCGGCGTTCCAGTGCTCGTTCACGATCGGCTCGACCTGCTCCGCAAGACGGAGGCCGACGGCATCCACTACGACGTGCCGTTCCTCGCCCCGAACGAGGTCCGCGAGATCGTGGGGCGAGCCGTGCTGTACGGCGTCACCGTCGGCAACGAGCTCGAGCGCGTCCACTGGGCGGCAAGCGAGGGTGCCGACTACGTTTCGTTCTGCTCGATGTTCCCGTCCCGATCCGCGGATGCGTGCGAGCTCGTCGAGCTGTCGACGCTCACGACGGCGCGCGAGCGCTACCCCGCGCTCACGATCTACGCCTCGGGCGGCATCACTCCCGAGAACGCGCCGCAGGTGCTCGCCGCCGGAGCCGACGGTATCGCAGTGATCAGCGGGATCCTCGCCTCCGCGGACCCGGAAGCGGCCGCGAGGCGCTACGCGGACGCGACTCGCGCAGCGCGCTCGACCCGACACGTCGCGAGGTTCATGACATGACGAAGGATCTCTACAACAAGCTCGCGTGCCCCTACGACAAGAGCGCGCCGTTGACGCTCTCCGTGTTCCGCATCGCGGGCGAAGAGATCGTGCAGGGTCTGCTCGAGTGCCCGAGCTGCGAACGCTACTTTCCGATCATCGGCGGCGTCCCCGTGCTCTTGCCGGACGAGTACCGCGATCCGAAGCTCGAGATGCCGTTCCTCTTGCAGTGGCGCGAGACGATCGGTGAGCGCCTGTTCCGCGGCCACGGGTTCCGTATGCCGCCGCGCGGCAAAGCGGTCGAAACGGCAGCGACGGCGGACGAGGCTTTGTAACACGGATACCCGGGATCGCGACACCGTCGGTCGTGTCAGACATCTTTTGCGGAACGAAAAAGGTGTCTGACACGATTTCCGTCACCGCGGCAGCGCGAACACGAAGAGCGGATAATGCGTATAAGGGCCCATATGTGAGCTGACGTGGAGCCGTCGAGCCTGGAGGGGCCGTCCGCCGAGCCCCGACGTCAGCGCCGAGCCGCCTGGATCTGGCGTGATTTGTTGGGCGAATCTTCGCGTTCCATCGAGAAATGCTCGCGCATCCGGCCGCAAGCCAAGACCCGCCCGTCTCCGGCGCGGGGGCCAGCAGTGCAGAGCGGTCAGAACGACAACTCGCCCTGGGGCGGCGCACGGCCCGGATACGCCGGATCGACCGGCTCTGCGTCCCGGCTGAGGTGCGCGAGAATCCGCTCGATCGTTGTGGGCGCCTCGATGCTGGCAATCACACGAAGGCGGCCGCCGCAGCGCCGGCACGTCTCGATCTCGATGGCGAATACCCGCTTGAGGCGCTGCGCCCACGTCAGGGCCAGGGCCCGTTGCCGATCGGTGACGGAGGCTTCGCCGCACTCACCGGCCACGGCGGCGCGCGTTCTGGGCACCACCCGGGCCCGATCCGGGCTCGCCGGCGCGAACACGCCGTGGTAGCGGATCTGATGCGCGGCGGGCGGCGTGTTCGCCGTCAGCACGCGCACCGTGTCCGGTGCGCTCGACGCCGCACCGTCCGACACGATGAGCTCCACCGTGTACGTCCCGGGGACGTCGACCACGAAGGTCGGCGTCGGCGTATCCGCGCCGTCGAGCGCGGTGTTGCTCCCGTTGGGGCGCGCGACGAGCGTCCACGAGTACGTCAGGGCATCGCCGTCCGGATCGCTCGAGCCTGCGCCGTCGAGCACGACCGTTTCGCCGACGACGGCGATGACATCGATGCCGGCGTCCGCAACGGGGGCCCTGTTCGCCGGAGGCGGAGGCGGCGGGGTCGAGCTGCCGCCTCCGCCGCCACTGCCTCCGCCGCATGCGGCGAGACCGCAAGCGACGAGAACCAGCCATGCGGCCTTGAAACGGCAGCAACGGGCCGATGCAGAGCGCACAAGGGAAGAGGTCTGCGCGTGCGTCGCGCGGGCTAAAGCTTCGATCATGCGTGTTTCTCGCGGAGAGCTTCGCCCGTGCTCCACCGGCGCGCGCGGGGAGAAGCAGCTCCTCAGCTCGTATTGTTCTTCGCGACTGACGGCCGCTCCGCCTCGCGTTCGCCACTTTAGCCGATTAGTGACCGGATGTGGCGCGGCAGTGGACTTAATGCGACGTGCGGAAGAGTAATTAAAGTGAGATTGCGCCCGGGCAGAGCGACGTCACAGATCGGGCATCGCGGGCGAGCGGCCGCTTGCAGCCGCCGCGACACGTCGCTCCGCGGATCGTCGCCACCGCCGCGCGATCGCGCGCCGCCACCGCCGCGCGTCGAACACCACGCGTTTCGCGGCCATCCACGTGCCGGTCGCGCATACGACGGTGACGCCGGCCAGGAGCAGCATGACGACGATATCCCACAACGGGCGCCAGCGCAGGACCGGAAAGTCGAGACCGTGGAGCCCCGTGCGGATCCACCGCGACCAACGACCGGTCGAGCCGACCGGGCGAACGCTGCCCGACTCGGGCGCGACGTAAAGCCGCGTTTCGTCCGCGTCATCCAGGACAGCGCGATAGACCGGCAGCTCGACCGTGCGCTTGCGCCCGTAATAGTACGCGTCCTCGCGCTCGAGCAGGACCAGCTCCCGGACCGGAACGCCGAGGGCAGCGATCGCCGCCTCGACATCGGCCGCGGTCAGCGTCGCTTCGTCGCCGTTCGCGGCGAGCCGAAGCCGTTCGCCGTTTCCGCGAATCGCGTGCACGAAGAGCCGCCCGTCGAACGGCGCCGAGCGAATCTGCCTGAGATCGCCGAAGCGGCTCGCATCCGACGACAACGCGGCGATCAGCTCGCGCAGCTCGCCGAGCGTGCCGCCGCCCGTCAGGCGCGCCGCATAGCGGCCGCCTTCTCCGCCGCCCGACAAGAGCCCCCACGGATTCATCGTCATCAGTCCGCTGAAGACCCACGTCAGCGTCAACACGCCGAACACGAGCCCGCTGACGTGATGCCAATACCACCACCCGAAGTATGGCGAGCCGGGACGGCCGTGGCGCCCGCGGCGTTTGAAGCGCGCGATGCCGACGTAGAGCCCGACGGCCGCGAGGAACGTGCCGAGCACGGACGTCCAGATCACGATCTGCGTCCACAGCGGGCCGTTCTGCCGCAGCTGAAGCGGATACAGCCAGTGCGGAATCGCGCCGAGCCACGCGAGCGTCCGCGTCCGCGTGCTCGTCTGCTGAAACACCTCTCCGCTCGAACCGGAGACGTAGATCTCGTGACCGCGCGGATCGTCGAACGCAATGTGATAGACGGGCCGGTTGCGTGCCGCCGTCTGCACGGTCCACTGGTCGATCTCGACGAGACCGAGCAGGCGCGGCTCGCCGTCGATGCGTAAGCCCCGCCCGTGGCGCGCGGCGACTTCGAGAACCTCTTCCGGCGTCAGCGTGTCGACGGGCTCGCCCGTGCGCAGATTGAGCGCGGCGGAGAAGCTGCCCCGACGCCCGCCGCTCGTGCGCAGCACCGGGTCGCCGAGCAACATCTCGATTCGGAACGCGCCGAGCGGCGCGTCATCCGGCCCCTCGAGCGCCGCTTCCGCGCAGCATCCCGAGAAGTCGAGCGGCTCGAGGCCCGCTATCCGATCGGCCTCGGTGAGCGCCGGGTACTCCTGGTACATCATCACGAAGCCGGAGACGCACCAGAGCGTCATCAGCAGGCCGACGGCGATACCGAGATATCGATGGAGCAGCAGGATCACTCGCACGGTCGAGGCTTCCGGCTCAGAACGAATACGTGTAATTCACGTGCACCGTCCGCGGCGGCCCGAGACGACGGAACATGAACGGCTCGGGCGGATCCGTCCCGACGAGGTTCGCCTGGCTCACGGCCGTCGCGTACGTCTCGTCGAACGCGTTCTCGAGCCGGAAGTTCAACCGCTGACGCTGCGCCGAGTCGAGATAGACGTGCGCGCCGATGTCGACGACGTACGTGTCGCCGTACTCTTGCCGCCCGAATGCGCCGAGGTCGATGTACTTCTCGCCGATGTGCTTGAACGCCGCGTTCACGCCGAAGTTGCGTCCGGCGGGACGGTAGGCAAGCGACCCCTTGTACTGCCTCCGCGGCCGGTCCGGAATCTGCTGCGTCGAGCCGCGCGCGATCTCCTTGCTGTACGTGTAGCTGACATCGAAGGACAGCGAGTCCGTGATCGGTCCGCGCAGCAGGAACTCGCCGCCCGTGACCTTCACTTCCTCGGGAATGTTCACGAAGATCCGCGTGAACTCCGGCGGAAGCGCTTCAGGATAATCGGGCGGAATCGGCGCCGACGTGATCAGGTTGTCGACGCGACGATTCCAGGCGGTGAGCTGCCAGCCGAGCTGTTGGGTACCCGCCGAGAACCGGCCGCCGATCGACACGTTCAGCGCTTTCGACTCCTCGGCGCCGAGGTTCGGGTTGCCGTGCAGGCAGTTCAGGCCGGTCGGGCAGTGAATGCGGTACAGGTTCTCCGCGCTCGGCAGCATGAACGACGTGCCGACGACGCCCTGCACGTAGAGCCGATCGCTGAACTCCCAGATCGCCGAGCCGTTCCATACGGTCGCCTCGTTGCCGCCGGTCTCGTTGTAGCGGACGCCCAGCGCGAAGCGCGCGCGGCTCGACAACGAGTCGGTGCTCCGGATCTGCGCATGGACGGCGTGGACTTCCTCGCGGAGCCCGGCGATCAGGAGCACGTCGTCCTGGCCCTTGTAGCTCTGGAAATCGTAGCCGACGTGGTACTCGAACTTCTCGTGCGGACGCAGCAGCACGGCCGCGTTCAGCCCGTAATCGTCGTAGCCCCAATAGTCGGACGGGTTCGGCGGCGTGAAGTAGTCGGTATCCCAGTCGTGGTAGTAGCCCTTCAGGAAGTACTGAGGCCCCTCCGCCGGCGTGTAGTCGAGCCGGAACGCGACGATGTCCTCGGTGCGGTCGTTCACGGAGACGTTCGAGACGCTCGGGTAGTCGAGCCGCGCCTCGGTATGGATGCCGAGCACCATGATGCGCAGATCGTCCGTGAAG
>PKRJ01000086.1 GCA_017577365.1 Gammaproteobacteria bacterium | reverse complement strand
CCGCGTGACGCCCGGCTTCGCGGCGAGCTCAGGCTCGAGACGTCGCCGGGGCGAAGCGGCTCGCGCGGCGCGACCGCATTGCCGGGGCTTCGCTTCGCCGCAGGCCGGGCCGATCTCTCCTTCGACGGCGAGCGGCTCGGCGTCGACGTCGCGCTGCCGCTCGATCGCGATCAAGGGGGAGTCGAGGTTTCGGGCACGATCACGACCGCCGTCGACGACGCGTGGTCGGCAAGCGCGATCGATGCGCGAGTTCGCGTGCTGCTGCGCGATCTCACGTTCGTCTCGGATCTGATCCGCGGCGTCGATCAGACGGCGGGCACGGCGTCGATGGATATCGGCGTATCGGGAACGGTCGCGGCGCCGGTGATCGCAGGCCGCATCGTGCTCGACGAAGGCCGCGCGCGCTTGAGAGCTCCGGGGCTCGAGCTCGAGGACGTGCGAATCGAGCTCGAAGGCGACGGCAGCGGCGATATCCGCGTCGTGGGCGCCGCGTCGTCCGGCGGCGGAATGCTCGCGGCAGACGGTCTGCTTCGTCTCAGCGATTCGCTGACCGTCGGTCGGCTCGACGTGCGCGGCGAAGACTTCGAGCTGTTCGACACGCCGGATGCCCGCGTCTGGGTCTCGCCGGACCTGCGTCTCGATCTCCTTCCGGACCGGCTGCAGCTCACCGGCCGCGTCACGATGCCGCGCGCGCGGTTCACTCCGCGCGGCGCGATCGAGGGCGCGGTGACCGTCTCCGAGGATCAGGTGATCGTCGACGCCGAGGAGACGCGAGGACCGGCTTTCACCCGACCGTTCTACGCGCGCGTCGAGCTCACGCTCGGAGACGACGTGCAATTCGACGGCTTCGGCCTGAAAGGGCGGCTTGCCGGCGCGCTCGAGGTCGTCGAGGTGCCGCAGGAGCCGGTGACCGGCAGCGGCGAGGTCCGCGTCGAGAGCGGCACTTACGAGGCATACGGACAGACGCTCGAGGTGCGCACCGGGCGGCTCCTGTTCGCGGGCGGCGCGCTTTCGCGGCCGGGCATCGACATCGAGGCGGTGCGCCGGCCTGCCGAGGACATTCTCGTGGGCGCGCGCGTGCGCGGCACGCTCGCGCGGCCGGAGCTCTCCGTCTTCTCCGAGCCGTCGATGCCGCGGCAGGAACAGCTTTCGTATCTGTTGCTCGGTCGGCCGCTCGAGCGCGCGTCGACGTCGGAATCCTCCGCACTGACCCAAGCGGCCGTCGCGCTGGGGCTGCGCGGCGGCAATTTCGTCTCGGAGCGGCTGAACGAGACGCTCGGGTTCGACGAGTTCGGCATCCAAAGCCAGGCGGCGGAAACGAGCTCGGCGTCGTTCGTGATCGGCAAGTACTTGACGCCGAGTCTCTACGTCAGCTACGGCGTCGGACTGTTCGAGCCGGTCAACACGCTGCGGCTTCGTTACACGATCTCGAGCCGTTGGCGCCTCGTCACCGAATCCTCGTCGGTCGCGAGCGGCGGCGACCTCATCTATCACATCGAACGCGGGCACTGACGTCGTCAGAAAGGCGGAGCAGTGGTGGCGGGGGCATGCATGAGTGTCCTCGCGGGACACGCTATGCGCGTCCCTGCCGCTCGGTCGCGGCCGTCCCTGGCCGCTCACGGTCCCGCGAGGACACTCATGCATGCCCCCGCCACCACTGCGAGGCGAGCTTGCGCCCGGCGACGACGCGCGCGAGCATCCTCGATGAGCCCGATCGAATCGATGAGCATGGCATGGAACTTGCTGCCGGCGAGCCGATGAGCAGCGCTGCCCTTGCGACGAGCGCACCGCTCGGTGAACAGGATCTCTACTACTTCCGGGAAGGAACCCACGCCCGGTTGTACCGCCTGCTCGGCGCTCATCCGGCGAGCGTCGGCGGAGTCGCGGGCGTGCGCTTCGCGGTGTGGGCGCCGAACGCAGAGAAAGTCTCGGTGATCGGAGACTTCAACGGGTGGAACAAGGACGCGCACCCGATGACGAGGCGCCCCGACTCTTCCGGAATATGGGAGACGTTCGTGCCGGGCGTCGAGCGCGGCGCGGCCTACAAGTATCACGTCGTCTCGCGTTACGGCGGCTATCGCGTCGACAAGAGCGACCCGTTCGCGTTCTTCTTCGAGACGCCTCCTAGAACCGCTTCCCGTTTCTGGACGCTCGAGTACGAGTGGGGCGACGCGGAATGGATGGCGCGCCGTGCGGCCGCGAATTCGCTCGACGCGCCGTGGTCGATCTACGAGGTGCATCTCGGCTCGTGGCGACGGGGGCACGACGGCCGCTGGCTCGGCTACCGCGAGATCGCCGAGCCTCTCGCCGACTACGTCGCGGACATGGGCTTCACGCACGTCGAGCTCCTGCCCGTGATGGAGCATCCGTTCTACGGGTCGTGGGGCTACCAGTGCGTCGGTTATTTCGCGCCGACCTCTCGTTACGGCACGCCGCAGGATCTCATGTACCTGATCGATACGCTGCACCGGCGCGGCATCGGCGTGATTCTCGATTGGGTCCCGTCGCATTTCCCGAGCGACGAGCACGGCCTCGCGTTCTTCGACGGCACGCACATGTTCGAGCATCGAGATCCGCGCCAGGGATACCATCCCGAGTGGCACAGCTACATCTTCAATTACGGGCGCAACGAGGTTCGCGCGTTCTTACTGTCGAGCGCGTTGTTCTGGCTCGACCGTTATCACGTCGACGCGCTCAGGGTCGACGCGGTCGCTTCCATGCTCTACCTAGACTACGCGCGCCGGGACGGCGAGTGGATCCCGAACGAGTTCGGCGGCCGAGAGAACCTCGCCGCGATGAGCTTTCTGCGCAAGCTCAACGAGATCGTGTACGCGAGCTACCCCGACGTGCAGACGATCGCCGAGGAATCGACCGCGTGGCCGATGGTGTCGAGGCCGGTGCACGTCGGCGGGCTCGGCTTCGGCATGAAGTGGAACATGGGCTGGATGCACGACTCGCTCGGCTACATGTCGACGGACCCGTTGTTTCGCAAGTACCACCATCATCAGCTCACGTTCAGCATCCTGTACGCGTTCACCGAGAACTTCGTGCTGCCGCTTTCGCACGACGAGGTCGTGTACGGCAAGGGCTCGCTGATCGCGAAGATGCCGGGCGACGAGTGGCAGAAGTTCGCGAACCTGCGCACGTTGCTCGGCTACATGACGCTGCATCCCGGCAAGCAGCTTCTTTTCATGGGCGGCGAGATCGGCCAGTGGAGCGAGTGGAACCACGAAGCGCAGGTGGACTTCGGGCTGCTCGAGCGGCCCCTGCACGCGGGGTTGAAGCGCTGGGTGCGTGATCTCAACACGTTCTACCGCGGCGAGCCGGTGCTCTATCGCACGGATTTCTCGCCGTCGGGATTCGAATGGATCGACTGCAACGACGCCGAGCAGAGCATCGTGAGCTTCGTCCGCAAGGAGAGCGACGACGGCCCTATCGTGCTCGCGGTCGTCAACTTCACGCCGGTTCCGCGCCACAACTATCAGGTAGGCGTTCCGCGCGGCGGATACTGGCGCGAGGTGCTGAACAGCGACGCCGAGCTTTACGGCGGCTCGGGGCAGGGCAATCTCGGCGGGCTCGAGGCGGCGCCCGTCGGCGCGCACGGCCGGTACCATTCGCTCACGATGACGCTGCCGCCGCTCGCGATCGTCGTGTTTCGGCATGACGGAGGCGGAGGCGCCCCGTGAGCACGGCCGGCGCGGCGCTCGATCGCTGGCGAGGCCCGCCGGACGGGCGGCGGCGAGCGGTGATCGAGTCCGTGCGTCCGGAAATCGATTGCGGCCGCTTCGCCGCAAAACGGGTCGTCGGCGAATGGGTCGTCGTCGAAGCCGACATTTTCGCCGACGGCCACGATCGGCTCGCCGCGGTCGTGCGGTATCGTCGGGCGGACGCGTCCGAATGGACCGAGACGCCGATGGAGCCGCTCGTGAACGACCGCTGGCGGGGACGGTTCCGCGTCGAGACGATCGGCCGATACGAGTACACGATCGCGGCGTGGGTCGATCGCTTCTTGTCGTTTCGGCACGATCTCGCCCGCCGCGACGACCCGCAGGATATCGCGGTCGCGCTCGCGGTCGGCGCGGGGCTCGTCGAGGACGCGGCCGCACGGGCGCAAGGCGAGGACGCGGCCGAGCTTCTCGCGATCGCGCGCCGGCTCGTCGCGGACGAGCCGCTCGAGGGGCGGCGCGAGCTCGCGCTCTCGGAGCGCCTGCTCGTGCTGATGCGCGCCCATCCGGATCGCTCGCTCGAGACGCGATACGACAAAGTGCTCCCCGTCGTCGTCGATCGTGAGCGCGCGCGTTTCTCGGCGTGGTACGAGTTCTTCCCGCGCTCGACCGCCGACGAAGGCGAGCGTCACGGCACGTTCGAGAGCGCGCGCAAGCGCTTGCCGTATATCGCCCGCTTGGGCTTCGACGTCGTCTATCTGCCGCCCATCCATCCCATCGGCCGAACGAAGAGGAAAGGGGCGAACAATGCGCTCGCCTCGGGTCCGGACGACCCGGGCTCGCCGTGGGCGATCGGCGCGGAAGAGGGCGGTCACAAGGACGTCCATCCCGCGCTCGGGACGCTGGAGGATTTCCGCGCGTTCTGCGCCGAGGCGCGCCGGCTCGGGCTCGAGGTCGCGCTCGATATCGCCTTCCAATGCTCGCCCGATCATCCCTATATCCGCAGTCACCCGCAGTGGTTTCGGCGACGGCCCGACGGGAGCATTCAGTACGCCGAGAACCCGCCGAAGAAGTACGAGGACATCGTCCCGTTCGATTTCGAGAGCGACGACTGGCGGGCGCTGTGGCAGGAGCTCGAAAGCGTCATCGAGTTCTGGATCGCCCAGGGCGTCGAGATTTTCCGCGTCGACAATCCGCACACGAAGCCGTTCGCTTTCTGGGAGTGGGTGATCTCGGAGGTGAAGCGGCGCCATCCCGAGATCATTTTCCTGTCGGAAGCGTTCAGCCGCCCGCGCGTGATGCATCGGCTCGCGAAGCTCGGATTCACGCAGTCGTACACGTATTTCACGTGGCGCAATACGAAGCACGAGCTCACGACGTATCTCACGGAGCTCACGGCGCACGAGTCCCGCGAATATTTTCGGCCGAACCTCTGGCCGAACACCCCGGATATTCTGCACGAGTACCTTCAGTACGGCGGTCGGCCGGCGTTCATGAGCCGGCTCGTGCTCGCGGCGACGCTCGCCGCGAGCTACGGCATCTACGGCCCGGCTTTCGAGCTCGTCGAGAACCGCGCGAGGGAGCCGGGGAGCGAAGAGTATCTAGACTCGGAGAAGTATCAGGTGCGCAGGTGGGACCTCGAGGCCCCGCACAGCCTCGCCGAGCTCATCGCGCGGCTCAATCGCGTTCGGCGCGAGAACCCTGCTCTCCATTCCGACTGGAGCCTGCGGTTTCACGACGTCGATAACGAGCAGCTCGTCTGCTATTCCAAACGGACGGAGGATCTCGGCAACATCGTGCTCGTCGTCGTGAACCTCGATCCGCATCACGTGCAGAGCGGGCACGTCGAGCTGCCGGTCGCGGAGCTCGGGCTCGACGCGGCCAAGCCCTATCAGCTGCACGATCTCCTGACCGGCGCGCGCTATCTCTGGCACGGCGCGCGAAACTACGTCGCGCTCGATCCGCACCGCTCGCCCGCGCACGTGTTCCGCGTGCGGCGCCGGGTCGCGACGGAGCGAGATTTCGATTACTTCATGTGATGGAAGAAAGGGAAGCGCAGTCGACGTCGCTGCTCTCCGAGGTCAGCCGCGAGCTCGACTGGGAGAGCGATCCGCTCTGGTACAAGGACGCGATCATCTATCAGCTCCACGTGCGCTCGTTCTTCGATTCGAACGACGACGGCGTCGGCGACTTCAAGGGGCTGATCTCGAAGCTCGACTATCTCCAGTGGCTGGGCGTCAACGCGCTGTGGCTCTTGCCGTTCTATCCGTCGCCGATGCGCGACGACGGCTACGACATCGCGGACTACCGCAATATCAATCCGGTCTACGGCACGCTGCGCGACTTCAAGCGTTTCGTACGCGAGGCGCACAAGCGCGGGCTCAAGGTGATCACCGAGCTCGTCGTGAACCACACGTCGGATCAGCATCCGTGGTTCCAGGCCGCGAGACGTGCGCCGCCGGGCTCGGCGAAGCGGAACTTCTACATCTGGAGCGATACGGACAAGAAGTTCCCCGAGACGCGGATCATTTTCACGGATACCGAGACGTCGAACTGGGCGTGGGATCCGGTCGCGAAGCAGTACTACTGGCATCGCTTCTTCTCGCACCAGCCGGATCTCAATCACAACAATCCGGCGGTCGTCGCGGCGGTGATCCGGGTCATGAAGTTCTGGCTCGACATGGGGGTCGACGGCCTGCGCCTCGACGCGATCCCGTATCTCTGCGTGAGGGAAGGCACGAGCAACGAGAACCTTCCGGAGACGCACGCCGTCATCCGCCGCATACGCGCGGCCGTCGATCGCGACTATCCGAACCGAATGCTGCTGGCCGAGGCGAACCAGTGGCCGGAGGACGTCTGCGAGTATTTCGGCGACGGCGACGAGTGCCATATGGCGTATCACTTCCCGCTGATGCCCCGGATGTACATGGCGATCGCGCAGGAAGACCGGTATCCGATCGTCGAGATCATGCAGCAGACGCCGGAGATCCCCGAGAACTGCCAGTGGGCGATCTTCCTACGCAATCACGACGAGCTCACGCTGGAGATGGTGACGGATCGCGAGCGCGACTACATGTATCGGACCTACGCGACCGATCCGCGCATGCGCGTCAACGTCGGCATCCGGCGGCGGCTCGCGCCCCTGATGGAGAACGACCGGGCGAAGATCGAGCTGATGAACAGTCTCTTGTTCTCGATGCCGGGCTCGCCGACGGTCTACTATGGCGACGAGCTCGGCATGGGAGACAACTTCTACCTCGGCGACCGCAACGGCGTGCGCACGCCGATGCAGTGGAGCCCGGACCGCAACGGCGGCTTCTCGCGCGCGGATCCGCAGAGCCTGTATCTGCCGCCGATCATGGATCCCGTCTACGGCTATCAGGCGGTGAACGTCGAGGCGCAGAGCCGCGCGCCGTCGTCGTTGCTGCACTGGATGCGGCGCATCCTCGCGGTGCGCAAGGCGCACAAGGCCTTCGGGCGAGGGACGCTCGAGTTCCTGCACCCCGGCAACCGCAAGGTCCTCGCGTACATACGGCGGTACAAGGACGAGACGCTGCTCTGCGTCGCGAACTTGAAACGCTCGGCGCAGGCCGTCGAGCTCGATCTCTCGAGGTTCAAGGGCTGCGTTCCGGTCGAGCTCATGGGCGGCGCCGCGTTCCCGCCGATCGGCGATCTGCCGTATCTGCTGACGTTGGCGGGACACGGGTTCTATTGGTTCAAGCTGACCGAGGGCGCCGCCGCGCCGAGCTGGCACGAGGAGTTCTTCGCGCCCGAGCCCCCGCCGTGGCTCGTCCTGTTCGATTCGCTCGCGAGCTTCACCGCCCGCGGCACCGTCGAACGCCAGGACCTCGCGCGACGGCTGATTCAGCAGCTCGAAGGCGAGGTGCTGCCGCGATACATGCGCCAGCAGCGCTGGTTCGCCGCGAAAGACGAAGCGCTCGAGAACGCCGGGCTCGCCGACGCGTGCCTGTGGCGGACCGAGCGGGGAGAGTGGCTGATGACCACGGTCGAGGCGCGTTTCCCGAGCGGTCAGGCTCAGACCTATTTCCTGCCGCTCGCGATCGACTGGGGAGAGGAGCGTCCGGGGCGCGAGCAGGCGGCCGCGCTCGCACGCGTGAGACAGCGCGCCCAGACCGGGATCCTGTTCGACGCGTTCGCGCAGGAGGAATTCGTTCGCGATCTCGTCGATCGCATCGCGCGCGGCGAACGCGAGCCGGTCGGGTGCGGGCGCGGCACGTTGACGTTCGAGGCCACTCGAGCGCTCGACAGGCTCCTGCCGGACGACCTCGACGCCGAGTCGGTCCGTCGTCCGGCGACCGAGGGCACGAACTCCACGTTCCTCGTGGGCGACAAACTGTTCCTCAAAGCCTATCGGCGCTTGCGCTGGGGCATGAATCCCGAATGGGAGATGGGGCGTTTCCTGACCGAGGTCTCGCCGTGTCCGGCAGTCGTCGCGGTGGCCGGCGCGATCCAGTACCGGGACGAAGCGGGCCGGCAGGCGACCCTCGCGCTGCTGCAGGCGGCGACGAAGAACCAGGGCGACGGTTGGAGTTTCACGGCGAACTATCTCGAGCGCTTCCTCGACGACACGCTCGCGCGCGCGCCGGAATCGCCTCCCGAGGACGCGACGCGTCACGCCGATTATCTCGTGCTGGTCCGTACGCTCGCGCAGCGCACGGCCGACTTTCACCGTGCGCTCGCCGTGCCGACGGACGATCCCGCGTTCGCGCCGGAGCCTTTCGACGCGGAAGCGCTCGGCGCGTGGATCGATCGACTCGAGGCCGAGCTCGACGAGACGATCGCCCTGCTGCGCACGGCGGACTTGCCGGACGGGCTCGAGATCGACACGGAGCAGCTCGAGCCGCTCGAGCGTGCGCTACGCGCGAGGCTCGGCGAGCTTCGCGGGCGGCCGATCTCCGCGCTTCGCACGCGCTATCACGGCGACTATCACCTCGGGCAAGTCTTGCTGACCGCCGGCGACTTCGTCATCGTCGACCTCGAAGGGGAGCCCGCGCGCGACTATCCCGAGCGCCGGATGAAGGCGCCGCCGCTCAAGGACGTCGCCGCGATGCTCCGCTCGTTCGATTACGCGAAGGGCGCGGCCGCGCGCGGCTATGGCGCCGAGCGCGAGGTCGACCGTGCGGCGCTCGACCCGTTGCTCGACGCCTGGCGCGACGCGGTGCGCGAGGCTTTTCTCGAGCAATATCGTCTCGCGATGGAAGGCTCTCCGGCCTATCCCGAGAATGCCGACGACGTCGCGCTGCTCCTCGAGCTCGGCACGCTCGAGAAGCTGCTTTACGAGGTCCGCTACGAGCTCAGGAACCGTCCGGACTGGCTGCCGCTGCCGCTGCGCGACCTCGAGGCGGTGCTGCGCCTCATAGTCTGAGCTCGCGGACGCCGCAGATGACGGACATGATCACGAGCTCGTTCAGCGACGACGCGTCCATCTTCTTCATGATGTGAGCGCGATGGTGCTCGACGGTCCGCGGGCTGATGCCGAGCTCGCGGGCGATCTGCTTGCTCGAGTTGTCGCGCACGACCATCGACATGATCTGCCGCTCGCGCGCGGTCAGGGTCTCGAACTTCTGCAGCACGCCGGCGTTCACCTGCTCCCTGTCGCGGCGCTGCTTGTGCCAACGCAGCGCCTCCGTCACGCTCCGGACGAGCTCGTCGTCGTCGAGCGGTTTCTCGAGGAAATGGAACGCGCCGTTCTTCAGCGCCGCGACCGAGGTCGACACGTCGCCGTGTCCGGTAATGAACACGATCGGCAGCGGATCGCCGCGGGCGGCGAGCTCTCGCTGGATATCGAGCCCGCTCAAATCCGGCAGGTTCACGTCGAGCACCAGGCAGCCGATGCCGTCTGTGCGGTACTGCCGGAGGAACTCCTTCCCCGAGCTGAACGTTTTCACGTCCAGCCCCGCGTTGCCGAGCGTCAACGCGAGCGCGTCCAGGAAGAACGGATCGTCATCGACGGCATACGCCGTCCCCATGGGTGTCGTGTCAGTTGTGTTCATCGGCGGGTAACGTGAATGAAAAAGCAGTGCCTCGACGGACGTTTCGAGTCCAGAGACGTCCGCCGTACGATTCGATGATCGAGCGGCTGATCGAGAGCCCCATGCCCATGCCGTTCGCTTTCGTCGTGTAGAACGGCTCGAAGGCGCGGCGCCGTTGCTCGGGCGTCATGCCCGGTCCGGCATCGAAGACGGTCACGCGCAGCGTGTCCGGCTTCGGCTGATCGCTCGTCACGATGACGCGCCGCTCGCCGCGGGGCAGCACCTGCATGGCGTCGATGCCGTTCTGCAGCAAGTTCAGCAACACTTGCTGAATGTGCACGCGGTTCGCTTTGACGGGCGCCAACCCGGGCGCAAGGTGCAGCTCGATTCGGCTGCCGCGCTCCTTCGCGTAGGCCGTCGCGAGCTCGACCGCCTCGCGCAGAACGTCGTTCAGCTCGAGGCGTTCGACCGTCGCTTCCCGTTTGCTGAGATACGCACGCAGTCCTTTGATCGTCGCCTCGGCATGCGATGCGGCGGAGGCGATCTTGTCGAGCAGGGCCTCGAGCTTCGCCCGCTCGTCGCCCCACGCGCCGAGGCTTTTCAGCGCCGCGTTGCAGTAGAGCCGGATCGCGCCCACGGGCTGGCTCAGCTCGTGCGCAAGCGCCGCGGCCATCTCGCCGCAAGAATTGAGCCGTATGACATGGGCGAGACCGTCGATGCCGTCGCGTTTCGCCGTGCGCTCCTCCGTGACGTCGATCAGCGCGGTCTGGCAGCGGCGCAGGCCGTAGCTGGTATCGCCGACCCGCGCGATCATCGCGACGCTGTCGAAGCGCACGGATCGGCTCTTTCCGTAGCGGTCCTTGATGCGGAACTCGTCGCTCAGCGTCCGATCACTGCGGCAGGCGCGGCGCAGATGGTCGAGAAAGCGCCGAATGTCGTCCTTCGCGATCCAGCGCGAGAAGAGCTGGCCGGCGACCCACGACCTCGGCCAGCCGAGCATCGCCGCGGCTGCGCGGTTCACGTCCTCGACCCGGCCCTCGTCGGTGAGGACGACCACGCCTATCGGACCGAACGTGAACAGATCCGAGTAATGCTGCAGCGTGCCGATCAGCTCCGGGTCGCGGACGGCGCTGACTTCCCTTTCCGGTGCGTCCGGTGCTTGAACATTGGCTTTCATTTGCCCCGCACGGCTGCAAGTCTTATGCCAAAAGATGAGTAGCCCTTCCTATTGATCGGCCGCGGAACGGCTGATCTCAGCGCCGCGTGCCCGGGCCTCGCGCGAGGCCGTGATTTCCTCGCTCCTGCGCGGCGCGCGGGCGTTCTTCCCCGCGCGCCGGCCGGAAGGTGTCGCGCCGCTTCGTGCAACCCTGATTGACCGATTCTCAGATTTGCGCTCATCTTTGCTTTCCCTGGAGATGGGCGTCGTCAGGTGCGCGATGGCGCGGTGCCGGGACCCTGGCCTCATGAGAGTGCGGCGGAGCAGCGGGAAGCACCGAGGCCGCATATGCAGTCAACGACAATACGGAGCAGGTCATGCCGAGAGGATTCCGTCTCGCACGCATCGCCGGTATCGAGGTCTTTCTCGACTGGAGCCTGGCGATCATCTTTTTCCTCGTCACGTTCAGTCTCGCGGTCGCGGCCTTTCCAACCTGGCATCCTGAATGGGGTGCCGGAACGCGCTGGCTCACGGCCGCGGCGGCCGCGATCTTGTTCCTGGGCTCTGTCCTCACTCACGAGTTCTCGCACGCCCTCGTAGGGCGACGCTTCGGCATCGAGGTGCCGAGCATCACGCTTTTCGTGTTCGGCGGGATGGCGCAGATGCGCGACGAGCCGCACGCTTGGCGCCCCGAGCTGTGGATGGCGTTGGCGGGCCCCGCGACGAGCCTGGTGCTCGGCATCGTGTTCATCGGGATCGGCATGCTCGTCGCCGGACCGATGCCGGACGCCGTCGACCCCGAGGAGTTCATCGCGACGTTGAGCCCGCTCGCGACGCTCTTGTTCTGGCTCGGGCCGAGCAACAT
>PKRJ01000085.1 GCA_017577365.1 Gammaproteobacteria bacterium | reverse complement strand
ATCTCCTCGTGCTCCATCGCGACCGTGCCGGTGAGCCGCGCGCTCACGCTCGCGAAGCCTTCGTCGGCTTTGAGCTCGTCGATGATCGCGCGCAGCGCCTCGATCGCCGGCGCGGCCGGCTGCACGCGGTCGTAGTCGAGCTCCGGGCGAAGCACGACGATGCGCCGTCCGGCCGCGCCCGCGAGCCGCGACAGCTCGTCGGCGGCGCTGCCCAGCATCAGTCGGCGCCATTCGACCGGATCGCGCTCGCCGACGGAGGCCGCGCGGATCGCGCCCGCGAGCTCGCGATAGAGCGCGTCCGCCTCGCCGCCCGCGTCGAGCGCGCGCGCCGCCGCTTCGACGATGGCCGCGCCGTCGGCCTCGGGCTTCAGCAGCCCGATCAGCGGCTGCGCCTCGGCGAGCCGGTCTGCCAGATCCTCGAGCTGCTCGAGCGAAAAATAGAGGAGCGCGTTCCGCTCGAAGAACTCGCCGACGCCGGCGGCGAACACCGACGAGAAGAATCGGGGCTCCGCCTCGAGCCGCTCGACGAGCGCGGACGCGAACGCGTCGGAGAGCGAAGGCTCTGGCGCCGTGATGACGACGACGAGATTACGGTCGCGCGCGGGAAAGCTTTCGCGGAACTCGATGAAGTCGCGGCGCCACGGCAGCTCGGGCGAGATCATGTCCGCGGTGTCGGTATTGATGCCGAGCCGCGGCACGGCGTAGTACACCGCGAGCGCGACCGCGACGAGCGATACGACGGCTACGGCGATGCGAAACCGCAGCACGAAAGCCACCCAGCGCGCGAGCGCGGTGCCGATCGATTCGGTGACGGGCGTCATTCGAGCAGAAAGCGGCGTTCCGCGAGTATCGAGGCCGCGCGCTCGAGCGTGCGGCGCGCCGAGCCGTAACGGCTCGCCAGCGTGACGAGTCCGTGCCAGCGCGACGGCGACAGCGCGGCCCCGACGACGGGCGCGAGCCTCGAGCGCCCGTCGGCGTCGACCCAGTCCGCGATATTCGGCGGCAGCGCGTCACGAGGACCGTCCGCGACCGCGCGGAGCGCGACGAAAGGAAGCCCCGCCCGAGACGCGGCCTCGGCGAGCGCCCCGGACTCGAGATCGACGGCCGCGGCCCCGGTCTCGGCGGCGCGCGCCTTCGCTTCCGGCGTGCCGACGATTTCGTCCGCCGCGAGCAACGGCCGATCGTCGACATCGAAGCCGCGGCCGAGCGCGTCGGCGATCCGCGCGCGCCACGGCGTGTCGACCTCGAATCGGCGGCCGTCGGGCACGAGCACGGCGCGCGGCAACAGCAGCCGCCCCGGCGACGCATCGGGCGCGATGCCGCCCGCGAGCCCGAACGACACGAGCCCCGCGGCGCCGGCCGCGATCGCGCTTTCCGCGGCCGCGGTCGCGCGCGCCTTGCCGGGACCCGAGACGCGCACGGCGACGCCGTCGCTCTCGCGCACGCAGCGGCGCTCGACCTCGAGGGCGACGATCACGGCGACCCTGCGCGGCGCGGCGGCGAAGCCGCCGCTCTCAGCGAGCATTCAGCCTTCCCGCAAGGCGCCTGCCGTCGAGCAGCCACGGCTCCAGGTTCACGAGCGGCAGGCCTTCGGCCGCGCGCTCGAAGATCAGGCGGATCGCCCGATTGCTCATCAACGTGAGATTCGTCGTGAACACCGTCGCCTTGACCGTGCGCCGTGACACTTTGACCTCGGCACCGGAACGGAAGCCGGGATTGCGATGGATCTTGCGCAGCGTCAGCACCGCCAGCCCGATCGCCCACAGACAGAAGCGCCGAATCCCGGTCTCGCGCTTCGGGATCAGGCACGTGTACTCGAGCGCATTGCGCAGGTGCGCGTGCGCGACCCCGAGCAGATGATAAAGGCCTTCCTTGAAGCTCGGCGAAAGATGCGCGTCCTCGAGCCGCTCGAGGTTGAAATTGCCGCTGCCGAAAACCGAGCGCGGCAACCAGCAGGCCTGCGCGCTGCGATCGTCCCAGATATCCTTCAGGATATTGGTCATTTGCAATCCCTGACCGAACGAGACGGCGAGCTGCATCATGCGCTCGCGGTGTCGCTCGAGCTCCGGGCAATGCAACAGAAAGAGCTCGGTCAGCATCTCGCCGACGACGCCCGCCACGTAGTAGCAGTACGACGCCATCTCCTCGAGATCGTCGAGCCCTTTGAGACTTCTATTGCGCGCGAACTCCGGCATGCCCGCGCACATGACCCGCACGCAGCGGGTCAGCGCGTCGCGCTCTTGCTGCGAGAAGCCGTGCGTCACGCGAATGACGGCCGGGGTGTTCTCGATGAGGTCACGCTCGGCCGGCAGCACACGGTTCGATAACAGCGGCGCGAGCTCCGCCGCGAACGGCTCCGCGGGCTCGAGGCCTTCCACGACGCGGATGAATCGCTCGTGGAAATGCGATTTCTGCTCGTTGTCGAGGCCGACGTCGTCCTCGATCGTGTCGGCGATCCGGCACAAGAGATACGCGTTCGTGACGACCTCGGCCAGGCGCGGGGGCAGCACCGGTATCGTCAACGCGAACGTGCGCGAGACTCCGGGAAGAATCTTCGCCTGATACTCGAAGTCGGAGGATTTGACGCCGGTCGGGCTCGTTTCGATTGTCACGAAATGCTTGCGCCGCTAGCGCCGTTTCAGTGCTACGATGGCCCGCCATGATAGCACGAGCCTTCACGGGGGCGTTCGCGGACCGGGTCGAGACTTATCGGCGGCGGGTCGACGAACGCCTCGACACGATCTTGTCTTCCGGTACCACGCCGCAAAGACTCCTCGAAGCGATGCGCTACTCGGTGCTCGGCTCCGGGAAGCGCGTCAGACCCCTGCTCGCGTACGCGAGCGCAGAGCTGTGCGGCGTCGATGCCGGCGTCGACGCGATCGCGGCCGCCGTCGAGCTCGTCCACGCGTACTCGCTCGTCCACGACGACCTGCCCGCGATGGACGACGACGACCTGCGCCGCGGCCGTCCGACGACGCATCGGGCGTTCGACGAGGCGACCGCGATCCTGACCGGCGACGCGCTCCAGGCGCTCGCGTTCGAAGTGCTGTGCACGGACGAAGCGCTGTCGGCACGTCCCGATCGCCAGGTCCGCGTGATCCGCTGGCTCGCCGAGGCCAGCGGCCCGGCGGGCATGGTCGGCGGTCAGGCGCTCGATCTCGCGGCCGAAGGCCGGCGAGTCTCCGAAGCCGAGCTCGAGGACATCCACCGGCGCAAGACCGGTCGGCTCATCCGCGCCGCGATCATGATGCCGAGCGAGCTCGCCGAGCTCACCGACGACGAGCGCGCGCAGCTCGACGTCTTCGCGAGCGATATCGGGCTCGTCTTCCAGATCCGGGACGATCTGCTCGAGGTCGAGCAGGATACCGCGACGCTCGGCAAGAGCGCGGCGAGCGACATCGACAACGAGAAGTCGACTTACCCGACGGTGCTCGGCGTGGACGCCGCGCGAGCGCGCGCGGACGAGATACACGCGCGAGCGATGCGTGCGCTCAAGTCGTTGGGGCCCGCGAGCGCGGGACTCGAATGGATGAGCGATTTCATCCTGAAGCGCGCGTACTGAGCCCGCGCTCGCGCGCCGCGCGCGTCGGCCGCCGTCAGAAGTCGATCAGCGCGACGACCGGAACGTCGCCCAAGGCCTTGCGCCCCGAAAGAAACGCGAGCTCGATCACGAACGCGTAACCCGCGAGGACGGCGCTCTGCCGAGACACGAGCTCGCCGACCGCGGCCGCGGTGCCGCCGGTCGCGATCAGATCGTCGACGACGAGATACCGTTCCCCGGGGACGATCGCGTCCGCGTGCACCTCGAGATGGTCGACGCCGTACTCGAGCGTGTACTCGACGCTGATCGATTCGCGCGGAAGCTTGCCGCGCTTCCTCACGAGATGCATCGGCAAGCCGAGCTCGTGCGCGAGCGCGGCGCCGAAGATGAAGCCCCGGGATTCGATCGCGAGAATGCGTTGCGCACCGAGCCCGTCGACGCCTTCCGCGAGACGTTCGATCGTCGAGCGAAACGCTTGCGGGTGCTCCAGCAACGGTGTGATGTCCTTGAAGACGATCCCGGGCTTCGGGAAGTCGGGCACGTCGCGGATCAAGCCGCGCAGCTGTTCGGGAGTCATGGGTCTTCCCTTTACCGTTGCTTAACGTCGGGCGGCTAAGGGAGAATGCCGCGCTCGAATAGTAGCAAAGCCTTCTCCCGTCCGATGAGCTTTTCCGAAACTTGTGTCGCGGCCGCCGTCGGCGTGCTGAATACGGGCGGCCGGGCGCTCCGCCGGCTCGGGATCGACGGTCCTTCACTCGAGCTCGAGTCGCTCGAGCGAGCGGCGTGCCGCCGGGCCGGCCTTTCCGACTTCGGCGCATGGGCCTATCGAGAGCCGCTCGAGCGCTTGCTCGACGCCTACCACGGAGAGGCGCGCCTCACGACGCTCGGCCGGATCACGGTGCGCGAGATGCTCGTGAGCTTGCTCGAGAACCTGCTGCACATCGAGGCCGAGCGCGCCGCGGACCCGTCGATCGAGTCTCGGCCGATCAAGGCGCCGGTCTTCATCATCGGCTTGCCGCGGACGGGCACGACGCTATTGCACGGGCTCATGAGCCAGGACCCCGAGAACCGCGTGCCGCTCACGTGGGAGGTCATGTTCCCGGCGCGCCGGCCGCACGACGCGGCCGCCGAGGCGGAGCTCCGCGCGAGGACCGCGACGCGGCTCGAGTGGGCGAACCGGCTCGCGCCCGAGTTCAAGCGCATTCATCCGATCGCGCCGGATCTGCCGCAAGAGTGCATCGCGATCACCGCAAACGTCTTCATGAGCATCCAGTTCCATACGACGCACGACGTGCGCTCGTACGAGGACTGGTTCGAGCACGACTCGCAGAAGCTCGCGTACGACTTCCATTATCGGTTCCTGCAGCATCTCGACGCTCGCCGCCCCGGCAAACGTTGGGTGCTGAAAGCCCCGGGCCATCTCTTCGCGCTCGACGCGCTGCTCGCGCGCTATCCCGACGCGAAGATCGTCCAGACGCATCGCGATCCGCTGCGCGTCATGGCGTCGATGGCGAGCCACGCTACGGTGCTGCGCAAGGCGTTCAGCGACCGCGCGGAGCCGACCGAGATCGCCGCCGACTGGGCGAGCCGCTGGGCCGGCGCGCTCGATCGGTTCCTCTCGGTGCGGGATCGCGCGCCTGCCGACCAATTCCTCGACGTCGCGTACGACGATATCGAGGGCCGGCCGCTCGAGACGATCGAGCGCATCTACGATTTCCTCGGCTGGCCGCTGACCGACGAAGCGCGCGGCGAGATGACGCGCTTCCTCGAAGCGAATCCGAAGAACAAGCACGGCGTGCACCGCTACTCGCTCGCGGAATACGGCCTCGATCGCGACGCCGAGCTCGCGCGCTTCCGCCGGTACTGCGAGCGTTTCGACGTCCGCGTGCAGACCTAGCGCAGCCGGGCGACGGCTCGATCAGCGCGGCGCGCCGTCCCCCTGCCCCGGCACGGGAATCGCGCGCAGCCGTGCCACGCGGACGAGCGCCGGCGGGTGGGTATCGTAGAACGCCGAATAGAGCCGATCGGGCGTCAGGTTCGCCGCGTTGTCCCGATAGAGCTTCACGAGCGCGCGGGCGAGCGGGCCCGCGCCGGTGTGCTGGACGGCGAAATCGTCCGCCTCGAGCTCGTGGCGGCGCGACCACCACGAGACGAGCGGCGTCGCGAAGAACGTGAACGCGGGCGCGGCGACGACGAAGAGCAAGAGCGCCGCGTGCGGCGACGGCACGGGCACGCCGAGCGCCGCGTAGAAGCCGGGCTGCCGCGCGAGCCACGCGAGCACCGCGAGACCGACGAGCGACAACAACGCCGACAGCAGCAGGCGGCGGCGCACGTGATGAAGGCGAAAATGCCCGAGCTCGTGCGCGAGCACCGCCTCGATCTCCGGCGGCTCGAGCTTCTCGAGGAGCGTATCGAGAAACACGATGCGCTTGTTCCGGCCGAATCCCGTGAAATACGCGTTGCCGTGCGACGAGCGGCGGGAGCCGTCCATCACGAAGACGCCGTCCGACGAGAACCCGCAGCGCTCGAGCAACGACTCGAGGCGCTTCTCGAGCGCCGTATCCGGGATGCGGGTGAAGCGGTTGAAGAGCGGCGCGAACACCCGCGGCCACGCCCACGCGAGAGCGAGCATCACCGTGAGCCATCCGATCCACGCGGGGATCCACCACCACGCGCCGCCGCGCTCGAGCAGCACGATCGCGCCGAGCGCGATCGGCGCCGCGATCGCCGCGCCGATCGACGTCCGCTTCGCGAGATCCGTGACGAATAGCCGCGGCGACGTGCGGTTGAAGCCGAAGCGCGCCTCGAGCCCGAACGTTCGCCACACCGAGAACGGCACCTCGACGAGCTTGAGCAGACCGAGCACGCTCAGCACGACGGCGAGCCCGAGCCAAGGCTGAGTCAGGGACGCGGCCCGCCAGAACGCGTCGACGGCCGCGATGCCGCCCCCGAACGTGAGCCCGATCGCGACCGCCGCGCCGGCGAGCGCGCCGACCCGCGTGATCTGCATCCGCGCGATCGTGTAATCCGCGGCCGTCTCATGGTCCGCGACGGAGATCTCGTCGGCGAAAAGGCGCGGCACCTTGGACCTTCGCGCCCGCACGGCCTCGATCTGGCGCGTCGCGAGCCAGAGCCGCAACGCGGCGCGGGTGAGCACCGCGGCGAGAAACAGCGACGCGAGCCAGTCCATCGCGCTCTCCCGTCAGCCCGCGGCGCGAGGCCGCTCGGCGCGGCTCACGCCCGACGCCGATGGTCGCGGAAGACGAGCGGCACCTCGCGCACCGGCGCGGCGCCGTTGACCGCCCGCTCCGCGCGCTCGACGGCCTCGACGACGAGATGATGATGCGGCGATAGCTCGCACACCGGATCGGCGTTCGTCGCGTCGCCGGTCATGAGATACGCCTGGCATCGGCAGCCGCCGAAATCCCGCGTCCGCTCGGGGCACGACCGGCACGGCTCCTTCATCCAGTCCTCGCCGCGGAAACGATTGAACGCGTCGGACCGATACCAGATCTCCTCGACGCTCGACTCCTTGACGTTCGGAAAGGCGAGCCCCGGCAGGATGCGCGCCGAATGGCACGGCAGCGCGACGCCGTCCGGCGCGACCGTGAGGAAGATCGAGCCGAGGCCGTTCATGCAGGGCTTCGGCCGCTTCTCGAAGTAGTCCGGGACGACGAAATAGATCCGCATTCGCTGCCCGATGCGCTCGCGAAAACGGTTCGTCGCCTCCTCGGCGCGCGTAAGCTGCTCGCGGCTCGGCAGCAATGCGTCGCGGTTCTTCCATGCCCAGCCGTAGTACTGCGTATTCGCCAGCTCAAGATACTCCGCCCCGAGCCGGTCGGCCATCTCGAGAATCTCCTCGATGTGGTCGATGTTCAGGCGATGCAGCACGACGTTCAAGACCATCGGGTAGCCGTACCGCTTGATCAGCGCCGCGACCTTCGATTTCAAATCGAACGTGCGCGTGCTGCTCAGGAAATCGTTCACCTCGCGCGTCGAGTCCTGGAACGAGAGCTGGATGTGGTCGAGCCCGGCCTCCTTGAGCGCCTTGATGCGCTCCTCCGTGAGCCCGATCCCGGACGTGATCAGATTGACGTAGTACCCGAGCCGATGCGCCTCCGCGACGATCTGCTCGAGATCGTCGCGCGCGAGCGGCTCGCCGCCGGAAAGCCCGAGCTGCACCGCGCCGAGCGCGCGCGCCTCGTGCAGCACGCGAATCCACGTCGACGTATCGAGCTCGGGCCCGATGTCGGGCATGTTCGTCGGGTTGTAGCAGAACACGCAGTGGAGCGGACAGCGATACGTCAGCTCGCAGAGGAGCCACAGCGGCGGTCCTGCCGCTTTCGATGCGCCGCGCGGATCGGTCGTCGCGGCGCTCATTCGTCGACCTCGAGCCATTGCCGCTCGACGGCGAGCGCGACGAACGCTTCGACGTCGGCGGCAAGCCCCGCCGTTGCGTACGTCCGCTCGAGATCGCCGACGATCTCGCCGAGCGTCCGCGTGCCGTCGCAGCGGCTCATGATCGCGCCGGCGCTTCCGTTGAGCTTCACAACGCCTTCCGGATAGAGCAGCACGTGGGCCTGCTGCGCCGGCTCCCACTGCAGGCGAAAGTTCCGACCGAGCTTCGGTTTCGCCGTTGGCGAGATTGCGCTCATACCGTCACCCCGTAGCGCTGCGCGAGCGCATCGTTCATCTGCCACAGCACGTCGAGCTTGAATTTCAGGATCTCGAGCGCACGCTCCTGCAGCTCGCGCGTCCTCGAGAAATGCTCGAGCGTGATCGCGAGACCGTGCTCGACGTCGCGGCGCGCGAGACCGATGCGGCTCTGAAAATAGACAAGGCCCTCGCGCTCGATCCACGGATAGAACTCGGGCCAACCCTTGAGACGCTGCCGGTGGATCTCGGGCGCGAAGAGCTCCGTCAGCGACGAGCACACCGCCTCCTGCCACGGCGCCTGCCGCGCGAAGTTCACGTACGCGTCGACGGCGAAGCGAACGCCGGGCAACAGATCCTCGAGGCGCTCCACGCGCTTTCGGTCGAGGCCGACCGCGTCGGCGAGGCGAAGCCACGACTCGATGCCGCCCTCGTCCTCGCCGTAACCGTCGTGATCGAGAATCCGCCGCACCCAGAGCCTTCTCACGCTTCGGTCCGGGCAATTCGACAGGATCGCCGCGTCCTTCAACGGAATGTTGATCTGGTAGTAGTAGCGATTCGCGACCCATCCCTGGATCTGCTTGCGGGTCGCGCGCCCGGTGTTCAGCATCACGTTGAACGGATGGTGGATGTGATACCGCTCGCCGAGCGCGCGCAGCCGCCGCTCGAACTCCTCTCGGGTCCAGGGTGCTTGGCTCAAAGCTCGATCTCCATGCCGTCGAAGGCGACCTCGACGCCGAGCCGCTCGAGCACGGCGCGCTCCTCCGAGCGCTCGTCGAGGATCGGGTTCGTGTTGTTGATGTGGATCAGGATCTTCCGCGTCGTGCCGGGCAGCGCCGCGAGGTGCTCGAGCATGCCGCCCGGACCGCTCTGCGGCAGGTGACCGATATCGCGCGCGCGCTTGCTCGACACGCCGACGCCGATCATCTCGTCGTCGGTGAAGAACGTGCCGTCGACGAGCACGCAGTCGGCCGAGCGCATCTCGGCCTCGATCCGGGAATCGATCTCTGCAAGCCCCGGCGCGTAGAGCACGGACCTTCCCGTGGCCGCGTCGCGCAGCACGAGCGCGATGTTGTCGCCGGGCTCGGGCGCGCGGCGATTCGGCGAGAACGGCGGAGGCTTGCTCGAGACGGGCAGCGCGCGCCATTCGACGCCGTCCGCGCCGGGCACCTCGAACGCCTCGCCGTCGAGCGCGATCCGCCGACGTTCGGTGCCGCAATAGTGCTCGAGCACCTCGAGCACCGGATGACCGCGCGTCAGGTCCTCGTACACGCGATCGGTGCAATAGACCGGCCACGGCGCGCTCGACTCGCGCAGCAGATACAGGCCCAAGGTATGGTCGAGCTGCGCGTCGACGAGCACGATCGCGGCGATGCCCGTATCGCGCGGTCCGCGCCGCGGCTTCGCCGGAGCGTAGGCCGCGAGCTGAGCGCGCAAGTCGGGCGACGCGTTCACGAGCACGAACGCATCGTCGCGGCGGCCGCTGACCGCGACCGACGACTGCGTGCGCGGCAGCGCGCGGAGCGTGCCCTCGCGGACACCGGCGCAGTTGCGGCAATGACAGTTCCATTGCGGAAAGCCGCCGCCGGCCGCGGAGCCCAGAATCGTGATACGCATCGGTCGAACGCCGCTCGGCCGCGGCGTCCCGGGGAGAATCGCCGCGGCCGCGCGTCAGATCGTCAACGGTTCGAGATGTACATCGTGATTTCCATGCCGAACCGCAGATCGATCGCTTGGGGGGTCTCCCAACGCATGGCGCTGCTCCTTGGTTTGACGGCGGACCATTCCGCCTCGGACAGCATCACGGAGCGGCGGCCGGCCGCGAAACCGGCCTTTCATGATTCTCGGCTCATGATTTTCTTGAACCGCCGGCGGCGGGCGTGACCCGCGCGACGCGACTGATGCACACTCCTCGAGCCATGACGCTGCGGATGCACTTGAACCTCGTCGTCGCGAGCCTCTCGGCCGCGTTCGTCGCCGTGCTCCTGATCGCCGAGCTGCAGAGCGCCCGCGCGTCGATCCGCGAGGAGATCACGGCCGCGAACCGCGTTGCGGCGCAGCTGCTCGGCCAGCTCGCGGCGCTCGAGCGGCGGGGCAGCCGGCCCGAGATGGTGCTCGAGTTCCTCGAGGAGCTCGGCCGCGTCCGGGCGCACGACATCACGCTGCTCTCGCCCACGGGCGAGGAGCTCTATCGTTCGCCGCCGTCGACGTGGAAGGCCGGGCGCTATGCGCCGGGCTGGTTCGACCGCCTCCTCGCCCCCGAGGAGCTTCGTCAGCGTTTCGACCTTCCGGACGGCAGCACGCTGCTGCTCGAGGCCGACGCGTCGCGCGCGGTGCTCGATGCGTGGGATGCATTCGCCTGGCTCGTCGCCGTCGCCGCGGTCATGCTCGTCGCCGTCAACGGCGCGGCCTTCTGGTTCGTCGGCCGCGCGCTCGAGCCGATCCCGGTCATCGTCGACGGGCTCGCGCGGCTTCGAAGCGGCGAGCTCGGCTTCCGCCTGCCGCCGCTCGAAGGCACCGAGGCGAAGGTGATCGGCGATGCGTTCAACGCGATGGCCGAGGCGGTCGAGGACAAGGTCAAAGCCGAACGCAAGGCGCGCGAGGCCGAGCTCAAGCTCGAGGAGCGGCGCGAGCTCGGCCGGCTGATCGAGCAGCGCATCGAGGAGGAGCGCCGCCTCATCGCGCACGAGCTGCACGACGAGCTCGGTCAGTCGGTCACCGCCATCCGCAGCCTCGCCGCGGCGATCGCCGCGCAGCCCGACGGTCCGCCCGAGAAAACCCGCGAGACCGCCCGCCTGATCGCCGACGAGGCCGGACGGCTCTACGATGCGATGCACGGGCTGATCCCGCGGCTCGAGCCGCTGACCCTCGACACGCTCGGCCTCGGCGAGACGCTCGAGAATCTCGTGCGCGACTGGCAGCGGCGCTGTCCCACGGTCGCGCTGTCGGCCCGTTATTCGATCGATTGCGATCTCGGCCACAGCGTCGCGTTGACGATCTACCGCGTCGTGCAGGAAGGACTCATCAATGCGCTGCGACACGCCCGGCCGAGCGCCGTCGAGATTGACGTCTCGGCCGACGGCGATCGGATCCGGGTCACGGTCGAGGACGACGGCTGCGGCCTGCCGCCGGATTGGGCGGGCCCGGGACGCTTCGGGCTCCGCGGGCTCGCCGACCGCGTCGAGCGCCTCGACGGCCGCTTCGAGGTCGCGAGCCGTTCGCCGCGCGGCGTGCGCCTTGCAGCCGAGATCCCGTTGCAAGCGAAGGAGGCCGCATGATCAGCGTGCTGCTCGTCGACGATCACGCGGTCGTGCGCACGGGCTTTCGCCTTCTGCTGCAGACGCATCGCGAGATGAGCGTGGTCGGCGAGGCGGATTCCGGCGAGGAAGCCTGCCGCCTCTACGACGAGCTCGGTCCGGACGTCGTGCTGCTCGACATCGCGATGCCCGGAATGGGCGGGCTCGAGGCGCTGAAAAGAATCCGCGCCAAAGACCATCGCGCGCGCGTGCTCGCGCTCTCGGCGCACGACGATCCGATGCACGCGCGCCGCGCGCTGCGCGAAGGCGCGCTCGGATTCCTGTCGAAGCGCAGCGCGCCGGAGACCCTGATCGAGGC
>PKRJ01000084.1 GCA_017577365.1 Gammaproteobacteria bacterium | reverse complement strand
CTCCACGACCTTGACGCCGTCCACAGGTTTCCGCAGCTGAATTGCTGCGGCCTCATTGAAGCGCGCCTTCGCCGGTGTACGGAGCGAACCCGTTTGGTTTCCGCAGCTGAATTGCTGCGGCCTCATTGAAGCGCATCGTGCGGCAGGATCACCGTCGAGATGTGCGAAGTTTCCGCAGCTGAATTGCTGCGGCCTCATTGAAGCATGGCCCTTCCGACCCTTCGGATCGGGATTCCACCGGCGTTTCCGCAGCTGAATTGCTGCGGCCTCATTGAAGCCGCCGTTGCAGGTTCCCGACATCAGCACGGAGCCTGGTTTCCGCAGCTGAATTGCTGCGGCCTCATTGAAGCAGGTTCAAGCCGAGCCGCCTGACCGCTTCGATCGCCGGTTTCCGCAGCTGAATTGCTGCGGCCTCATTGAAGCTCGCCGCCGCGCCGGAGCTGTACGAGGCGCTGCGGGGTTTCCGCAGCTGAATTGCTGCGGCCTCATTCTTCGGCTGACGCCGAGACGTCGAGCCAGCTCCGTCTTCTTCAGACCCTGCTCCAGATAGTGGCGTAACAACACTCTCGTCTCCCGTCCGTACATGCACCGGCTCCGCTCCAGCGTCGCCGCCAAGGGGAAGCGGCCCGCAGGCCGCCGTCAACGAGTGTGCAATTTTGGTCCGCCGAATCTGTGCAATTTACGGCCGCCGCCTACAGGCCTCATTGAAGCGAGGTTGCGAACAGCTAGAACGCTGTGGCCTCATTGAAGCTTCGTCACCTTCGGCTCGACCGGCTTCGCCGTCTCTGCTCAGGAAAAACCAAGCTCATGCCGTGAGACGTTCCTCGCCGCGCATTGCGGCTGCTTCTAATACAGGCGTGGCTCGCGTGAAATTCATGAACTTGCCGACCGATACTCGCCGCGCGTGCATGACGTAATGAACACCGAGGTGGCGCAGTGCGCCTGGCTTACGCAAATCCGGATGCGCGAGAAGAGCCCTGATCGTAGCGAGACTTGCCGGTTCCTCCCAGATCGGCCATGCGAAAGAAAAGCCATGGCGATCGAATGCACCTCCAATCATGCTCGGACGCACGCGGTCGAATCTGCGCTCGGGCACGACCGTCAACGCCGCAAGACCAATCGCAGCAAGACGGTTTGCCCCGTGCTGCGTTCCGCCTTTATATGCTGCATCGGTCGGATCACCCGCCATCAACGCGTAGCGGACGTCTTCCTTGGGATCCCATCGGAACGAAGGAGTTGGGTCGGTGCGATGCCAAGGGTGGAACAGCGCTTCCGCCAGAGACCGTGCTTCGGTCGGAACGTCGGCCTTCTTCCCCTTGCCGCGTTTTGGAGGGGCTTGCAGCTTAGGCACACCCGCTAATCGTTCCAGGAAATGCTGATGCCCCTGCCCGAAGAGCAGGCATAACGGTGTGGGGTCGATGGTCTCGTCCTTCTCCGGCTTGATGGCTGCGTCGGTCATCAACGCGGCGAGAATATCTGCCTGGTCGCGATTCCCGACCTCCGACGCACGTGCTGCTGACATCAACTCCGATCTGGCCTCGTCGCGGGAGTAGTTGAGATCCGCTCGGTTACCAAAGTCGTACGCCTGGGCTAGGGTCGCGATTCCCGACGCCGCCGTTTCGCATATTTCCTCTTGGCTTATTTCCTTCGCCAGGAACAGTCTGGGTCGTAGTGGCGGCCGTTCGATATCCCAGCCCGCTCGAGGGCGTAGCTCACGATCATGCTCTCTGTCCGCTGCTTCTATTGCACGGAGTAGACCGAGCAGGGCGAGAAAAGCAAGGAGGTTGTCCGGCTCGAGTCCGTCGAGACGGTGAGAGATTGCAGCGGTCATTTCCCGGACTCCTTGGCGTCTTCGGACGCTCGATGGTCGGCGAGCCGCAGAATCGCTTCCATATGCGCAAGGCCCCATGCACCGTATCGCGCGCGCAGGCGCTCGAACAACTTAGGCCAGTCACAACCCCGCCAATCGAAAGCGAATGACTGAGGCCCCGGCCCGGCGGGCACGTTGGCCGGCAAGTCGCAAACAGCGGGCAATTGCCGGTCAGTACGGTCGAGCAGATCGGCATGTGGGAAGAAGGGGCGTCCATAGCCGTGGTGCACACCGACGAGCCACAAGACGAGGTCAGGATCCTTTGCCTCGGCAAAGCGCGGTACCAGAGTCGCGAGCCGAACGGAGAAGGCTTCGTGGCGCCAGTCCTCAGGCAAGCCCGAATCGGTGCGAGCCGACCGCGGCAGCGAACGCCCCGACTTCGCCAATACTTCCGACGAAGCATCGAAGCCGATCCCCAACGGATCTCCGTAATGGAGCCACCCCTGGAAGCGGGGATCAGCCTTCCCGAGATCGTGGAGATATCCCGCCAGCTTCAGATCGTGCACGCGATCGGCGGAAAGCCCCGCGGCTCGGGCAAACTGCTCAGCTCGATGCTCGACGTCTGCGGAATGCTGTGCCAAGGGGACTGGCAGGCCGAGCAGCGAACCACTGATATCGTCCTCGGTCGAATTCGGCGCTACTTCTTGTGCCGTCAGTCCTGATTTGATGCCGAGTGGCGCCACAAACAGGACGCCCCTAGGAAATCCCTCTTCCGTCTCGCCATAGACGTGCAAGTAGGCCACGACGCTGCTAGGCCGTCTTGCTTCGGACAGCGCGAGGAGGTCGTCGTGGATGTCAGTCGGCAAGGCGAGGTCGAGAAGTGCATCGCGCACGTCTTGCCACGGCCGCGACTCGACGCCAGCCAGCGTTTCAGCAAGCCGCCTCTCCGACTCAGGAGGGACGAGGCCCGGAGCGACTCGCACAAAAAATCTTCGCCCAGCGAATGGCAGCGCCGCGTAACGCGCCACATCGGGTACTGCCGCTCTCGAAAGCACGTTCCAGCCAAACTCGTCGACACCGCCATAAGATGCTGGAACGATAATGGTGTCCCCCGGCCGTATCTGCTCCGGACGAATCCACGTCGAGCGAATATCTTGGCCCTTCCATCGGAACACGCGGCGCCGTTCGCCCCGTGAGCTTTCCGGTTCAGCCGCCGAAACGTCGGACGGCACGTCGGCCAATAGCGCCGTGCTTCTCGATCCAGAGAGCCAGGCACGGACCATTGAAATCGGCATCTCGATGGCCTCGGCCGCACGCGGCGGAACTAGCGTCAATAGGCGGCGCAGGCGTTCGACGTCGTTCTCGTTGACAGACCGTGAATCGATGTCGGCGCGCCAGATAACGACCACTGAATCGGGCTGCCGCTCCGGTCCATGAAGAAAGCACGCGATCTCGGGGTCGGCCGCCGGTATCGGCGAAGTCTGGCTTAGAAGATCGACATGGGCAGGCATCAGGACAGGGGCATCCGGTTTCGGCGACAACGCTTCTTCGGATAAGCGCACAGTGAAAGTGTTTACGCCGAAATCGACCAAGAGCTCACGGCCTACCTTGGTAGCGGCCTCCGTCAGCCGCGCCCAGGCATGCCTGATTGCATGCCCGTAGATGGGATCCTTTGCTTTCGAGGAGACATCTTCTTTCATCGCCACGATTGCCGCGTACGGACTCATGTCTCTGCCAGCTCGGTTCAGCCGGCCAAACCGTTGGCGCAGCGCATCGAGCGGTGCCACGTCGGTGATCAGCGCATCCAAGTCGATATCAACGCCAGCCTCGATGCACTGCGTCGCAACAACAATGAGCGGCTTGTGCAGCGTTCGAGGCTCGCCAGTCTTGATCAGGCGGAGTATCTCCGTTGCCTTATCGCGTTCGACTTGCCTGGCAGGCCCGATCAACAAGCCAGGGCGATTCATGGTGCCGCTCTCGATCTCTGTGCGGAATTCCTCGCATAGGCGCGCATGCACGGCCCGTGCGCGCACGACACGATTAACCACGATACCGATGGCCGGCACCGGTGCCCCATTCGAAGCGTCCCTAAAATGATTCAGTGCTTGATGAACCTCTCGAACCAGCGCTGCCGTACGCTGCAACAGTGCTTTTTCGGTATCTTCAACCTCCTGGTCATTGTTTGGCGTATCTGCCTCTATAGCCTTCGATACCTCGATCAGCTTCGTCGGCTTGCTCGCAGCCAGCCGTTTCTGAAGCACCGCGTGGCAGTAGTCCTCGTCTTCGAGACCGAATTCCGCCGACAGCTTTTCACCCGGAGTTGCTGTCAGGAGGGACACACCCCACGGCGTCGTATCCGAAGATTCGCGCCACCGCTCGCCCCGATACGTAGCAACCCAATTCAGCGTCTGTCGAAACGGCTCAGCGAGGTGCGCTTCATCGAGCAAAATGAGACAGTCCGCACCAAGAAGACCAGCGTGCACCGGTTTCATGGAATCTGAGACGCCATATCCTCGAAAGAGCAGGCGCGAGCCGACTTGGTCTACTGTCGAGCACAGAATCGTAGGCTGTGACGGTGTCCGCGCCCAATCGTCTTCCCGGGGGACGCCGCCGCGGAGGCGCCGTGCAATCAAAGGATGAGCGCTCTCCGATCCTTGCCTGTCCGCAGAGAGCCGTAGCAGACGTTCAGCCACTTGTTGACTCACTGGCCCGCGTGGAGACCGTAATCCTTCAGCGAGCTTCTCGGCTCTGCCGAACGCATCATCGACGATCAGCCGACGGTCGACGATGTATGCGATCCGCACAGGTGCTCGCCTCGGCGCGCCATTAGCTTCCAAAGCAAGATGAAATACCGCTATGTCGAGCGTGGCGGTCTTACCCGACCCCGTCGGCAGATCGAGCACGGCAGGCCACCTACCGTTGTCGACAAGCTGCCGAAGCAAACGCGCCTGCCACGGGAACGGCTCGTAGCCGTGCATCTCGCGAAAGAACGCAGTGAAGTCCTTCGGCGACAGGCTCATGTGACCTCCCGCCTTGTAAAGAGCGGCCTGCACAACCCCATACCGACAAAGCGGCCAGCACCAAGGATCACCGGACCTTCAACGGGATCGGCAAAGCGAATTACGGCATGCGTCAAAAAGCGACTGGCCAGTGAAGCCGGTAATCTCCACCTCATCCAGGCCGGTGATCGCGCGGAAGGGTACGCGGAAGGAGCACCTTCCAACGCAGGATGTTTGTCGACAAAGACTTCTACGGGTTCCGGAAGCCCAACGTTTCGGCACGCTGCTGTAATCTGATTTCCTATTTCGGCATTGCGCTCCTTTCCCTCACTCTTGAGGTGCCGATCGAGAACGATCGGTGTGACCGTTGCGAACGTGGATGCTGGGCCAACGTAGAGACTCGGGTCAAGCGAGCGTTTATCTGCTGGCGCCTCGCGAGTGACAGATAGACGGATCGAGAAACCCGAATTTCCAGCTGCGCCTTCTCTCGGCTTGATCTTCAGGATGCGGCGGTCGTCCTGGATCGGCGCCACCATGCTCAGCGCTCGCAGGAAAGCCGCATTTTCGAGCAGCCCGCTGCCACGCGGCGGCACGAGTGCATATCCCATGACGTGTCCGTCGGAATAAGGAAAGCCAACGAATGGCATTGGCACGATTGCGAGATGCGGCGCACGACTCGGCTTTCCACTTGCGTCGTGTCCGCTGACGATCTCCGGGATGTCGTTCTCCATACCGATGCGCCGATAGCCGCTTAATACGGCGTCGCGTATCGTTTTAGCCACTATGGCGCACGCCCGAAGATCGGGCATCTCGCCACCGACATGCTCGAGAAGCAACCAGTGCGTGTCGAATACGCTTCCGACTCGGGCCGCATGCTCGTTGGCGAGCGTAAACGCCGGCCCAGGCAATGGGCGACGGCCAGCTTCGAAATCTCGGCGTAACTCGAAAAAGCGCCCTTGATAGATACGGCGCTGCGCTGCCGTGCCCACATCAGAAGAAACTGAATCGGCGACAAAGAATCGGCAGCGCGTCAGGCTAGTCGAGTGCCCGATGTACGCAGTGTCGCGGGCCAAACACTGGAGTGCCTCGAACGTTTCGGGCGCGGGTGATGCATCGTCCCATTCGAGGCGCGCAATCGGGTCGAGGGGGCGCACAGCAGGAAACTGGCGCGGCTGACGACTTCGCAAGACCGGCAACACTCCGCGTGCGTTCTTCTGCTTATCGCTTCGCGGATCGTTAGGTGGCACGAAGACTGTGACGGCCGTGCGCCGGACTGCGGGGGAGGCAATCACCCGCGGTGGAGATTGAGATTCCAGCCACTCCAACGCCTGCGCCTCCTGCGACCTCTGACCGCGCGCAGCCCAAGTTGCCACCAAGGCAGAGAAGACTCGGTCAGGCTGTGGCGGCCAATCGGGTGCGGAGCTCGCGGGGCTTATTGCCGCGAACGAAACGCCCGACAAGTATTCGACTTCGAGGACGAGACTCATTACTCCTCCCCGGAGCCGTTTTCCTCGCCACCCGCGCCTTGCAGCGCCAGCTCCTGGCTCTTACGCACGATCTCGACGAGCTTCGGCTGCGGCGTAAGCCGCAACGGCTCGCTAGAAAGGCTGAAGCCGGCCGATCGCGCCGCTTCTACCGCTTCCTGATAGAGTGCGCGCACCGTTGATCGCTCGATGGAAATCGTCTCGGTGGATCCGTCCGGATGCACAAGCTCCAGTGGGGCGCGGTCTTCGCAGACGAGATCGCAACGGGAGCGCAAGGCGTAGCCCCGCGCGTCCTGCTCGACAAGCGCTAACAGTCCGAGAGCTCCGAGCAAGCTGCGAGCCGCAGCATCCCGCTCGTCTCCGCCGAAGCGTAGGCGACGCAGGGCAGCGAAGCTGAGCACGAAGGTATGCTCGAGGTACTCACACGTCACGCCTAGCGGCTGGACGGACGGGGCGATGTTGCCGTGGTTGATCTCGGACGGCCTGACTTTCTTTGCCTTCTTGCCGGCTGCCGCTTCTGTCGTACCCCAACCGCTCTCGCCCTTGAAGACCTCGACCTTCCGCAGCACACCTAGTGGATCAATGCGGCTCCCGGTGCGTCGACCAGCGGTTCGGAACTCGACTTCACCGGTTCTTGAGTCGACTAGTTCTTCCATTGGCACGTCGATGCCTACGATCTCGGATGTCAGGCATCTGGCGAACTTTGCGCCCAGCCCGCCACCTTCGCCGGTCGAGTGCCAAGCGCCGAAAACCAACGCGCTCGGCGAGATCTCCAGTACGGCCGAAGCATCCTCAGGTCTCGCTTTGGCAAGCCGTCTACCCACTGCGCTTTCCATGAACGGCTCGTCACCGAGAAGACTGTCACGCAGGATCGCGTCGTAGATGCGATGAGGCGCATCCAGCGACGTAATTCGGGTGATTCCCTCGAGCCCAGCGTCACTGAAATCGACAACGACGTGCGGGATCATCAGACCGTCTGCGATCGCGCCTAAGAGGCACTCTTCAAGCCGGTTCGCCTGGGATTGCACACTGTCTACGAGTACGCACCAGACATCTTTGCCCTGGAGTCGCCGGCGCTCGTAAACATGCCTGGGCGGCGCGTTGCGACCTTCGCCGGGATATGTCGGCGGGAAAATCTTGTCGCCTTTGCCGCCGACGGGTTGCAACCGCTGCCGGCGGCGAAGTGCCGTATCGCTTGCTACAGCGGCACGAAGACCAGATAGATCTAGCCGAGTCATAAAGCTCCTCCCGGATGCAGTCCAAAGCAAAATGGTGAGTCCGTCGCGACAAGCGGCAGGAATCTAGCCCTTCGCGGCAAATACGCGCTTCCGCTAGTTTCACCTGGCCCACTCTCAGCACGCGATAGTGGCGCACGACCCCCGCCGCACAACGACCGCTTTCTAACTCGGCCTACGACGAGGTCTGCTCGTACTGGCTCAAAGCGTCACGCAACGCCTTCCTGACCGATTCACGTAACGCCGGCGGGGCGACGACCTCGACCTCGCGGCCATGCCTCAGAATGTCCATAACGAGTTCCTCGTCGTGCCGATAAGGAATCCGGAGCTCGTAGCGGCCATCCGTCAAGAATTGTCCGACCTGGCGCGGATGCCAGCGTTCATCGGCTACCCACCGCGCACGCTCAGCGGAGAACCTGAGCACAGCGGTCTTATCGGCTTTTCCGGAAAAGATTCCGTAGCTACTCGCGAAATATTCGTCTAGCTCGTCATCGGGAATCTCGTTAGCCGCCTCAGGTATCTCTGAAGCTTCGAGAACGCGGTCGACCGAAAACGTCCTCAACGCATTTCTTTTGTGACAGTACGCGTCGAGTAGCCAACTGTCTCGGTAATGGACTAACCGCTGCGGTGATATCACCCTTTCGGTTACCCGGTCGCGGGCGCGGCCATGGTAGACAATGCGCAGTTTCCGACGCTGCAAAGTTGCCGACGCCAACGTCTGAAAACATCGACCGGCCGGGCGCGACGCCATACCGAGCACGCGGACGCGCCGAGCCGCCTCGTTCAAACCGAGCCTCTTGTGTTGCAGCAGCTCCGTTATGCGTTTGGATAAAGCTGCCAGATGCTCGCCGAGCAGCCCCGGTCCGAGTTCCTCGAACAACCTGTCGAAAACGAGCAGAGCCTGCAGCTCCTTCGAGTTGAACCAGAGCCCGGGCAGCTGATAGCTGTCGGATTCGCCCTCGCGTTTGTAGTAGTAGCCGCGCCGTTCGTCGTCCCATTCGATGGGCGCATTCAAGTAGAACCGCATCTCGCGGATCAGGCGATAGAGCGTCGGTTCAGAGCATTCGAGCTCGTGCAACAGCTCTTCTCGGGGTACGGGGGTGCGCCTATTACGGAGCACCCGGTCCAACATGTGGATTCGGTCGAACTTATCCAAGAGTCAAGCACGCCGGCGCAGCACCAGCTACCGCCGCGACTATTTGCAAACAACCTAATCTGTGGAAAGTATCGTCCTCGGAAGTTTAGCGCCCGAACCTCCCGAACCTCAACCGTTGATGAGCAAGCGCTCGGAAAGGCCGCATCGGCCTCGCGACCCCAAGGAGCGGAAATAGATCTGGCGGAACCCTTCGGAACCCGAAGCACACTCGCACGAAGAGCGGAACCGCTTCACTCCATGTGCTCAACGATCAGCTGCACCGTAGGCGGATCCCAGTAGTCGTTGATATCGAGTCGGTAAGCCAATGTCAGTTCGCGCTCGGAAGGCGGTTCCGTGCAATGAAACGCAATCGCATCTACGGGACGATTGCCTCCGGCAGGACGCACTTTCATCTTGAGGTGCGCATCCTTTAGTAGCAGATAGTCGAGCACCTCGAAACGCCCGTCGAAGCACGGTTCCGGGAAACCCTGCCCCCACGGAGCGGCCCGGCGGAGCAACGCCGCGACTTCGGCGGTCAGATAGTCCGGACTGAGCTCACCGTCGGTGAACACGCGCTCTGCGAAGCTCTCTTCGCTCAGGCTCTCGCGTCCGATCTGCTCGATCGCCAGCTTGAAGTCGCCGAAGGCCCTCGCCGGCAGCGTGAGCCCCGCCGCCATCGCGTGTCCGCCGAAGCGCTCGAGCATGCCCGGATGACGCGCCGCCACGGCGGTGAGCGCGTCGCGCATATGAAAGCCCGCGATCGATCGGCCCGAGCCTTTGAGCCGATCGTCGCTCGTCGGCGCGAACGCGAAAGTCGGACGGCAATAGCGTTCCTTGATCCTCGACGCCACGAGCCCGACGAGGCCTTCGTGCCAGTCGCGATGCGCAAGACAAACGACGTGCGGCAGTGAGCCGTCGAGCTCACTGCACGGCCCCAGGAGGTCGATCGCTTCGGCCTTCATCCGCGCCTCGAGCGCACGCCGCTCGCGATTCAACGCGTCGAGCCGCTCGGCGAGCGCTGCGGCTTCGTCCGGATCGTCGGTGACGAGGCAGCGCACACCGACCGACATGTCGTCGAGGCGCCCGGCGGCGTTCAAGCGCGGGCCGATCTGATAGCCGAGCGTCGTCGCCGTGACGTCCTCGAGCCGCACGCCGGCCGCGCGCGCAAGCGCCGCGAGCCCGGGCCGACAGCGTCCCGCCCGGATGCGTCTCAACCCTTGCTCGACGAGCACGCGGTTCGATCGGTCGAGCGGCACGAGATCGGCAACCGTGCCGAGCGCGACGAGATCGATGTGCTCGAGCACCGCGTTCGGCTGGCCGAGCGCCTTGCCGAGCGCGGCGAGGAGATAGAACAGCACGCCGACGCCGGCGAGGTTTCGGCCGCCGGAGGTGTCGCCCGGTAGATTGGGATTCACGATCGCGTTCGCGCGCGGCAGCACGGCCGGCGGCAAGTGGTGATCCGTGACGAGCACGTCGATGCCCGCCTCGCGCGCCGCGTCGACGCCCGCATGGCTCGTGATACCGTTGTCGACGGTCACGATCAGCGTCGGCGCGTAAGGCAACACGCGCTCGACGACCTCGGGCGTCAAGCCGTAGCCGAGCTCGAATCGATCCGGAATGAAATATCGAACATTGTCGAAGCCGAGTCGGCGCAGCGTCAGCGTCGCGAGCGCGGCGCTCGTCGCGCCGTCGGCATCGAAATCGCCGACGACGACGATCCTTCGATGCCGATGCTCGAGCAGGAGCGCGACGGCCGGCCCGAGCGCATCGAAGCGGCTAACCGGCGTCAGCGCTTTCAAGCTCAGCTCGAGGTCATGCGCACCCTCGATCGGCCGGCGCGAGAACACCTGCCGTAGCACGGGGTGAAGCCCCGCGGGCCAGTGCCACGAGTCCGCGCCGTCCTGGGGCCTGCGCCGCTCAATTTTCGACATCGGCGCAAACCTGATAACGTGTGCACGAAGCGCAGGCCGCGACGCCGGTCGCGCCCCCCATCGATCGAGCTCGAGCCGCCATGGAAATCGCACGAGAAGAACCGCACGCCAACGTCGTCCGCGCATGGGAGCGCGGCCGGCTGCGCATCGGCACGACGTGGTACGAGGGGCATGTGATCGTCTCCGCGGACCGCGTGATCACGGGCTGGGAAGTCTCGTCCCCGCTCGAGATCGGCCGCAGCACGCTCGAGCCCGCCGTCGCGCTTGCGCCGGAGATCATCCTGCTCGGCACGGGGCCGGACGTGATCCTGCCGAACGTCGAGCTGATGGCCGAGCTCGCGGCGGAATCGATCGGCCTCGAGATCATGACGACGCCGGCCGCGTGCCGCACGTTCAATCTGCTGCTGAACGAGCGGCGGCGCGTCGTCGCCGCGCTCTTCAACCCGGCGTAGCGGCGAGCCGCTCGAATCCGCGGCCGCCCCCCGCGCCGGCCCTCGCCTCCCCCGCAACGGCGCGTCATCTCGGCGACATCAGCGTCAGCGGATCGACCGGCACGCCGTTGCGGCGCACCTCGAAATGCAACCGCGGCTGCCGCGCGGGGTTCAGCCCCATCTCGGCGATCTTCTGCCCGCGCTTCACCTCGTCGCCCTGCTCGACGAGCAGCCTTCGGTTGTAGCCGTACGCGGTCAGATACGTGTCGTTGTGACGAATGATCAGGAGCTGCCCGTAGCCGATCAGGCCCGTGCCCGCGTAGACGACCCGGCCGTCGGCCGCGGCCTCGATCGCCTGCCCTTCGCGGCCCGCGATCGCGATTCCCGTCGAGAGGCCGCCTTCGCTGCTGCCGAAACGGCTCACGACCTGACCGGAGGTCGGCCAATGCCAGCGAGGCGGTGGCGATGCGGGCGCGGGCGTCGAGCTCGACGACGGCGCGGCAGCGGACGGCGAGCGCGGCGCGGCATTCGATGACGGCGTGCCCGAGTTTCGCGGCGGCGCCGCGGCGGTACGCGGAGGCGTCGCGGCGGAGCCGGGCGGCCGCGTCGAAGACGTGGTCGCCGGCTGCGATGCAGGCCGTGCCGTCCCAGCGGATGCGGACCTCGTATCGGACGCCGGAGGCGTGAGCAGAATGCGCTGCCCGACGCGAATGAAATTCGGATCGTCGATCCGATTCCAGCGCGCGAGATCGCGATAGTCGACGCCGTATCGCCATGCGATCCCATACAGCGTCTCGCCCGGCTGCACGATATGCACGCGCGCGGGATAGTCGATGATGGACCTCGAGGAGCCGGCGCATCCGGCGGCGAGCAACATCAAGGCGACGGCCGCCGCTCTCATCGCCACCCGTAGATCGCGACCGCGACGGCGATGCCCGCGACCGTGATCCATCCGATCGTGTCGATATGGCGCTTCAGATGACGCTCCACCGCCTCGCCGCCCCAGATCACGAGGCCGGCGACCAGGAAAAAGCGCGCGCCACGGCCGACGAAGGAGGCAACAACGAACAACGGCAAGAAGTAATTGAGCGCACCGGCCGCGATCGTGAAGATCTTGTAGGGAATCGGCGAGAAGCCCGCGATGAGCACCGCGATGAACCCCCACTTCGCGAAGAGCTCCGTCGCCGCGATGTAC
>PKRJ01000083.1 GCA_017577365.1 Gammaproteobacteria bacterium | reverse complement strand
CCGCAAGATCGCGCGCGCGAGCGTCGACTTGCCGCAGCCCGACTCGCCGACGATGCCGAGCGTCTCCCCGGGCGCGAGCGTAAGGCTCACGCCGTCGACCGCCTTCAACGTCGCGGGCCGCCCCCAGAAACGCCCGGTGCGCACCGGGAAATGCACCTTGAGGGCCTCGACCTTGAGCAGCGGCGGGGCGGCGGGCGCCGCAAGGTCCGGCCGAGTCTCGCTCGCCGCGGAAGACGCGGCATCCTTCGCCTCTGCCGCGTCGGGCGCAGCGAGCAGCTCGGAGCCCGTCACCGCATCGATGCCTTCCGGCAGCGGCTCGAAGCCCGGAAGCTCTTCGACCGGCGTGTCGGGCGCAACCGAGACCGCTGCGAGCCGCTCGCGCTTCGCGTCGAGCCGCGGCACGGCGGCGAGCAGGGCGCGCGTGTACGGATGCTGCGGCCGATAGAAAATGTCGTCGACCCCACCCTGCTCCTTCAATTCGCCGGCGTGCATCACGAGCACGCGGTCGGCGAGTCCCGCGACGACGCCGAGATCGTGCGTGATCAGCACGATCGCCGTGCCGAAGCGCGACTTGAGGTCTTTCAAAAGCTCGAGGATCTGCGCCTGCACCGTGACGTCGAGCGCGGTAGTCGGCTCGTCCGCGACGAGCACCTCGGGCCCGAGCAACAGGCTCGACGCGATCATCACGCGCTGGCGCATACCGCCCGACATCTCGTGCGGATAGCGGTCGAGCCGCGCGGCCGCGTCCGGGATCCGCACCGCTTCGAGCAGCTCGATGCAGCGTGCGCGTGCGGCGGCGCGCGAGACGCGCTCGTGCGCGCGCAGCACGTCGCTCATCTGCTCGCCGATCGTGCGATAGGGATTCAGCGACGTCATCGGGTCCTGGAAGATCATCGAGATCTTCCGGCCGCGCACGTCGCGGAGCGCGCGTTCCGGCAGCCCGAGCAGCTCGCGTCCGTCGAGCTTCGCGGAGCCCGTCGCGCGACCGTTCTCGGCGAGGAGACCGAGCAGCGCGAGCATGCTCTGGCTCTTGCCCGAGCCCGACTCGCCGACGATGCCGAGCGTCTCGCCGCGCTCGAGATCGAACGACAGGCGCTTGACCGCGTGCACTTCGCCGTCCGGCGTCGCGAACCGCACGTCGAGATCCCTGACTTCGAGCAGCGCCATTCGTCCCTCGCTGAACGGGGTCAAACCCCTTCGACGCGGCATAGGAGCGCGTTCACGTCTCCGCCGCTTGCGGCCGGCCGTTCACCGGTCCTTCGGATCGAGCGCATCGCGCAGGCCGTCGCCCAAGAAGTTGAAGCAGAACAGGGTCGTCGCGAGGAAGATCGCGGGGAAGAGCAGCATCCACGGCGCGCTCTCCATCTCCTCCGCGCCTTCCTTCACGAGCGCGCCCCACGAGGTCATCGGCTCCTGCACGCCGAGACCGAGAAAGCTCAAGAACGACTCGACGAGAATCACCTGCGGGATCGTCAGCGTGACGTAGACGACGACGATGCCGAGCAAGTTCGGCACGATGTGCCGGCGGATCAGCGTGAGCGTCGACACGCCGAGCGCCTCGGCCGCCTCGACGAACTCCTTGTGCTTCAGGCTCAGCGTCTGGCCCCGCACGATGCGCGCCATGTCGAGCCAGTTGATCGCGCCGATCGCGACGAAGATCAGCACGATGTTCCTGCCGAAGAAGACCATCAGCAGGATCACGAAGAACATGAACGGCATCGCGTAGAGGATGTCGACGATGCGCATCATCACGTTGTCGAGCCGGCCGCCGAAATAGCCCGCTATCGCGCCGTACGTCACGCCGATCGCGAGGCTCACGATCGTCGCGACGAGCCCGACGAGCAGCGAGATCCGGCCGCCGTAGAGCGTGCGCACGAAGACGTCGCGGCCGAGCGTATCGGTGCCGAAGATGTGACCGGTGGAAAGGCTCGGGCCGATCGACGTGTTCGCCCAATCGGTCTGCGCGTAGGTATACGGCGAGAGCATCGGCCCGACGAGCACGAGCACCGTCATCGCGAGGATGATCGCCCCGCCGGCCACGGCCGCGCGGTTCTTGCGCAGCGTTCGCCACGCGTCTACCCAGAGGCTGCGGCCGGCGGGAGCCTCTTGCGGCGGGAGACCTGCGGCGACTTCGACGGTCACGAGTATTTCACCTTCGGGTCGAGCCAGGCGTACGCGAGGTCGACGAGGAAATTGAACGCGATGATCAGCATCCCGTAGAACACGACGACGCCCATCACGAGCGTGTAGTCGCGATTCAACGCGCCCTGCACGAAAAAGCGGCCGATGCCGGGCACGCCGAAGATCTGCTCGATGACGACCGAGCCCGTGATCACCGCGGCCGTCGCGGGACCGAGATACGACACGACCGGAAGCAGCGCGGGCTTCAGCGCGTGCTTGAGCAGAATCGCGGTCGTCGAAAGCCCCTGCGCCTTCGCCGTGCGGATGAAATTGCTCCTGAGCACCTCGATCATGCTGCCGCGCGTGAGCCGCGCGATATACGCGATCTGCGGCAACGCGAGCGCGATCACGGGCAGCACCATGTTGCGCAGCGCGCCGTCGCCCCAGCCTCCGGCGGGCAGCCAGCGGAGATGGATCGCGAAGACGAGGATCAGGATCGGCGCCATCACGAAGTTCGGGATCGAGATGCCCGTCATCGAGACCGTCATGACGACGTGATCGGTCACGCGATTTTGCTTCAACGCCGCGATGCTGCCAGCCGTGACGCCGATGACGAGCGCGAGCAGGATCGCGCTCGCGCCGAGGCGCAGCGAGACCGGGAAGCCGGTCGCGATCAGCTCGGTCACGGTGAAATCCCGATACTGGAACGACGGGCCGAAGTCGCCGCGCAGGATGCCGCCGAGATAGCGTGCGAACTGCAGCCACAGCGGATCGTCCAGGCGATACGCGGCGCGCAGGTTCGCCTCGATCTCGGGCGGCAGCGAGCGCTCGAGATCGAAAGGTCCGCCCGGAGCCGCGCGCATCATGAAGAACGCGACGGCGATCAGCACGAACAGCGTCGGGATCGCCGAGACGAGCCTGCGAAGGGAGTAACGAAGCACGAGCGCCGACCCGTTGTGCGGCTGCGAGCAGCCTCCGAGGTTAGTGTTTCAGGATCTTGAGGTCTTGCACGCGGAAGTGGTCCATGATGTTCGCCTCGTAGCCCTGGACCCACGGCTGGACCATCTTCGCCGTGACGTAGAAATAGAGCGGAATCAACGGCATGTCGTCGAGCAGCCGCCGCTCCGCCTGCTTGAGGATCTCCGCGCGTTTCTCGAGATCGGTCTCCGCCGCGGCGAGCGCGAGGAGCCTGTCGTACTCGGGATTGTCGTAGCCGAAATCGTTGAGCTCGCTCTTCGAGTGCGCGATCTCGGCGAAGGTGTACGGATCGTTGTAATCGCCGATCCAGCCCGCACGGAAGACCTGCGTCTTCTTCTGGTTGCGCGTGTCGAGATAGACCTTCCACTCCTGATTCACGAGCGTCGCCTCGACGCCGAGCACGTTGCGCCACATCGACGCGATCGCAACCGCAATGCGCCGATGATCGTCGTGCGTGTTGTACAGAATCTCGAGCCGCAGCGGATTCTCGGCGGAATAGCCGGCCTGGGCATAGAGTCGCCTCGCCTCGGCCTCGCGCTCCGCCTGCGTCCACGAGGCTTCGGGCATCTCGACGCCGCCGCCGTAGTTCGCGATCGTCGGCGGGATCCAGCTGTACGCCGAAAGCTCTCCCGACGCGGTGATCTGCTTCGTGATGATGTCGCGGTCGATCGCGAGCGAGAGCGCGCGGCGCAGCGCCGGCGAATCCAACGGCGGCTTCGTGGTGTTCAGCCCGTAGTAGTAACTGCCGAGATATGGCGCGATCACGAGCCGGTCCGGCATGTTCTCGCGGATCCAGCCGAGCTGCGATTTCGGGATCGTGTTCGTCATGTCGAGCTCGCCGGCGCGGAAACGCTTGAGCTCGGCGGCGACGTCCTCGGTCGCGTGGAAATAGGCTTCCTCGATCGTGACGGAGTCCGCGTCCCAGTAGTACGGATTCTTCACGAGCTTCACGTGCGACTGCACGACCCACTCGGCGAGCTGATACGCGCCGTTCGACACGAGGTTGCCGGGCCGCGTGAACGCGTCGCCGTGCGCCTCGACGCTGGGCGGATGGACCGCGTAGCTCGCGGAATGCGTCAACAGGCCCAAGAAATAAGGCGTCGGATTCTCGAGGCGGATCTCGAGCGTGCGATCGTCGATCGCCGCGACGCCGAGCTCCTCGGGCGGCAGGTCGCCTGCGATGATCGCGTTCGCGTTCTCGATCGGCGCGAGGATGAACGAGTAGACCGACAGCGTCTTCGGATCGACGCTGCGCCGCATGCCGTAGACGAAATCGCCCGCGGTGACCGGATCGCCGTTCGACCAGCGCGCGTTCGCGCGCAGACGGAAAGTATAGGTCTTGCCGTCCTCGCTGATCTCCCACGATTCGGCGACGCCGGGGATCAGGTCGCCGTTCGGCGCCTCGGCGACGAGGCCCTCGAACAGCGAGCGGCCGATATTCGACTCCGGCACGCCCTGCGCGCGGTGCGGATCGAGCGTCTGCGGATCGGTGCCGTTACCGATATGGATGACCTGACGCTCCGCGAGCTCCGTGCCGCTCTCGCCGCCGATCGGCCCCGAAGGCGCATAGTCGCTGCTGCACGCGGCGAGCATCGCGAGCAGAGAGCACGTCAAGAAGGCCAGTTTCTTCATCTCGTCTCCGTCCGTCGCATCGCGCGGCATCGCGGGTCGCCCCGCGGAGCCCGAGCGATCGGGCACCTCAGGCGCTTTCGCGCTGCCGCCGCTTCAAATGAATCAGTAGCAGGGAGATCGCCGCCGGCGTCATGCCGGCGATTCGCGAAGCCTGGCCGATATCCGCCGGCCGGATCCGCTCGAGTTTCTCGCGCACCTCGTTCGACAGCCCGCGAACGGCTCGATAATCGAAATCTTCGGGCAAGACCATCGCCGCTTCGCGGCGCTGTCGCTCGATCTCGCGCTTCTGCCGCTCGACGTAGCCCGCATAACGGGCCTCGATCTCGAGCGCTTGCGCCACCTGCTGCCGCTGCTCGGGCTCGAGCGCTTCGACGTCTGCGGACGCGCCGACGCGCGCGAGCGCAATGACGTCGTCGTAGCGGATATCGGGACGCCTCAAGACCTCCAGCGCCTTCACGTCGCGGCCGATCGGCGCCAGCGGATGCCCCTCGGGCACGTCGCCGGGCCGTATCGTCGTCCGGCCGAGCCGCGCCGTCTCGCGCTCGATCAGTTCTTGTTTGATCGAGAACGCGCGCCATTGTTCATCGCCGACGACGCCGAGCTTGCGTCCGACCGGCGTCAGGCGGCGGTCCGCATTGTCCTCGCGCAGCGTCAGCCGATACTCGGCGCGGCTCGTGAACATCCGATACGGCTCCGGGGCGCCGCGCGTGATCAGGTCGTCGATCAGCACGCCGATATACGCCTCGTCGCGCCGCGGCCACCACGGCTCGCGCCCCTGCACGAAGAGCGCGGCGTTGATGCCGGCGACGATGCCCTGCGCCGCCGCCTCCTCGTAGCCCGTCGTGCCGTTGATCTGTCCCGCGAAGAACAGGCCGTCGATCGCCTTCGTCTCGAGCGACGGCTTCAAGTCCCGCGGGTCGAAGAAGTCGTATTCGATCGCGTAGCCGGGCCGCGTGATGTGCGCGTTCTCGAAGCCCGGGATCGAGCGCACCAGCTCGTACTGCACGTCGAACGGCAGCGACGTCGAGATGCCGTTCGGATAGACCTCGGTCGTGTCGAGCCCCTCGGGCTCGATGAAGATCTGATGCGACGCGCGCTCGGGGAAGCGCACGACCTTGTCCTCGATCGACGGGCAGTAGCGCGGGCCGATCCCTTCGATCCTCCCGCTATAGAGCGGCGAGCGGTCGAGGCCGGCGCGAATGATCTCGTGCGTGCGCTCGGTCGTATGAGTGATATGGCACAGGACTTGGCGCGGATGCATCGCGCGCGTGCCGCGGAACGAGAAGACGGGAACCGGATCGTCGCCCGGCTGCTCCGTCAGGCCCTCGAAGTCGATCGTCTTGCCGTCGATGCGCGGCGGCGTGCCGGTCTTGAGCCGGCCGACCGCGAGGCCCAGGTCGCGCAGCCGCGCCGCGAGCCGCGTGGCCGGCGGATCGCCCGCCCGGCCGCCGGCATAATTCGCTTCGCCGATATGGATCTTGCCGCCGAGGAACGTGCCGACGGTCAGCACGACGGCTTCCGCGCGGATCACGAGCCCCATCTGCGTCACGACGCCGCGGACGCGGCCGTGCTCGATCACGAGATCGTCGATGCCTTGCTGAAGCAGCGAGAGACGCGGCTGGCGCTCCAGCATGCCGCGGATCGCCTGCTTGTAGAGGACGCGATCGGCCTGCGCGCGCGTCGCGCGCACCGCGGGCCCCTTGCTCGCGTTCAGCACCTTGAAATGAATCCCGGCCGCATCGGCCGCGATGGCCATCGCGCCGCCGAGCGCGTCGATCTCCTTCGCGAGATGCCCCTTGCCGATCCCGCCGATCGACGGGTTGCAGCTCATCTGGCCGAGGGTCTCGATGTTCTGCGTGACGAGCAGCGTCTCGACGCCCATGCGTGCGGCCGCAAGCGCCGCCTCGGTGCCGGCATGACCGCCGCCGACGACGATGCAGCCGAACCGGTTGGGATGCTCGAGTCTTCGCGCGATCGACATGCGCGGGATTCTAACAGCGTGCATCCGGCATCGCCCGGAACGGCTCCGAGACGCTTCCGGCGTTCCCGCGTGCCGTTCCGGCAAATCCCTCTGGCAAGTCGGCGACGTTCCGGTCACCATTCGCCGATGCTCGCCGCGCTCCTCGAAAGAATCTCGACCGCCGCCGCGTGCACGGCCGCGCTCGCCGCGCTGCTGGCCGCGCCGACCGCGGTGCACGCCGAGCGGGTCGGCGGCTCGCTCGTCGAGAAGCGCTGCCGCCTCGAGGCGCCGCGTCTGCCGGCCGCGCTCGCGTGGTGCGGCGAGCTCGTCGTGCCGGAGAACCCGGGCGCGCCCGACGGAGAACGGCTTGCGCTGTTCGTCGCGCGCGTGCCCGCGCTGACGGGGACGCCGAGGCCCGACCCGCTCGTGCTGCTCGCGGGCGGCCCGGGGCAATCCGCCGTCGACCTCTATCTTCAGCTTCGCCGCGCGTTCGAGGCGGTCCGCCGCGAGCGGGAGATCCTGCTGCTCGATCAGCGGGGCACGGGCCGCTCGGCCGACGGCTTCCGCTGCGAGCTCACGGATACCGCGGCCTTCGACTCGACGGCGATCGACGAGCTCGCGGACGCGACGCGCGCCTGCCTCGACGAGCTCGAGCGCGACCCTCGCTTCTTCACGACGGAGCAGGCGGTCGACGATCTCGAGGCGCTCCGCGCGGCGGTCGGCGCGGAGCAGTGGAACCTTTACGGCGTCTCGTACGGCACGCGCGTCGCGCAACGCTATGCGGCGCGTTATCCGACGCGCGTCCGCACGATGGTGCTCGACGGCGTCGTGCCGGCCTCGCTCGCGTTGGGCCCCGCGATCGCGCCGGACGCCCAAGCCGCGCTCGACGGGCTCTTCGCGCGCTGCGCCGCGGACGCGGACTGCGCGGCGCGCTATCCGGACCTCGCGCATCGCTTCGCGGTGCTCAGAATGCGGCTCGAATCGGGGCCGGTATCGATCGAGATGCGCAACTCCCGGACCGGGCAGCTCGAGAGCCGGCTGTTCACGGCGACGGATCTCGCCGGCGTCGTGCGACTCATGAGCTATACGTCGCCGACCGCGTCCCTCCTGCCGCTCGCGATCGACAGCGCATACGACGGCGACTACACGATGCTCGCCGCCCAAGCCGAGCTCCTCACGTCGGACCTGTCGACGGCGATGAACATGCCGATGCACAACTCCGTCATCTGCACCGAGGACGTGCCGTTCTACCCCGCCGACGCCGCGCGCGCCGGCGAAGGCACGTATCTCGGCCGGTCGGTGGTCGAAGCGCTCGAGACGATCTGCCGGGTCTGGCCGACGAACCCGGCGCCGGCCGATATCAAAGAGCCGCTTCGCTTCGACGGACCCGTTCTGGTCCTGTCCGGCGAGCTCGATCCGGTCACGCCGCCCCGCTACGCGAACGAGGCCATCGCGGCGGGCTTGAGACGCGCGACGCACGTCATCGTGCCCGGCCAGGGCCACGGCATCGCCGGGGTCGGCTGCGCGTCGCGCGTGATCGCGGCCTTCATCGAAGGCGCGTCGCCCGACGCGCTCGACACCCGATGTCTCGCGGCCGAGCCGCCGATGCCGTTCTTCCTCTCCGCGATCGGTCCCGCGCCCTGAAGAAGCTCCTTAGATGATCGAGGTCGTTTCTCTCGCGAAGCGGTTCGGCGACGTGCGCGCGCTGGACGGCGTCGATTTCTCGGCCGGCGACGGCCGCATCACCGGACTGCTCGGGCCGAACGGCGCCGGTAAGTCGACGTGCCTGCGCATCCTTTCGACCGTGCTCGGGCCCGACGCGGGCACCGCGCGGATCGGCGGCGTCGACGTGACCGCCGCGCCGCTCGAGGTTCGCCGGCTGATCGGCGTGCTGCCGCACAATGCGGGGCTTTATCCGCAGCTCACGGCCCGCGAGAACATCGAGTACTACGGCCGCCTGCACGGTCTCGACGGGAAACGGCTGCGAGCGCGCGTCGATGCGCTGGTCGAGCGCCTCGGGCTCGGCGCGATCGCGGACCGCAAGGCGAAGGGCTTCTCGCAGGGCGAGCGCACGAAGGTCGCGCTCGCTCGCGCGATGGTGCATGCGCCGCGGCACGTGCTGCTCGACGAGCCGACGGCCGGGCTCGACGTGATGGCGACGAGAGAGCTCCGCGACTGGCTGCGCGAGCTGCGCGCCGACGGATGCTGCGTGCTCTTGTCGAGTCACGTGATGCAGGAGATCGAGGCGCTCGTCGACGAGATCGTGATCATCGCGAGCGGCAGGATCGCCGCGCGCGGCACGCCCGAAGCGCTCTCCGCGCGGTATCCGGGACTGAGCCTCGAGGAGATCTTCGTCGAGGCGGTGAGGAGCATCTCGCCGTGAGCGTCGTCGGCACGGTCTTCCGCAAAGAGGTTCTCGACAACGCGCGCGACCGGCGCACGCTCTTCTCTGCATTCCTGTTCGGCCCGCTGCTCGGGCCCGTGCTCTTCACCGTGCTCGTGAACGTGCTCGTGTCGCAGACGGTCGCGACGGTCGATCGCCCGATTCACGTGCCGATCGTGGGGGCCGAGCTCGCACCGAACCTCGTTGCGCACCTTTCCGCGCGCGGCGTGCAGAACATCGCCGATCACGGCATCGACAAGCTCGACGAGGCGATCGACGCCGTCGAGCAGGGCCGGTACGACGCGGTGCTCATGATCGACGCCGATTTCCCCGAGCGGTTCAAGCGCGGCGAGACGGCGCGCGTCACGCTCGTCCACGATCAGTCGCGAAACCGCTCGAGCAGCCGCGTCGCGCGCATCCGCAACGCGGTCTCGGGCTATGCGCAACAGCTCGGCGCGCTGAAGCTGCTCGCGAACGGCGTCGACCCGAGCGCGGTTCAGACGATCACGTTCGATCAGCTCGACGTCTCGACGCCGGCCGGCCGGTCGGCCGTGCTGCTCGGCATGCTGACGTACTTCCTGCTCGTCGCGACGCTGATGGGCGGCTTCTACCTCGCGATCGACAGCACGGCCGGCGAGCGGGAGCGGCGCTCGCTCGAGCCGCTGTTGACCGTGCCGGTGAAGCGCTCGAGCCTCGTGCTCGGCAAGATGGCGGCGACGACCGCGTACATGCTGGCCGCGCTTGCGCTCACGCTGACCGGTTTCACGGTCGCGCTCCGGTTCACGTCGCTCGAGCCGCTCGGCATGAGCTCGGGCTTCGGCGTGGGCGCGGCGCTTTCCGCGTTCGCGATCTTGTTGCCGTTCGCGCCGTTCGGCGCGGCGCTAATGACGCTCGTCGCCTCGTTCACGCGCAGTTACCGAGAAGCTCAGACGTATCTCACGCTCGTGCTGCTCGTGCCGACCATGCCGCTCATCTTCGCGACCATGTTGAACGTGAAGGCGACGAGCGCGTTGATGTGGATCCCGAGCCTGAGCCAGCACCTGCTCGTGACGGCCGTGATTCGGCAGGAGACGCTGCCGTTCCTGTTCTACATCGAGTCCGCGTTCTCGACGCTCGTCGCGGCGTTGATCGTCGGATACGCCGCGATCCGGCTTTACGAGCGCGAGAGCCTGCTCGGCTAGCGGCGTTCATTTCCCGATACAGAAGGTCGCGAAGATCTCGCCGAGGAGATCGTCGGTCGTGAATTCGCCCGTCACCTCGGCAAGCGCGTTCTGCGCGGCGCGGAGCTCCTCGGCGCCGATCTCGAGCTCGGACGCGAATCGGCCGCGCGCGGCGCGGAGATGCCGGGCGGCGCGCTCGAGCGCCTCGAGGTGGCGGCGCCTCGCGCTGAACGTGCCGACCGCGTCGCCGCGCCAGCCGGCGCGCGACTTCACGTGCTCGGTCAAGAGCGACAAGCCATCGCCGGTCTTCACCGAAAGCCGAACCCCCGGCATGCCGTCTTGCTCGAATGCGCCGGGCGACTCGCCGGTCAGATCGATCTTGTTCAGCACCAGCGTGACGCGCTGACTGCCCAGCGCGGCCGGCGAGGCCATGTCGGCGCGCGCGGTCCCATCGCTCGCGTCGATCATCCACAGCACGAGGTCGGCGCGCTCCAGCTCGCGCTGCGCGCGCTTCACGCCTTCCGCCTCGATCGGATCGGTCGACTCGCGAAGGCCCGCGGTGTCGATCAGCGTGACCGGCAGACCGTCGAGCGAAAGATGCTCGCGGAGCGGATCGCGGGTCGTGCCGGGGATCTGCGTGACGATCGCGGCTTCGTAGCCCGCGAGCGTATTCAGCAAGCTCGATTTGCCGGCGTTCGGCGGCCCGGCGATCACGACCGTCAAGCCGTCGCGGAGCACGCGTCCCGTGCCGACGCGGGCGATCAGCGCGTCGAGCTCGACGATGATCTCTTCGAGACGCGCTTCGAGGCCGGCGGCCGTGTCGAGATCGAGCTCCTCGTCGGGAAAGTCGAGCCAGCCTTCGACGTGCACGCGGAGCCGGACGAGCGCTTCGCGCACGCGCTCGACCGCGTTCGAGAACGCCCCATCGAGCGAGCGAAGCGCGGCTTGGGCCGCGGCGCGGGAGCCGCTCTCGATCAGATCCGCGACCGCCTCGGCCTGCGCGAGGTCGAGCTTGTCGTTCAGGAACGCGCGCAGCGTGAACTCGCCGGGCTCGGCAGGCCGTGCGCCGTGCGCGTAGAGCGTCTCGAGAAGCCAGTCGGTCACGACTGCGCTGCCGTGGCCGTGAAGCTCGACGACGTCCTCGCCGGTATAGGAATTCGGCGCCGGAAAGTAGAGGACGAGGCCCTGGTCGATCTTCGCGCCGTCCGGCGCCTTGAACGTCGCGAGCACCGCGCGGCGCGGCGGCGGCGTGATGCCGGTCAACCGCGTCGCGATCTGCAACGCGTCGGGCCCCGTCAAACGCACGACGGCGATCGCGGCCGTGCCGGGCGCGGTCGAGAGCGCCGCTATCGTGTCCGACGGCTTGTCCATGCGAGCGGGGCGGCCGGGCTCGATTCGCCCGGCGCGCGCGGGCTACGAATCCGCGTTATTTCCCGACGACCTTGTTGATGTGCCACTGCTGCACGATCGAGACGAGCGTGTTCGTCAGCCAGTAAAGCACGAGGCCCGCGGGGAAGAGCGCGAAGAACACCGTGAAGACGATCGGCATGATCTGCATCACGCGCGCCTGCACCGGATCCGGCGGCGCGGGGTTGATGCGCGTCTGAAAGAGCATCGCCGCGCCCATCAGCAGGGGCAGCACGAAGAATGGATCGCGGGAGCTCAGGTCGTCGATCCAGAGCATGAACGGCGCCTGCCGCATCTCGACGCTCTCGATCAGCACCCAATAGAACGCGAAGAAGAACGGCATCTGCACGAGCAGCGGCAAGCAGCCGGCGGCTGGATTGATCTTCTCGGTCCGATAGAGCTCCATCATCGCGGTGCGGAGCTTCGCCGGGTCGTCCTTGTAGCGCTCCTGCAGCGCCTTCAGTCGCGGAGCGACTTTGCGCATCTTCGCCATCGAGCGCCCGCTGGTCTCCGTGAGCTTGTAGAAGACCGCCTTGATCAGGAGCGTCACGATGACGATCGACCAGCCCCAGTTGCCGACGAGCTTGTGGACCCACGACAGCACCCAGAAGAGCGGCTGCGCGAGCGGCGTCAGCATGCCGTAGTCGACCGTCAGCACGAGCTTGTTCGCGGT
>PKRJ01000082.1 GCA_017577365.1 Gammaproteobacteria bacterium | reverse complement strand
GTTTGGTTCGCTGCCTGCGGGAGCGGGGGTGGGGGCGGCAGCGGTGGCGGTGGTGGCGGCGGCAGCGGTGGTGGCGGTAGCGGAGGCGGCGGCACCTCGCCGCCTACGGGCCTTTCCTATCGGAGCCCGGTCACCGTCGCGATCGATTCCGCGATCGAGCCGTTGACACCGACGGTGACCGGAAACGTATCGAGCTACTCGGTCAATCCGCCGCTACCCACGGGCCTTGTGCTGAACGCGACGACGGGAGTGATCAGCGGCACCCCGGCTTCTCCTGTCGAGCAAACGACATACACGATCACGGCGTCGAATTCCGCCGGCAGCACGACGTTCCAGCTCGTGCTCACCGTGATTCTGCCTGGGCTCGTGTGGGACGGCGGCAATTGGGACCGTGCCGTTTGGCAATAGCGCGCGAATCGACTGCCGACGGCTGCAAAGAAAGGATATGACGATGAGAACGAAGCAGAAACTCGTTGCGTTGATGGGACTGACCGCGAGCTCGACCGTGCTTGCTGCGGAGGTCGAGATTCCGCACCAGTTCGAGGCAGGCACGCCCGCCGTCGCGGAGGAGATCAATGAGAACTTCTCGGCCCTTGCCGAGAGCATCGAGCTCCTCTCGGAAGCGCTGGTCGAGCTCGAATCGCAGGTCGAGAACGAGGGCGGGGCCTTGTCGGTCTATGTGGACGGTGCTCGCGTCGGCACCTTTCTGGCACCGTTGGGAGTGAAGCAACTTCACATTCTCGACCCGGCACAGCCGCCGACTCTGGGGAATACCCTCGAGTTTGTCGCGTCGGAGTCGGTGGCGAACGCCCACGCGCTCGAAGCGCTGAGCGATAAGGGCTACTTGTTCAGGGTGGCGACGGATCCGATGCTCGAGGAAGGCACCCTCATGCCCGCGTCGTTCATCTATCTGGATGCACAATGCGCTGGCACGCCCTATCTCCAAGTAAGGCTGCCGACCGATCTCCTCCGCGGGGTTTCCATGCTCAACCCGTGGGTGCTGAATCAGGGGATAGTGGTCGGCGGCGTGCCCGGTAACCCTGACCGCGAGTACTACGTGCCGGCCGGCGCGCAGGCGCAGGAGTTCCAATTCACGCAGGCCTACGTCCTCCACCCGCTGGTGAACATGTGCTTTCCCTACGATCCCGTCCCGGTGATCAAGCTTGTCGAGATCTTTCCGAACGACCCCTCGGTAACGGGCGTGCCGAACGGACTGTCGGGCAAGGTAACCATCGGGCGGTAAGCATCTAGGCTCGCTTCGATCCCGGCGGCTCTCGCTGCCACGTATGCCCCGGCCGGGCTTGCCCGGCCGGGGCATTATGTTTGCGCCCCATAAGAAGCGGCCGACGAGCCGCCGACAGGCGCTTTCGATACCGAGCTGCTGCAGGGGGAGTGCGAGGCGTTCCGGCGCGTCCGGGAGTGGCCGATTCGTACCGGTTTGAGGGATACTGCCGATTTAGCAAAGTTGGACTTCCGTTCTACCGTCCGACTTGACGCAGTGTCAGACTTTCGGCGCCCGGCGGCCGTCGCGCGCGAGGGGCACCGTCGGCGCGTTATTGGGGAAGCGCGCAGTGGGAAAAAGCAATGCCGGATCAGGAAGCCGCACCGAGACGCAAGCGCATCTTCATCATCGATGACCACCCCATCGTCCGGAAGGGACTGGTTCAGCTGTTGGAGCAGGAGCCCGATCTCGTCGTCTGCGGGGAGGCCGCGGACGTGCGCGAGGCCCGTGCCGGGCTCGAGCGGCTGCGGCCGGACGGCGTGATTCTCGACCTGTCGCTTCGCGACAGCGACGGTCTCGAGCTCATCAAGGAAATCCGGGCCAAGTACGGTCAGATGCCGGTCCTCGTGCTGTCGATGCACGACGAGACGATCTACGCGGAGCGGCTCCTCTCGGCCGGGGCGAACGGCTACGTGATGAAGCAGGCGGCGAGCGATCAGGTCGTCGTCGCGCTGCGCCGCGTGCTCGCCGGCGGCGTCTACGTCAGCGAGCGGATCGGCGCGTGCATGATCGAGCGCTTCGCCGCGGCCCGCCGCAAGCACCCGGTGGACCCCATCGAACGGCTGAGCAATCGCGAGATCCAGGTGCTGAACCTGATCGGACGCGGCAAGTCGACGCGCGAGATCGCGCGGGATCTGAGCTTGAGCATCAAGACGGTGGAATCGCACCGCCAGCGGATCAAGAAGAAGCTGAGCCTCGACAGCTCGCCGCGCCTCGTTCAGTTCGCCGTGAACTGGTACGCGCGCCAACCATAAACCTACGGTACGATGGGCCCGTTCCGATCGAATACAACCTTCGTTCGGAGCCGGTCGCCGCGAAGCCCGAGCACGTCGAGCCGCGCGGGCGCAAAGCGCCGAGGGGGCGTGATCTGCGTGCGCCGGCCGCACTTGATCGTCACCTGAGGATGAAGCGATGGGACGTCTACTCAAGCTAATCGCCATCGTCGCGGGGGCCCTGATCGTTCTCGTCATCGCGGTCCTCGTGGGCATCGCCCTTCTGATCGATCCGAACGACTACAAGGACGAGATCACGGCGGCCGTCCGAGATGCGACCGGACGCGAGCTGACGCTCGAGGGGGATCTCGAGCTCGGACTGTTCCCGTCGCTACGCCTCGAGCTCGGCCCGGCGCGTCTGAGCAATGCGGAAGGCTTCGGCGATCAGCCCTTCGCCGAGATCGCCCGTGCCGCGCTCGATCTCGAGCTCCTGCCGTTGCTTTCGCGCCGGATATCGATCAGTGAGGTCACCCTCGACGGGCTCGTGCTGAACCTCGCGCGCGACGCGAGCGGCCGGAACAACTGGCAGGACCTCGGCGGCGGCGACACGACGGCCTCGCCGGCGGCGCCCGAGAGCGGCGGCGGGCCCGCAGCCGTCGATCTCGGCATCGACGTGATCCGCGTGAGCAACTCGCAGGTCACGTGGAACGATGCGGCGACCGGCAGCCGCTGGACGCTCGGCAACTTCGGTCTCGAGGCCCGCGGCTTCGGAACGGAGACGGCGTTTCCGCTTCGCACGAGCTTCACGGTCACGGGCGAGGAGGTCGAGGTGGCGGTCTCGGCCGAGATGCGCGCCGCGCTCTCGCTCGCGAGCAATACCTATCGTCTCGAGAACCTCGCCGTGCGGCTCGCCGGCCGAGGCGAAGGCTGGCCCGGCAGGCAAGGGGAGGCGCGGCTTTCGTTCGCCGCGCTGACCGCGAATCTCGGCGACGAGACGCTCGGCCTCGACGGGCTCACGCTCGAGTTCCTCGGCGTCACGGTGAACGGCTCGTTGCAGGGCCGGCAGCTCATGAGCGGCCTGACGCTCGGCGGCAACGTCGAGATCGAGCCGTTCGATCCGAGGCGGCTGCTCGGCGTGTTCGACATCACCGTCGACACGGCCGATCCGAACGTGCTCCGCCGCGCGAGCGCGGCCGCGACGTTCGTCTACGATGCGGAGCGGATCGGCCTCGACGACATGCAGCTCGCGCTCGACGACTCCGAGCTCACCGGCAACGTCGCCGTGCGCGGCGAGTCGCTGCGTTTCGATCTGCGCGTCAATCAGATCAATATCGACCGCTATCTGCCGCCGGCCCAAGAGACGGATGCGCCGGCCGAGGAAGGCTCGCTCGACGAGGTCGATCTGCCGCTCGACGCGTTGCGCACGCTCGACGCGCAAGGCCGCCTCGCGTTCGGCCCGACGCAGTTCTCCGGGCTCTCGCTCGACGAAGCCAGCTTCGAGCTGACCGCCCGCGACGGGCGTCTGCGGCTGACGCCTTCGGCGCGTCTCTACGGCGGTACACTCGCCGCCGAGCTCGGTCTCGACATCGGCGCCGACGCGGCACGGACCTCGTTGCGGGCCGACTTGAAGAACGTCGATTTGCTGCCGCTCGGCCGCGATCTCCTCGACTCGGAGATGGTGAGGGGCCGCGGCGACCTGACGCTCGATCTGACGACGACCGGCTCGAACGTCGGTCAAATGCGCCGCGACCTCGACGGCGACGTCGCGTTCACGCTCCGCGACGGCGCGTACCTCGGGATCGATCTGTGGTACGAGCTGGTTCGCGCCCGCGCGGTGTTGGATCGGCAGTCGCCGCCGAGCCGGACCGGCCCTCGCGAGACGCCGTTCTCGATCGTCTCGGCGACGGGCGTCGTGCAGGACGCGATTCTGACGAATCGGGATCTGAAGGCTTCGTTGGGTTTCCTGACGATCGACGGCAAGGGCACGGTGAACCTGCTGACGAACGAGCTCGACTTCGACCTCGTCGGGACGTTCGTCGACGGCGAGCAGCTGCAGTCCGAGCCGCTGATGGCGCGGCACGCCGGCGACAAGGTGCCGCTCAAGGTCAGCGGCACCGTCGACGCGCCGGTCGTGGTGCCCGACTTCGCGGCGGTAGTGCGTGAGAGAGTCACCGAGCGCGTCGAGGAGGAGCGCCGCGAGGTTGAGGAGCGTTTGGAGCAGCGCGTCGAGGAAGAGAAGGACGAGGTTCGCGAGCAGTTGCGCGATCGGCTGCGCGGTATCCTGAATCGCTGAACGGACGTTCGAAGAACGATCAACGGATCTGTTCGACGATGAAAAGAACGACGAGAGCACGTTGCGCGGCAGCCGTCGCGTTGATCTGCGCGGCGCTCGGCACGGGCGCGGCCGAGCTCCGCTCGCTCGACGTGACGCGGAACGGAGGCCGCTACGAGCTCGTCGCCGAGACGCGCTTCAATGCCCGTGCCGAAGACATTTTCGCCGTGCTGATCGACTACGAGGACGGCGGCTTCGGCCGGATCTCGAGCGTCTACAAGGCGAGCGATTACCTCGAGCCCGCGCCGGACGGCACGCCGATCGTCTACACGCGCATGGAAGGGTGCGTGCTCGGCTTTTGCAAGACGTTGGAGCGCGTCGAACGGCTCGAAACCGACGCGCCGCACTATATCCGCACGATCGCGCTGCCCGAGAAGAGCGATTTCGAGTTCAGCGAGAGCGTGTGGGAGCTCAAGCCGGTCGAAGGCGGCACCGAGGTCAAGTATCGGCTCGTGATCGATCCCGATTTCTGGGTGCCGCCGGTGATCGGGCCGCTCGTGCTGAAGCATCAGCTCAAGTCCGGCGGCGAGCGCGCGATTCATCGCATCGAGCGGCTCGCGCGCGGCGAGGCCACGGAGCTCGAGCGCTCGAACGGCGTCGAGCTCGCGAGCGCGAACTGATGGCGTGAACGACTTCGCCCGCCGGCTCCTCGCGTGGTTCGATCGCTGCGGACGGCACGATCTGCCGTGGCAGCGCGACCGCCGCCCGTACGCGGTCTGGGTCTCGGAGATCATGCTCCAGCAGACCCAGGTCGCGACCGTGATCCCGTATTTCGAGCGCTTCGTCGCGCGTTTCCCGGACGTCGAGGCGTTGGCCGAGGCGTCGCTCGACGACGTGCTCGCGCTGTGGTCCGGGCTCGGCTACTACGCGCGGGCTCGGAACCTCCATCGCGCGGCGCAGCTCGTCGTGGAGCGATACGGCGGCGATCTGCCCGACTCGCTCGACGAGCTGATGGCGCTGCCCGGGATCGGACGCTCGACCGCCGGCGCGATTCTCGCGCAGGCGCACGGCGTGCGCGCGCCGATCCTCGACGGCAACGTGAAGCGCGTGCTCGCGAGACACGCCGGCATCGAAGGCTGGCCCGGTGAGCGCGAGGTCGAGCAGACGCTCTGGGCGATCGCCGACGAGCGTACGCCGAGCGAGCGCGTTGCCGATTACACGCAGGCGATCATGGATCTCGGCGCGATGCTTTGCACGAGGCGGCGGCCGGCGTGCACGGTGTGCCCCGTCGTCGAAGACTGCCGCGCGTGCCGGCTCGGTATCCAGGAGCGCCTGCCTTCACCGAGACCGAAGCGCGAGCGGCCGAGGCGAAGGCGCATGATGCTCGTCGTGAGGGACAGCCAAGGCCGCGTGCTCCTCGAGCGGCGGCCGGAGCACGGCCTCTGGGGCGGGCTCTACAGCCTGCCGGAGCTCGACGACGGGGACGACGCGCGCGCGTGGTGTATCGAGCGGCTCGGCATCGCGCCCGCGATCGAGCGCGTGTTGCCGGGCCTTTCGCACGCGTTCACGCACTTCGATCTCGACATCGAGCCGTTGCTCGTCAGCGTCGAGGGTGAATACCGTGCGTTGATGGATTCGTCGAACCTCGTTTGGTATAACCCGGCCGCGCGACAGCCGATCGGTATCGCCGCACCGATTCGCACGCTGCTCGAAACATTGCCGTCCGACGGCGAGGAGGCCGCATGAGCAGAACCGTCCATTGCGTCGTGCTCGGCACGGAAGCCGAAGGGCTCGACCGCCCGCCGTATCCCGGCGAGCTCGGCAAGCGGGTCTACGAGAACGTTTCGAAGATCGCCTGGCAACGGTGGCTGCAGCATCAGACGATGCTGATCAACGAGTATCGTCTGACGCCGATCGAGCCGAAGGCGCGGGAATTTCTCGAGCGGGAGATGGAGAAGTTCTTCTTCGGCGAGGGCTCGGAAGCGCCGCCGGATTATCGGCCGGAGTAACGCCGAGAGATGGGGCGGCCCATCTCTCGGCCGATCCCTACTTGTTCAAGCGATGCTCGACGAGCTCCTCGACGACCGACGGGTCCGCGAGCGTCGATGTGTCGCCGAGATCGCCGTAGTCGTTCGCCGCGATCTTGCGGAGGATCCTCCGCATGATCTTGCCCGAGCGCGTCTTCGGGAGGCTTGGCGCCCACTGGATGAAATCGGGCGTCGCGATCGGGCCGATCTCCTTCCGCACCCAGTCGACCAATTCCGCGCGGAGCGCCTCCGTCGGCGTTTCGCCGGAGACGAGCGTGACGTACGCGTAGATGCCCTGGCCCTTGAGGTCGTGCGGGAAACCGACGACCGCGGCCTCGGCGACCTTCGGATGCGCGACGAGCGCGCTCTCGATCTCGGCGGTGCCCATGCGGTGACCGGAGACGTTGATCACGTCGTCGACGCGGCCGGTGATCCAGTAGTAGCCGTCCGCGTCGCGCCGCGCGCCGTCGCCCGTGAAGTACTTGCCGGGGAACTGGGTGAAATACGTCTCGACGAAGCGCTGGTGATCGCCGAACACGGTGCGCATCTGGCCGGGCCAGCTGTCGAGCAGCACGAGATTGCCCGTCGCTTCGCCTTCGAGCAGGTTGCCTTCGCCGTCGACGATGCCGGGCTTCACGCCGAAATAGGGCTTCGTCGCCGAGCCCGGCTTCTGCGCGATCGCGCCCGGCAGCGGCGTGATCAGGATGCCGCCGGTCTCGGTCTGCCACCACGTGTCGACGATCGGGCAGCGGCCGTCGCCGACGACGCGGTGATACCACTCCCACGCCTCGGGATTGATCGGCTCGCCGACCGTGCCGAGGAGGCGCAGCGTCTTGCGCGAGCAGCGCTTCACCGGCTCCTCGCCCTCGCGCATCAGCGCGCGGATCGCCGTCGGCGCGGTGTAGAGGATGTTCACGCCGTGCTTGTCGACGACCTGCCAGAAGCGGCTCGCGTCGGGATAATTCGGCACGCCCTCGAACATCACGATCGTCGCGCCGTTCGACAGCGGACCGTAGACGATATAGCTGTGGCCCGTGACCCAGCCGACGTCCGCCGCGCACCAGTAGATGTCGCCGTCGTGATAGTCGAAGACGTGCTGGTGCGTCATCGAGACGTAGACGAGATAGCCGCCCGTCGTGTGCAGCACGCCTTTCGGCCGGCCGGTCGATCCCGACGTGTAAAGGATGTACAGCGGGTCCTCCGCGCCCATCACCTCGACGGGGCAGCTCGGGTCGGCCTTCTCGACGAGCTCGTGGTACCAGAGGTCGCGCCCGTTCTGCCACGGCACGTCGCCGCCCGTGCGGCGCACGACGACGACCGTGTCGATTTTGTCGGCGCCGAGCTTCTCGATCGCCGCGTCGACGTTCGCCTTGAGCGGCACCTTCTTGCCGCCGCGGATACCTTCGTCCGCGGTGATCACGATACGCGAGCCGCAGTCCTCGATGCGCCCGCGCAGCGACTCGGGCGAGAAGCCGCCGAAGACGACCGAGTGGATCGCGCCGATCCGCGCGCATGCGAGCATCGCGACGACCGTCTCCGGAATCATCGGCATGTAGATCGTCAAGCGGTCGCCGCGCTTCACGCCGAGCCCGCGGAGCACATTCGCGAACCGGCACACGGCGTCGAAAAGCTCGCCGTACGTGATCTTGCGGTCCTCGCTCGGATCGTCGCCCTCCCAGATGATCGCGGTCTGGTTCGCGCGCTTCGGGAGGTGACGATCGAGACAGTTCGCGCAGGCGTTCAGCTTGCCGTCCGCGAACCAGCGGATGTACAGGTTCTTCGGGTCGTAGGAGACGTCCTTGACGATGGTGAACGGCTCGATCCAGTCGATGCGCTTCGCCTGCTCCCGCCAGAACCCTTCCGGGTCCTCGATCGATTGCTGGTAGAGAGCCTCGTACTTGGCCTGGTCGATCCAGGCTCTTTTTGCCCAGTCCTCGGAGACCGGGTAGATCTTCTCGTTGCTCATGCCCCGAGAATAATCACGTCGGACAGGTTTTCCTAGTCATGGGGCAGCGGCGGCTCCGGTTATGAGCCGCGGCTCGTCGGCGGCGGGCATTCCCGACCGCGGGGGCTTCGCCGCTAAGCGGCCGTCATGAAATGCACGCTGAAGAACTTGCGCGGATCGGTCCACGTGCGTCGGGGCTCGAAACCCGCTTGGCGTGCGATCGCGTGAAAGCCCTCGATCGAGTACTTATGTGAATACTCCGTGACGATGTGCTCGCCGCGGCGGAAGCGAAGGACGAGGCCCATGATCCTCACCTTCTGATCCTTCTCGCTCACGAGCCTCATCTCGATGCGGCCGCGCCCCTCGTCGTAGACGGCTTCGTGCCGGAACGCGTCGAGGTCGAAGTTGGCGCCGAGCTCGCGGTTCAGACGGCGCAGCACGTTCAGGTTGAACTCCGCCGTCACGCCCGCCTTGTCGTTGTATGCGGCATGCAGGATCGCGGGATCCTTCTCGAGATCGACGCCGATCAGGAGCGCGCCGTCGTCCTTCGCCTCGGCGCGCATCACGCCGAGCAGCTCGCGCGCCTCCGCGCGCGTGAAATTGCCGATCGTCGAGCCGGGGAAGAACACGAGATTGCGCTCCGGCATGACCGGATGCTCCGGCAAGTCGAACGGCTGCGTGAAGTCGGCGAAGACCGGCTGGATGTTGAGCTTCGGATAATCGCGCGCGAGTTCCTTGGCCTGCTTCATCAGATAGTCCGCCGAGATCTCGACGGGCACGTACGCGACGGGCTCTTCGAGCGCGTCGAGGAGCTGGCGGATCTTCGCGTTCGAGCCGGCGCCGAACTCGATGACCGCGGCGCGGGGGCCGACGAGCTCCGCGATCTCGGAGAGATGTTCCGCGACGATCGCGCGCTCGGTGCGCGTCGGGTAGTACTCCGGCAGCTCGCAGATCCGATCGAAGAGCATCGAGCCGCGCTCGTCGTAGAAGTACTTCGACGAAATGCGCTTCGGCTCGGCGAGAAGACCCTCGAGGATCTCGTCCCGCTCGGCTTCGAGGCTCGTTGCGGCTTCGACGGGCTTCGCGAGTTGGGTCAAGCCTTTGCTCATCGGTCCTCCTTGTGCGGATCGTGGGAGGCGATCGGCCCTAAGCGTCTTTCGCCAGGCGAAAGCCGAGAAACTGCCAGCGGTCGCGCGGATAGAAGAAGCTGCGATAGGTCGCACGGATGTGCTCGGCCCATGTCGCGCACGAGCCGCCGCGAACGACCATCTGGTTGCACATGAACTTGCCGTTGTACTCGCCGAGCGAGCCGGCGAGCGGCTTGAAGCCGGGATAGGGGGCGTACGGCGACGAGGTCCATTCCCACACGTCGCCGTAGAGCTGGCGGAGGCGCGGTGCGCCGTTTTCGGCGTGCGCGGTTTTTGGGCTGGCCGCGGGATTCAGCAGCCCCGAGTCGAGGAGATTTCCCGCGACGGACTGCTCCGCGGCGGCGAGCTCCCATTCGGCCTCCGTCGGCAGGCGCGCGCCGGCCCAGCGTGCGAACGCGTCCGCCTCGTAGTAGCTGACGTGACAGACCGGCGCGTGGGGATCGATCGGCCGCCATCCGCCGAGGGTGAACTCTTGCTCGAGGTCCTCCGACCAGTAGAGCGGACGGCTCCAGCTTTCCTCGCGGATCTGCGCCCAGCCGTCGGAGAGCCAGAGCGCGGGGTCGTTGTATCCGCCCTGCTCGATGAATTCGCGGTACTCGGCGTTCGTGACGAGGCGGTCGGCGAGCGCGTGATCGCGAACTAGTACCTCGTGGCGCGGGGTCTCGTTGTCGAAGCAAAAGGCATTGCCCGAAGCTCCGACCTCGAGGATGCCGCCGGGTCGAGCAATGAACGCGAGCGGTGTGCCTTCTGCGCGCGGCGGCTCGGGCAGCTCCGCGTACTTGGGCCCGAGCGGGTTCGTGAAGAAGACGTGCTTGATGTCGGTCAACAGCAGCTCCTGATGCTGCTGCTCGTGATGCAGGCCGAGCTCGACGAGGAACGCGAATGCCGGATCGTCGGCCCGTTGCGCGATCAGAGAGAGCATCGCCTCGTCGACGCGGGCGCGGTAATCGCGGATCTCGGCGACGGTCGGCCGGCTCAGCAGGCCGCGGGCCGGCCGCCGATACATCTCGCCGACCGTGTAGTAATAGGAGTTGAAGAGGTAGAAGTAGCGCTCGTCGACCGGCTCGTAGCCCGCGGCGTGCTCGAGGAGGCAGAAGCGCTCGAAGAACCACGTGACGTGCGCGAGGTGCCACTTCGTCGGGCTGACCTCGGGGATGGTCTGAACGACCTGGTCCTCGGGCGCCAACGGCTCGGCGAGCACGAGGCTCGCATTCCGCACGCGGCGGTAGCGCGCCGCCAGCGCTTTGGGCTTATGCGCCGCGGCCTGTGGCGGTAGAGCGATGGCCATGAGTCCTCGCTTCCGCGCGGCGAGAATAACCTCGCGGTCTCGGGCCAGCCTAGGGAAAGGCGCGCCGGCCTGTCAAAGCGTTAGGACCCGGATTGCGCCCGGCCTTGACTCCGCTCCGACCGGCTAGGTCTAATACACGCCCCGCATCCCTGCGGGCCAGCCCTGCACGGCCAGGTAGCTCAGTTGGTAGAGCAGCGGACTGAAAATCCGCGTGTCGGTGGTTCGATTCCGCCCCTGGCCACCAATCATCCCTGTCAAATTCAATACTTTGAAAGGCCGCGCGCGGACTAAGCTGTTTCATTTGGACCAGTTTTGGACCACGACCGTCGCGTGTCCGAGCTGCGAGCTAAACCTGATTGCTAGACGGGTCTCCACTTCAACTTCTGGAGACTTGCGATGGCATCAATCGATAAGCGCGGCAAAGTCTGGCGTGCTCGCGTTCGGATTCGGGGCTTCGCACCGAAAACTCGCTCCTTCGATACAAAGGCGGAAGCCGAGCAGTGGGCTGCTCGAATCGAGAGACAGCTCTTAGCTGGAGAAGACACGTGTCCGGATCTCGCGTCCGAGATGACGTTGTCTGAAGCGCTCGAGCGATACGCAAAGGAAGTGACGCCGACGAAAAAAGGCGCAGAGCAGGAACTTCGGCGCATCCGGGCTTGGCAGAAGCGCCCTCTCGCCTCCTTGAAGCTCTCCCTTCTAACAGCAGCGCACTTCAGTGAATTCAAGAAGGAGAGGGAGAACGAGGGCAAGTCAGCAAATACCATTCGTCTCGATCTCATGCTTATCAGCGCGGTGTTTAAGAAGGCGAGAAAGGCATGGGGGATGCCCTATCTCAAGAATCCGATCGCGGGTGTCGAGCTACCAGGAGGCAGTAAGTGGCGCGATCGTCGGCTGGATGAAGCTGAGGCGCAGCGGTTCCATCGCGCCTTGGGTCATCAAAGCAACGAGATGTTCAAGCGCATCCGATCCCGATCTTAATCACCCCGGTTTGGGTCTGAACAGTGACCAGCAGATCGACCGTGAGAACGGTGGGAACGTGGGTGCCGGGGTAGGTCGGATGGCGAATTCCGAGTGCGCGAGCACACGACTGACTCTATTCGCGATCCAGGGGGGGACTGCTCCTGGATGTCGACGACGTGAAGCGTTAACAAGATTGCTACTGACAGTAATGGCGTGAGCCACTGGAAAGACGAAGCACGGCGTCTTTTTCGGGCGATGCTTAGCCCCAGCGGGCAAACGGTTGGCCCTGCGGCTGGAGAGAATCGGCGTGAAGACTACGGCCGCCGCGATTGCCAATCGCGTCCACCGAGGATCGCTCTCCCTTGCGTTCATCCTTCAATGCGCCGCTGTGCTTGGGATCGATGAACTGGATTTAACGGCGTTCAGGCCGATTCCCGGACCAAATCCAGCCGATGAGAGCAGTCGCGACCCTACTCCCTGAGGACGCGGATTCCTGCAATTCGAAGAGTGACCAGCGACCAACGAGTGCCGATAGAGAAGAGCCCGTTCGCTGGATACCGAGCGAGTCGTTAGACTAGACACGCGCCCCGTTCAACGC
>PKRJ01000118.1 GCA_017577365.1 Gammaproteobacteria bacterium | reverse complement strand
GCGCCGGTCAGCGTGCACATGACCGAGTGGCCGGAGCATCGTCCCGAGCGCCTCGAGGCGCGTCTGCTCGAGGAGACCGACACGGTGCAGCGGATCGTCGGTCTCGGCCGCGCCGCGCGGAACGCGTCGAAGCTCAAGGTGCGGCAGCCGCTCGCGCGTCTGCTCGTGCGCGTGCCGGACGACGCGGCCGAGCAGGCGGTGAAGAGGCACAGGGAGCAGATTCTCGAGGAGCTCAACGTGAAGTCGCTCGAGCTCCTCGCGCGCGACGCGAAGCTCGTCTCGTATCGCATCAAGCCGAACCTGCCGCTGCTCGGCAAGCGTTACGGCAAGCTGATTCCGGCGATCCGCGAGTATCTCGCCTCAGCAGACGCGGCCGCGATCGCGGCCGCCGCCGCGCGCGGAGAGACACAGTACGCCGAGATCGGCGGACACCGCGTCGAGCTCCCGCCCGAGGCGCTCCTGATCGAGACGACGTCCGCCGAAGGTTTCGCGTGCGCGGAGGAGGGCGGTTACCTCGTCGGTCTCGATACGGCGTTGAACGATGAGCTCAAGCGCGAAGGCCTCGCGCGCGAGCTCGTGCGCGCCGTTCAGGAGGCCCGCAAGCAGGCAGGGCTCGAGGTGTCGGATCGCATCGTGCTCGAGATCGAAGGGGATCCGGAGGTCGTCGACGCGCTCGCCGCGCATCGCGATTACGTGATGAGCGAGACGCTCGCGACGCGTTGGGAACGGCCCGCGAGCGCCGGCGCGTTCGTCGTCGAGCAGCGCGACGAGGCGCCGCGGTGGGTGATCCGGTTCGCCAAGGCGGCGAGCGGCGAGCGCGTGTGATGGCCGGTCGCCGCTGGTTCTCTCTGCACGCCGGCGCGAGCGACTGGCTTTGGCTCTCGCTCGTCGTGATCGTGCTCGATCAGGTGACGAAGTGGCTCATCGTCGCGAACTTGCAGGAGTTCGACGAGATCCCGGTGCTGTCGATGCTCAGCATCGTGCGGCTGCACAACGAGGGCGCGGCGTTCAGCATTCTGGACGATGCGTCGGGCTGGCAGCGTTGGTTCTTCACGATCCTCGGCCTCGCCGTGAGCGTCGGCATCCTGGTCTATCTGCGGCGTCTGCCGGCGCGCGGCCAAGGCATTCTCGCGTCGGGCCTCGCGTTGGTGCTTGGCGGCGCGCTCGGCAACGTCATCGATCGCGTCGTGCACGGACACGTGGTCGACTTCGTGAGCGTGCACTACGGCGGCTGGAGCTTTCCGGCGTTCAACGTCGCGGACTCGTCGATTACGATCGGAGCCGGGTTGCTGATCCTCGACATGCTCCTCGAGGGGCGGCGGGAGAAAGCCAAGCGTAGCGGGACGTAGCGGAGGGCGGTCTCATCCTCGCGGGCAAAGGGTCCGGCCCCGCTTTCGGGGAAAGGATTCGGACCTACCAGCAGCGGCCGTGCGGATCCGGCGCCGCTTGCCTCAAGCCCTCCGACGTGACCGAGAACTCGGCGCACTCTTCGTCGTCGACCATCGAGGCGCCGTTCGTGCCGCCTCCAGGCCGCGGTCTCGCGATCGCCTTGTAGCCGGCCCCGAGGTCGCCGTCCAAGGGCTCTATCGAGATCACGTAAACGCCGTTCTCCGAGAGGCCGTCGGGGAAGCCGAGCGCCTCCGGGTCGTCGGTATACGTGTTGTGCTGCAGGTACCAGCGTTCCTGCTGCGTCTGCAGGCGAAGCAGCGCCGATTTCGCCTCGGTGCGGTGCGCGCGCATCGTGTATTTCCGGTAGCTCGGCAGGGCGAGCACCCCGAGGATCGCGACGACGACGACGACGATCATCAGCTCGAGCAGCGTGATGCCCGCGGCACGCCGGCTGCGTCGGCTAATCGACATGCTCCTGTCTCCAGTACGTGCGCACCGGCAGATTGTCGAAGCCGGTCGGCTGACAGAATAGGTCGACGCAGACCAGCGGCAGCGGCGCGCATCCGTCGCCGACGCAGCTCGTCGGATCTTCCACGGAGGGGAACAGGAACGAAACGCTGCCGCCGAGCAAGCCCGCAAACTCGATCGAGCGCACCGCCGGTC
>PKRJ01000081.1 GCA_017577365.1 Gammaproteobacteria bacterium | reverse complement strand
TCGTGACGCTGTCCGGCGAGGTGTCGGATATCGCCGCGAAGCGACTCACGCTGCGGCGCGCCGCAGCGCTCCCCGGGGTGCGCGGGATCGTCGACCGGCTGCATGTCCGGCCCGCCGAGCCGATGGGCGACGGCGAGATCGCCGATCACGTCGAGCATTTCCTGACGGGCGAGTCGACCTTCGACGACTGCGCGATCTCGCGCCGCGTCGGGGACACGCACGAGATCGTGCGGCCGCGCGAGCCGGGTCGCGACCGGTGGTGGATCGAGATCGGCGTCGACGACGGCATCGTCACGCTCGACGGCGAGGTGCCGAGCCTGTCGCACAAGCGTCTCGCCGGCGCGATGGCGTGGTGGGTGCCCGGCTGCCGCGACGTCGTCAACGGTCTCGGCGTCGTGCCCGACGAGGAGGACAGCGACGAGGAGATTCTCGATGCGCTGCGGCTCGTGCACGAGAAGGACCCGCTGCTCGATGCCGACCAGCTGCACGCGACGTGCAAGAACTTCGTCGTGACGCTCGACGGCTACGTGCGTACCGAGAGCGAGCGCAATCTCGCCGAGTTCGACGCATGGGCGGTGTTCGGCGTCGACGGCGTCGTCAACAGGATCGTCGCCGAGACGTCGAGCGAGGACTGAGTGTGGCGCAAGCGATGGACGCCGCGCCGGGGCTCGGCGGCAGCCGCCGGCGCAGCCCGATCCGAAGAATGACTACCCCCGGCAGAACCAGCCGGGCTTGTCGAGCGCCGACTGCGTGAAGAACTTGGAGGTGTCCGAGTTGCTGTCGCTGCTCGCTTCGGTATCCGAGCGCTTCTCGAGATAGCTCTGCGCGAGCTGCATGACGAAGTTCGCGACGGGATCTCCGTCGCGGTGCCCTTTACCTCTCGCCGCTTTCTCGTTGCCGAGTGCCTCGGAGTCCTGTGCGATCGTTCTTTCGTCCTTGTTCATCCGACGCGCTCCTGCTCGAAAAGTCGCGCGTTGCTCCGCCTTCCGTGCCAGGCGTGGCGCGCAAAAATAGTTCGCACAGCTAACAGTCTACTGTGAAACGCGTCACACGCGGGCCGGGTTGCGAGTTTCCCCGACAACGAGGATCGTCGCTCGGCTCAAGGATCGCCCAGTCCGGCTTTGCGTCCTTGCTCGACGGCGCTCTCGAGCGCCTGCTCGATATAGCGGGGGGCGGCGAACGCGGCCAGGTGATGTCGCGGGCTGTAATAACGCGTTTGGATGCCGGCCGCGGCGAATCGCGTCTCGAGGGCCTCCGTCGAAACGGCGAGCGGCGCGACGTCGTCGGACGACCAGCCGAGCGCGAGATGCCCGCCGAAATACGTCGGCACGCTGATCACGTAGCACGCGACGTGGCGGAACGTCGCGCCGAGATTGGCGAAAGCGTCGGCGAATTCCCGAGTCTGCAGGAAAGGGATGCCGTTCTGCGTGACGAGAATGCCGCCCGGGTTCAATCGCCCGCGTACGCCGGCGTAGAACTCGCGCGTGAAGAGGACCGCGCCCGGGCCGATCGGATCGGTCGAATCGACGAGCACGACGTCGAAGCGCTCGTCGCTCTCGCGGACGAACGCCGCACCGTCGCCGATTCGGAGCTCGAAGCGCGGGTCGGCGAACGCCGCGGCGTTGATCTCGCCGAAGTGCGTTCGCGCGAGCTCGGCGACCGAGGGATCGATCTCGACCTGCAGGACGCGGCGTATCGACGAGTGCTTCAGCACCTCTTCCGCGAGCCCGCAGTCGCCGCCGCCGATGATCAGCACGTCCCTCGGCTCGCCGTGCGCGAGGAGCGGCACGTGCGCCATCATCTCGTGATAGATGAACTCGTCGGCCGTCGTCACTTGCACGACGCCGTCGAGCAGCAGCACGCGCCCGAAGACGTCGTTCTCGAAGAGGGCGAGCTCCTGGTTGTCGGTTCGTTCGTGGCGCAATACGCGCCGCGCCTCGAACGACAGCCGCACGCCGGGTGTCAATGTTTCGGAGAACCAGCGCTCATCCGCCATTGTCGCGCTCCTCGCCGCCCGACGGGGGACGCGGGGCTAGCAAAGGTCCTTGCCCCTGAGCAGCTCGCGCACGACCATGCGCTCGGCCGCGAACGCCTTCTTCAGCACGTCGAGACAGCGCTCCGGTTTCGTCCGCCCGCACATGAATATATCGAGTGCGGCATAGTCGCGTTCAGGCCACGAATGGATCGAGATATGGCTTTCGGCGAGCACAGCGACGCCGCTGATGCCGCCGTTCGGCTCGAACGGGTGCAGATGCACGTGCAGCAGCGTCGCTCCGGCCGCGTTCACGCAGTCGATCAGCGTGCGCTCGACGTGCTCGAGATCGTCGAGCCGTTTTCCGCCGTAGATGTCGATGATGAAGTGAGACCCGGCGCAGCGTACCCCGTTCTTCTCGATGAAGAAGTCGTGTACGGCTTCCGTCGAACCCTGGGCACCGTTTTTCTTCGGACCCGGCCGCTCGTTCTTGCGGGCGGCTTTCGTCTTCAGGTCTTCCTTTTGGGCGGTCTTTGGAGCGTCCAAACCCATCCCCAATTGGAAGAGGGCGTCTTGAGACATGGCGTCCTCCCCAACCAGCAGATGAAAGGTGGCGGTTTCGAGGGGGCGTTACTATAAAGACATACACCCGTGTGTCAACTTCGAAGCTGCATTCGTCCCTATCGCTCCGCCGTGATCCGCCGACTCAGAATGCGACAAAGGAGGCGTGAGGAGCGGACATGGCGAGCTCGAAGCGGGCGAGCGACGAAGCGGCGGAGCCGCTTCCGGAGCGTGAGCGGGACTGCTTGATCGTCGGTGGCGGACCCGCGGGTCTCACCGCGGCCGTGTATCTCGCGCGTTTCCGCCGCGATGCGCTCGTGATCGATGCCGGCGAGCCGCGCGCCGCGCTGATTCCGACGAGCCGCAACTGCCCCGGATTCCCCGACGGGATTCGCGGCCCGGACCTGCTGCGCGCGATGCGCGCGCATGCCGATCGCTTCGGTGTCGCGGTCCTCGACGGCACCGTGACGCGTCTTGCGATCGATGAAACTTCCCGCGAGACGCGGTTTCTCGCCGCTTGGCGGCCGCAAGACGGAGGCGCGGAACGGCGCGCCGCCGCGCGAACGGTGCTGCTCGCGACCGGCGTCGTCGACATCGAGCCGCGGCTCGTGCGGCTCGAGCGCGCGATCCGCGAAGGCTATGTGCGTCACTGTCCGATCTGCGACGGCTACGAGGTGATCGGCCGGCGCATCGGCGTCATCGGCTTCGGCTCGGGCGGCGTCGAAGAGGCGCTTTTCGTACGGACGTATTCGGCCGACGTGACCTTGCTGACGCTCGGCGAGCCGATGGGGCTCGACGACGATAGTCGCCGGCGATTGGAAGCGGCGGGCGTCGGCATCGTCGAGGAACCGATCGTCGAGATCGAGATCGACGAAGGGAAGATCAGCTGCCTGCAAACCGAGCAGCCTCAACCAGATCTCGGTCGCGGTGGGGCAGGCTGCGATCGCGGCGACCGCGATTCACCGGTCGCTACCGCGCAACGACTACTGAATGGGCTCTTCGGCGACGAGGACGGATCGATCGGTGGCGGAGGGAGTGGGATTCGAACCCACGGTACGGTGTAAACCGTACACTTGATTTCGAGTCAAGCCCGTTCGACCACTCCGGCATCCCTCCGCGCGCAATTCTAGCAGAGTTCGCCGATTCGTCGCGCTTGATTCACGGCGCCGCACTCTGCTAGGGCCAAAGCGGAAAATCAGCGGGACAGGGCGGATGCCGCGGCAAAGCCGAGCGAAACGGCCAGAAGACAGAGGGCGACGGACCCGAGGACGTTGACGACTGCCGCCGTCCATTCTCCTGCTCGCACGAGAAGGAGCGTTTCCAGGCTGAACGACGAGAATGTCGTGAATCCTCCGAGCACGCCGATCAGCAGAAATGCCTCCGCGGCGGCGGGGAGCGAGTGGCGGCCGGCTGTGGCCAATCCGGCGAGGACGCCGATCAGCATAGATCCCGAGACGTTGACGAGTAAGGTCGCGAAAGGAAAGCCGCCGTCCGCCACGCGAGCGACGACGCGGCCCACCGCGTAGCGTCCGACGCTGCCGAGCGCACCGCCGAGCGCAACCCAGAGATAGCTCATTGCAACAGATCCTTGCTCGAAAGACCGCATCGGCGCGGATCGGACGACATGATAACGGCGCGCGTCCGAGCTTCCATTGGGAGCGGCGTTAGAATGCTCGCGACGCTCGTCCGGACGGCAGAATGAGCAGCGATATCATCGAGACCGCCGTGGTGGCCTTCACGGCTTTCTTCGCGACGATCGGTCCGCTCGACGTCGCCGCCATCTTCGCGGCGCTGACGTCGACGGCGACCCGCTCGGCGCGGCGCCGCATGGCGGTTCGCGGCACGCTCATCGCGACGGCCATCCTCGTGGCCGCGGCATTGTTCGGCGAGCCTTTGCTCGACATGCTCGGCGTCTCGCTCGCGGCGCTGCGCACGGCGGGCGGCGTGCTGCTGCTCTTGATCGGTATCGAGATGGTCTTCGCGCGCTCGTCGGGAGGCCATACGACGACCGAGGAAGAGGCGCGCGAGGCTGCGGCGAAACAGGATATCTCGGTCTTTCCGCTCGCGACGCCTTTGATCGCGGGCCCGGGCGCGATGGGCGCGGCGATCTTGCTGATGAGCAACGCGTCCGGTAGCGTCGTGCTGCAGGCGGCGGTCATCGCCTCACTGCTCGCCGCGCTCGTCGTGACGCTCGTGTCGCTGCTTCTCGCGGGCGAGATCGTCCGGTTTCTCGGCGTGACTGGCGCGCACGTGATCGGGCGCATCTTCGGCATTCTGCTGGCGGCGATGGCCGTGCAATTCATATTCGACGGCATCGCGCAGAGCGGCTTGATCGATGCCGTCGAGTGACGCGCAATCGCGGGACGGGTGACGAATGGACCGCCGAGACGCACTGCGACGGATCGCCGAGATCGTCGGACCGGAGGGGATCGTTCCGCCGACGGAAGCGGAACGGTATCTCGTCGACGAGCGGCGTCTGTATCGAGGCTCGGCCGCGCTGATCGTCCGGCCGAGCACCGTCGACGAGTGCTCGCGGATCCTCGCGATCTGCAATCGCGCGCGACTCGGCGTCGTGCCGCAGGGAGGCAATACCGGCTACTGCGGCGGCGCGACGCCGTTCGACGCGGAACGTCACGTGCTCGTCGTGATGACGCGCATGAATCGCATCCGCGAGATCGATCCGGTCGGGTTCACGCTCACGGCCGAAGCGGGCGTCGTTCTCGCCGACGCGCAGGCGGAAGCCGCGAAGCACGGGCTGCTCTTCCCGCTCAGCATGGCCTCGGAAGGCTCGTGCCGGATCGGTGGCAACGTCGCGACGAATGCCGGCGGTCTCGCGGTGCTGCGCTACGGGACGATGCGAGATCTCGTGCTCGGGCTCGAGGTCGTGCTGCCGAGCGGCGACGTGCTGTCCGAGCTCAAGGGGCTGCGCAAGGACAATACGGGCTACCACCTGGCATCGGTCTTCGTCGGCTCCGAAGGCACGCTCGGCCTCGTCACCGCGGCCGTGCTGAAACTCTTTCCGCGGCCTCGATCGACCGAGACCGCGTGGCTCGCGGTGTCGAGCCCCGCGACGGCGATTGCGCTGCTCGGCCGGGCGCGCGACGAGAGCGGCGACCGGGTCGTCTCGGCCGAGTACGTCTCGCGCGCGTCGCTCGAGCTCGTGCTGCGGCACATCGAAGGCGCTCGCGATCCGCTCGATCGCGCGCACGAGCACTATCTGCTGCTCGAGCTCGCGTCGAGCGACGCGCCGGCCGCGCTACGGGAGAAGCTCGAGCGGATCGTCGAGCGCGCGGCCGAGGCGGGCGAGATCGTCGACGGCGTGCTCGCCGAATCGGGCGCGCAGCGTGACGCGCTGTGGCGGCTTCGAGAGACCATACCGGAAGCCGAGCGCCGCGAAGGCGGCGCCGTGAAGCACGATGTCTCCGTGCGGATATCCGACGTGCCGCGCTTCCTCGCGCTCGCCGGCGCGGAGCTCGATCGGATCGCGCCGCACCGGCGCTCGGTCTACGGGCATATCGGCGACGGGAACCTGCATTACAACCTCTTGCCGCCACAGGAAGACCCTTTCGCGGAGTTTCGCGACAGGTGGGGCGCGAAGCTGTCGTGCGCCGTGCACGACGCGGCCGCGCGGCTCGGCGGGAGCTTCAGCGCCGAGCACGGCGTAGGCGTGCTCAAGATCGCCGAGCTCGAGCGCTATCGCTCGCCGCAGGCCCTGGCGGCGATGGCCGCGCTGAAACGGGCGCTCGATCCGAACGGCATCATGAATCCCGGCAAGGTCATTCCGCCCGCAGCATTCGCATCCCGTTCAGCGTGACGAGGACGGTCGCGCCGACGTCCGCGAGCACGGCCATCCACAGCGTCGCGAGGCCCGGCACCGCGAGCGCAAGGAAAGCGATCTTCAGCCCGAGGCTCAGCACGATGTTCTCGCGGATCAGCCGCCGCGTCTTGCGGCTGATGCGCACGGCCTGCGGCAGGCGCTCGAGATCGTCCTGCATCAGCACGACGTCGGCGATCTCCATCGCGTGATGTGCGCCCGCGCCGCCCATCGCGATCCCGAGCCGCGCGCCGGCGAGCGCGGGCGTGTCGTTGATGCCGTCCCCGATCATCGCGACGGTGCCGTGACGCGCCTCGAGCCGCTGCACCGTCTCGAGCTTCTGCTCGGGCAGGAGCTCGGCATGGACCTCGTCGATCTCCGGAAGCTCCGCGGCCAACCGCTCGGCGACGCCGCGCCGGTCGCCGGTCAGCATCACGAGCCGATGGCGCGGGTCGAGCGCCTTCAGGGCTTTCAACGCCGCGGCGGTCGTCGGCCGCGGCCGATCCTCGACGGTGATGTAGCCCTTGAGGTTTCCGTCTTCGCCGACGAACACGAGGCTCGACGAGGGATGCTGTGCCGCGACGAGCTCGTCGAAATGCTCGAGCTCGGCGAACAGCGACGCGTTCCCGACGGTCACCCGCCGCCCGTTCAGCGTGCCGCTCACGCCGCGTCCCATGTGTGACGTGATATCCGCGGCGTGCGGGTAGCGCTGCCCGACGCGGCGCTCCTCGGCCGCGTGCACGACCGCGCGCGCGAACGGGTGTGCCGAGCCGCGCTCGACCGACGCCGCGAGCGCGACGATCTCGTCGCAGGGCGCGCATTCGGTCAGGTGCGCCTCGGTATGCGCGCATTCGAACGAGCGGACGCCGGATACCGTCGGCCGACCCCGCGTCAGCGTGCCCGTCTTGTCGAACGCGAAGACGGTCGTCCGCGCGAGCTCGTCGAGGTTGGCCCCGCCGCGCACGAGGACGCCGAGATGAGCGAGCCGCGTGAGCGCGCTCACGACCGTGACGGGAATGCTGACGATCAGCGCGCATGGACACGCGATGATCAGCAGCGCGAGGCCGCGGTACAGCCAGCCGGGCGCGCCGTCGGCCGGCGACAGAAACGGCTGACCGAACGCGAGCGGCGGCACGACCGCGACGGCGACCGCGAGCGCGACGACCAGCGGCGTATACCACTCCGCGAAACGATCGACGAAGCGCTCGGCCGGCGAGCGCTGCGACTGCGCCTGCTCGACGAGACGGGCGATCTGGGAGATCGTGAAATCCTCGGGCTCGCGCCCGACCTCGATCTCGAGCGTGCCGTCGATGTTGATCGTGCCGGCGAAGACCTCGCTCTCCTCGCCGGCCGTGACCGTCACGGGCACCGCTTCGCCGGTGATCGCCGACTGGTCGACGGTCGAGGCGCCTGCCACGACGCGCCCATCGGCGGGAATCCGCTCGCCCGGCTTGACGAGCACGCGGTCGCCCGGGGCGAGGTCGCCGACCGGCACGACGCGGTAGTCGCGATGACCGCCGTGCTCGCGAACGACCGTCGCCTCCGCCGGCCGAAGCGCGAGCAGGCTGCCGAGCGAAGCGCGCGCGCGCGCGGCGCTATACGCCTCGAGCGCTTCGCCGAGCGTGAACAGGAGGATCACGGCCGCGGCTTCGCCGGACGCGCCGATCGCAACGGCGCCGACCGCGGCCGCGGCCATCAGCAGGTCGATCGTGACGCGGCGCGCGAAGAGCAGCGACGCGACGCCGCGGCGCGCGATCGGGTAGCCGACGATCGCGATCACCGCGAGATGCAGCAGCACCGCGCCGAGGCGGAGCGGCTCCGGGCCGGCGAACAGCAGCGGCGACGTCGCGAGCACCGCGGCGCCGAGGGCGAGCGCGAGCCGCAACGCTTTGTCGCGCCACACGAAGGCGAGAAAGCCGCGCACGCCGCCGTGCCCGTCGCTCGGCGCGGCCGGCGGCTCGTCGTCGACGATCCGGTAGCCCAGCGCCTCGACGCGCGCGCGCACGTCCTCGGGTGTCACCCGGCCCCGGCCGTCGATCGTCTCCGTGGTGAAGCTCACGTGCACGTCGTCGACGCCGTCGAGCTCCGCGAGGCCGCGCTCCAGCGTCGTCGCGCAGCTCGCGCAATCCATGCCGCGAACCTTGAATCGGAACGGACGGGATTCGACCTGGGTCTCGGTTTTCTCGGGTGCAGCCGACATTTGCAGCGTCACGGGAATCGCGACGCGAAGGGTAGACCTTCAACCCGGGTTGAAGGTCAAGGGTTATCGTCGGGAGCTGAGACTTCCGTCCGGTTCCGGTCCGCGTGCGCGTCCCGTCCGCTCGCCGCTTCGAGCTCGAGGAAGAATTGCGCGAACAGGAAGGCCTTGTCGCCTTCGGCCGAGAACAGGAACCCCTCGTCGGTCCGTTCGAGCCGCGGCGTGCGGTGGGCGTGGCAGTCGGCCTCGACGCGCGCGATCGCTCCGAGCGCGGCCTCGAGCCGCGCGTCGTGCCCCGGGATCAGCACCTTGTAGCCGTCGTCGTCGCGCCAGACGTGGACGTGCCTCCCGGCGAGCGCGTCGAGCAGCTCGTCGCGATCGAGGCTCGCGAGCGCGCAGCCGGTGCGCTCGAGCAGCCAGGCGAGCGCCTCGCGCGGCGGCGTCGCGCCCGGCTCGTGCCCGCAGACCCGACGGATCAGCTGCTCGTACAGATCGCGCCCGCTGCCGTCGCCGGCCTCGACGCGCGAGCTGAGATCCGAGAGGAAAGCCGCCATCTCGTGGCGCAGCACGAGCAAGTCGGTGAGCTGGCGCTCGATCGCGAGATAGCGCTCCTCGGCGAGCCGGACGACCGACTGGTCGAAGCGGCCGTCGCGCCCGAGGCGCTCGAGCAGGACCTGGATATCGGCCAGCGAGAAGCCGAGGCGCTGCGCGCGTTGAATGAACAGCAGGGTACGGGCGGCCGACGGAGCGTAGAGCCTGTAGCCGGCCGCGGAGCGGGCAGCGGGCTTCAGCAGCCCCTGCTCCTCGTAAAAGCGGAGCATGGAGCGCGACACTCCGGCCAGCTTGGCCAGCTCGCCGATCGTCAGTTGTTTCATCTCCGCCGCCGGGCTCCGAGCACGCGGCTAGCATACGGTACTCGCGCTCCGCCGTGGCGCGTTTTTCGCGGTTTGACCGCGCCGCGGCATCGTCGGATGATTAGCTCACCGGCGCGGTCGAGACACCGGCACGGCGAGCGACGAGGGACCGAGAAGCTCCGCGTCTCGCGGTACGGTGCACGGGGGGAAGGCAGCGAGCGTTCGCTGTCGGCCGCTTCGGTATCGGCCGCTCGTTCCAGCGATAATTATTAGCATTTCTAAATTTCGTCGTCGGTGCTGAAGGCTCGACAGAAACTCGGTAAGTACCGCATCGAACGGCGCATCTCGAACGGCCCTGTCGCGGCCGTGTATCAGGCGCTCGACACGATCCAGGACATGCGCGTCGCGCTCAAGGTGCCGCACGAGAACGGCATGAGCGACTACTTCCTCGTCGACTTCAAGCGCGAGGCGCGTCTCGCGCCGAAGCTCGAGCATCCGAACATCATGCCGATCCGCGACGCCTCGTACATCGACGGCCATTTCGTGATCTCGATGCCGCTCGGCGAGGAGTCGCTCGCGGACCGGATGCGCCGCCGCATCTCGACCGAGACCGCCCTGCATCTGACCGAGCAGGCCCTGGCCGCGGTCGCCCATGCCCACAGCTGCAACGTCATACACTGTGACATCAAGCCGGAGAATTTCATTCTGTTTCCGGATAATCACCTCCGGTTGACGGATTTCGGGTTCTCGAAGGTGGCCCAACATACGCTGAAGGCATCGGGGTCCGGCACGGTGGGCTACATCGCGCCGGAGCAGGCCGTCGGCCGGCCGATGTTCCAGTCGGACGTGTTCTCCCTCGGGCTCGTGATCTACGAGCTGTTCTCGGGGCATCTGATCGAGTGGCCGTACTCTTGGCCGCCCGAGGGTATCAAGCGCGTTCGCGCGAAGCTCAAGCCCAAGCTCGTCGAGTGGCTGCGGCGCGCCGTCGCCGTCCGTCCGGAGGACCGCTACAAGAACGCGGTCGTGATGTACAACGAGTTCAAGCGGATCCGTAACGGCGCGCTGAAGAGGAAACGCTCGTCGCGCAAGGCGAACGGCGCCGAGGATCCGACGCTGTGGCGGAAGGTGCTTTTCCGCCAGTTCCAGCGCAAGTACCGCGCCGTGCTCGAGACGCGGTACGAGTGCCGATACTGCTCGGGACCGGTCTCGGAGCCGATGGTCGGCTGCCCTTGGTGCGGCGCGGAGAAGCCGATCGGCAGCAAGTTCGAGACGACGTATCCCGCGGCGTGCCCGCGCTGCCACAAGGGGGCGAAGCTCGATTGGCAGTACTGCCCGTGGTGCTATGGCCCCGGGTTCGAGGTCGAGACGAGCCGAACGTATTCCGATCGCCGCTATACGACGCACCACTGCGAGAACCCCGCGTGCCGGGGGCCGTTGATGCCTTTCATGCGCTATTGCCCGTGGTGCCACTCGAAACTGAAGCGTGCATGGCTGCTCCCCGGCACGAGGACGCGCTGCCCGTCGTGCCACTGGGGCGTCGACTTGGATTTCTGGCACCACTGTCCCTGGTGCATGAAAGCGTTGACCCGATGATCGCGCCCAAAGAGCGCGTCCAGCTGTTCACGGGCGCATCCGACGTCGTGGAGGTGGACCGCGAGTTCCCGCAGGGGCTCGTGTCGCTGCGCAGCTTGCGCTCGCCCGAGAAGGACACGCCGAACGAGGACGCGGCGGCGATCATCTGGCTGTCGGACGACACGCTCGTGCTCGCCGTCGCCGACGGCGTTGGCGGCACGCCCGCGGGCCGCGAAGCGTCGAACCTGACCGTGTCGACGCTGTCGAGCACGTTGACGCGGCGCGCGGACGAGTCGGCGAGCCTTCGGCCGGCGATCCTCGACGCGATCGAGGAGGCCAACCGTGCCGTGATCGATCTCGCGCGCGGCGCGGCGACGACGCTCGTCGTCGCCGAGATCGTCGCGCGGCGCCTGCGGAGCTACCACGTCGGCGATTCCGAGATGATCGTCGTCGGGCAGCGCGGCCGCGTGAAGCGCCGCGTCGTGCCGCATTCGCCGACGGGCTTCGCCGTCGAAGCGGGGCTCATGGACGAGGACGAGGCGGTCCAGCACGCCGATCGCCACGTGCTGTTCAACGTGATCGGCACCGAGGACATGCGCGTCGAGATCGGCGGCGCGATCAAGCTCGCGACCTACGACACGGTGCTCCTCGCGAGCGACGGCCTCCTCGACAATCTTTTCGCAGACGAGATCGTCGACATCATGCGAATCGGCCCGATCGACGTCGCCGCGGATCGTCTCGTGGAGAAGGCGCTGCGCCGAATGAAGTCGAACGGCACGTCCCAGCCGAGCAAGCCGGACGATCTGACGATCATTCTGTTCCGGCCGAATCGGCCGCGCGCGCAACGTCAGGCCGGTCCGCGCGACGCGGTCGCGATGCCCGCCTGAGCCAGCGCGTCAGAGCGCCTCGACGCGGATCGACGGCTCGGGGGCCTCGGCAGGATTCGCCGCCGCGGCGACCTCGCGCTCGTAGGCCGCGGCGAGATCCTCGGCGAATTGCATCGGCAGCTCGCCCGGCGGATGGTGAGCGAGGACGTCATAGACGTCCTTGTAGAGATCCCAGTACTTCAGCTTGTTCGCCGCGCCGAGCAGCCGGCTGTAACGGCCGCCGCCGCCGGCGTATCTCTGCTCGAGCTCGTCCGGGTCGAGACGCGCGATATAAGCGTCGAGCGCGCTGCGCACCGCACGCATCAAGACGTGCTGATGGAGCTTGACGTCGCCGAAGGCCGCGCGAATCGCCGCGACGGCCATCTGCGGCGTCCAGCTCTGCGCGAGCAGCGCGAGCAGCTTCTCGTCGACGCCCGCGTCCGAAAGGAGCGGGTTCCGCTTCTGCGCGGGCTCGCCTTCGGTCTTGATGCCGAGCTGATTCCGCTGCTGCGTGCAGACGTGCACGCCCTCCGAGACGCCCGCGATCAGCTCCCGCATGAGCTGGCCGATGCGGTGCATCAGCGCCTCGGCGTCGTGCGGACCGACGCGGCGCGGATCGATGCCGGCGCCGCGGAAAAACGCGGCGAGCGGCGCGGCGACTGCCGCGCCCGCCATCGCGGCACCGGTCGAAGGCGTTTTCGGCTTCCCGGTCGGCGCGGCCGTTTGCGGCCTCGATTCGGCCGGCGCGGGTCCCGGTTTCCTCGGCTGCGCGGCCGGACGAGCCGCCATGGGG
>PKRJ01000080.1 GCA_017577365.1 Gammaproteobacteria bacterium | reverse complement strand
TCCCCGCCAAACCTCTCGGCACACACCTTCGTCAGCGCCGCCGTCAGCGTCGTCTTCCCATGGTCCACGTGACCAATCGTCCCTACGTTCACGTGCGGCTTCGTACGCTCAAATTTAGCTTTCGACACGACTCACTACCCCTTAGTCTTGAAGCTCTTGGCCGACCGACTGTCCGGTCAAAACACCCGGCGCACTAGCCGGCCCGTTCCTTGATAATCGCCTCCGCCACGTTCGCCGGCACCTCGGCGTAGTGGTGGAACTCCATCGTGTACGTGGCACGCCCCTGGGTCATCGAACGCAGCGTCGTCGCGTAGCCGAACATCTCGGCGAGCGGCACCTCGGCGCGGACGATCTTGCCCGCAGGACCGTCTTCCAGACCTTGCAGCAAGCCGCGGCGGCGGTTCAGGTCGCCGTTCACGTCGCCCATGTACTCCTCGGGCGTGACGACCTCGACCTTCATGATCGGCTCGAGCAGCACGGGCTTCGCCTTCTTCGCGCCTTCCTTGAACGCCATCGAGCCCGCGATCTTGAACGCGATCTCGCTCGAGTCGACGTCGTGGTACGAGCCGTCGTACAGCGTGACCTTGACGTCGACGACGGGGTAGCCCGCGATGACGCCGTTCTGCATCTGCTCCTGCACGCCCTTGTCGACGGCCGGAATGTATTCCTTCGGCACGACGCCGCCGACGATGGCGTTGACGAACTCGTAGCCCGTGCCCGGCTCCTTCGGCTCGATGCGCAGGAAGACGTGGCCGTACTGACCGCGGCCGCCCGTCTGCCGGACGAACTTGCCTTCCTGCTCGACCGTTTGCCGGATCGTCTCGCGGTACGCGACCTGCGGCTTGCCGACGTTCGCCTCGACTTTGAACTCGCGGCGCATGCGGTCGACGATGATCTCGAGGTGCAGCTCGCCCATGCCCGAGATGATCGTCTGCCCGGACTCCTCGTCGGTGTGCACGCGGAACGAGGGATCTTCGCGCGCGAGCTTCTGCAGCGCGACGCTCATCTTCTCCTGGTCGGCCTTCGTCTTCGGCTCGACCGCGACCGAGATCACGGGCTCGGGGAAGTCCATCTTCTCGAGCGTGATCACGTTGTTCGGATCGGTGAGCGTGTCGCCGGTCGTGACGTCCTTGAGACCCACGGCCGCCGCGATGTCGCCGGCACGCACCTCTTTGATCTCGGCGCGCTCGTTCGCGTGCATCTGCAAGAGCCGCCCGATGCGCTCGCGCTTGTCCTTGATCGGGTTGTAGACGGTATCGCCGGAAGACAGCACGCCCGAGTAGACGCGGATGAACGTGAGATTGCCGACGAACGGGTCCGTCGCGATCTTGAACGCGAGCGCGGAGAACGGCGCGTCGTCGTCGGCGGGCCGCTCGGCCTCCGTCTCGTCAGGGAGAGTGCCCTTGACCGGCGGAATGTCCTTCGGCGACGGCAGATAGTCGAGGACGGCATCGAGCACGGCCTGCACGCCCTTGTTCTTGAACGCGCTGCCGCAGAGCATCGGCACGATCTCGCCGCGGATACAGCGCGCCCGGAGGCCTCGCTTGATCTCCTCCTCGGTCAGCGTGCCTTCCTCGAGATACTTGTTGAGCAGCTCCTCGTCGCCCTCGGCGGCCGCCTCGACGAGCTGCTCGCGATACTCTTCCGCCAAGTCCTTGAGATCGTCCGGAATGTCCTCGTACTCGAAACGCATTCCGAGCGTCTCGTCGTCCCAGACGATCTCCTTCATCTTGACCAGATCGATGACGCCGCGGAACGAATCCTCCGCGCCGACCGGGACCTGGATCGGCACGGGATTGCCGTTCAAGCGCTCCTTGATCTGCCGGTAGACACGGAAGAAATCCGCGCCGGTGCGGTCCATCTTGTTGACGAACGCGAGCCGCGGCACGCCGTACTTGTTGGCTTGCCGCCAAACCGTCTCGGACTGGGGCTCGACGCCGCCGACGGCACAGAACACCGCAACGGCACCGTCGAGCACGCGCAGGCTCCGCTCGACCTCGATCGTGAAGTCGACGTGCCCCGGCGTGTCGATGATGTTGATGCGATGCTCGGGACGGCTCTGGTCCATCCCTTTCCAGAAGCAGGTGGTCGCCGCGGACGTGATCGTGATGCCGCGCTCCTGCTCCTGCTCCATCCAGTCCATGATGGCGGAGCCGTCGTGGGTCTCGCCGAGCTTGTGCGAGACGCCGGTATAGAAGAGGATGCGCTCGGTCGTGGTCGTCTTACCGGCATCGATGTGGGCCATGATGCCGATGTTCCGATAGCGCTCGAGGGGGGTCTTCCGTGCCACGAGTGGTGCCTCAGTGTTCGTGGGTCACCACCGGTAGTGGGCGAAGGCTTTGTTGGCCTCGGCCATCCGGTGCGTGTCTTCCCGTTTCTTGACCGCCGCGCCGCGGTTCTCGGCCGCGTCCATCAGCTCGTGCGCGAGCCGCAGGGCCATTGTCTTCTCCGATCGGCCGCGAGCCGCCTCGATCGCCCAGCGCATCGCCAGGGTCTCGCGGCGCGTGGCCCGCACTTCGACCGGCACCTGGTAGGTCGCGCCGCCGACTCGGCGAGACTTCACCTCGACCGACGGCTTGATGTTGTCGAGCGCCTGCCCGAGCAGCTCCAAAGCGCGCTGCTCGTCCTTTCCGGTCCGCTCCGCGATCCGATCGAGCGCGCCGTACACGATCTTCTCCGCAACGGACTTCTTGCCGTTGCGCATGACCATGTTGATGAACTTGGCGAGCATCTCGCTGCCGTACTTCGGGTCCGGGAGGACCTGACGGCGCGGGGCCTGACTTCGTCTCGACATCTTCGGTTCCTAGTTACCCGACGCCTCTCGGCGCCCCTGCGGAAACGGCCGCTCGGCTCGCCCCCGCTCTCCTGACTCTGTTTCCTCTCTCTGCTTCGCCGCCTTGCGATCGACGTGCCATCCAGCCGCCGCCGCGGGTCGCGATCGAATCGCTTCGCGGCCGTCGGCCGAACGGGCGATCCGCCGTTCTCGGCAAGTCGAAGGGCCGCCCCCTACCCGCATTGCGTCGGAGAAGGGCCCGCCCCGGCCGTCGCTCGTCAGCTCTTCGGACGCTTGGCGCCGTACTTCGAGCGGCCTTGGCGACGGTCATTGACGCCGGCGCAATCGAGCGTGCCGCGAATGACGTGGTAACGCACGCCGGGCAGATCCTTCACGCGGCCGCCGCGGATCAGGACGACCGAGTGCTCCTGCAGGTTGTGCCCTTCACCGCCGATATAGCTCGTCACCTCGAACCCATTGGTCAGGCGGACACGTGCCACCTTGCGCAGCGCCGAGTTCGGCTTCTTCGGCGTCGTCGTGTACACGCGCGTGCACACGCCGCGCTTCTGCGGCGACCCTGCCAGGGCCGGAACGTTGCTCTTTTGCCGCTTCGTCGACCGGGGCTTGCGCACCAGTTGGTTAGTCGTCGCCATTGACCCTTCCAAAAAAATTCGCGTCTCGACCGGTTCCGCCGGCCAAATAAAGAGCGGCCCGTCTGCCGACGTCTTCAGCATCCGGGCCATCGGAAGTCCCCGCGGCAGAGTCGGTGCCGCGAAGTCTTTGGGTTCGCCGCGCTATTCTCGGGCGGCGAGAGAGAGCCGGAAATTCTAGGTTTGCGCCGGGCCGCCGTCAACCGAAGGGCGGCCCGGCGTTCGCCTTTATTCGCGATCCTCGTCGTGCTCGGCCGGCGCGAGCTCGGCCTCGCCGCCCGCAGCCCCCTGCTCCGCCTCCGCGTCGGACGGCTCCTTGCCCGCGGCCGCGCGCTCGCGCGCTTCGAGCCCCTTGAGCTCCGCCGCGAGGATATCCTCCTGCGTGCGGCGGCGCTTCTCGTGGTGCGCGAAGCCCGTGCCCGCCGGGATCAGCCGGCCGACGATGACGTTCTCCTTGAGACCGCGCAGGTCATCCCGCATGCCGCGCACTGCGGCTTCGGTCAGCACGCGGGTCGTCTCCTGGAACGACGCGGCCGAGATGAACGACTCGGTCGCGAGCGACGCCTTCGTGATGCCGAGCAGCACCGGCTCGTACTTCGCGGGCTCGCCGCCCTTGGCCGTCACCTCGCGGTTGACCTCGTAGACGCGAGCCTTGTCGATCTGCTCGCCCCGCAGGAACGACGTGTCGCCGGGATCCGTGATCTCGACCTTGCGCAGCATCTGGCGAATGATCACCTCGATGTGCTTGTCGTTGATCTTCACGCCCTGCAGGCGATAGACGTCCTGGATCTCGCGCACGAGATAGTCCGCGAGCGCCTCGACGCCGCGCAGCCTGAGGATGTCGTGCGGATTCGGCTCGCCGTCCGCGATGATCTCGCCGCGCACCACCCGCTCGCCCTCGAAGACGTTCAGGTGGCGCCACTTCGGGATCAGCTCCTCGTACTGCTCGCCCTCGTCGTTCGTGATGATCAGGCGGCGCTTGCCCTTGGTCTCCTTGCCGAAGCTGACGGTGCCCGAGAACTCGGCGAGGATCGCCGGATCCTTCGGCCGCCGCGCCTCGAACAGGTCCGCGACGCGCGGCAGACCGCCGGTGATGTCGCGCGTCTTCGACGTCTCCTGCGGCAGCCTCGCGATCACGTCGCCGACGACGACCCGCGCGCCGCTCTCCATGCTGATCACGGCACCCGCGGGCAGCGCGTACGCCGCTGGGATATCCGTGTTCGGGAAGCAGACGGGCTTGCCGTTCTCGTCGACGAGCTTCGCCGTCGGCCGGTACTCCGTGCTGCGCGACGCGGTGTCGAGCACGACCGTGCTCGTCAGGCCGGTGATCTCGTCGACCTGCTGCGCGACCGTGACGTTGTCGATGAAGTCCTCGAACTTGAGGTAACCGCTCACCTCGGTCACGACCGGGTGCATGTGCGGATCCCAGCGCGCCACGAGCTGACCCGGCTTCACGGGGTCGCCGTCGGCGACGCTGAGGGTCGCGCCGTACGGCACCTTGTAGCGCTCGCGCTCCCGGCCGAACTCGTCGATGACCGCGAGCTCGCCCGAGCGGGACGTCGTGATCAGATGCCCCTTCGTCTCGTGGCGGACGGTCTTGACGTTCTCGAAGCGGATCGTGCCCGCGCTCTTCACCTCGACGCTGTCGATCGCCGCCGATCGCGACGCCGCGCCGCCGATGTGGAACGTGCGCATCGTGAGCTGCGTGCCCGGCTCGCCGATGGACTGCGCCGCGATGACGCCGACCGCCTCGCCCTTGTTCACGCGGTGACCGCGCGCGAGATCGCGCCCGTAGCACTGCGCGCACACGCCGTAATGGGTCTCGCACGTGATCGGCGAGCGCACGAGCACCTGGTCGATCGAGTACTGCTCGAGCTTCTCGACCGCTTTCTCGTCGAGCATCGTGCCGGCCGGGATCACGACGTCGTCGGAGCCCGGCGCGAGGATGTCGACGGCCGCGACGCGGCCAAGCACGCGCTCGCGCAGCGGCTCGACGATGTCTCCGCCCTCGACGAGCGGCGTCATCATCAGGCCGTTCTTCGTGCCGCAGTCCTCCTCCGTGACGACGAGGTCCTGCGCGACGTCGACGAGACGGCGGGTCAGATAACCCGAGTTCGCGGTCTTCAGCGCCGTGTCGGCGAGACCCTTACGCGCGCCGTGCGTCGAGATGAAGTACTGCAGGACGTCGAGGCCCTCGCGGAAGTTCGCCGTGATCGGCGTCTCGATGATCGAGCCGTCCGGCTTCGCCATCAGGCCGCGCATGCCGGCGAGCTGACGGATCTGCGCCGCGGAGCCTCGGGCGCCGGAGTCGGCCATCATGTAGATCGAGTTGAACGACTCCTGCTTGATCGTCTTGCCTTCGGCGTCGGTGACGGTCTCGGTGCCGAGCTTCTCCATCATCGCCTTCGCCACCTGGTCGTTCGTGCGTGACCAGATGTCGACGACCTTGTTGTAGCGCTCGCCGTCCGTGACGAGACCCGCGGCGTACTGATCCTGGATCTCCTTGACCTCGGCCTCGGCCGCCTGAAGGATCGCGGCCTTGTCTTCCGGCACGACCATGTCGTCGACGCCGAACGAGACGCCGGACTTCGTCGCGTAATGGAAGCCGGTGTACATCAGCTGGTCCGCGAAGACGACCGTCTCCTTCAGACCGAGCTTGCGGTAGCACGCGTTGATCACCGCCGAGATCGCCCGCTTGTTCATCGGGCGGTTGATCAGATCGAACGACAGCTTCTTCGGCACGATCTCATAGAGGAGAGCGCGGCCGACCGTCGTCGTGACGAGGCGCGACTTGACGTTACCTTCCTCGTCCTGCTCCTCGACGCGCACCTTGATCTTCGCGTGCAGCCCGACGATGCGGTTCTCGTACGCGCGATGGACCTCGTCGATGTCCGAGAACACCATGCCTTCGCCCGGCTCGGCGACGCGCTCGCGCGTCATGTAATAGAGGCCGAGCACGACGTCCTGCGACGGCACGATGATCGGGTCGCCGTTGGCGGGCGACAGGATGTTGTTCGACGCCATCATCAGCGCGCGCGCCTCGAGCTGCGCCTCGAGCGACAGCGGGACGTGCACGGCCATCTGGTCGCCATCGAAGTCCGCGTTGAACGCGGTGCAGACGAGCGGGTGCAGCTGGATCGCCTTACCCTCGATCAGCACGGGCTCGAACGCCTGGATGCCGAGGCGGTGCAGCGTCGGCGCGCGGTTCAAGAGCACCGGATGCTCGCGGATGACCTCCTCGAGGATATCCCAAACCTCCGGCCCCTCGCGCTCGACGAGGCGCTTCGCGGCCTTGATGGTCGGCGCGTCGCCGCGCAGCTGCAGCTTCGAGAAGATGAACGGCTTGAACAGCTCGAGCGCCATCTTCTTCGGCAGGCCGCACTGATGCAGCTTCAGCGTCGGGCCGACGACGATCACAGAGCGGCCCGAGTAGTCCACGCGCTTGCCGAGCAGGTTCTGGCGGAAACGCCCCTGCTTGCCCTTGATCATGTCGGCCAGCGACTTCAGCGGACGCTTGTTCGTGCCGGTGATCGCGCGGCCGCGGCGGCCGTTGTCGAGCAGCGCGTCGACCGCCTCCTGCAGCATGCGCTTCTCGTTGCGCACGATGATGTCGGGCGCGTTGAGCTCGAGCAGCCGGCGCAGACGGTTGTTGCGGTTGATGACGCGGCGATAGAGATCGTTGAGGTCGCTCGTCGCGAACCGGCCGCCGTCGAGCGGAACGAGCGGACGGAGGTCCGGCGGCAGCACCGGGAGGACCGTCATGATCATCCACTCGGGACGGTTGCCCGACTCGATGAACGACTCGAGCAGCTTCAGGCGCTTCGACAGCCGCTTGATCTTCGTGTCGGACGTCGTGTTCTTGATCTCGTCGCGGACCTTGTTGATTTCGGTGTGCAGGTCGATCGACGCGAGCAGGTCGCGCACGGCCTCGGCGCCCATGCGGGCGTCGAAATCGTCGCCGTACTGCTCGATCGCCTCGAGATACTGCTCGTCGGTCAGGAGCTGCCCGCGCTCGAGCGGCGTCATGCCGGGGTCGACGACGACGAACGACTCGAAATAGAGGATCCGCTCGATCTCGCGCAGCGTCATGTCGAGCATGAGGCCGATGCGCGACGGCAGCGACTTCAGGAACCAGATGTGCGCGACCGGGCTCGCGAGCTCGATGTGGCCCATGCGCTCGCGGCGCACCTTCGTCTGCGTGACCTCGACGCCGCACTTCTCGCAGACGACGCCGCGATGCTTCAGGCGCTTGTACTTGCCGCACAAGCACTCGTAGTCCTTGATGGGCCCGAAGATCTTCGCGCAGAAGAGGCCGTCACGCTCGGGCTTGAACGTCCGATAGTTGATCGTCTCGGGCTTCTTGACCTCGCCGTACGACCACGAACGGATCATGTCCGGCGACGCGAGCCCGATGCGGATCACATCGAAATCCTCGACGGCGCTCTGCTGCCTGAAAAGCTTCAGTAGATCCTTCATTGGCTACCACCTACCGCAAATTGAATTCGTTGACCGCAGGGCTCATCGCGATTGCTCGAGCTCGATGTTGATGCCGAGCGAACGGATCTCCTTGACGAGCACGTTGAAGGACTCGGGCATGCCCGCGACCATCTCGTGCGTGCCGTCGACGATGTTCTTGTACATCCGCGTGCGGCCCTGCACGTCGTCCGACTTGACGGTCAGCATCTCCTGCAGCGTATAGGCCGCGCCGTAGGCCTCGAGCGCCCAGACCTCCATCTCGCCGAAGCGCTGGCCGCCGAACTGGGCCTTGCCGCCGAGAGGCTGCTGGGTGACGAGGCTGTACGGACCCGTCGAGCGCGCGTGCATCTTGTCGTCGACGAGGTGGTTCAGCTTCAGCATGTACATGTAGCCGACCGTGACGGGCCGATCGAACGGCTCGCCGGTGCGTCCGTCGTAGAGGATCGTCTGCCCGGATTCCGGCAGGCCCGCCATCTTGAGCAGGTTCTTGATCTCTTCCTCGTTCGCACCGTCGAAGACCGGCGTCGCCATCGGCACGCCGTTCCGCAGGTTCTTCGCGAGCTCGACGATCTCGTCGTCGTTCAAGGACTTCAGGTCCACCGGACGGCCGCCGGTCTTGTTGTAGATCTGGTCGAGGAAGCCGCGCAGCTCCTTGATCGCCGCGCCGCGCTCCAGCATCTCGCCGATCTTGAGGCCCAAGCCCTTCGCCGCCCAGCCGAGATGCGTCTCGAGCACCTGGCCCACGTTCATGCGCGAGGGCACGCCGAGCGGATTCAGCACGATGTCGATCGGCGTGCCGTCCTCCATGTACGGCATGTCCTCGACCGGGACGATCGTGGAGATCACGCCCTTGTTACCGTGGCGGCCCGCCATCTTGTCGCCGGGCTGGATCCGACGCTTCACGGCGAGATAAACCTTGACCATCTTCAGAACGCCCGGCGCGAGATCGTCGCCCGCCGTGATCTTCTGCTTCTTCTCCTCGAAGCGTCGATCGAACTCCTCGCGCTGCGTGCGCAGCCGCTCGGCGGCCTGCTCGAGCTGGGCGTTCACGTCGTCGTCCTTCGTCGTGACGGTGAGCCACTGCTCGCGCGGCAGCGACTGGAGGTACTCCGCCGTGATCTTCGTGCCGGCCTTGAGGCCGCCCGGACCGGCGGCCGCGGTCTTGCCGACGAGGAGTCTCTCGACGCGGTTGTAGATGTCGTCCTCGAGGATGCGCAGCTGATCGTCGAAGTCCTTGCGGACCGCCTCGATCTCCGCGCGCTCGATCGCGAGCGCACGGGCGTCCTTCTCGACGCCGTCACGCGTGAAGACGCGCACGTCGATCACCGTGCCGTCCATGCCGGGCGGCACGCGCAACGACGTGTCCTTCACGTCCGACGCCTTCTCGCCGAAGATCGCACGCAGCAGCTTCTCCTCGGGCGTCAACTGCGTCTCGCCCTTCGGCGTGACTTTGCCGACGAGGATGTCGCCCGCCTTGACCTCGGCGCCGATGAACGCGATGCCCGACTCGTCGAGCTTGGTCAGCGCCGCCTCGCCGACGTTCGGAATATCCGCCGTGATCTCCTCGGGCCCGAGCTTCGTGTCACGCGCGACGCAGGTCAGCTCCTCGATGTGAATCGTCGTGAAGCGGTCCTCCTGCACGACGCGCTCGGAGATCAGGATCGAGTCCTCGAAGTTGTAGCCGTTCCACGGCATGAACGCGACGAGGAGGTTCTGGCCGAGCGCGAGCTCGCCCATGTTCGTCGACGGACCGTCCGCGAGCACGTCGCCCTTCGCGATCACGTCGCCCGCCTTCACGAGCGGACGCTGGTTGATGCACGTGTTCTGGTTCGAGCGCGTGTACTTCGTCAGGTTGTAGATGTCGACGCCGGCCTCGCCGGGCTTCGTCTCGTCGTCGTTGACGCGCACGACGATGCGGGACGCGTCGACCGAGTCGACGACGCCGCCGCGGCGCGCGACGACGGTGACGCCCGAGTCGACCGCGACGACCCGCTCCATGCCGGTGCCGACGAGCGGCGTCTCGGTGCGCAGCGTCGGCACCGCCTGGCGCTGCATGTTCGAGCCCATCAGCGCGCGGTTCGCGTCGTCGTGCTCGAGGAACGGGATCAGCGACGCGGCGACCGAGACGATCTGCTTCGGCGACACGTCCATGTACTGCATCCGCTCACGCGGCAGCATCGCGAACTCGTTCTGGTAACGGCACGACACGAGCTCGTCGACGAACTCGCCCTTCTCGTTCAGGTTCGCGTTCGCCTGTGCGATGACGTACTGGCCTTCCTCGATCGCGGACAGGTACTCGATCTCGTCCGTGACGCGTCCGTTCACGACCTTCCGATACGGGGTCTCGAGGAAGCCGTACTCGTTCGTGCGCGCGTAGACCGCGAGCGAGTTGATCAGGCCGATGTTCGGACCTTCGGGGGTCTCGATCGGGCAAACGCGGCCGTAGTGCGTCGGGTGCACGTCGCGGACCTCGAAGCCCGCGCGCTCGCGCGTCAACCCGCCCGGTCCGAGCGCGGACACGCGGCGCTTGTGCGTGACCTCGGACAGCGGGTTGTTCTGATCCATGAACTGCGAGAGCTGGCTCGAGCCGAAGAACTCCTTCACAGCGGCCGCGACCGGCTTCGCGTTGATCATCTCCTGCGGCATCAGGCCTTCGGACTCGGCGAGCGTCAGCCGCTCCTTCACGGCGCGCTCGACGCGCACGAGGCCGATGCGGAACGCGTTCTCCGCCATCTCGCCGACGCTGCGTACGCGGCGATTGCCGAGATGGTCGATGTCGTCGACCTGGCCGTTGCCGTTGCGGATATCGATCAACGTCTTCAGGACGTCGATGATGTCCTCCTTCGTCAGCGTGCCCGGCCCGGTGACCTCCTGGCGGCCGACGCGACGATTGAACTTCATGCGGCCGACGGCCGAGAGGTCGTAACGCTCGATGTTGAAGAACAGGTTCTGGAACAGGTTCTCGGCCGCCTCCTTCGTCGGGGGCTCGCCGGGCCGCATCATGCGATAGATCTCGACGAGCGCCTCGAACTTCGACGACGTCGGATCGATGCGCAGCGTGTTCGAGATGTACGGGCCGCGGTCGAGATCGTTCACGTACAGCGTGTCGATCTTCTTGACGCCGGCCTCGATCAGCTTCTTCACCGCGTCGACGGTGAGCTCGTCGTTCGCCTTCGCGAGCAGCTCGCCGGTCGACTCGTCGACGATGCTGTGCGCGAGGATCTTGCCCTCGAGGTACTCGATCGGCACCTCGAGCTCCTTGATGCCGGCCGCCTCGATCTCACGCACGTGACGCAGCGTGATGCGGCGGTCCTTCTCGACCACGACCTTCTTGCCGATCTTGATCTCGAAGCCGGCCGTCTCGCCGCGCAGGCGCTCGGGGATCAGCTTCAGCTTGATGCCCTTCGGCGACAGCGTGAACTCGTTCTTCTCGAAGAACAGATCGAGGATCTCCTCGTCCGTGTAGTCGAGCGCGCGCAGCATGATCGTGACCGGAAGCTTGCGCCGCCGGTCGATGCGCACGAACAGGCAGTCCTTGGGATCGAACTCGAAGTCCAGCCACGATCCGCGATAGGGGATGATCCGGGCCGAGAACAGCAGCTTGCCCGACGAATGCGTCTTGCCCTTGTCGTGATCGAAGAACACGCCCGGCGAGCGGTGCAGCTGCGACACGATCACGCGCTCGGTGCCGTTCACGACGAACGTGCCGTGCTCGGTCATCAGCGGCATCTCGCCGAGATAGACCTCCTGCTCGCGGATGTCCTTGACCTTCTTCTTGCCGGACGACGACGACTCCTTGTCGTAGATCACGAGCCGCACGAGCACGCGCAGCGGAGCGGCATAGGTGAGCCCGCGGAGCTGGCACTCCTTGACGTCGAAGACCGGCTCGCCGAGACGGTAGCTGACGTATTCGAGCGCGGCGTTCCCGGAGTAGCTGACGATCGGGAAGACGCTCTTGAACGCCGCGTGCAGGCCTACGTCTTTGCGCTCCTCGGGCGGCACCTTGGCTTGTAGAAACTGCTCGTAAGAGTCGACTTGAATCGAGAGCAGGTACGGGACTTTCAGAATGTCCGGCAGCTTCCCGAAATCCTTACGAATGCGTTTCTTCTCAGTGAACGAATAAGCCATTACCAGCTACTCCGATTAGGCAAGGGAGTGACGGAGACCGAAAGGCCCGGGCATGAGAACACGCAGCCAGCGCCGTGAAGCGCTGGCTGCCCATGATGCGGCGGCCCCGTGTCCGGGCCGCCGTAGGTCGTCGTCGCGATACCGCTCTATCACTTGATCTCGACAGCGGCGCCGGCTTCCTCGAGCTGCTTCTTGATGTTCTCCGCTTCTTCCTTGGAGACCCCTTCCTTGACCGTGCTCGGCACGCCCTCGACGAGATCCTTCGCTTCCTTCAGGCCCAAGCCCGTCACGGTACGGATGACCTTGATGACCCCGACCTTGTTCTCGCCAAAGGAAGTCATGACAACGGAAAACTCCGTTTGTTCCTCGGCCGCAGCCTGAGCCTCGCCGCCGCCTGCACCCGGCACCGCGGCCACCGCTACCGGAGCCGCCGCGGAAACGCCCCACTTCTCCTCGAGGGCCTTCACCAGCTCGACCACTTCCATGATCGACTTGTTGCTCAGCGCCTCGATGAGTTCTTCGTTCGACAAAGCCATCTTCGTTTCTCCTGTCCTAGATCAATGTGTTACCTGAGCGCACGGGCGGGCTTAACCAGGCTCTTGCAATGCTCCTGCTCGCAGCTCCGTCCCGGCCCCTCGATTCCCGCTTCAGCTTTACGCCGCCTGCTCGGTGCGGGCCTTCAGCACGCGAGCGAGCATCGCGGCCGGCTCGGCGAACGTGCGGACGAGCTGCGTCGCCGGCGCCATGAGCACGCGGAGCAGCTGCGCACGCGCGTCGTCGAGCGTCGGCAGCGCCGCCACGCGGTCGAGCTCGGACGGCCCGTAGAGTTGCCCCCCGATCGACAGCGCGACGGGCACGAGCTTCTCGTGCTCCTTGACGAAGGCCTTGAACACCCGGGCGGCCGCGCCCGGATCCTCACGCGAGAATGCAAGGACGAGAGGGCCGCGGAAGCTCTCCCGCATGCATTCGAAGCTCGTGCCCTCGACGGCGCGCTTGGCGAGCGTGTTCTTGACGACCTTCAAGTACACGCCGGCGTTACGCGCCGCGACGCGCAGCTCGGTCATCTCGGCCACCGTGAGCC
>PKRJ01000079.1 GCA_017577365.1 Gammaproteobacteria bacterium | reverse complement strand
AGCGACGGCCGGGCTCACGCGACGGCGCTCTTGCTGCTCGTCTCTTTCTTGTCTTTCTTCTCGCTGCTCGAGGAGGACGAGTCGGACTTCTCGCTACCCTTCGAGTCGCTCGTGGCGAGATTGCGCTTCTTCTCTTTGTCCGACTTGAAGTCAGTCTCGTACCAACCGCCGCCCTTCAGGCGGAACGCCGGGGCGGAGATCAGTCGCTTCAACGCGGGCTGCTCGCATTCCGGGCAGTCCCGCAAAGGCTCGTCCGACAGCTTCTGAAGCGCGTCGAGCGTGTGCCCGCATTCCTCGCATCGGTACTCGTAAATCGGCATGACGTAAGGTCTCTCGTGAACTCAAAGAGCCGCCGCACAAGTGCGGACGGCACCGGGAAATTCAAGGGGAGCAAAGGGGCGCCCCCGTGCGTCCGGCGGATTATCGGCCGGAGGCGACTCGGGAGAAAGGGGACTGGTCCTCGAACAGCCTCGCGTGCCCCTTTTCCGAGCGAGCGGGCTCCTTCCGGAGCCCGCGAAGCCTCATGCCGCCTCGGCCCGGCCCTTGCGGAACTCGAGCCCGTCGGAGGTCGCCGTGACCTGAATCGTGTCGCCCGGCCCGAAATCGCCGCGGAGGATGCGCTCCGCGAGCGGATTCTCGATCTGCTGCTGGATCGCACGCTTCAGCGGCCGCGCCCCGTAGACCGGGTCGAAGCCGGCCTCGGCGAGCCGATCGATCGCCGCCTCATCGAGCTCGAGCGCGATGTCGCGCTCGCCGAGACGGCGCCGCAGATACTCGAGCTGGATATCGACGATCTTGCGGATGTGCTCGGACTCGAGCGGATGGAACACCACGACGTCGTCGATGCGGTTGATGAACTCGGGCCGGAAATGCTGCCTCACGACGTCCATCACCGCTTCCTTCATCCGCGCGTAGTTCTCCGCGCCCGCGAGCTCCTGGATGCGCTGGCTGCCGAGATTCGACGTCATGATGATCACGGTGTTGCGGAAGTCGACCGTGCGGCCGTGACCGTCGGTCAGCCGGCCGTCGTCGAGCACCTGCAGCAGGACGTTGAAGACGTCCGGGTGCGCCTTCTCGACCTCGTCGAGCAGGATGACCGAGTAGGGTCTCCGGCGCACGGCCTCGGTCAGATAACCGCCCTCCTCGTAGCCGACGTAGCCCGGAGGCGCGCCGATCAGCCGCGCGACCGAATGCTTCTCCATGAACTCGGACATGTCGATCCGGACCATCGCGTCCTCGGAATCGAACAGGAACTCGGCCAGCGCCTTCGTGAGCTCCGTCTTGCCGACGCCGGTCGGCCCGAGGAACAGGAACGAGCCGTTCGGCCGCTTCGGATCGGCGAGCCCGGCGCGCGCGCGGCGGATCGCGTTCGCGACGGCCTGAACCGCTTCCTGCTGCCCGACGACGCGCCGCCCGATCACCTCTTCCATCTTGAGCAGCTTCTCGCGCTCGCTCTCGAGCATCTTCGAGACCGGGATGCCGGTCCACTTCGACACGACCTCGGCGATCTCCTCCTCCGTCACGCGCGTGCGGACGAGCTTCGAGGGCTTCTGCTCGCCGGCCGCGGCCTGCTCGAGCTGCCGCTCGAGCTCGGGAATGCGGCCGTACTGCAGCTCGGCCATCCGCGTGAGATCGCCGGCACGGCGCGCCTGCTCGAGCTCGACCTTCGCGCGCTCGAGCGCCTCCTTGATGTGCGTCGTGCCCTGCATCGCGGCCTTCTCGGCCTTCCAGACTTCCTCGAGATCGGAGTACTCGCGCTCGAGCCGCTCGATCTGCGCTTCGAGATCCGCGAGCCGTTTCTTCGACGCCTCGTCCGTCTCCTTCTTCAGCGCCTCGCGCTCGATCTTGAGCTGGATCAGCCGCCGATCGAGCCGGTCCATCTCCTCGGGCTTCGAGTCGATCTCCATGCGAATGCGCGCCGCGGCCTCGTCGACGAGGTCGATGGCTTTATCCGGCAGATTGCGGTCCGTGATGTAGCGGTGCGACAGCGTGGCCGCCGCGACGATCGCAGGGTCCGTGATCTCGACGCCGTGGTGCACCTCATAGCGCTCCTTGAGGCCGCGCAGGATCGCGATCGTGTCCTCGACCGTCGGCTCGTCGACCAGCACCTTCTGGAAGCGCCGCTCGAGCGCCGCGTCCTTCTCGATGTGCTGGCGGTACTCGTCGAGCGTCGTCGCGCCGATGCAGTGCAGCTCGCCGCGCGCGAGCGCGGGTTTCAGCATGTTGCCCGCATCCATCGCGCCCTCGGCCTTGCCGGCGCCGACCATCGTGTGCAGCTCGTCGATGAACAGGATGATCTGCCCTTCCTGCTTCGCGAGCTCGTTGAGCACCGCCTTCAAGCGCTCCTCGAACTCGCCGCGGAACTTGGCGCCCGCGATCAGCGCGCCGAGATCGAGCGCGAGCAGCCGCTTGTTCTTCAAGCCTTCCGGAACCTCGCCGTTCACGATCCGCTGCGCGAGTCCCTCGACGATCGCGGTCTTGCCGACGCCGGGCTCGCCGATCAGCACAGGGTTGTTCTTCGTGCGGCGCTGCAGCACCTGGATCGTGCGGCGGATCTCGTCGTCGCGGCCGATGACGGGATCGAGCTTGCCCTGCTCCGCACGCGCCGTGAGGTCGATCGTGTACTTGTCGAGCGCCTGCCGGGTCTCCTCCGCGTTCGGATCGTCGACTTTCTCGCCGCCGCGCACCTCGTCGATCGCGCGGTTGATCGCGCCCTTCACGGCGCCCGCTTCCTCGAGGATGCGTCCCAGGTCGCTGCGCACTTCGAGCGCAGCGAGGATGAACAGCTCGCTCGCGATGTACGCGTCCCCGCGCTGCTGCGCGAGCTTGTCCATGACGTTCAGGTGCTTCGCGAGGTCGTTGGAGATGTGCACCTCGCCGGGCGCGGCGCCCTGCACCGTCGGCAGCCGGTCGAGCGCTTTCCCGAGCGCCGAGCGCAGGCGGTTCAGGTCGACGCCGGCCTTCGTCAGCAAGCCCCGAACGGTGCCGCCCTCCTGCTCGAGCAGAGCCGCCATCACGTGCACGGGCTCGATGAATGGATGGTCGCGGCCGACGGCCATCGACTGCGCATCGGCAAGCGCGAGCTGGAATTTGCTGGTCAGTTTGTCCATGCGCATGAAGGCGCGCTCCTCGTTCGATCAAATGGTCAGCGGATTTCGTTGCCTCATGACATGGGGCTATACCCGGGGATATCAACCTGGCAAGGCGGTTCGGCACCGCCTTCCCGCGTCAGCGGTCGATCCAGACGAGCGAGGCCATGCGCCCGCAGGGCGCCTCGCGGCGATGGGAGAAGAAGCGCTCGGCATCGGTGTACGTGCACGCCCCGCCGCCGTAGACCGCGGTGACTCCCGAGCGCGCGAGGCTCTGCCGCGCAAGCGTATAGAGGTCGGCCTGCCAGCGGCCGCGCGCGTTTCGCACGAACGCGTCGGCCGCCTCGAAGCCCGCGGCCGCGAAGGCCGCGCGGACCTCGTCGCCGACCTCGAACGCCCCAGGCCCGATCGCGGGACCGAGCCACGCGAGGATCTCCGATGGCGGCGAGCCGAGCGCCCTGACGGCGTTCTCGACGACGCCGGCGGCCAGCCCCCGCCAGCCGGCGTGCGCGACGCCGACGCGCGTTCCGTGCCGATTCGTGAGCAGCACGGGCAGACAGTCGGCCGTGACCACGACGCAGACGACCCCGGGCCGCCCGGTCACTGCGCCGTCGGCCGGCGCGGGCCCGTCGCGGTCGAGATCGAGAATCGTCGTGCCGTGCACCTGGTCGAGCCATCGCGGCTCCGACGGTAGCCCGAGCCGCTCCGCGACGCGACGGCGGTTTTCCGCAACGGCGTCCGGGTCGTCGCCGACGTGCGTGCCGAGATTGAGGCTCGCGTAAGCTCCGGTGCTGACGCCGCCGGTGCGGCACGTGACGAACGCGCGGACGTGCTCGGGCGCGGGCCAGTCCGGCGCGAAACCGAGCTCGACGTCGCTCGCCGGCACCGTCATCGCCGCGGATCGGGCGCGTTCATGCGCGCATCCTCTCGAAGCGCGTCGAGCAGGCGCTCGAGATCCTCGGGCAAGGGACTCTCGATCTCGAGCGGGCGCCCCGACACCGGATGCTCGAGCTCGAGCCGCATCGCGTGCAGCGCCTGGCGCCGGAACCCCTCGAGCTCCTTGCGTAGCCGCTCGGTCGGCTGACGCGGGAATCTCGGCCGTCCGCCGTACAGCGGATCGCCGACGAGCGGCGCGCCGATGCTCGCCATGTGCACGCGAATCTGATGCGTCCGGCCGGTCTCGAGCGCCACGTGGACATACGTGTGCGCACGAAAACGCTCGCGGACCGAATAGCGCGTGACCGCCGGCCGGCCATGCTCGACGATCGCCATTTTCAGTCGATTGCGCGGATGCCGGCCGATCGGCGCATCGACCGTGCCGCCGCCCGTGAGCACGCCCTGGCAGACGGCCGCATAGGTCCTGTGGATCTCGCGCCGCTCGAGGCGCTTCGCGAGGACGTGCTGCGCATGAAGCGTCCGCGCGACGATCAGGAGCCCGCTCGTGTCCTTGTCGAGCCGGTGGATCAGCCCCGCGCGCGGCAGCGCGGCGAGGGCGGAATCGAGATGCAGCAAGGCGTTCTGCAGCGTGCCGCGCGGATTCCCCGCACCTGGATGCACGACGAGACCCGCCGGCTTGTCGATCACATAGAGCGCGTCGTCCGCGTAGCGGACGACGAGCGGGATCGGTTCGGAAACGAGCTCGACCTCGGCCTCGAGCTCGGCCTCGAGCACGAGCTCGTCGCCCTCGCGGACCTTGCGCTTCGGCTCCGCGCACTCGCCGGAGACCGTGATCGCGCCGGACTCGATCCACGTCTTCAGGCGGCTGCGCGAGAACTCCGGGAACAGCGCCGCCGCGGCTTGATCGAGCCGGCGCCCGGCCAGCTCGCCCGGCACGACGGCCCGCCGGGACACGGACTCTACCGGCATGGGCTCGCCGTCGAAGTCGTCCCAATCGTCGCGGCCGCTACCCGCCGAAATGTCTTGCTCGTTCAAGCCCCGCTCGCCCAAGCCTCGTTGGCCGGCGGATAGGATGCCACGGATTACGCTGCGCCCCGCGGCGATCGCCTCGCAGCGAGCGCGCTTCTCGACCGCCGCCGCGGCGGACGGCAGCGCCCGGCCGCAGCCGAAACTTTCGGCAATCGAGGCTCGTCAAACGGTACAATCCGCTGTCCCGGCGACAGGGCCGGCCGTATACGAGTGGATATTGCGAAGGTGCGCTCGACGACGAAAACGATTCTGATCGCGGTCGCCGCGCTTTGGCTCGCGGCCTGCGGACGCGACGACGTCATCCAGAACGCCGGCCCCGAGCTGCTCTACGAGCGTGGCAGCAACATGCTGAACGCCGGCAACTACCAGGGCGCGATCCAGTATTTCCTGCAGCTCGAAGCGACGTACCCGTTCAGTAACGTCACGCGGCAAGCGCAGCTCGACATCATCTACGCGTACTACAAGGCACGGCTTTTCGAGGAGGCGATTGCAGCCGCGGAGGAGTTCGAGCGCGAGAATCCGACGCACCCGCGCGTCGACTACACGCTTTACATGCGCGGCCTCGTGTATTTCGACAAGAGCCCGAACTTTCTCGAGCGGCTGTTCAAGGTCGACCTGTCGGCGCGTCCGCCGAAGGATTCGATGAGGTCCTACCAGATGTTCCAGGAGCTCTTGCGGCGGTTCCCGAACAGCGAGTACGCGGAGGACGCGCACAAGCGCATGGTCTACTTACGGAACCGCCTCGCCGAGTACGAGAATCACGTCGCGCGTTATTACCTTCGGCGCGGCGCGTACGTCGCGGCCGCTCGACGCGCGGAATACGCGGTCGAGCATTTCCCCGGCGCGCCTCAGCTCGAGGAAAGCCTCGAGATCATGATCGAGGCGTACGAGCGGATGGGGATGCACGACCTCGCCGCCGACGCCGCGCGCGTGCTCGAGCTCAACTTCGGCGCCGACGCGCAGCGCACCAGGCTCGATTGAGCCAGGCTCGTGGCGCGGCGGCCTCCGACGAGCCAGCTATCGCGCGCGGATCCGAATCGTTCGCCGCTCAGATCGTCGAAACGAAAATCTTCACGACGAGCCCGACCCCGGTGAAGGCGGCAACGAACGCTGCAGCCTAAGCCACAATCGAAAGCGGCCGGTTGCCGATCCGTAGCCTGCCGAAGGACAAGACATCTTCTTTCCAAGAAAGTCTCGAGCAGAGAATCTTCGATCGACGACGCGAAAGGCGACGCGCGTGCCCGACCACGCACCAGGGCTCGATCAGTAAGCCGACGTGATCGGATAGCGCCAGTCGCGGCCGAATGCGCGGCTGCTGACGCGCACGCCGGGCGGGGCCTGCCTGCGCTTGTATTCCGCGCGCTTCACCATCTGCAGCACGCGGACGACCGTGTCGCGGTCGAAGCCGAGCTCGGTGATCTGCTCGACCGAGTAGTCCTTCTCGATGAAGGCCTCGAGGATCGGGTCGAGCACGCCGTAGGGCGGGAGCGAATCGGTATCCTTCTGATTCGCGCGAAGCTCGGCGCTCGGCTCGCGGTCGATCGTGCGCTGCGGGATCACGGGCGAAAGCGAGTTCCTGTAACGCGCGAGTCGATAGACGAGCGTCTTGCTGCAGTCCTTGAGCGGCGCGAATCCGCCGCACATATCGCCGTATAGCGTCGCGTAGCCGACGGCCATCTCGCTCTTGTTCCCGGTCGAGAGCAGCATCTCGCCGAGCTTGTTCGAGAGCGCCATCAGCAAAAGCCCGCGGCAGCGCGACTGGATGTTCTCCTCGGTCGTGTCCGGCGGAAGCCCGCCGAAGACGGGCTGGAGCGCGCCGAGCGCCGCCTCGAAGAGCGGCTCGATCGAGATCACGTCATAGCGCACGCCGAGCATGCGCGCCTGCTCCGCCGCGTCGGTCAGGCTCATCTCGGACGTGAACCGCGACGGCATCATGACCGCGTGAACGCGATCCGCGCCGAGCGCGTCGACCGCGATCGCGAGGGTCAACGCCGAATCGACGCCGCCGGAGAGCCCGAGCACCACGCCCTTGAAGCCGTTCTTCTCGACGTAATCGCGGGTACCGAGCACGAGCGCGGAATAGATGCTCGCCTCGGGCGACGGCCGCGCGACGATCGTCCCCGGCCGCACGACGGGCACGCCGTTCTCGACGTCGACGTCGACCGCGAACAGCCCTTCCTCGAAATGCGGCGCGCGGAACACGATCTCGCCGGAAGCGTCGACCGCGAACGATCCGCCGTCGAAGACGAGCTCATCCTGGCCGCCGACGAGATTCAGGTAGACGATCGGGACCTGGTTCTCGCGTGCTCGCTTCGCGAGCGTCGCCTCGCGCACGTCGGGCTGCTGCGCGTGGTACGGCGAGCCGTTGATCACGACGAGCAGGTTCGCGCCCGCATCGACCGCGGAGCGTGCAGGCTCGGGGTTCCACGCGTCCTCGCAGATCAGCAGCCCGACGTTGAGGCCGCCGAAGGCCGCGACGGTCGAGTGCATGCCCGGCTGGAAGTAGCGCTTCTCGTCGAAGACGCCGTAATTCGGCAGAGAGCGCTTGCGGTGCTTCGCGACGATCTCGCCGTTCACGAGCAACGCGGCCGAGTTGTAGATGAACTCGCCCTGATACTCGGGAAAACCGAGCACGACGCCGATGCCCGCGACGTTCGTGCGCACGCGCTCGAACGCGGCCTCGACGCGGTTCCGCAGCCCGCGGTGCAGCAGCAGATCTTCCGGCGGGTAACCCGAGAGCGTCAGCTCGGGAAACAGGATCAGCTCGGCGCCCAGCTCGTCGCGGGCCCGCGTCGCGGCATCGAGCACCTTCCTGGTGTTCTCGTCGATGCCGCCGACGCGGGTATTGAGCTGCGCGAGCGCGATCCTCATGCCGACGCTATTGTCTCACGCGAGCGCGTCGGCCATCGCCTGTCCGAGATCGGCAAGAGACCGCACCGTGATCACGCCGGCCCGCTCGAGCGCGGCGTATTTCTCCGTCGCCGTGCCCTTGCCGCCGGAGATGATCGCGCCGGCATGACCCATGCGTTTGCCGGGCGGCGCCGTGACGCCCGCGATGTACGCCACGACCGGCTTCGTCACGTGCGCGGCGATGTACTCGGCCGCGGCCTCCTCGTCGGTGCCACCGATCTCGCCGATCATCACGATGCCGCGCGTCGCCGGATCGGCTTCGAACAGCTCGAGACAGTCGATGAAGTTCATGCCGCGGACCGGGTCGCCGCCGATGCCGACGCACGTCGTCTGGCCGAGGCCCCGCTGCGTCGTCTGATTGACCGCCTCGTACGTCAGCGTGCCCGAGCGCGACACGATGCCGATCGAGCCCGGCTTGTGGATCGGGCCCGGCATGATGCCGATCTTGCATTCGCCCGGCGTGATGATGCCGGGGCAATTCGGACCGATCAGCCGGCAGTCGTAGTCGCGGAGCACCTCTTTGACGCGCACCATGTCGAGCACCGGCACGCCCTCGGTGATGCACACGATGAGCTCGATGCCGGCGTCTGCCGCCTCCAGAATCGCGTCCGCGGCGAACGGCGCGGGCACATAGATCATGCTCGCCGTCGCGCCGGTCTCGCGCACCGCCTCGCGGACCGTGTCGAAGACCGGAAGCCCGAGATGCTCGCTGCCGCCGCGGCCCGGCGTCACGCCGCCGACGACCTTCGTGCCGTACTCGAGGCACTGCTGCGTGTGGAACGTGCCCTGCCGGCCCGTGATGCCCTGGCAGATGACCTTCGTGTCCTTGCCGACGAGGATGCTCATGCCGCACCTCCCGCGAGCGCAACGACCTTCGACGCCGCGTCCTTCAAGTCCTCGGCCGGCACGATCGACAAGCCGCTCTCGGCCAGCATCTGCCTGCCCTTCTCGACGTTCGTGCCTTCGAGCCGGACGACGACCGGCACCTCGACCCGCGCGCCCTTCACCGCCGCGATCACGCCTTCCGCGATCAGATCGCAGCGCACGATGCCGCCGAAAATGTTCACGAGAATCGCCTTGACCTTCTTGTTCGTGAGAATGATGTTGAAGGCTTCCTTGACGCGCTCGGCCGTCGCGCCGCCGCCGACGTCGAGGAAGTTCGCGGGCTCGCCGCCGTGGAGCTTGATGAGGTCCATCGTCGCCATCGCGAGCCCCGCGCCGTTGACCATGCACGCGATATTCCCGTCGAGCGAGACGTAGTTGAGGTCGTGCTCGTGCGCGCGGCGCTCCCTTTCGTCCTCCTGCGCGACGTCGCGCATCCCCGCGAGGCGCTGCTGACGGAACAGCGCGTTGTCCTCGACGTTGATCTTCGCGTCGAGCGCGACGATCTTCCCGTCGCCGGTGACGATCAGCGGATTGATCTCGACGAGGCTCGCGTCGCAGTCGTGGAAGAGCTGCACGAGCTTCGTCAGGATCTGATGGAGCTCCTTCTGCTGGCTCGCGTCGAGCCCGAGGCCGAAGCCGATGCGCCGCGTCTGGTACGGTTGCAGGCCCGCGGCGGGATGGATGTGCACCGTGAAGATCTTCTCCGGCGTCTTCGCCGCGACCTCCTCGATATCCATGCCGCCCGCGGCGGAGGCCATGATCGCGACGCGCCCGACCGAGCGGTCGACGAGCAGGCTCAAGTAGAGCTCGCGCGCGATATCCGAGCCCGATTCGATATAGACGCGATCGACCGGCAAGCCCTCCGGCCCGCTCTGATGCGTGACGAGCCGCGTCCCGAGCATCGCCTTCGCGTGCAGCGCCACCTCGTCGATCGTTCTTGCGAGCTTCACACCGCCCGCCTTGCCGCGGCCGCCGGCATGGACCTGGGCCTTGACGACCCACAAGTTGCCGCCGAGCGCCTCGGCCGCCTCACAAGCTTCTTTCTCGCTCGCCGCGACGCGCCCTTTCGGGATCGGGATGCCGTACTCGGCGAACAGCGCCTTGGACTGATATTCGTGGAGATTCATGAGATTGCGTCTTTCGATGTCTTCCTTGAACGCGGCCGAAGGACACGGCGCGCATGCGGGACGGCTATTGTCCACGAAAGCCCGCGAACTCGTAAAGGCAGCACGGTTCGTTCGGCTCGCGTGACCGCCGGCACGGCAGACCGCTCGAAACGCGTCACAGAACCGCGTTCGCGGCCACCCGGTTCACGCAAGAAAACCGCAGCGTTCGGTTAAGATGCGCGCAGCCATGTCCGCCGCCGCCGAGAAGTCCGCGAAATCCTCTCAGCTCCGCAAAGAGCTGCTCACGGCCGATGCGGATTTCGGCTGGCGCGTCCTTGGGCTTCTGAATCTCTTCCGCCTCGCGATCGCGGCCGCGCTCTTGATCGGCGTCTTCGCGATCGACGAGCCGAGGCTCGTCGGGGACATCCGGCCGGAGCTCGCGTGGCGCGCGCTGATCGTGATGCTCGCGGTCGGCTGCGTCGAGATGTGGTGCCTCCACCGCCGGCGGCCGCCCGTCGAGCGTCAAGCGCCGTTCCTGTTCGCGGCCGATCTCGCCGTCGTCGTCGCGCTCGTCCACGCGAGCGGCGGACTCTCGAACGGCCTCGGCGGGCTCTTGGTCGTTTCCATCGGCGCGCTCGGGCTGCTCGTGCCGCCGCGGCTCGCGTTCCTCTTCGCGGCGGTCGCGTCGCTCGCGTTGCTCGCGGAGCGAGGCTATTCGCACCTTTCCGGAGAGGCCGCCACCGATCAGTACGTGGCCGTAGCGCTGCTCGGCATCGTGCTGTTCCTGATCAGCGCGGTCGTGGTTCTCGTAGGTCGGCGTATCGTCGAGACCGAGGCGCTCGCCGAGCAGCGGGGCGTCGACCTCCGCAACCTCGTCCAGCTCAACGACTACATCATCCAGCACTTGAGGGAGAGCATCGTCGTCGTCGACGGCGAGGATCGAGTGCGGCTGATCAACGCTTCGGCGTTGAAGCATCTCGGCGCCGACGGCCGCACCGACGACATGCCGCTTCGGACGCTGTCGTTCGAGCTCGCCGAGCGTCTTCGCGCGTGGCGAAACCGCGAGCCGCCGGCGGAGGCGAACAGGCCGTTTCATTCCGCGGACGGCACGACGCTCGTGCAGGCGCATTTCGCGACGCTCGGCGCGGGCCGCTCCGGCGGCGTGGCGATCTTTCTCGAGGACACGTCGTTGATCGCCGAGCGCGTGCAGCAGATGAAGCTCGCCGCGCTCGGCCGGCTTTCCGCGAGCATCGCGCACGAGATCCGTAATCCCATCGGCGCGATGAGTCACGCGAGCCAGCTCCTCGCCGAATCCGAGAGCATCTCGGACGCGGACCGACGCCTGACCGAGATCATCCGCATGAACGCATCGCGCGTCAGTCAGATCGTCGAGAGCGTGCTGTCGCTGTCTAGGAAGGATCACACGCGGCCAGAACGGCTCATGCTCGTCGAGTGGATTCGAAGCTTCGTGCAGGAGTTCATCGAGACGCAGGAGCTCTATGAAGGCTCGGTCTCGCTGATGCCCGACTCCGTCGACGTCGAGATCGAGATGGACCCGACGCACCTGCACCAGATCGTCTGGAACCTCTGCGAGAACGCCGTCAAGTACGCGAGCGCGACCGCGGGCGCGATCGCCGTGGAGCTCACGTGCGGCGTCGTCGAGACCTCCGGCCGGCCCTTTCTCGAGGTCGCGGACCGCGGGCCCGGCGTCGACCCGGCCCACGTCGATGAGATCTTCGAGCCGTTCTTCTCGGGGCAGCCCGGCGGGACCGGTCTCGGACTGTACGTATGCCGCGAGCTGTGCGAGCGCAACGGCGCTACGCTACGCTACTCGCCGCGGCCCGGGGGGGGCAGCCAGTTCCGAATCGTTTTCGCCGACCCGAACCGGTGGCGCGCTACGGCGGGGGCCGACGTTGGATGAGGGGTAGCGGCTCGCGCGGGGCCAAGAAGCCACGATGAAACCGATCGCACTCGTCGTCGACGACGAACCGGATCTCTGCGAGTTGCTCTCGATCACGCTCGAGCGCATGGACGTCGCGGCGCGCTCGTGCCCGGATATCGCGTCGGCGAAACGCGCGCTGTCGCGCGAGCCGTTCGACCTCTGTCTGACCGACATGCGGCTGCCCGACGGCGACGGGCTCGAGCTCGTCGAGTGGATCCAGCGCGAGGCGCCCGGCACGCCCGTCGCCGTGATCACCGCGCACGGCAGCGTCGAGGCGGCGGTGAGGGCGCTCAAGATCGGCGCGTTCGACTTCGTCTCGAAGCCGCTCGACTTGAACGACCTGAGAAAACTCGTCTCGTCGGCGCTGAAGCTCAAAGGGGCCGCCCCGCCTCCGCGCGCGGGCGCGGCGCAGGAGCTGATCGGGACGTCGCCCGCGATCGAGCGGGTGCGGGCGATGATCGGCAAGGTCGCGCGTAGCCAGGCGCCCGTGCATATCTATGGTGAGTCCGGCACGGGCAAGGAGCTCGTCGCGCGGATGATCCACGAGGCCGGGCCGCGCCGCGACGGGCCTTTCGTGCCGATCAACTGCGGCGCGATCCCGACCGAGCTCATGGAGAGCGAGTTCTTCGGGCATCGGAAAGGCAGCTTCACGGGTGCCGTATCCGACAAGGTCGGCCTCGTGCAGACGGCAGAGGGCGGGACCCTGTTCCTCGACGAGGTCGCGGACCTGCCGCTCCACATGCAGGTCAAGCTGCTGCGCGTGATTCAGGAGAAGTCGATCCGGCCGATCGGGCGTACGACCGAGATCCCGGTCGACGTGCGCATCCTCTCGGCGACGCACAAGGACCTCGGCGCGCTCGTCGCCGAAGGCCGCTTCCGCGAGGACCTCTATTACCGGATCAACGTGATCGAGCTCTACGTCCCGCCGCTTCGCGAGCGAGGGGAGGACGTGCTGCTGCTCGCCGACCGGATCCTCGAGCGGCTCGCGGCGGCGCAGGGCGTGCCGGTGCCCCGGCTGACCCCGGGCGCGCGCGCGGCGCTCCTGGGCTACCGCTTCCCGGGCAACGTCCGGGAGCTCGAGAACGTCCTCGAGCGCGCGCTGACGCTCTGCTCCGGCGACGAGATCGACGTCGAGGACATCCAGCTCCGCCAGGCGGACGACGGCGCCGCACGGGTTGCCGGCGCGGCCGCGCCCGCGGCCAGGCCCGACGGCGGACCGCTCGAGGCGCAGCTCGAGGAGATCGAGCGCGACGCGATCCTCCGGGCGCTCGAGCAGACGCGCTACAACAAGACCGCGGCCGCGCAGCTCCTCGGAATCAGCTTCAGGG
>PKRJ01000007.1 GCA_017577365.1 Gammaproteobacteria bacterium | reverse complement strand
TGGGGATAACGTGCGGCTGAAGGTGGAGCTGATTGCGCCGATTGCGATGGAGGAAGGGCTGCGCTTTGCGATTCGCGAGGGCGGCCGAACCGTCGGCGCCGGCGTCGTGTCCAAGATCATCGAGTAAGGGACATGGCGACGAATCAGAACATCCGTATCCGGCTGAAGGCTTTCGATCACCGCCTGATCGACAAGTCGGCCCGGGAGATCGTCGATACGGCCAAGCGGACCGGCGCTACGGTCCGCGGGCCGATCCCGCTGCCGACGAAGATCGAGCGCTACACGGTGCTGATTTCGCCGCACGTCGACAAGGACGCGCGGGACCAGTACGAGCTGCTGACGCACAAGCGGTTGATGGACATCATCGACCCGACGGACAAGACCGTCGACGCGTTGATGAAGCTCGAGCTGCCGGCGGGCGTCGATGTGCAGATCAAGCTGAACTGACGGACGGGGAATCGGCAAGCTCCAGCGACTGCCGAGCCGTCCGGCGCGAAAAAGGAGCGCGGCCTCTTTCTTCGCGTTAGTCCAGTGCTATAATTGCGGGCTACTTGTCGGTCGCAGGGGGAGGCGCTCGAGGCGCGGCCTCGCGAGCTTCTCCCGCCAGCCGCTGCCGGCAGCCCCGAGGGGTGCCGGCGCACCGCCGCCCGAAGCGCGGGCGGCACATGCAATCACCCACGTCTCCGGCCGAAGAGTGCGGTAGGCGTACTTTTTCAGGTTGCCAGCGCGCGAAGGACGTGCTGGCTGAAGCGCCGGCCGACGCAGTCGGTGCGGATAAGAGGAACAGCAAAATGCCAATCGGTCTCGTGGGCCGCAAATGCGGTATGACCCGCATTTTCACGGAATCCGGCGAATCCGTGCCGGTCACCGTGATCGAAGCCCTTCCGAACAGGGTCACGCAGCTGAAGACGCCGGGCCGCGACGGCTATCGGGCCGTGCAGGTCACGGTGGGGCGTGCCCGTCCGAGCCGGCTGACGAAGCCCGAAGCAGGGCATTTCGCGGCCGCGAAGGTCGAGCCGGGCGAGGGCCTTTGGGAGTTCCGGCTCGCCGACGGTGAAGGCGAGGATTTGGCGCCCGGCGCCGAGATCAAGGTGGATCTCTTCGCCCCGGGGCAGCTCGTCGACGTCACCGGCACGTCCAAGGGCAAGGGCTTCGCGGGCACGATCAAGCGGCACAACTTCAATTCGCAGGACGCGTCCCACGGTAACTCGATCTCGCATCGTGCACCGGGCTCGATCGGTCAGAACCAGTCGCCGGGGCGCGTGTTCAAGGGTAAGAGGATGTCCGGCCATCTCGGCAACGTCCGCACGACGGTCTCGAATCTCGAGGTCGTTCGGGTCGATGCCGAGCGCAATCTGCTGCTCGTCAAGGGCGCGGTGCCGGGCGCGGCTTCTGGCCGCGTGCTGATCAGGCCGGCGGTCAAGGCCGGGAAACCGCGAGACGGGAAATGAAGGTCAAGCTACACGGTAGCGGGGAATCGGTAGAGCTCGCCGACGCCTCGTTCGCGGCACCGTTCAACGAGCCGCTCGTCCACCAGGTCGTCGTGGCCTATCTGGCCGGCGCGCGCGCCGGCACCAAGGCCCAGAAGAACCGGGCCGAGGTCAGCGGCGGTAACTCGAAGCCGTGGCGCCAGAAAGGCACCGGGCGAGCCCGTCACGGCTCGACGCGGAGCCCGATCTGGGTCGGCGGCGGCCGGGCGTTCGCGGCGCGGCCGCGCAATTTCTCGCAGAAGGTCAACCGCAAGATGTACCGCGGCGCGCTCCGCTCGATCCTTTCCGAGCTCGTGCGCCAGGATCGGCTCGTGCTGACCGATACCTTCGCCGTCAGCGCGCCGAAGACGAAGGAGTTCGTCGCGAAGCTCGCGGATTTCGGCGTCACGAAGGGGCTGGTCGTCGTCGAGGGCTTCGACATGAACCTCTGGCTCGCGGCTCGCAACGTGCCGAACGTCGGGGTCGTCGACGCGAGCTCGGTGGATCCCGTCAGCCTCGTGGCCGCGGAACGGGTCGTCATGACCGTGCCCGCCGCGAGAATTCTCGAAGGACGAACGGCATGAGCGCGCTGAGTCACAAGGAGCGGCTGACGCAGGTCATCGTCGGTCCGCACGTTTCCGAGAAGTCGACGGCGACGGCGGACCGCAACCGCCAGGTCGTCTTCAAGGTGCGCCGCGACGCCACGAAGGACGAGGTGAAGCGGGCCGTGGAGTATCTTTTCGAGGTCAAGGTGGATCGCGTCACCGTCACCCGCGTTCCGGGCAAGACCAAGCGCTTCGGTCTGAGCCGCGGCAAGCGGTCGGACTGGAAGAAGGCCTACGTGCGCCTCGCGCCCGGCCACGACCTCGATTTCATCAGCGCGGAATAAGGGCGCGGAGGGAACGAAGTGGCGCTACGTAAGCTCAAGCCGACGTCCGCCGGGCAGCGGTTCGCGGTGCGCGTCGTGAACGACGCGCTGCACAAGGGGGCGCCGTACGAGCCCCTCGTCGTGCCGTTGCCGAAGACCGGCGGCCGCAACAATCAGGGGCGTATGACCGTTCGCCACCGCGGCGGCGGCCACAAGCACCACTATCGGATCGTCGATTTCAAGCGCGACAAGGACGGCGTTCCGGGGCGCGTCGAGCGGCTGGAATACGACCCGAACCGCAGCGCGCACCTCGCGCTGGTCCTCTACGCGGACGGCGAGCGGCGCTACATCCTCGCGCCGAAGAACGTCGGGGTCGGCGACCCGATCCAGTCCGGCAGCGACGTGCCGATCAAGCCGGGCAACGCGATGCCGCTCAGGAATATCCCGGTCGGTACGCAGGTCCATTGCGTCGAGCTCAAGCCCGGTAAGGGCGGTCAGCTCGCGCGCAGCGCGGGCGCTTCGGTGCAGATCGTCGCGCGGGAAGGTTCCTACGTGACGCTTCGCCTGCGATCCGGCGAGATGCGCAAGGTGCACGTGAATTGCCGCGCCACGATCGGCGAGGTCGGTAACGACGAGCACAGCCTGCGCAAGCTCGGTAAGGCGGGCGCGAAGCGCTGGCGGGGCATCCGTCCGACGGTGCGCGGCGTCGCGATGAACCCGGTGGATCATCCGCACGGCGGCGGCGAGGGCCGCACGTCGGGCGGTCGTCATCCGGTGTCGCCGTGGGGCGTGCCGACGAAGGGTCACAAGACGCGGCACAACAAGCGGACCCAGTCGATGATCGTCCGCGACCGCCGCGCGAAGTAAGGGGCATAGAGGAGAGGCCGCGGAGCGACGGGGCCGAAACGAGAACCGAGACGAGTCATGCCACGATCGATCAAGAAAGGGCCGTTCGTCGACCTGCATCTGTTGAAGAAGGTCGAGAAGGCCGTCGCGAACAACGATCGGCGGCCGATCAAGACGTGGTCGCGCCGTTCGATGATCATCCCCGACATGGTCGGGCTGACGATCGCCGTGCATAACGGCCGGCAGCACGTGCCGGTGCTGATCTCGGAGAACATGGTCGGTCACAAGCTCGGCGAGTTCGCGCCGACGCGGACGTTCAAGGGCCACTCCGGCGATCGGAAGTCCAAGTAACGGTGGTGGGATGTTCCGGAGGCGGCTTCACATGTTGATTTCGGGGACGCTCGCGCGCAGGGATGCGCGCGCGCGAGCCTCCAGGGACGGATTCACGGCGGTCCCCGAAATCGATATGTGAAGACGGCTCCGGAACATCGGGCGAAGTTTGGAGTACGGATCGATGCAGGTTGCGGCGACTCTGCGATACGCGCGCATTTCTCCTCAGAAATGTCGCCTGGTCGCGGATCAGATCAGGGGCAAGCCGGTGGCGCAGGCCATCGACATTCTGCGGTTCAGCCGCAAGAAGGCCGCGCGGATCGTGCACAAGGTGCTCGAGTCCGCGATCGCGAACGCGGAGCACAACCACGGCGCGGATATCGACGAGCTGAAGGTCGCCGTCGTCGAGGTGAACGGGGCGCCCTTCTTCACTCGCTATCGTGCGAGAGCGAAGGGACGGGGCGCCAGGATCTTGAAGCGGAACAGCCACATCACGATTCGGGTGGCGGACGAGTAAGTCATGGGTCAAAAAGTACATCCGACCGGCATTCGTCTCGGCATCACCAAAGAGTGGCTGTCGAAGTGGTATGCCGATCCGAAGACGTTTCCGGCGTATATCGAGCAGGATCATCGCGTTCGCGAGTTCCTGAAGGAGAAGCTGAAGGAGGCTTCGGTCAGCCGCATCTACATCGAGCGGCCGGCGAAGCGCGCGAACATCACGATTCATACGGCGCGTCCGGGTATCGTGATCGGCAAGAAGGGCGAGGACATCGAGAAGCTTCGCGCGGACGTCGCGAATCTGCTCGGCATGCCGATTCAGGACGTGCGCCTGAACATCTCCGAGATCCGCAAGCCCGAGCTCGACGCTCAGCTCGTCGCGGACGGCATCGCGCAGCAGCTCGAGCGGCGCGTTCAGTTCCGGCGGGCGATGCGCCGCGCCGTCACGAACACGATGCGTCTCGGCGCCGAGGGCGTGAAGGTGCAGGTCTCCGGGCGCTTGAACGGCGCCGAGATCGCGCGGTCGGAGTGGTACCGCGAGGGGCGCGTGCCCCTGCATACCCTCCGTGCCGACATCGACTACGGGTTTGCCGAGGCGCGCACCACGTACGGGGTGATCGGCGTGAAGGTTTGGATCTTCCGCGGCGAGGTTTTCGACTTCGGCGAAGCGAAGCAGGAAGCCGCCGAGGCGCCGCGCGCGCAGGCCTGAAGGCCCGGCGAGCAGGAATGAGAGGCAGCCATGCTGCAACCTAAACGGACCAAATTCAGAAAGCAGTTCAAGGGCCGCAACACCGGGCTCGCGACGCGGGGCAATACGGTGAGCTTCGGCGAGTTCGGGTTGAAGGCGGTCGGCCGCGGCCAGCTGACCGCGCGGCAGATCGAGGCCGCGCGGCGCGCGATGACGCGCTACGTGAAGCGCGGCGGCAAGATCTGGATCCGCGTCTTCCCGGACAAGCCGATCACGAAGAAGCCGCTCGAGGTGCGCCAGGGCAAGGGTAAGGGCAACGTCGAGTACTGGGTCGCGCAGATCCAGCCGGGCAAGATGCTCTACGAGATGGCCGGCGTCAGCGAGGAGGTCGCGCGCGAGGCGTTTCGGCTCGCCGCGGCGAAGCTGCCGATCCAGACCGTGATCGTCCAGCGCTAGGTGTAGCGATGAAGGCCAAAGAGTTGCGTGAGATGACCGACGAGGCGCTCGCCGAGGAGCTGCTGAAGCTTCGGCGCGAGCAGTTCAACCTGCGCTTGCAGGCCGCCACCGGTCAGGGCGCGAAGCCGGATCAGCACGGCAAGGTCCGCAGGGACATCGCCAGGATCAAGACCGTGCTCGGCGAGCGGAAGAGAGAGAAAGGTACGAAGTGATGAGCGCGGCGGAAAGCACCGAGCAGCCGACGGCGAACGGCGGCAAGACGCGCCGAAAAGTCATCGGTCGGGTCGTCAGTGACAAGATGAACAAGAGCGTCACGGTCGCGGTCGAGCGGCTGGTCCGGCACCCGATCTACGGGAAGTACATTCGCCGCACGACGAAGATCATGGCTCACGACGAGGAGAACTCGGCGCGCATCGGCGACACCGTCGCGATCAGCGAGTGCCGCCCGATCTCGAAGCGCAAGTCGTGGCGGGTCGTGGAGATCGTCGCGCGAGCCGAGGCAGTCGAGCAGCCGCAGGCCGACGAGGCGGCGGGCCAGGGGACCTAACGATGATTCAGACGCAAACGGTTTTGGATGCCGCGGACAACTCCGGCGCTCGGCGCCTGATGTGCATCAAGGTGCTCGGCGGCTCGAAGCGGCGCTATGCGCGGATCGGCGACATCATCAAGGTCACGATCAAGGACGCGATCCCGCGCGGACGCGTGAAGAAGGGCGAGATCTACAACGCCGTGGTCGTGCGCACGAAGCAAGGGCTGCGCCGCCCGGACGGCTCGGCGATCCGGTTCGACAGCAACGCGGCCGTGTTGCTCAACAACCGGCTCGAGCCGATCGGCACGCGCATCTTCGGACCGGTCACGCGCGAGCTTCGCACGAGCCGGTTCATGAAGATCATCTCGCTCGCGCCGGAAGTGCTGTAGAGGCGAACATGAAGCGTATCAGGAAGGGTGACGAGGTCGTCGTGATCGCGGGCCGCGACAAGGGCCGGCGAGGCGTCGTGCTGCGCGTGCTCCCGGACGACCGCGTCGTCGTCGAGAACGTGAACGTCGTGAAGCGGCATCAGCGGCCGAATCCGGCACGCGGCGTCCCCGGCGGCATCGTCGACATGGAAGCGCCGATTCACGTCTCGAACGTGATGCTGTGGAACCCCGCGACGCAGAAGGGCGACCGTGTCGGGTTCCGGGTGCTCGCCGACGGGCGCAAGGTGCGCTACTTCAAGTCGAACAACGAGGTCGTGGACGCCTGATATGGCCAGGTTGCAGGAATACTACAAGACGACGGTCGTTCCGCAGCTGATGGAACGGCTCGGCGTCAAGAATCCGATGGCCGTGCCTCGGTTCGTGAAGGTCACGGTCAACATGGGCGTCGGCGAAGCGATCGCGGACCGCAAGGTGCTCGAGCACGCGATGAACGACCTCGCGCGGATCACGGGTCAGAAGCCCGTGCCCACGAAGGCGCGCATCTCGGTCGCGAGCTTCAAGGTCCGCGAAGGGTTTCCGATCGGCTGCAAGGTGACGCTGCGCCGGGAGCGGATGTACGAGTTCCTCGATCGGCTGATCAACATCGCGATCCCGCGAATCCGCGACTTTCGCGGTTTCTCGGCGCGCGCGTTCGACGGCCGCGGGAACTTCAACATCGGTATCCGCGAGCAGATCATCTTCCCGGAGATCAACTACGACCAGATCGACGCCATCAGGGGCATGGATATCGCAATCACGACCACCGCCAGGAACGACGAGGCCGGCCGCGCGCTCCTCGAGGCGTTCAACTTCCCGCTGCGGTCGTAGGAGCTGAGACATGGCGAAGAAATCGGTACTGATCCGCAACGAGAGGCGCCGAAAGGTAGTGGAGCGCTACGCCGCGAAGCGGGCGGAGCTCAAGCGCATCATCAAGGATCCGCGCTCGTCGGACGAGGAGAAGATGGCGGCGCAGGCGAAGCTGCAGTCGCTGCCGCGCGACGCGAGCCCCGTTCGGCTGCGCAACCGCTGTGCGATCAGCGGCAGGGCGCACGGGTACTTCCGGCGCTTCGGTCTCGCGCGCAACAAGCTGCGCGAGGCGACGATGCGCGGCGAGATCCCCGGGCTTTCGAAGGCGAGCTGGTGAGGTCGGAGAACGCCTATGAGCATGACTGATCCGATCGCCGATCTCTTGACGCGCATCCGCAACGGCCAGGCGGCGCGCAAGGAGTCCGTGTCGCTGCCGTCGTCGAAGCAGAAGGTCGAGATCTGCAGGGTTCTCGAGGCCGAGGGCTATATCGCCGGATACTCGGTGGAAGACAACGACGGCAAGCCCGTGCTGACCGTTCGTCTGAAGTATTACCAGGATCGCCCGGTGATCGAGACGATTCGCCGCGTGAGCCGGCCGGGCCTGCGCGTGTACAGGAGGAAGGACGAGCTGCCGAAAGTGCAGGGCGGGTTCGGAATCGCGATCGTGTCGACTTCGCGCGGCGTGATGAGCGATCGCCAGGCGCGTGCCGAAGGGCACGGCGGCGAGGTGCTGTGCATCGTTTCGTAACGGGCGGACGGCGGCACAGGCAAACGGCGCGCTCGTGTCGCGCCGAGAACCCAACGGTTGAGTACGATGTCTAGAGTAGCGAAACGTCCGGTCTCTCTCGGAAGCAACGTCACCGCCGAGCTGACGCCGGGGATGGTGACGATCAAGGGGCCGAAGGGCTCGCTGTCGATGCGGATTCGGCCGGAGATCGAGGTCACGCAGGCCGACGGCACCGTCAAGGTCTCGCCTCGCTCCGACAGCCGGTTCGCGAGGGCCTTGGCCGGGACGACTCGGGCGCTGATCCAGAACATGGTCACCGGCGTCACGACCGGCTTCGAGCGCAAGCTCGAGCTCGTCGGCGTCGGCTATCGCGCGCAGGCGCAGGGCAAGAAGCTGAACCTGACCCTCGGCTTCTCGCACCCGGTCGAGTACCCCGTGCCCGAGGGCATCACGATCGAGACGCCGAGCCAGACGGAAATCATCGTCAAGGGAATCGATCGTCAGCGCGTGGGTCAGGTCGCGGCCGAGCTCCGACGGTACCGGCCGCCCGAGCCCTACAAGGGCAAGGGTGTGCGCTACTCGGACGAGCGGGTCGTTCTGAAGGAAGCGAAGAAGAAGTAGGCACCGATGGACAAGAAGGTAAGGCGCCAGCGGCGGGCCGCTCGCACCCGGGCGAGGATCGCGCTCTCGGGGAAGAACCGGCTCTGCGTCCACCGCACGCCGCGGCACATCTACGCGCAGATCATCGCTCCCGAGGGCGGCAAAGTGCTCGTCAGCGCCTCGACGCTCGTGAAGGAGCTGAAGGCGCAGCTCAAGTCGACGGGCAACCAGGAGGCGGCCGCCGCCGTCGGCCGGCTGCTCGCCGAGCGCGCGAAGGCGAAGGGGATCGAAGAGGTCGCTTTCGACCGATCCGGGTTCAAGTATCACGGGCGGGTCAAGGCGCTCGCCGATGCCGCTCGCGAAGCGGGATTGAAGTTCTAGGCCGAAGCGGCCTTTCGGACGAGATCGATGGCAAACGTTGAAGAGTTCCAAGAGAAGCTCGTCGCGGTCAACCGCGTCGCGAAGGTCGTGAAAGGCGGCCGGCAGTTCGGCTTCACGGCGTTGACGGTCGTCGGCGACGGCAATGGGCGCGTCGGCTACGGCTACGGCAAGGCCCGCGAGCTGCCGCTCGCGATCCAGAAGGCGATGCAGGCGGCGCGCAAGAATCTGAAGACCGTCCACCTGAAGAAGGACACGCTGCACTACGAGCTGCACGGCAAGCACGGCGCGACGCGCGTGTTCATGCAGCCCGCGCGGGACGGCACGGGCATCATCGCCGGCGGTGCGATGCGCGCGGTCTTCGAGTGCGTGGGCATCCGTAACGTGCTCGCGAAGAGCTACGGTTCGCGCAATCCGATCAACGTCGTTCGCGCGACGATGAACGCGTTGACGAAGATGCGCTCGCCGCAGGTGATCGCGGCAAAACGCGGCAAATCGCTCGACGAGATCGTGGCTTGAGGTGAGTCGTGGCCGAGCAGAAGAGGATCAAGGTGACGCTGCTGAAGAGCCGGTTCGGCAGGACGCCGGGGCACGCGGAATGCCTCGCGGGCCTCGGCTTGCGGCGCCGCCACCAGACCGTAGTCGTCGCGGACACGCCCGAGAACCGCGGGATGATCCGCAAGGTCCAATACCTCGTGCGCGTGGAGGAAGCTTGACGTGCGCTTGAACACGTTGAAACCCGCCAAGGGCAGCCGCAAGGAGCGGACGCGCGTCGGCCGCGGCGGCAGCGCCGGGCAGGGCAAGACCGCGGGCCGCGGCACGAAGGGTCAGCACGCCCGCGCCGGCGGATATCACAAGGTCGGCTTCGAGGGCGGCCAGATGCCGTTGCAGCGTCGGCTGCCGAAGGTCGGCTTCCGGTCGCGGAAGGCGGCGACGCGGGACGAGGTGCGCGTGCACGAGCTCGCGAAGGTCGAAGGCGACGTCACGCTCGAGTCGCTGAAGGCGGCGGGGCTGGTCGGTCGGCGCGTCGAGCGCGTGAAGATCATCGCGTCCGGGACGCTCGAGCGCCCGGTCAAGGTCGTCGGCGTGCCCGTGACGCCGGGCGCAAAGGCGATCATCGAGGCGGCCGGGGGCAGCGTCGAGTAGACGAGTAGCCGCAGGGCCCGCCGAGACAGGAACGTAGGATCATGGCAAAACCAGGCGCAGTGGCTTCTCCGAGCCTTCTTGCCGACGCGACCCGCTTCGCGGATCTGCGCCAGCGCCTGCTGTTCCTGATCGGGGCGCTGATCGTCTACCGCATCGGCACGTTCATCCCGCTGCCGGGCGTCGACCCGGTCGCGATGCAGCAGCTGTTCCAGGATCAGTCGGGCACGATCCTGCAGATGTTCAACATGTTCTCGGGCGGTGCGCTCGAGAGGATGTCGATCTTCGCGTTGAACATCATGCCGTACATCTCGGCGTCGATCATCATGCAGATGGCGACGCACGTCATCCCGACGCTGCAGCAGCTGCGCAAGGAAGGCGAGGCGGGACGGCGCAAGATCACGCAGTACACGCGCTACGGGACGGTCGTGCTGTCGACGTTCCAGGCGGTTGCCGCGGCGTCGGCGCTGCAGAACAACCAGGTCGTGATCAATCCGGGCACGAGCTTCATCGTCACGTCGGCCGTCACGCTCGTCACCGGCACGATGTTCCTGATGTGGCTCGGCGAGCAGATCACGGAACGCGGAGTCGGAAACGGCATCTCGATGCTGATCCTTGCGAGCATCGTCTCCGGCATCCCGTCGGCGATCGGCGGCACGCTCGAGCTCGTGAGCTCGGGAAGCATGAATCAGGCGATGCCGTTCGTGCTCGCGATCGTGATGCTCGCGGTGACGGCGTTCGTCGTGTTCATGGAGCGGGCGCAGCGCCGGATCACGGTGAACTACGCGAAGCGGCAGCAGGGTCGGCGGCTGTACGGCGGCCAGACGAGCCATCTGCCGTTCAAGATCAACATGTCGGGCGTGATCCCGCCGATCTTCGCGTCGAGCCTGATCCTGTTCCCGGCGACGATCGCGACGTGGTTCGGGACGAGCCAGCCGTGGCTGCAGAGGATCGCTGCGAGCCTATCGCCGGGGCAGCCGGTCTACATCCTGCTGTACGGCTCGATGATCGTGTTCTTCTGCTTCTTCTACACGGCATTGGTGTTCAACGCCCGGGAGACGGCGGACAACTTGAAGCGCTCGGGCGCGTTCATCCCGGGCATCCGGCCGGGCCAGCAGACGGCGGAGTATATCGACAAGGTGTTGACCCGGCTGACCCTGTGGGGCGCGCTGTACATCACCGGGGTCTGCCTGTTGCCCGAGTTCATGATTCTCGAGTTCAACGTGCCGTTCTATTTCGGCGGGACGTCGCTGCTCATCATCGTGGTCGTCACGATGGACTTCATGGCGCAGCTGCAGGCGCACGCGATGACCCATCAGTACGAGGGGCTTTTGAAGAAGGCGAACTTGAGAGGATACGGATCGAGGGCGAGCTGAGCTGCCGCGACGAGCGGCTCGCCGGGAGTTGACGAGATGAAAGTGAGAGCTTCGGTACGCCGGATCTGCAGGAACTGCAAGATCATTCGCCGCAAGGGCGTCGTTCGGGTGATCTGCTCGGATCCGCGCCACAAGCAGCGACAGGGTTGAGGGGCGCACGATGGCACGTATCGCGGGAATCAATATCCCGATCAACAAGCACATTTCGATCGCGCTGACGCACATTCACGGGATCGGCCGCAGCCGCGCCCTCCAGTGCTGCCAGGCCGCGGGGATCGATCCGGCGACCAAGGTCAAGGATCTGACCGAGGCCGAGATCGGCAAGCTCCGCGATCTGATCGCGAAGTTCCCGGTCGAAGGTGATCTGCGCCGCGAGACGGCGATGAATATCAAGCGGCTGATGGATCTCGGCTGCTATCGCGGCATTCGCCACCGCCGTGGGCTGCCCGTTCGCGGTCAGCGCACGCGGACGAATGCGCGAACCCGCAAGGGACCGCGTCGGCCGATCAAGAAGTAATCAGGAGCAAGCATGGCGAAACAGCCGACCACGCGCGTCAGAAAGAAGGTCAAGCGTCAGATCCTCGACGCCGTCGCGCACATCCACGCGTCGTTCAACAACACGATCGTGACGATCACCGATCGTCAGGGCAACGCGATCACTTGGGCGACGGCGGGCGGTTGCGGCTTCAAGGGCTCCCGCAAGAGCACGCCGTTCGCGGCCCAGGTCGCGGCGGAGCGTGCCGGCACGGCCGCGAAGGAATACGGCGTGAAGAACCTGGAGGTTCGGGTCAAGGGCCCGGGGCCGGGACGCGAGTCGGCCGTGCGCGCGTTGAACGCCGTCGGTTTCAGAATCACTCAGATCGAGGACGTGACGCCGATTCCGCACAACGGCTGCCGGCCTCCCAAGCGACGTCGAGTGTAGCGTTATGGCGAGATACAGAGGACCTACCTGCAAGCTGGCCCGCCGCGAGGGCACGGATCTGTTCTTGAAGAGCGGCGTCAAACCGCTCGAGAGCAAGTGCAAGCTCGAGGTGCCGCCGGGAGGGGCAGGTCAGCGTCGCGGGCGACTTTCGGACTATGGCGTGCAGCTGCGCGAGAAGCAGAAGCTTCGGCGCATGTACGGCGTGCTCGAGCGGCAGTTCCGCAACTATTACAAGAAGGCCTCGAAGATCAAGGGCTCGACCGGCGAGAACCTGCTGCGGATGCTCGAGGCTCGGCTCGACAACGTCGTCTATCGGATGGGCTTCGCGTCGACGCGCGCCGAAGCGCGGCAGCTGGTCGCGCACCGCGCCATCGCGGTCAATGACAAGGTCGTCAACATTCCGTCGTACCAGGTCAAAGCCGGCGATAAGATCTCCGTCCGAGATCGCGCCAAGCAGCAGACCCGTGTGAAGGCCGCGCTCGAGATCGCGGGCCAGGTCGGGTTCCCCGAGTGGGTCGAGGTCGACGGGGAGAAGATGCAGGGAGTACTGAAGGCATTGCCGGCGCGAGACGAGATTCTTCCGGATATCAACGAGAACCTCGTCGTCGAGCTGTACTCCAAGTAAGCGAGGACAATCGAATGCAGGAATCAGCCACGGAGTTCTTGAAGCCGCGGTCGGTGAAGGTGCAGCCGCTCGGGCCGAATCGGGCCCGGGTGACGATCGAGCCCTTCGAGCGCGGTTTCGGTCATACGCTCGGCAACGCGCTGCGGCGCGTGTTGCTGTCGTCGATGCCGGGCTGTGCAATCGTCGAGGCCGAGATCGAGGGCGTGCTGCACGAATACACCAGCATCGAGGGCGTGCAGGAAGACGTCGTCGACATTCTGCTGAACCTGAAGCAGGTCGCGATCAAGATGCACGCGCGTGACGAGGCCGAGCTCACGCTGACGAAGAAGGGCCCGGGACCGGTCACGGCCGGCGACATCCAGACGGAGCACGACATCGAGATCGTGAATCCGGATCTCGTGATCGCGAACTTGACGCAGTCCGGCGAGCTGCGCGCGTTCCTCAAGGTCAAGCGCGGCCGGGGCTACAGGCCCGCGACGCAGAACGCGACGTTCGAGGAGCAGACGCGGCCGATCGGCCGGCTGCAGCTCGACGCGTCGTTCAGCCCGATTCGCCGCGTCACGTACACGGTCGAGAGCGCGCGCGTCGAGCAGCGGACGGACCTCGACAAGCTGATCATCGATATCGAGACGAACGGCACGATCGACGCCGAGGAAGCGATTCGCCGCGCCGGGATGATCCTGAAGAATCAGCTCGACGTGTTCGTCGATCTTCAGGGCGAGGAAGAGGCGGGTTACGGCCGTGCCGAGGCGCAGATCGATCCGATCCTGCTGCGTCCGGTCGACGAGCTCGAGCTCACCGTGCGCTCGGCGAACTGCCTGAAGGCCGAGAACATCAACTACATCGGCGATCTCGTGCAGCGCACGGAGGTGGAGCTGCTGCGCACGCCGAATCTCGGCAAGAAGTCGCTGACCGAAATCAAGGAAGTGCTCGAGGCGCACGGCCTCGCGCTCGGCATGCGGATCGAGAACTGGCCGCCGCCCGGGCTTCGCAACGACGAGCAAAACTCGTCGATGATCTATTGAGGGATCAGTCATGCGTCATCGGAAATCGGGCCGTAAGCTCGGCCGAAACTCGGCGCACCGCAAGGCGTTGTACCGCAACCTCGCGGCATCGCTGCTGACGCACGAGACGATCAAGACCACGTTGCCCAAGGCGAAGGAGCTGCGGCGCGTCGTCGAGCCGTTGATCACGCTCGCGAAGGAAGACGGCGTGAGCCGCAGACGTCTCGCGTTCGCGCGGCTTCGCGACGAGGCGGCGGTCGGCAAGCTCTTCACCGAGCTCGGGCCGCGCTTCAAGAACCGTCCGGGCGGCTATCTCCGGATTCTGAAGATGGGGTACCGACCGGGCGACTCGGCGCCGATGGCGCTCGTGCAGTTGCTCGATCAGCCTAGCCAGGAGGCGAGGGCGGAGTAACTCGGTCCCGTTCTCCTCGGCTATCGTTCTTTGGCCAAAGCGCCTGCGTTCTTCGGGACGCGGGCGCTTCTCGTTATGGAACGAGCGTCCTGGGGTCGGCCTTTCGCCCTGATCGGGATCCAGATCTCCTCTCTGGCGTTCCGGTCCGAGGGGTCGTAGCTCCGCGGCAATACCTCGCGACCGTGGTACCGCAGGCCAGGGGACCGGGTTTCTCGCCGACGTCTAGTCTCGGTCAAGGGTTGATCGGTCGAAAGAAAAGGGGCCGGTCGGTGACCGGCCCCCGAGCGCCGTCGGTCGATCAGAAATCGACCGTGAAGCCTACCGTGTAGCGACGGCCGCGCAGGTCGCCGGTGACGCCGAGGCCCGGACCCGTGTTGAAACCGCTATTGAACACGGCATTGAGGAACTCCTGAGGGCCCGTGTCGAAGAGATTGTTGATCGTGGCGAACAAGCTGACGTTGCCGCTGCCCCTCGTATCGAAGCGATAGCTGACGCGCGCATCGACGAGCGTTTCGGCCCCGACGGTGTTGTCCGCGACGTCCCATCGGGTGCTCAATCCGTTGAAGTTCCAGTTCGGATTGATCAGCTGCTCGCCCGTGTACCGCGCCGTGAGATTCACGGAAAGCGGCCCCCTGACCAGGCCGGTCGAGAGGACGGCCGTCCACTCCGGGAAACCGAATCGTCCCTGGACCTCGGTCTTCACGCCCTGGCTGTTCGTGTTCGAGCGCTCCTCGAGATAGCTGCCGAGGAGGCGGACGAAGACCTGGCTGCCGTTGAACCAGTTGACGTTTCGGTTGTACACGATCTCGAAGTCGACGCCGTCCGCCTTGACGGACGCTTGATTGTAGTAAGGCACGCCGACGAGCGAGATAAGCCTGATGCTCGGATCCTGCTCGCTCGGGTTTCCGGTTCGGGTGATGAACTTGCAGAGGTCGGCGTCGTTGTCGACATAGCAGCCTCTGACGACATCTTCTGCGGTGACTTGGTTGATGTTGTTGGTGACCTCGACGCTGTACCAGTCGACGGACGCGCTCAGGCCCTGCGCCCAGTTGGGCTGATAGACGATGCCGAAGACCTTCGTCTTCGCGCTCTCGGGCTCGATGTCCGGCGTTCCGTTCGAGAACGTCGTGATGCCGTACGAGAAGCCGCCGCCGGGGTCGATCAGATAATCGGTGACATTGGCGACACCGCCGGTTCGGTCGAACTTCTCGCCCATCGTCGCCGCGCGCACGTCTTGCGATATGGTCGCGCGGAGCCTCAGCTGGTCGTTGATCCTCCAGTCGAGCCCGCCCTTCCACGAGTCGACGGACCCCGAGCCGGAGTAATCGGCGTACCGGTACGCGGCCGAAAGGTTCAGCTGTTGCACGGCCCTGACGTCGGAAACGAGCGGAACCAGGAACTCCGTGAACGCTTCTTTCACGTCCTGCGCGCCGCGCGCGAACGGCACGTTCGAGAACTGGATCTCGACGTGATTTCCGGAGGCGGCGTTACCGCCCGGGACGCCGCGGATGCCGAGCGCGTCGTTGTTCGCCATGACGGGCCGATATGTCGGATCGGCGTTGATGTTGCCGCCCGGGCCGACTTCGACGACTTGCACGAACGATTCTTTCCGGGCGCCGATACCTAACGCCATGGTGATCGGGCCGGCCCAGCCGTCGGCGATCTTGCCGTCGGCCGAGATCTCCCAGACGTCCTGCTCGATATCGATGACCCTTTGCTTGTTCTCGCCGCTGATATAGGTGTGAGGAATCGAGCTGTCCGGCGGGAGGAAGCCGTTGGCGTGCATCACGTGGCCCGGCTCGAACCCGGTGACCCAATCCACGGCCTCCGGTGAAGCGCGGCCGCGGCCGAACAGGTTCAACGGCTTGCAGTCCGGATAGAGCCCGGAGACGACGGTCACGTTGCACGCGGGCAGGCCGGTCTTCGGATCGATCACGACGTCGACCGCAAGGTAGATTCGGTCGAGCCGAATACCGCCGTGCTGAATCGCCTTGACGTCGGTCTGGCCCCTCTGGAAGTAACCTTCGACGAGCCAGTCCTGGAAGAACCCTTTGCCGATCGTGTATTCGAACCCGATCGTGTACGACTCCGTCTCGGTGACTTGCTCGGTCGCGGCGGAGTGGGCGATGTCCTCGGGCGCGCCGATCCGGCTGAACGGCACGGAATCGATGTCGTTCTCCTCCATGATCTGCCGAATCTCCTCCGGCAGGAACGGGTTCTCCCTGTAGATCGTGAAGTGCCTGTCCTGGAAGACACCGGGCGGGTTCGGGAACAGCCCGCCGAAGTTGAGCTGCTTGAAGTTCGCCTTCCCGCGAATCACCTGACCGAATACCGTGAGCCGATCGTTGACGTCGTGCTCGATATATCCGAACACGTTCTCGCGCCCCGATGCCGGCGTGATATTCGTCGACCACAACTGGCTCTCGTTGCCGGAGCCGCCGTTCGTCGTCGAGCACCCGTGCGCGTTGCACACGTCGCCGAGGATGAACGGCGAAGGGTTGCCGTTCTCGTCTAGGATGTACGAGCCCAGGCCATAGTCGTCCAGGTGAAAGATGCCGTTGATGTCGTAACTTCGGCTGCGGACGTCGTCCACCGCGATATAGAACGGGTTGTCCGGAGAGCTGCCGGCGTTCGGGGCCGGGTTCTCGATCAGCGCGCGGGAGCGGTACCACTCGTATTCGAGGATGTCTTCGCCCCAGATCGGGTCCTGGCGCTCGCGTTCCGCGTTGAGCAGGAAATGCGTTCTCTCGCCGATCTTGAATCCGGCGCCGAAGGACGCCTTGATCGTCTCGTTGTGGCCCTTCTCGTTCTGGCCCGTCTGCAGATCGGCCCGCACGCCCTCGAAATCGGTATCGAGGATGAAGTTCACGACGCCGGCCACGGCGTCGGTGCCGTACGCGGCCGACGCGCCGCCGGTGACGGTCTCGACGGACCGTATGACGTTCTCGGGAAAGAGATTGATATCCGGGCCGCCGAAGATCGTCGACGGGACGACGCGGCGGCCATTGAGAAGCTGCAGCGTGCGGTTGCTTTGCAAGCCGCGCAGGTTGAGCGAGCCTGCGCCAACGCTCGTGAAGAACGGCGATGGCGTCTGCGTCGTCGCCGAACCGAAGAATTGCGGCAGCTCCGCGAGGCCTTCGATCAGATTCGTCGGTGAGAGAACCGCAAGCTCCTGACGCGTGACGACCGTGACCGGGGTCGGCGTCTCCATGCCGCTCGTCTGCCGAATGCGCGATCCGGTGACGAGGATCTCCTCGATAGGCTCTTGTGCAAGCGCGGTCTGGCCGATGCCGATCGCGGCCATGCACGCGAGGCTGAGTCGACGAATGGATGGAAGGCGTCGGTCCGCTCCAAGCGGACCATAGTAGCGATGCTTGCGCATTTGGATTTCCCCCCGGGTGTTGGGTCTTGGCGTTAGTGACGATTCGTCGGTGTGCCGCCTGACCGCCTTCCCCTAGGACTGGTCAGTGCCGCATGACGCCACCGAAACAGAATGACGATTCTGTATTACTAGAATACAGAAAAAAGAAGGGGGCGCAAGACATGTTGCTCGGCGACAACATCCGGACGCGCTGGATAGGCACGGATGCGAGGCGTTGTCACGTGCAGGATGGTCGACAGTCGTGATGGATCGGCCGAAAGGGTCGGGCGCAGTCGAGCCTGCGACGCATGCCGCGAACGCCGGCTGCATGCGTCGGAGGGCGCCGAAATCCGCGCTTCGGCGTGTGGAGCGCGGGCTGCTACGTCAGAACGCTTCTCGAGTAATGCAGGGCCAAGAGCGAGAACAGGAAGGCAATGACGTCCAGCGGCTCTCTGAACCATGACCAGAAAGTCCATCTCGACACCCTGGCCAGGAGCTCGGCGGACGGAGGGGACTCGATCGGCACCTTCTGGAACGAAAGCATCTCGGGAATGAAGAAGAGTCCGCTCCAGACGCGCATGACGATGTACGAAGCCAGCGCGATCAGGAGGAAGCGGCGCACGGTCGCGTGACCCCATGTCAGGACCAACGACAGAATGATGAATACCGTGATCGCGATGTGCACGGGAATCCAGAACCGCTGAAGGGGAACTCCGCTACCCGGTTGTATGATCGAGAAAGACGAAGGTGGAGATTTGCTCCATATCGGCATCAGCACCGAGTGCTCGAAGATGCCGCCCCCGAGGGCGACGGCGAAGGAGAAGCAGAGCAGGATCAACGACCATTGGGACGCCAGGGCCTTCATGAGCCTATCACCTCCTTTGCAAGAGCTCGCGGCAGGAGCCACCCTCCTCGGGCTCCGAGCGCCGTGAGAGGGCGAGCCTGCCGCGCTCCTCTTTTCGCAAGGAAAGGGGCGCTTTGCTACTCGGCCCCGCCCGGATTGCTCCGCGAATCAACGCGCCACGAAAGGAACGCCCAGGAGCGCCTGCACGAACGTGAACGCGATGAGCCCGGTGTAGGCGAACGCGCCGAGAAGTACCGTTCCGCGTGCGTTCGGGCGGCCGAGCGCCACGGCCGAGAGCCCAAGCGCCGGTAAGGCCTGCTGCGCGTGCAGGGCGAAAAAGTGCGCCACCCGCAAGTCTCCGCCGGTTCGCGACCAGCCGAAAAGCGGCAGACCGTAAGCGTCGCTCGGAACGCCGCCGACCCAATGTCCGCCGTTCATCGACATATAGCCCGCCGTGATCAGCGTCGCGACGAAAGCGATCACCGCCCCGGCGACGATCCCCCAGCGTAACGCGGGCGCGATCGGCATCGTGCGATCGCGCGCGATCATCATGCCCTGCACGAGGATCGTCAGCATCAGCACGATCGAACCGATTCCGGCGAGCCCATACGCGATGCGCCCGACGGTCGAAACGTTGAAGTGCGATGGCACGCCGTTCGCGGCGGAGAGCACGATCCAGCCCATTTCGTAGAGACCGACGGCGAGCGCGCCGCGGACGACGAACCGGCCGGCGACGCTGCCCCGTGCGCTCCGCGGCAAATAGCCGAATACCCACGCGAGCGTCGCGTAGTAGGCGGCGAAAGACGCGAAGAACTTCGTCGGCTTGATCCACACGTTGATGTCGTTGACCGTGCGCGGGTCGACGAGCATCGCGAACAGGCACGGCACCATCGCGAGAAGCGAGAGCCACGCCGCGGTTGCGAGCTCGGGCTGACGCGCGTGTAACACCCGAAGCGGATCGAGCCGCGACGCGTTCCCGAGCGGGGTGCTTGCGCTGGGCCGGGCGGTCGGATCGAGCAGAGCTGTCGTCGTGTTCATGCTTTCACTCCGTCGACGAGAGGAACGTCGTCACACCGAGCGGACGCCCGGTCATGCCGTTGCGGGGGCGCGATACGAGGGCGGCCGAGCCGCGAACGCGCGGACGCCGAGAAACACGAGCCAGCCGAGCGGTGCGAGCAAGAAGGTCAACGCAAGGCAAGGCACGAGCGCCCAGCGCGGCAGGCCGAGCCGTACCGCTTCCTCACGCTCCCAGCAGCCGACCAGCAGGTCGAACGCGAGGTAGTGCACCCAGCCGGCCAGCAAGATCCCGGGATGCCGGAACAGCGTCGCGACGTCGGCCAGGCTCCCGAAGCCGCCTTCGGCGGACGACCAGAATGCCCCGATGAGTCCTGCATAAAGCATCGCGATCACGATCGCGATCGCCACCGCCGTGCCGCGCGCCGCGCGCTGCCAGCGATACGGCGCGAACGCGAGGACGAGCCAGCCTGCGGCCGCCGCGGTTCCGGCGGCGGAAAACAGCGTCTCGAGCGACATTGCGAGCCTCCATGTAGACAGTGTCTAGTTTATGACGTGCGACGATACGCGCTAAACTTGACAGTGTCAACATCGGAGTTTGCCGAAACGACGGGCAAGAGGACAAACATGCCGGAAGGCAACAAACGGACGCGCTCGCGGAGCGCCGGGCGAAAGGCGGTCCGCCCCCGTGCGGCAGCCCCTTACCATCATGGGGACCTGCAGCGTGCGCTGCTCGAAGCGACGGAAAAGCTGCTCGAATCGAAGGGGGTCGGAGGGTTCACGCTCAGGGAGGTCGCTCGGCGAGCGGGCGTCTCGCACGGTGCGCCGGCGCATCATTTCGGCGATGTGCGCGGCCTCCTTTCCGAGTTCACCGCGGAGTCGTTCAAGCAGCTTTCGGCGTCGATGCGGGAATGGCAATCGCGCGCGCCGGACACGGCCTTCGACCAGCTCGTCGCGCTAGGCGTCGGGTATGTCGACTACGCCTTGCGTCATCGTGCACGTTTTCAACTGATGTTCCGCAGCGAGCGGCTCGACTGGAATCGGCCGTCGCTGGCCGCGGCGGGCGCCGAAGCATATCGACAGCTCATCGACTGCGTCGAGCGCAACAGCCGCGAGGCCGGTGCGCCTGCCGAGCTCGATGCGGAAAAGGTCGCGCTCGCGTGGTCGATCGTGCATGGGTTCGCGACGCTCATGATCGACAATCGGCGTTTCGCGAAAGATTGCTCCGGCGATTCGCCCACGCGCGCGCTCGATCTCGTGCGGCGTCTGATCGAGTCCGCGCGGGAGGCTTTCGAGCGTTCCGGCTGAGATTCGATCGTCGACCGGCTCCGGCGGCCCTCTCACGCGCCGCCGGATAACGCGGCGGCAAAGGCGGCCTCGAGCGATACGCGCCGACCGCGCAACTGTACGAGCCACGGTGCAGTCGCGTCCGCGGCTCGCAAGGTAGGCAGGGCGCGCCGCCGGCGAACGCGAAGAGGCTCGCTTTTCAGCCGGACCGCGACAGCCGATTCCGGCGCCGTTTCCGCCAGCGTCGGAACGTCAGTTTCTGCCACATGATGCGAACGGCTCGGGCGGCACGCTCGAGAGGCAAGGGTCGGTAGCGGGCGGCGTCTTCCGGGGCGAGCGCGTCGAATTTGCGCCGGTACTTCAGCTTGATCCACGCGTTCAGGTCCATCTGGCGCACGGTCTCGAACACGGCCCGGCGCCACCTCGGGGAATCGGGGTCCGCACGCCACGCGATGCCGAAGTCGATCACGTACGGACGCTCGCCCGGCCCGACGAGGATATTGTCCTTCCGCTTGAGATCACCGTGCGCGACGCCGGACGCGTGCATCGCTTCGAGCGTCTCGAGCAGCAGCGCGAAGAAACGGTCGCGGTCTGCGAGCGACGCTTCCGCGCTTCGAAACGATGGGCCGTCGATGTGCTCGATCAAGAGGCAGCCTTCGATCAGCCCGAGGCAGCGAGGAATGCCGGGAATTCCGGCGAGGCGACGGTACGTCTCGGCCTCGGAACGCAGGGTCATGCGTCCCAGTCGTCCGAGGAGCGGCGAGTCGAGCGGCTGCTTGATCACGACGGGGCCGACGGGGGAATGCGCGAGCCACGCGCGAGCCTGATAACCGCGGCCGAGAAGCTCGCTGTCGGCGGGAGTCCACTCGTGCCGGAGCCAATGCGCGAGCGGTGCCGAAGGCTCCTCGAGATCGGGCTGTCCCGTTCGTGCCGCCGTCACAGCACCTGCCGCACGACCAGATAGAGGCAGAACAGAACGTAGATCGCGATGATCGCTTCGCCGTTCTTGCGGAAGCTTTTCGCGATGGACCAGCTGCCCTCCGTGAGTCCCCGGAGATTTCGCAAAGTCGGCACCAGCGCGGGCGTCGACGCGGCCCACGATTCCCATTCCGCGCCGAAAATGCGCCGCAGCTTCCGGTCCTCGTACTCGATCGCCGGCGGGTAGTAGAACCAGAAGAACAGCGCGGCGAGCGGCAGCGACCACCAGTTGCCGTTCGCGAACGCGAACCCGACGAGCACGAGAACGTTGCCCGTGTAGAGCGGATGCCGAACGAGGGCGTACGGTCCGTGCTTCGCGAGCTCCTCGTTCTTCAGAATGAATCCGCTCGCGTAGAGCCGGACGATCGTGCCGAGCACGACCAGCGGGGCGCCGATCGCGACGAGCAAGGGTATCGATCTCGCGGTCAGGGCATAGACGAGGATCAGCACGATGCCGAGCCCTTGCCGCGCGATCTCCTGATAGCGCAGCTCGCGAATCGTGTGCCGGAACCCCGTGAGCGGGGGCAAGTCCTTCGTGCGATGCGACATAACTGCAGTCGTTCCTCTCTTGCCGGCGTATGCCGGCCCATGCGTGCTTCGCTTGGACGAGCTAGGGCCGCCCGGACGGACACGAGTGCCGCGCGCGCGGGTGCGAAGCGCGTCAAGTTGCCGTCGCCGCGAAGGCCTCGCGGGTCAGGTTGCGGCTGCCGGCGTCCTGGACCAGCAGGTCGTCCTCGATGCGAATGCCGCCGAACGGCAGCAGGCGCTCCACCGTGTCCCAATTCACGCGACGCCGGCTCGGGGCCGCCATTGTGCGCAAAAGCGCCGGAATAAAGTAGACACCCGGCTCGATCGTCAGCACGAACCCGGGCTCGACGGTGCGCGTCAGACGCAAGAACGGGTCGGACTCGGGCGGCGGGCGAATCTCGCCGTCGGGCGACGCGAGGCGTCCGCCGGCATCGTGGACCTGCAGCCCGAGCAGGTGACCGAGGCCGTGCGGCAAGAAGATGCGCGTGAGGCCGATCTCGAGCGCCTCCTCGGCGCTGCACAGCACGATCCTGTGCTCGCGCAGCACGCCGGCGAGCAGCTCGTGCGCGCGCCGGTGGAGCGCGACGAAATCGACGCCCGCGCGGAGCTCCGCGCACAGCGTCTGCTGCAGCGTGTCGATGGAGTCCCGGAGCGCTTCGATCTCGGGCGCGTCACGGACGATCGTGCGCGTGATATCGGAGCCGTAGCCGAGAAACGCGGCGCCGGCGTCGATCAGCAGCAGGTTCGCGCGCCCGGGAGCCGTGCGGTCGCGATTCTGGTAGTGCAAGATCGCCGCATGACGGTCGATCGCGATGATCGCGGGATACGGCAGCTCCGCTTCGCGGTGCTCCGTGGCCTCGAGAAAGCGCCGCTCGAGCTCGAGCTCGGACGTGCCCGCCGAGAACGCCGCCGCGACGGCGCGGTGGCCCCGCACCGCGCGCACCGATGCGCGCTCTAAGCACGCGATCTCGTAGTCCGTCTTCACGGCCCGAGCGTAGTCGAGGCGCGCGAGCAGCGCGGGATCGTCGACGGCCGCGAAGCGTCCGTCGTCGCTCCGCGCGCGGATCGCCGCGGTGCGCGGCGGCAGCGGGCCGAGCGCGTCGACGGTCTTGCCGGCGTCCCGCACGATCGTGACGTCGATTCGATCGGTCCAGAAGCCGCTCGGATCCTCGGGCGGCGCGTGCCAGAAATCCTCCGGCTGCACGAGCGCGAGGCGCGGCTTACGGCCCGGGACGAGCAGCAGCGCCGAGCCCGGCGCATAGTCGATCGGCACCCACAGCTTGAAGTACGGCTCGATGCGGTACGGATACTCGACGTCGTCGCGCGGAGGCGTGATCTCGTCGCCGGCGAAGACGCAGAGCGCATCGTATCCGCAAGCCGTGAGCGCGGCCTCGACGCGCCGCATCCACGTGTCGACGTGCGCGGCATAGGGCGCGGCGAGCTCGTCGTGGGCTTGGACGTTCTGGATCATCAGAATGGCCGGGCGGTATTCGGATCCATTCTAACAGCGGCTTTTCGGACGGGCCGCGGCTTGCCTTCGGCGGCTTCGCTCGTCACTATGCCGTCCCGTTTCCGCCGCGCGGCTCCGCGGGCTCACGCGGCGACTCTATCGAGCTGAGGATTTCGAGCCATGGAAACCGTACTGACGGGCATCACGACGACCGGTACGCCGCATATCGGCAACTACGTCGGCGCGATCCGGCCGGCGATCGCCGCGAGCAAGCGTCCCGGCACCCGCTCGTTCCTGTTTCTCGCGGACTATCACTCGCTCGTGAAGGGCCGCGATCCCGAGAGGCTGCGTCGATCGACCCTCGAGATCGCCGCGGCGTGGCTCGCTTGCGGGCTCGATCCCGAGCACGTCGTCTTCTACCGGCAGTCGGACGTGCCGGAGATCATGGAGCTCAACTGGATCCTCACGTGCATGACCGCGAAGGGGCTGATGAATCGCGCCCACGCGTACAAGGCCGCGGTGGCGGAGAACGAGGCGGCCGGCGACCGCGATCCGGACAAGGGCGTGACGATGGGGCTCTTCTGCTACCCGATTTTGATGGCGGCAGACATTCTCATGTTCAAGACGAACAAGGTGCCGGTCGGCAGCGATCAGATCCAGCACGTCGAGATGGCGCGCGACATCGCGCAGCGGTTCAATCACCATTACGGCGAGCTCTTCGTGCTGCCGGAGGCGGTCGTCGAGGAGCATACGGCGATCCTGCCGGGCCTCGACGGACGCAAGATGTCGAAGAGCTACAACAATACGATCCCGCTCTTCGCGCCGCGCGACGAGCTCCGCAAGCTGATCATGAAGATCAAGACGAACTCGCAGCCGCCCGGCGAGCCCAAGAATCCGGACGAGAGCGCGCTCTTCGCGATCTATCGCGCGTTCGCGACGCCGGAGGAAACGGCGGCGATTCGCGCGAGATACGCCGAAGGCATCGGCTGGGGCGAGATGAAGCAGATCCTGTTCGAGTACATCGATGCCCATCTCGCCGACGCGCGCGCCGAGTACGAGCGGCTCATCGCGTCGCCCGAGGAGGTCGAGCGCGTCCTGCGCAAGGGCGCGGAGAAGGCCCGCGCCGTGAGCCGTCCGTTCCTCGACGAGATCCGCTACGCGGTCGGCGTGAGGCCGCTGGGATAGCGCTCAGCGCGGCGCGCGAGCGTCGACCTCGCGCACGATCAAGACTTCGGCGAGCTCGCCGTTCTCGCGTCGGATCCACGTCGTCGGGAATTCGATCCCGCCGCGCGCTTCCCAGTGAAGGAAGCTCGTCTCGACCGTGATCGGACCGCCGGCCTCGATCGTCGTCTGCAGCCTGACCAGGCGATCGGAATCGTCGACGAAGCCGCGGATCTCGGCCCCGTCGTCCGGCGTGAAGCTCACGACGCGGTGGGGCTTGCCGTCGATCTCTCCCGCCGAAACCTCGGCGGGTCCCGCGAGCGCGCCGCGCACGAACGCGTGCGGCGTCAGCCAGTAGCGGTGCCGCTCGCTCCACGGCGCATCGCGACCGACCGTTCGCCGCTCGATCGCCTCGCCGCGCTCTCGCTCGATCGTGAGCGTCCGGCTCGTCAGATCGAGCGCGCGCGTCTCGCGCGGAACGCGGTAATGGCGGCGGGTCGGGGGCGGAGGCGGCGGGACGTATAGCGGATCGTTCGCTCTCGCCGGATCCGGCGCCGCCGCGGCCGCGAGCTTCGCGTATTCGTCCGCCGGTATCGGCTCGTAGCCCGAGCCGGACCCGACGACGATAAGCGTGGCGACGCGCTCGAGCGCGAGCGCGGCCGCGATCGGCTCTAGCAGCTCTGCGGCGTCCTGCGCACGAGCGGTGCCGGCCGCGGCGAGCGCGGCCGCGGCGCACGCCGCCGCGAGCGATGAACGAAGCGCGGCGATCCTCGGCATGACCCTCCCCCCACGTTCGGCCCTCAGGCCTTCGCCTGCGCGCGCCTTCCGCTCGCCGGCGCGGCCGCCGCGGCCGAGGATTCGGTCAGCACCGTTCGCAGCCAGCGGCCGGTATGCGAACGCTCGCACGCGGCGATCTCCTCCGGCGCGCCGCAGGCGACGATCTCGCCGCCTCCGGAGCCGCCTTCGGGTCCGAGATCGATGATCCAATCCGCCGTCTTGATGACGTCGAGATTGTGCTCGATGACGACGATCGTATTACCCTGGTCGCGCAGCTGGTAGAGCACCTCGAGCAGCTGCGCGACGTCCTGGAAGTGCAGCCCGGTCGTCGGCTCGTCGAGCACGTACAGGGTCGAGCCGGTGCTGCGCTTCGACAGCTCCTTCGCGAGCTTCACGCGCTGCGCTTCGCCGCCGGACAGCGTCGTGGCGTTCTGCCCGAGCTTGATGTACGAAAGTCCGACCGCCACCAACGTCTCGAGCTTCGACGCGATTGCGGGCACGTTGCGGAAGAACGCGAGCGCGTCCTCGACCGTCATCTCGAGGACCTCGTGAATGTTCTTGCCCTTGTAGCGGATGTCGAGCGTCTCGCGGTTGTAGCGGCGGCCGCCGCACGCGTCGCACGGCACGTAGACGTCCGGCAGGAAGTGCATCTCGACCTTGATCACGCCGTCGCCCTGGCACGCCTCGCAGCGTCCGCCGCGGACGTTGAAGCTGAATCGGCCGGGCGAATAGCCGCGCGACCGCGCTTCCTGCGTCGCCGCGAAGAGCTCGCGGATCGGCGTGAAGACGCCGGTATACGTCGCGGGATTCGAGCGCGGCGTGCGGCCGATCGGCGCCTGGCTGATATCGATCACGCGATCGATGTGCTCGAGCCCGAGGATCTCTTCGTACGGTGCCGCGTCGTAGCTCGTCTTGTTGATCCTCTCCGCGACCGCCTTGTAGAGCGTGTCGTTCACGAGCGTGCTCTTGCCGGAGCCCGAGACGCCGGTGACGCACGTCAGGAGGCCGATCGGAAACTCGACGTCGATGCCTTTCAAGTTGTTGCCCGAGGCGCCGCGGATGCGGATCGTGATGCTCGGGTCGAACGGCTTTCGCTCGGCGGGCACGGGAATGCTGCGTATGCCGGACAGATACTGCCCGGTCAACGACGCCGGATTCGCGCAGATCTCCTCCGGCGTGCCCTGCGCGACGATCCGGCCGCCGTGCACGCCGGCGCCCGGGCCGAGATCGACGACGTAGTCGGCCGCGAGGATCGATTCGCGGTCGTGCTCGACGACGATCACGGTATTGCCGAGATCGCGCAGATGGAACAGCGTCTCGAGCAGGCGCTCGTGGTCGCGCTGATGCAAGCCGATCGACGGCTCGTCGAGGATGTACATCACGCCGACGAGCCCGGAGCCGATCTGGCTCGCGAGGCGGATGCGCTGCGCCTCGCCGCCGGAGAGCGTGTCGGCGCTGCGGTCGAGCGTGAGATAGCCGAGCCCTACGTCGACGAGGAAGCGGAGACGGCTTCGGATCTCCGTGACGATCTTCTCGGCGACCTCGCCGCGCCAGCCCGCGATCTTGAGGCTCGAGAAGAACTCGAGCGCATCGGCGACGCCGAGCGAGTTGATCTCGGGCAACGTGCGGTTCTCGACGAACACGTTGCGCGCCGCGGCGTTCAAGCGCGTTCCGCCGCAGCTCGGGCAAGGCTGCACGCTCTGATATTTCGCGAGCTCCTCCCGCACCGCCGGCGACTCGGTTTCCTTGTAGCGCCGCTCCATGTTCGGGATCACGCCCTCGAAGCGCTGCCGCCACCGGTGCTCCCTGCCGCGCTCGTTCTTCAAGCGGAACAGGATCTCGTCGTCGCCGCTTCCGTAGAGCAGCACCTTGCGCACGGCTTCCGGCAACGCGTCGAACGGCTGCTCGACGTCGAATCTGTAATGCTCGGCGAGCGACGTGATCAGCTGGAAGTAATACGGGTTGCGTCGGTCCCAGCCGCGGATCGCGCCGCCCGCGAGCGACAGATGCGGATGTCGCACGATGCGCTCGACGTCGAAGAAACGGCGCGCGCCGAGCCCGTCGCAGTCCGGGCACGCGCCGATCGGATTGTTGAACGAGAAGAGCCGCGGCTCGAGCTCCGGGATCGAGTAACCGCAGATCGCGCACGCGAAGCGATTCGAGAACAGCAACGGCTCGCGCGGCTCGTCCATGAACGCGACCTCGGCGACGCCTTCGCCGAGCGCGAGCGCGGTCTCGAACGATTCGGCGAGCCGGAGGCCGATGTCGGGACGCACTCGAATGCGGTCGACGACGACCTCGATGTCGTGCTTTTGCCTCGGATTGAGCTTCGGTAGGTCGTCGAGCTCGACGAGCGCGCCGTCGATGCGCACGCGGACGAAGCCCTGAGCGCGCAGCGATTCGATCGCTTCCGCGTGCTCGCCCTTTCTGCCCTTCACGACCGGCGCGAGCAGCATGACGCGCGTGCCTTCCGGCAGCGCGAGCACCTGATCGACCATCTGCGAGACGCTTTGCGCCTCGAGGACCGTGCCGTGCTCGGGACACCGCGGAACGCCCGCGCGGGCGAACAGCAGCCTGAGATAGTCGTGAATCTCCGTGACCGTGCCGACGGTCGATCGCGGGTTGTGCGACGTCGATTTCTGCTCGATCGAGATCGCCGGCGAAAGCCCCTCGATGTGGTCGACGTCGGGCTTCTCCATCATCGACAGGAACTGCCGCGCATATGCCGACAGCGATTCGACGTAGCGCCGCTGGCCCTCGGCGTAGAGCGTGTCGAACGCGAGGGAAGACTTGCCCGAGCCGGAAAGGCCGGTGAACACGATCAGCTTGTCGCGCGGCAGATCGAGATCGACGTTCTTGAGATTGTGCGTGCGCGCGCCGCGGATTCGTATCTCGTGCATGGGGATGGGCCCGGGGCCGGCAGGATTCGGAGTAACCGGAAACTATACGACGCGCGTCCTCCGCGGCGCAAAACGACCGGCCGAGGCGACTCGGATATCGGCCGTTTTCGACGAAGCGTGCGTTTCTGCCCGGAAACGGGCTCGTGAGTTCCGAGCGGCGGCATGTACAATGCCGCCAACCGGGGGTGCTTCCCGGACTATGACCGACTCACGCGAAGCGCGAGCTTCGTCCGGCCGTTCCGTTTTAGAGCTAGCATTCAAAGCCCACGCAGGAGCTCCGATGGCGAGAGGCATCAACAAGGTCATTCTGATCGGCCATCTCGGTGCCGATCCCGAGACGCGCTATATGCCGAGCGGCAGCGCGGTCACGAACCTGCGCCTCGCGACCAGCGAGTCCTGGAGAGACAAGGAGACGGGCGAGCAGCAGGAGCGGACGGAGTGGCACAACGTCGCTTTGTTCGGCCGGCTCGCGGAAATCGCGGCGGAATACCTGCGCAAGGGCTCTCAGGTCTACATCGAAGGCCGTCTGCGTACGCGAAAATGGCAGGATCGTGACGGTAACGATCGGTATACCACCGAGATCATCGCGAACGACATGCAGATGCTCGGCGGCCGCCCCGGCGCCGGCGCGCCGGCCCGAGCGCAGGCCGCGCCGTCCAACGAGCCGCCTCCGGTCGAGGATTTCGACGACGATATACCATTCTGATCCGAATGCCCGGACGTGCTTTCCGCGGCGCGTCCGGTAGCGGAGACCGGGGCGGCGCGTTAGGCTCTAACGGCTCGCTGACCGGCTTCGATCTCGGAGGACGACCCTAGCGTGGCGCGGCGCTTCTACATCCAGACGTTCGGCTGCCAAATGAACGAGTACGACTCGGCGAAGATGGCCGACGTGCTCGCGGAATCGTTCGGCGCGACGCCGGCGGAGCGGCCGGACGATGCGGATATTCTGCTGCTCAACACGTGCTCGGTCCGCGAGAAGGCCCAGGAGAAGGTCTTCTCGCTGCTCGGGTTGTGGCGGCAGCACAAGGCGGCGAATCCGCACACGATCATCGGCGTCGGCGGCTGCGTCGCGAGCCAGGAGGGCGAGGCGATCCTGAAGCGCGCGCCGTTCGTGGACATCGTCTTCGGCCCGCAGACGTTGCACCGCCTGCCCGAGATGATCGCGCAGGTCCGCGCGGGCCGCCGCGGCGTCGTCGACGTCAGCTTCCCCGAGATCGAGAAATTCGACCGGCTCCCGGAGCCGAAAAGCTCGCCGGCCACGGCGTTCCTGTCGGTCATGGAAGGCTGCAGCAAGTACTGCACCTTCTGCGTCGTGCCGTACACGCGCGGCGAGGAGATCAGCCGCCCGCTCGACGACGTGGTCGCCGAGGCCTACCGGCTCGCCGAGCTCGGCGTGAAAGAAATCAATCTGCTCGGCCAGAACGTGAACGCCTACCGCGGCCCGACGCACGACGGCGGCACCGCGGATCTCGCGACGCTGATCCACTACATCGCGGCGATCGACGGCATCGAGCGGATCCGCTTCACGACGTCCCATCCGGTCGAGTTCACGGACGCGCTGATCGACGTGTACGGCGAGGTGCCGAAGCTGGCAAGCTATCTGCATCTCCCCGTGCAGAGCGGCTCGGATCGGATCCTCGCCGCGATGAAGCGCGGTCACACGGCGGCGGAGTATTTGCGCAAGATCGAACGGCTGAAGCAGGTGCGGCCCGGGATCTCGATCTCGTCGGACTTCATCGTTGGCTTCCCCGGCGAGACCGACGCGGACTTCGAGGCGACGCTGGACTTGATCCAGGCCGTCGGCTTCGATCAATCGTTCAGCTTCATCTATAGCCCCCGGCCCGGCACGCCGGCCGCGGCGATGGGCAACATGGTGCCTCGTGACGTCGCGCAGGCGCGGCTCGAGCGGCTTCAAGCGCTGATCTCGACGCAGGCGGCCGCGATCAGCCGGAGCATGGTCGGGACCGTGCAGCGCGTGCTCGTCGAGCGAACGTCCAAGAAGTCGCCGCGGGAAATCGCCGGCCGCACCGAGAACAACCGTTGGGTCAACTTCGCGGGCGATCCCGCCCTCGTCGGCGAGTTCGTCGACGTGCGCATCACCGAGGCCTTGCCGAACTCCCTGAGAGGACGACTCGAGCAGGGAGAGCTGCTGAAGTCCATTGCCTGAGACGCAGACAACCGAATACCGCGCGGAGTTGCTGCTGGTTCCGGACGACCACCGGCGCCTCGCGAACCTGACCGGCCAGCTCGACGAGCATCTGCGGCTCATCGAGCAGCGGCTCGACGTGCGGATCAAGAACCGCGGCAACCGCTTCGAGCTCGTGGGTTCGCAGGAAGGCGTCGACAGGGCGCGCGCCGTGCTCGAGGATCTATTCGCCGCGACCGAGCGGGACCAGCTCGACCCCGAGCGTGTGCACCTGTCGCTCGTCGAGCATGCGCGCCCGGGCGCGCGGCGCGACGACGATTCCGTGATCCACACGCGGCGGCGCGAGGTGCGCGCGCGCGGTGCGCACCAGGCCGAGTACGCGCGCGCGATGCGCCAATACGACCTGACGTTCGGCATCGGGCCCGCCGGGACCGGCAAGACGTATATGGCCGTGGCCGCCGGAGTCGAGGCGCTGATGTCGGACTCGGTGCGGCGCATGGTGCTCGTCCGTCCGGCCGTGGAGGCCGGCGAGCGCCTGGGCTTCCTGCCGGGCGACATGTCGCAGAAGGTCGATCCTTATCTGCGGCCGATGTACGACGCGCTCTACGAGATGCTCGGGTTCGATCGCGTCGCGCGCCTCGTGGAACGGCAGGTCATCGAGATCGCGCCGCTCGCGTTCATGCGCGGCAGGACGTTGAACGAGGCGTTCGTGATCCTCGACGAGGCGCAGAACACGACGCCGGAGCAGATGAAGATGTTCCTGACTCGGATCGGTTTCGGCTCGCGCGCGGTCGTCACCGGCGACATCACGCAGACCGACCTGCCGCCCGGACGCGAATCGGGCCTGAAGCAGGCGTCGCGCGTGCTGCGCGGCGTCCCGGGGATCGCGTTCGTCGACTTCGACTCGAGCGACGTCGTCCGCCACCCGCTCGTGCAGGCGATCGTCGCGGCCTATGCGAAGGAGGAGGAGCGCGCGCGGCGCCGCCGCGAACGGACTCCATGAGCAGCGCCCCCCTTCGTGTGCTCGTGCAGCGCGCGGTGAAACCGGCGTGGCTTCCAGGGACCGCGGCGATCCGGCGTTGGGCGGCGGCCGCCGCGGGCGCCGGTCGCGGCGGGGAGATCACGGTGCGGATCGTCGACGAGGCCGAGTCGGCGGCGCTGAACCAGCGCTACCGCGGCAAGACCGGCCCGACGAACGTCCTATCGTTCCCCGCGGAGCTCGACGTGCCCCTGCCCGGCGACGAGCCGCCGCCGCTCGGCGATATCGTCGTCTGCGCGCCGGTCGTCGAGCGCGAGGCGGCGGAGCAGGGCAAGACGCTCGAGGCGCATTTCGCGCACCTCGTCGTGCACGGCGCGCTGCACCTCGTCGGCTACGACCACGAGGAGGACGCGGACGCCGAGATCATGGAAGCCCGCGAGCGGGAGATCCTCGCCGAGTTCGGCTTCGGCGACCCGTACGAGGCCGAGCGGGCCGTGCGGGCGCTTGAATGAGCCCGTTCGAGCCCCCAATATACGGTTCATTCGATGTCCGACGATTTGCCCTCCACTAGCGACGGCCCAGGCCTGACCGGTTGGTGGGCGCGCCTGTTCCACGGCCGCGCCGACGAGCTCAAAGGCCGCGAAGAGATCGCCGCGTTCCTTGCCGAGAGCCGCCATCGCGGTCTGCTCGCCGCGGACGAGTACGCGATGCTCCAGGGCGTGCTCGAGGTCTCGCAGACCCAGGTGCGCGACATCATGGTGCCGCGCTCGCAGATGGTCGTCCTCGAGAAGGACGAGCCGCTCGAGAGCCTGATCAAGACCATCGTCGAGTCCGGCCATTCGCGCTTCCCCGTGATCGGCGAGGATCGCGACGAGGTCGTCGGCATCCTGCTCGCGAAGGATCTCTTGAAGTATTTCGGCAAGCAGATCGACTCGATCGACCTCGAGCCGCTGCTCCGGCCCGCCGTCTTCATCCCGGAAAGCAAGCGGCTGAACACGCTGCTCGCGGAGTTCCGGCAAAGTCACAATCACATGGCGATCGTCGTCGACGAGTACGGCGGCGTGTCCGGGCTCGCGACGATCGAGGACGTGCTCGAGCAGATCGTCGGCGAGATCGACGACGAGCACGACCACGAGGAAGCCGCGTATATCCAGGACCAGGGCGACGGCCGCTACCACGTGCTCGGGCTGACGCGGATCGAAGACTTCAACGAGTACTTCGAGTCCGACCTGAGCGACGAGGAATACGACACCGTCGGCGGGCTGATCATGCACGAGCTCGGCCGGTTGCCGCGCCGCGGCGAGCAGCTCGACTTCGGCGGCTTTCGCTTCAAGGTCGTTCGCGGCGACCGGCGCCGAATCCAGATCGTCGAGGTCACGCGTCTGCCGCGCGGCGGGAACGGCGACTGACCGACGCGCGCCGCCGTTCGCTGCGCGGTGACGGTCTTCGCGCAAAAAGGCGCCGAGATCCGCGGGCGCGTCGCATCATGGTCTGAACGGGCGGCTTCGAGCGCATGAACGTTCACGTACGTGAGATCGGAGCGGAGCGAGCCCAGACGCGGGCCGCGAAGCTCGGCATCGCAGCGGCGTCGGGCGCCGTGCTGCCGTTCGCGTTCGCGCCGTTCGGCGTGTTTCCGCTCGCGCCGCTGTCGTACGCGCTGCTGTTCGCGCTGTGGCGCGGCGAGCGGCCGTCGCGCGCGTTCCGGCTCGGGCTCGTCTACGGGCTCGCGAGCTTCCTCGGCGGCGTTCACTGGGTCTACGTCAGCCTCAACACGTACGGCTTGCTGCATCCGCTGATCGCTGGATCGATGACGCTCCTCTTCGTCACGGTCCTCGCGCTGTTTCCCGCGGTCACGGGCGCGCTCGCGGCCCGGCTCCAGATCACGTCCGGCGCCGTTTCGTGGCTCGTTGCGCTGCCCGCGCTATGGGTGCTGATCGAGTGGCTGCGCGGTTGGATCTTTACCGGGTTCGGCTGGCTCTCGGCGGGTTATAGCCAAACCGACTCGTGGCTCATGGCCCTCGCTCCCGTCGGCGGCCTGCACGCGATGAGCTGGGCCGTCGTCGTCACGGCGGGCGCGCTCGTGACGCTCGCGCTCGGCGATCGGCGCGCCCGCGTCATCGCCGGCGCAGTGGCCGCGCTCGTGTGGCTCGGCGCTTTCGCGATCCGCGGCGTCGATTTCACCCAGCCGAAGGACGAGCCCGTCAGCGTCGCGCTCGTGCAAGGCGCGATCCCGCAAGACCTCAAATGGCAGCCGTCGCAGCTCGCGCCGACGCTCAACCTGTATCGCAGCCTGACGCGGCAGGCGGCGGGCAGCCGGCTGATCGTCTGGCCCGAGGCCGCGATGCCGGTGCTGTACGACGACATCTCGGGGTGGCTCGGCGACGTCGCCGAGGAGACGGCTGCGCGCGGCAGCACGCTCGTGCTCGGCATCCTCGTGGGCACGCCGGAAGACTTCGGGAACTCGGTCGTCGCGATGACGGACACGCCGCAGTTCTACACGAAGCGGCATCTCGTGCCGTTCGGCGAGTATTTCCCCGTGCCCGGCTTCGTTCGGGAGCGTTTGCGGCTGATGAACCTGCCGCACATCGACGCGGAGCCCGGACCGAGCAACCAGCCGCCGCTCGACGTCGCGGGAGAGCGGCTCGCGGTGACGATCTGCTACGAGGCGCTGTTCGGCGCCGAGCAGCTGCACTACCTTCCGGAAGCGACGCTGCTCGTGAACGTGAGCAACGACGCGTGGTTCGGCGATTCCATCATGCCGCACCAGCATCTGCAGATCGCCCGTCTGCGCGCGGCGGAGGCCGGCCGCTATCTGCTGCGCTCGACGAACACGGGCATCACCGCCGTCATCGATCCGCGCGGACGTGTCGCGTCCACGATTCCGCAATTCGAGCCCGGGGTGCTCAAGGCGGTCGTGCAAGGCTTCACGGGCGCGACGCCGTATGCGGTCGTCGGGAACTGGCCCGTGATCACGGGGGCGTTGCTCGCGGTCGGGATCGTCGTGCTGCGGCGGCGACGCGGCCCGTCGGCCGAGACGCCGCCGCCCGCCGCGTCGCGGGCTAGCCCCCGACGACGAAGTTGAGGATTCGGCCGGGCACGTAGATCGCGCGCCGGACGTTCTGGCCTTCGAGGTGACGTTTCACGTTGTCGTCCTCGCGCGCGATCGCGATGACCGTGTCCTGGTCCGCGTCCGCGGGCACGTTGATGCGGCCGCGCATCTTGCCGTTGACCTGCACCGGGATCTCGAGCGTATCGCTCTTCAAGAGCGCCGGATCCGCCTCGGGCCACGGCGCATAGGCGAGCGATTCCGCGTGGCCGAGGAGGCTCCAGAGCTCCTCGGAGATGTGCGGCGCGAACGGCGAGAGGAGCAGCGCGAGCTTCTCCGCGGCCTCGTGCGGCACGCGATCCCATTTGTACATCGCGTTCGTGAGCTCCATCAGCGCCGCGATCGCGGTGTTCATTCGTAGGGCTTCGATGTCCTCGGTGACCTTCGCGATGGTGCGATGGAGCACGCGTAGCTGATCGCGGGTCGGCTCTTCGCGCGCGACCTTCGACGAGAGCGAGCCGCGCTCGTCGACGAGCAAACGCCACACGCGGTCGAGGAAACGATGCGTGCCCTCGACGCCGGTCGTGCTCCACGGTTTCACCTGCTCGAGAGGCCCCATGAACATTTCGTAGAGCCTGAACGCATCCGCGCCGTGCTTCGCGACGATCTCGTCGGGATTGACGACGTTGCCTCGGCTCTTCGACATCTTGTGCGCGCGCGCGTCGACGACGATCTTCGGATCCGCGCGCAGCACGAATCGATCGCCTTGCTTCTCGACTTCCGCCTCGGCGATGCGCTTCGGCGTCACGGGACGGCCGGTCGCGGTGTCGCGGCCGCCGTCGACGCTCGCAGCGGAGACGAACGCGCCGTCGTCGCGCACGTAGGTCGTGTACTCGAGCTCGCCGAGGATCATGCCCTGGTGCACGAGCTTCTTGAACGGCTCGGGCGTGGAGACGACGCCCGCGTCGTAAAGGACCTTGTGCCAGAAGCGCGCGTAGAGCAGATGCAGCACCGCGTGCTCGGAGCCGCCGACGTAGAGGTCGACGGGCATCCAATAGCGCTCCTTCTCGGGATCGACGAGGCGCTCGTCGTTCTGCGGATCGATGTAACGCAGGTAGTACCAGCACGATCCTGCCCACTGCGGCATCGTGTTCGTCTCGCGCCGCGCGGGCTTTCCCGTCTCGGGATCCACCGTCTCGATCCAGTCGCGCGCCGTCGCGAGCGGGCCTTCCGGCGTGCCGCTCGGCTTGAACTCCTCGAGGTCCGGGAGCGTGACCGGCAGATGATCGTCCGGCACGGTCTTCGGCTCACCGTCGACGAACAGGATCGGGAACGGCTCGCCCCAGTAGCGTTGCCGCGAGAAGAGCCAGTCCCGGAGCTTGTAGTTGACCTTGCGGCGGCCTTTGCCCTCGGCCTCGAGCCATTCGATCATCTTCGCCTTCGCCTCGGCGACGGTGAGGCCGTCGAGGAAGCCGCTGTTGATGATCCGCCCGTCGCCCGTGTACGCGCCGCCTTCGAATCCTTCTGGCGGCTCGACCGTGCGCACGATCGGCAGCCCGTGCGCGATCGCGAAGTCGTAGTCGCGCTCGTCCTGGGCCGGCACGGCCATGATCGCGCCGGTGCCGTAGCTCGCGAGCACGTAGTCCGCGATATAGATCGGGATGCGCTTGCCGTTCGCGGGGTTGATCGCGTACGCGCCGACGAAGACGCCGGTCTTCTCCTTCTGCAGCTCCGCGCGCTCGAGCTCGCTCTTGCGGGCGGCCTGGTCGCGATACGCGTCGACCTCGGCTTTGCGCTCGGGCGACGTGAGCTGGTCGACGAGACCGTGCTCGGGAGCGAGCACCATGTACGTCGCGCCGAACAGCGTATCGGGGCGCGTCGTGAACACGCGCAGCTTCTCGGCGTGCCCTTCGATGTCGAACTCGATCTCGGCGCCCTCGCTCCGGCCGATCCAGTTGCGCTGCATCTCCTTCGTGCTTTCCGGCCAGTCGAGATCGTCCAGGCCTTCCAGCAGCGCGTCGGCGTACGCCGTGATCTTCAGCACCCACTGACGGAGCGGCCGGCGCACGCAAGGGAATCCGCCCACCTCCGACTTGCCGTCGATCACCTCCTCGTTCGCGAGCGTCGTGCCGAGCTCCGGGCACCACCACACCGGGAGCTCCTCCTGATACGCGAGGCCGCGCTCGAAGAGCAGCTTGAAGATCCATTGAGTCCAGCGGTAGTAACGCGGATCGGTGGTGTTGACCTCCCGCTCCCAGTCGTACGAGAAGCCGAGCGACTTGAGCTGCGTCCGGAAGCGCGCGACGTTACGCTCCGTCGTGATCTTCGGATGCGTGCCGGTGCGCACTGCGTACTGCTCGGCCGGCAGGCCGAACGCGTCCCAACCGATCGGATGCAGCACGTTGTAGCCGCGCATGCGCTTGTAGCGCGCGACGATATCCGACGCCGTATAGCCTTCCGGATGGCCGACGTGCAGCCCTTCACCGCTCGGGTAAGGGAACATGTCGAGCACGTAGTACTTCGGTTTCGACGTGTCGATATCGTCGGGAGTGCGGAACGTCCGGTTCTCCTCCCAATAGCGCTGCCACTTGGCTTCGATTTCCTTGAATGGGTAGCCTGCCATGTCGTCTCTTGAGAGCCTGCACCCGCGGTAGGCCGGGTCGGCGGTTGTCAAAGGCGGTGCGGATGCCCGATGCTAGCGGGATTACCTGCCGAAGCAAACTGGAGCCCGCTTTGCCGTTCTCTACCGCTCGGCGCCGGGTGCACGTCGCGGTGTGCCGGCTTGCGTTGGGTTGGGGTTTCGCGCTGCTCGCAGCGTGCGGTTTTCACTTCCAGGGCGCCGCGCGCCTGCCGGACGCGCTCGCCCGCACGTACCTCGTGACCGACGAGCCGGGCTCGGCGTTCACGGCGAGCCTTCGCGACGAGCTCAGGCGCCGCGGCGCGCAAATCGTCGACCGGCGCGAGGACGCGACGTCCGTGCTCCGGATCCTCGAGGACGTCACGGACCGTCGGGTCATGTCGGTCACTGCCCGTAACGTTCCGCGCGAGTACGAGATCTACTACTCGGTCACGTTCACGCTCGAGGCCGGCGGCGAGCAGCTGCTCGAGCCGCAGTCGCTGGTCGCGACGCGTGTCTATGCGTGGAGCGAGGAAGAGGTGCTCGGCAAGGTCGCCGAGGAACGGGTGCTGCGCGAAGCCCTCGCCGAGGACCTCGCGAGGCGCGTGATCCGACGTATCGAAGCGTCCCGCGCCGGCGCGCGGCCGTCCACGTCCTGAGCGCGAATGTCGCACGCCGCATCGGTCACCGAGCTCGGTGCGCTCGACGTCGGCGCCGTTCGCGCGCTCCTCGCCCGCTACGGCGTCGCGCTCGTCCAAGTGCCGCCGGGCCGCCCGATACCGTTCTCGTATTGGGGCGCGCCCGAGGCCGGTCTCGAGCGCGGACGCCTGTACGCGCGAGCCGATACGCCGGCGCATTCGTTGCTGCACGAGCTCGGACACTATGTTTGCATGGACGGCGCGCGGCGCGAGTCGCTCGCGACGGATGCCGGCGGCGATCCGGACGAGGAATGCGCCGTCTGCTATCTGCAGGTCGTGCTCGCGGACGAGCTGCCGCGCTTCGGCCGAGAAAAGGCCTTCGACGACATGGACGCCTGGGGCTACAGCTTCCGCGAGGGCTCGGTCCGCGACTGGTGGCGCGGCGATGCGCGCTTCGCGCGCGAATGGCTGCTTACGCATGCGCTGATCGACGAGCACGACCGCCCGACGTGGCGTCTGCGCGATTGATGCCGGCGGCGCCGGGTCCCTGCGCTCGTCAGAGCTGGGTCGGATTCGGCGCGTCGCCGTAGACCTCCTTCGGATCGAAGACTTTCTCGCGCTCGGTGAACTCGAGCCGCGGCGCGTCGTGGCCCGTCCCGAGCGGGATGCGCCGGTAGAAGCACGAGCGGTAGCCGACGTGACAGCTCGCGCCGCCCGCGACCTCGACGCGCAGCCAGACGCAATCCTGATCGTCGTCGATCAGGAGCTCGCGGACCTTCTGCACGAGCCCGCTCGTCGCGCCCTTGTGCCACAGCGTCTGGCGGCTGCGGCTCCAGTAGTGCGCCTCGCCGGTCTCGATCGTGAGACGCAGCGCCTCGGCGTTCATGTAGCCGTGCATCAACAGCTCGCCCGTCCGATAGTCCGTCGTCACGGCCGGGATCAGGCCGCGCTCATCGAATTTCGGCGCGAGCTCGGTGCCTTCCTCGACCTGCTCGACGCTGACGCGGGGGGCAAACTTGATCGACATTTCCGAAAGTCCGAAATCGCGGGGGGAGAGCGATTATAGCCCGTGACGACGCGGCGGGCCGTCGGCCTTCGGGCCTTGGTATCATACGCGGCTTCCCGAGGGCCGTTGCGGCGGACGGCTCCGGTGAGTCAATTCGGGGGCGCTCGCCCTCGACGAGGACGACGATCGACGATGGCCCTCAAGCTCCACAACACCGCGACCCGCACGAAGGAACCGTTCGAGCCTGGCAATCCGCCGCGGGTGACGATGTACGTCTGCGGCCCGACCGTCTACAACTACGTGCACATCGGCAACGGGCGTCCGTACGTCGTATTCGACGTGCTCGCGCGGCTCTTGCGGCAGCGTTACGAGCTCGTCTACGCGCGGAACCTCACCGACGTCGACGACAAGATCAACGCCGCGGCGAAGGAGGAGGGGGTCGAGATCGGCGTGCTCACGGCGCGCTATATCGCCGCGTTCCACGAGGACATGGCCGCGCTCGGCGTGCGCCCGCCGGACGTCGAGCCGCGCGTCACCGAGCACATCCCACAGATCGTCGACTTCATCGAGCGGCTGATCGCGCGGGGGCACGCGTACGAGGCCGAGGGCCACGTGCTGTTCGCCGTCGACAGCTTCCCGGAGTACGGCAAGCTCTCCGGCCGCTCGCTCGACGAGATGATCGCCGGCGCGCGCGTCGAGGTCGCGCCGTACAAGCGCGACCCGGCCGATTTCGTGCTGTGGAAGCCGTCCGAGCCCTCGATCGTCGGCTGGGACAGCCCGTGGGGACGCGGCCGTCCCGGCTGGCACATCGAGTGCTCCACGATGGCCGAGACGCATCTCGGCGAGACGATCGACATTCACGGCGGCGGCCAGGATCTCGTCTTCCCGCATCACGAGAACGAGCGGGCGCAGAGCACGTGCGCGCACGGCGGCGCGCGCTTCGTGCGCTATTGGGTGCACAACGGTCTCGTGAACATGGGCACCGAGAAGATGTCGAAATCGCTCGGGAACGTGCTCAGGATCCGAGACCTGCTCGCCCGGCACGACGGCGAGGCGCTCCGCCTCGCGCTGTTGACCGCGCACTATCGGCAGCCGCTCGATTGGACGGCGCAGCTCGTCGAAGAGTCGCGGCAGAAGCTCGACCGCCTCTACGGCGTGCTGCGCGATGCCGGCATCGACGGCCCCGCCGGCGACGGCGAGGCCGATCCTCCTTCGGCGGTGGTGAAAGCGCTCGAGGACGATCTCAACACGCCGCTCGCGATCGCGGAGCTGATGGCGCTCGCGCGCACCGCGAACCGGGCCGGGACCGTGGGCGAGAAGGCCGAGATCGCGCGGCAGCTGCGCGCCGGCGCGGGGCTGCTCGGCCTGCTCGAGCGCTCGCCGAGCGAGTGGTTCGCGGGGCGCACGGCCGGCGAGGGGCCGGACGATGCCGAGATCGACGCGCTCGTCGCGCGGCGCAATCAGCTTCGAAAAGAGCGCAAGTTCGCCGAGGCCGACGCGATTCGCGACGAGCTCGCGCGCGCCGGTATCGTCATCGAGGACGTCGCGGGGGGCTCGCGTTGGAGGCGCACGCGATGATGAGCTTGGCTGCGGCCGCCGGAGGGGCGATCCGCCGCACCGCCGAGCGGACGATGATCGCGGCCGTTCGCGCGTATCAGCTCACGCTATCGCCGTGGCTCGGCCGCGAATGCCGTTACTGGCCGACGTGCAGCCATTACGCGATCGACGCGATCGAGCGGTTTGGACCGCTTCGCGGCGCCGTGCTCGCCGCGCGTCGGCTCGGCCGCTGCCATCCGTGGGGCGGATCGGGTTACGATCCGGTACCCGAGCGTTCGGACGCATCGGGATCGCCTCCGAGGACTCCGGCATGAGCTTCGATACGGCTTTGCTCGACATCATCTGCTGTCCGGTCACGCGGCTCCCTCTGCAGGTCATGCCTTCGGCGCGCGCCGCGCGCGCGAACGAGCTGATCGGCGCCGGTCGGCTGAAGAGCCGCAACGGCAAGACCGTCTCCGCGCCGGCCGAGCAATGGCTGATGACGCGCGACGGCAAGGTCGCCTATCCCGTGCGCGACGGTATTCCGGTCCTGCTCGAGGACGAGGGCGTCGAGCTCTCGCAGCTCGACGATTGAGCCTGCGCGGAGTTGCCCGCATGCCGACGACGAGGCCGCGTCTCCGTTGAAGATCCAGCCGTCAGGGCTGAAGCGCCATCTTGCGAGCGGGCTAGCGCCCGTCTATCTCGTCGCGGGCGACGAGCCGCTGCTCGTGGCCGACGCCTTGGATGAGATTCGCGCGGCTGCGGCGCGCGCGGGCTTCGATGCTCGGGAGCTCCACGTGGTCGAGCGCGGTTTCGACTGGAACGCGCTGCTCGCGGGCGCGGACAACCTCTCGCTGTTCGCGGCGCGGCGCATCATCGAGCTTCGCCTCGCGTCGCCTCGCCCGGGCGAGGACGGCGCGAAGGCGCTGCGCGAGCTCGCCGCGAGCCGCGATCCCGACCGGCTGCTGATCGTCGCGATCGACGATCGCCTCGACGCATCGGCGGCCGGCTCGCAGTGGGTCAAGGCGCTCGAGGCCGCGGGCGTGCTCGTCGACGCACGGCAGATCGAGCGCGCCGAGCTGCCGCGCTGGATTCGCGATCGTGCGGCGCGTTACGGCATCGCGTTGACCGCGTCGGCGGCGGAGGTCCTGGCCGATCGCGTCGAAGGGCATCTCCTCGCGGCGGACCAGGAATTGATGAAGCTCGCGCTCGTCGATCGCGACGGTCCGCTCGACGAGGCGGATATCCTCGAAGCCGTTGCGGACAGCGCCCGATTCGACGTGTTTCGACTGACGGATGCCGTGCTCGAAGGCGACGCGGCGCGCGCGGTGCGCGTGCTCTACGGTCTTCGAGCGGAAGGCGTCCAGCCCGTTCTGGTATGCTGGGCGCTCGCCCGCGAGCTTTCCGTGCTGACGACGCTCAAGCTCGCGGAGCTGCGCAGGGAACGGCTCGACGGCGTGTACGCGCGGTTGAAGATCTGGCCGAAGCGCCGCGAGCCGCTCGAACGGGCGCTGAAGCGTTATGACTGGAAGCAACTGACGGCCTTGCTGGCACGAGCGGTCGAGGTGGACGCGATCGTCAAGGGTGCGCCCGGCGCGCCGCCTTGGGACGCGATCACGGAATGGGTGCTCGCGATGCTCGCTCCCGCCAAGGCTCGGAGCTCGCGGGCCGCGTGACGTCCGCGCGCACCATTCCGGGCAGCGTTCGGCCGATCGGTGTGCTCGGCGGCACGTTCGACCCCGTCCACATCGGTCACTTGCGGATCGCTCTCGAGCTGCTCGAGAGCGCGTCGCTCGCCGAGGTGCGGTTCGTGCTCGCGGCGCGGCCGCCGCATCGTCCGGCGCCCAAGGCGTCCGCGGAGCTCAGGCTCCGGATGCTCGAGGCGGCGGTCGCGGACGAGCCGCGTTTCGTCGTCGACCGAAGAGAGCTCGATCGTCCCGGCCCGTCGTATACGGTCGATACGCTCGCGAGCCTCGCCGAGGAATTTCCCGACGCGAGCCTGTGTCTGCTGCTCGGCATGGATGCATTTCTCGGCTTGCCGAGCTGGCATCGTTGGCCGATGCATCTAGAGCTCGCGCATCTCGTCGTCGCGCACCGGCCCGGCTCGCGCCCGCCCGATGACGGCCCGCTCGGCGACCTACTGCGCGAGCGGCTCGCGCGGTCACCCGCCGAGCTCTCGGCGTCGAAGGCGGGGCGAATCCACATGCAGGCCGTCACGCCGCTCGACGTTTCGTCGACGGCGATTCGCACGGCGGTGAAGGCCGGTAAGGATCCGCGCTATCTGGTGCCCGATGCGGTCAGACGCATCATTCTCGAAACGGAGTGCTATGCCGAAAAGGAAACGGAAAAAGCCGAAGGATGACGAGCTCGTCAAGCTCGTCGTCGACGCGCTGGACGATATGAAGGCCGAGAAGATCGTCAGTCTCGACGTCCGGCATTTGACGTCCGTGACCGATCACATGATCATCGCGAGCGGTCGGTCGGACCGTCACGTGCGTGCCATCGCCGACAGGCTCATCGAGCGCTGCGAGGAAGCGGGGATCGATCCGCTCGGCATCGAGGGGCAGGAAGCCGGCGAGTGGGTGCTCGTCGATCTCGCCGACGCGATCGTTCACGTGATGCTGCCCAAGGTCCGCGAGTTCTACAACATCGAAAGCCTGTGGGACCTCCCCGCGCGCGACGAGAGCGCGGGGATCGCTTGACGCCGACGCGCCGGGCCGGTCAGCACGGCGTCGCCCGAACCGGCTCGCGCCGCGCCGGCCGAGGAGCGCATCGTGCGTTTCGTGCTGTTGACCGTCTCCGCGCGCCAGCCGCGCTGGGTCGAGGAAGGGTATGTGGAGTACGCCCGGCGCCTGCGACCTCCGGTCTCCCTCGAGCTCAAGGAGATCCCGCTCGCGCCGCGTACCCGAGGTGTGTCGGTCGCGCGGGCCGTCGAGCAGGAGGGTGAGCGGATGCTTGCCGCGCTGCCGCGGGGCGCGCACATCGTCGCCCTCGACGAGCGCGGCGACCCGTGGCGAACCGCGGATCTCGCGGCCCGGCTCGAGCGGTGGCGCACGGAGGGCAAGCCCGTGGCTTTGCTCGTCGGCGGCCCCGACGGGCTCGCGCCTTCATGCCGGGAGCGCGCCGACGAGACCTGGTCGCTGTCGCCGCTGACGCTGCCGCATGGCCTCGTCCGGATCGTCGTCGCCGAGGCGCTCTACCGAGCCGTGAGCTGGCTCGAAGGTCATCCGTATCACCGGGCCTGAAGCCGCGGCGGGCGGGGCCGCCGCGTCGTCGAGCGCGCTTCGCGATTCTTGCGAGCCCCGGACTATGCCGCGAATCGGCCGATTTCGTATAGTGGCTTGAATGTCCGACGATTTCGTGTACTTGGCATCGGCGTCTCCACGCCGCAGCGCACTGCTCGCGCAGATCGGCGTGCGGCACGTCGTCCGCGTCGCCGAGATCGACGAAACCGTCCTCGACGGCGAGCCGCCGGAGCGTTATGTCGCGCGTCTCGCGGAAGCGAAGGCCGAAGCCGTATGGGCCGAGGTCGCTCCCGTGCCGGTCATCGCCGCCGACACCGCGGTCGTGCTCGACGGCCGAATTCTCGGTAAGCCCGCATCCGAGGCCGACGCGCTCGAGATGCTCGAAGCGCTCTCTGGGCGCGTTCATCGAGTGTTCACGAGCGTGGCCGTACGTTCGCGAGACGGCATCGACGCGGCGCTCAACGTCAGCGAAGTGAGATTCCGCGCGACGACGGACGAGGAACGACGCGCTTATTGTGCGACCGGCGAGCCTTTCGACAAGGCCGGCGGATACGGCATCCAAGGGATCGGCGCGATCTTCGTCGAGCACTTGTCGGGAAGCTACTCGGGCGTGATGGGCTTGCCCCTGTGCGAGACGGCGCTGCTCCTCGAGCGCGTCGGCGTACGGGGCGGCTGGTCGAAAGGCCGAACGTGAAAGAGGAAATCCTGATCAATGTCACGCCGCGCGAGGTGCGCGCGGCGCTCGTCGAGAACGGCATGCTGCAGGAGATCGTGATCGAGCGTGCGAATCGGCGAGGCTTGATCAGCAACATCTACAAGGGACGCGTGTCGCGCGTGCTGCCCGGCATGCAGGCCGCGTTCGTCGACGTCGGCCTCGAGCGCACGGCGTTCCTGCACGTCTCGGATATCGTCGGCAGCAACGCGGTATCGGGCGGTCGCAACGGCGAGCCGAATATCCGCGACCTCGTCGCCGAGGGCGGCGAGGTGCTCGTGCAGGTGCTGAAGGATCCGCTCGGCACGAAGGGCGCGCGGCTCACGACGCATATCACGATCCCGTCGCGCTATCTCGTGATGCTGCCGAAAGGCAGCGGCATCGGCATCTCGGCGAGGATCGAGGACGAGGCCGAGCGCGAGCGCTTGCGCTCGCTGATGGATTCGATCATCACGACGCCGACGAAAGCGGGATACATCGTCCGAACCGCCGCCGAGGGCGCGTCGCTCGAGGCCCTGCGCGCGGACATGCTGTTCCTTCAGAAGCTGTGGGAGGCGATCGAGGAGGCCGCGGCGAAGGCCCGACCCGCGCAGCTCGTCTACGAGGATCTCGCGCTGCCGCTCCGCGTGCTTCGGGACATGCTCGGTCCCGACGTCGAGCGCGTGCGCGTCGACTCCGCCGAGGAGTACCAGCGCATGAAGGAGTTCGCCGAGCGCTTCATGCCGCACATGGCGCCGAAGATCGAGCTCTACTCCGAGAGTCGTCCGCTCTTCGACCTCTACAACATCGAGGACGAGATCGATCGCGCGTTGAATCGCAAGGTTGCGCTGAAGTCCGGCGGTCACGTGGTCTTCGATCAGACCGAGGCGATGACGACGATCGACGTCAACACCGGAGCGTACGTCGGTCATCGCAACCTCGAGGAGACGATCTTCAGAACCAATCTCGAGGCCGCGGTCGTGATCGCGCGACAGCTCAGGCTGCGCAACCTCGGCGGCATCATCATCATCGACTTCATCGACATGGCCGAGGAGGAGCATCGTCGCCAAGTGCTGCAGACGCTCCAGGCGCGGCTCGCGAACGATCACGCGAAGACGCAGATCATGAGCGTCTCTCCGCTCGGTCTCGTCGAGATGACGCGCAAGCGCAACCGCGAGAGCCTCGAGCACGTGCTGTGTCAGCCGTGTCCGAGCTGCGGAGGGCGCGGGTTCGTGAAGTCGCCCGAGACGGTCTGCTACGAGATCTTTCGCGAGATCGTCCGCCAGCATCGCCAGTTCGATTTTCAGGAGCTCCTGGTCCTCGCACGTCCCGACGTCATCGAGCGGCTGCTCGACGAGGAATCCGGCACCGTCGCGGAGCTCGAGGAGTTGACCGGCAAGCCGATCAGGTTGCAGGCGGAGACGATGTATGCGCCGGATCAATACGACGTCGTGCTGATGTGAGCGCGAGGAAGAGCATCGTCGGCCGCCTCGTGCGCGGGTTGCTGACCGCGGCCGGCATCGTCGTCATTCTGCTCGCGATCGCGATCGGCGTGCTGCGCATCGCGGCGACCCAGCTGCCGAGCTATCAGGCGCAGATCGAGCATGCGCTCGGCGAGGCGCTCGGCCTCGAGCTCGGGTTCGAGAGGATGGACGTCCGCTTCGGCCTTCGCGGTCCGGAGTTGACGTTCCACTCCGCGACCGTGGCCGCGCCGAGCGAGGGCGAGCCGTTCCTGTCCGCGTCGCGCGCCGCCGTCGTGCTCGACGCATGGGCGCTCGTGCGGCGCGAGATCCGCGTGAAACGCCTGACGCTCGACGGGACGACGCTGACGTTGCTGCGCCTCGCCGACGGTCGGCTCGCTCTCGAGCGCGCGCCCGACGGCGACGGCGCGTCGAATCTCGACGCGTGGCTGCCGGTCGAGGTCGAGATCGCGGTGCGCGACAGCACCGTGCGCTATCTCGATGCCGCTCACGGCGTCGATTGGACGTTCACGGACCTCGCGTTGGATCTCGGCCGAAGCAAGGGGATGCTCGAGCTCGACGCGCGGGCGCGGCCGCCCGCCGAGATCGCTTCGGGGATCGAGGTGGGTGCGCAGGCCGATCTTCGCCGCGGCGACGCTTGGCGGGTGTTCGGGCGCGCCGAGCGCGCCGATCTGGCCGAGATCGGCGCGGCGCTTCCGGATATACGCGGATGGCCGGTCGAAGGCCGCGGCGACGTGTCGATATGGCTGGAGTGGCAAGGCGGCACGCTCGTGCGCGGCCTGCTCGACGCCGCGCTCGCCGATCTCGAATGGGCCGAAGCGCGCGGCGCGCGTTACGACCGCGCAGCGTTCGCCGCGGAGTGGACGCGAACGGACACGGGATTTCGGCTCGCGTTGAACGACGTCGAGATCGTGCGCGACGGGCGCGACTGGCCGGACGATGCGGATCTGCTGCTCGACGTGGCGACCGACGACAGCGGCTGGTCCGAGGTCTCGCTGGAGAGCTCGTTCCTCCGCATCGAGGATCTCGCGCCGATCGTCGTGGCGTTCGATGCCGAGAAACGGGCGTCGGTATGGCTCGACCTCGAGCCGCGCGGCGACCTCATCGCTCTCGACGCGACGTGGCGCCGCGGCGCGGACGTGCCGAGCTACGACGTTTCGGCGCGTTTCGATCGGCTCGGGCTCGAGCCGTCCGGCAACCGGCCGGGCTTCGACGGTTTGTCCGGCGAGGTCAGGGCGGACACGGCGAGCGGCCGCCTCGAGCTCACGACGCGATCGGCGCAGCTCGACTGGCCGGCCCTGTTCCGCTCCGCTCTGGACGTCGAAGAGCTCAGCGGCCTCGTCGTCTGGCGCGAAGGCGCCGACGCGATTCGTGTCGTGGGCGACGAGCTCGTGCTCGCGACACCGGACGTGCGCACTCGCTCGAGTTTCGAGATCACGTTTCCGGTCGACGGCGGCTCGCCGACGCTCGATCTTGCCGCGCGCGCCGACGGTTTTCCGGCCGTCGCCGCGAGCCGCTACCTGCCCGCGAGCAAGATGCCTCGTCGCGCCGTCGAGTGGCTCGACAGCGCGATTCGCGGCGGGCGGGTCGTCGGGGCCGATCTCGAGTTCGTAGGTCCGCTCGCCGCCTTCCCGTTCGACGCTGGAGAGGGCCTGTTCCGGGTCACCGCGACGATCGAGAACGGCATTCTTCGCTATGTGAGCGACTGGCCCGTCGCGCAGGATCTCGACGGCACGATCGAGTTTCGCAATGCCTCGTTCAGCGCGCGCGGCAACGGACGAGTGCTCGGCAATGTCGCCGAGGAGGTGCGCGTCGAGATTCCGGACTTGCGTCGACCGGTGCTCGAGCTCGCGGCCGAGACCCATGGCCCGCTCGACGAGGTCCTGACGTTCTTGCGGAGCTCTCCGCCGATCGCGGCGAAGCTCGGGCCGGGCTACGAACGCCTGAGCGCGCCCGAGGGCACCGGCGACGTCGCGTTCGAGCTCGCTCTGCCGCTGCTCGACATGACGGCATACCGCCTCGACGCGGCGCTCACGATCGATTCGGGGGCGCTCTCGATCGACGGCTTCGCGCCGCGTGCGAGCGATATCCGCGGCACTCTGCGCTTCGCCGACGGCAGCGTCGCCGCGCAGGGCATCGAGGCGATCTTTCTCGACGGCCCCGTAACCGCGAGCGTGTCGCCGGCCGGTGTCGACGGCTATCGCACGCGTGTCGACGTCGACGGCGAGGTGACGGCCGCCGCGGTGATCGACGCGTTCGATTTGCCTCTCAAAGGGCTCGCGGCGGGGCAAACGCGCTGGTCCGGCTCTCTGCTGCTGCCGTCCGTCGGCCTCGGCGAAGCGGAGTCCGCTCCGCTGCGCGTCGAGGTGCGATCGAATCTGTCCGGGCTCGCGCTGAATCTCCCGGAGCCGTTCGCGAAGCAGGCCTCGGAGCCGACGAGCTTGCAGCTCGATTTCGCCGTCGCGCCGCGGCGGCTCGATATCGAAGGGAATTACGGCGCGACGCGGCGCTTCGCGATCTCGCTCGAGAAACGCGACGATCGGCTCGAGCTCGCGCGCGGCGCGCTCGCCTTCGGCGGCAGTCTTCCGGAACCGCCCGCCGCCGGGCTCGGCATCTACGGCAACGTGCGCCGGCTCGACGTCGACGAATGGGCCGCGCTGCTCAAAGCCCGGTCGGCCGCACGTGCGGGCGGCGGCCGCCGCGCGCGCGGAATCGACGAGCTGCTCGCCGAGGTGCGCCTCGACATCGGGGATCTCGCGGCGTTCGGCCAGGAGGTCGGCGCGGCGCAGCTCGACGTCCGACGCGGCGATACCGCATGGCTGATCGATATCGACAGCGCGCAGGTCGCGGGATCCGTGCGCGTGCCGCGGGATCTGCGTGGACGGCCGGCGATCGTCGCCGACATGGAGCGGCTCTATCTCACTGCCGCTCGACAAGGCACGCCTCGCGGCGGCGACCGGCGGCTGGATCCGCGGGCCTGGCTCGGGCTCGATCTGACTGCTGCGGATTTTCGCGTCGGAGCCCGCAAGCTCGGCGCGCTCAGCGCCGACGTGCGCGCCACGCCGCTCGGACTCGAGCTCGTGTCGTTCGAGAGTCGAGGCCCTTCGTTCTCGATGTCCGGCAACGGCGGCTGGTTCGAAGGGCCGTCGGGGCCGACGACCGAGCTCGAGTTCACGCTGCTCGCAACGGACGTGAAGAGCGCGCTCGAAGCGTTGTCGCTCGAGCCGATCGCGTCCGGCGAGATGGCGGAGATCAACGCGAGCGTTCGTTGGCCCGGGGCGCCGAACGATCGTTGGATGGATCACTTGGACGGCGAGGTCAAGCTCAGGCTCGAGGACGGCAGCCTGCTCGATATCGATCCCGGCGCCGGGCGGGTCGTCGGGCTGATGAGCATCACGTTGCTGCCCCGGCGTCTCGCGCTCGACTTCCGCGACGTGTTCAATAAGGGGCTCGTGTTCGACGAGCTCGGCGGCGGATTCACGATCATCGACGGCAACGCGTACACGAACGATTTCAAGGTCAGCGGTCCGGTCGCCGAGATCGGCATGGCGGGCCGCATCGGCTTGCGCGATCGAGACTACAGTCAGCATGCCGTCGTGACCGCCGAGCCGGGGAACATGCTGCCGACGGTCGGCGGCTTGATCGGCGGTCCCGGCGTCGGCGCGGCGCTTCTGATCTTCACGCGGATCTTCAAGGAGCCGCTGAAGGGCATCGGGCGCGCGTCCTACTGCATCACGGGCAGCTGGGACGAGCCGATCGTCGAGCGGCTGTCGGCGGAAGAAATCGAGCAAGGGCGGCTCTGCGCCGAGCTGCCGCACGAAGAAGCGGTGCGTGTCGGAGAAAGACGATGAAAGCAGCGGCGGTACAGATGACCAGCGGGCGCGACGTCGAGCGTAATCTGGCGGAGGCGGGACGGTGGATCGCCGAAGCGGCGTCGCAAGGAGCCGAGCTGATCGTGCTGCCGGAGAATTTCTCGTTTCTCGGCGCGCAAGACGCCGAGCGGATCGCGGCCGCGGAGGCTCCGGGCGACGGCCCAGCGCAAGCTTTCTTGGCCGACGCGGCGCGCAACCACGGCGTCTGGATCGTCGGCGGCACGATTCCGATCCGCGACAGGAACGATCGCCCGTCGTCGCGGTCGTATCTTGTGTCGCCCGACGGTACGGTCGCCGCGTTCTACGACAAGATCCATCTGTTCGACGTCGAGATTCCGGGCCAGACGGGCGAGAGCTACCGGGAATCCGCGACGACCCTCGCCGGCGAGCGCGTCGTGGCGGCGGAGACGCCGCTAGGCCGCATCGGCATGACGATCTGTTATGACGTGCGTTTCCCGGCGCTGTTCCACCGGCTCGGCGTGCTCGGCGTCGACGTGATCGTCGTGCCCGCGGCGTTCACGGTGCCGACCGGGCGAGTGCACTGGCGTCCGCTGCTGCAAGCGCGTGCGATCGAATCGCTCGCCTATGTCGTTGCCGCGGGTCAATGGGGCGAGCATGCCGGCGGACGCAAGACGTATGGACATTCGATGGTCATCGGTCCGTGGGGAGACGTCCTCGCGGAGCGCCCGGAGGGCCCTGGTATCGTCGCGGCCGAACTCGATATGATCGGACTCGAACGCCTCCGCCAACAGTTCCCGGTGCTCGCGCATCGGCGAGAGCTCTAGCCATGATTCAGCCACAGTCTGTGATTGCGCCCACGCTCGCGCGCGTCGATCTGTCCACGGATCCTCTTTCCGTCGTCGAGCGAGATCTGCTCGAGCCCGCCGGGCTCGACCTCGCCGCCGTCGATCGCGCGCTCGGCGAGCTGATGGCGCATCGGCTCGATTACGGAGACCTGTACTTTCAATCGACGCGTTACGAGAGCTGGTCCGTCGAGGACGGCATCGTCAAGGACGGCGTTTTCAGCGTCGATCAAGGCGTCGGCGTGCGCGCGATCGTCGGCGAGAAGACGGGCTTCGCCTATGCCGACGAGCTCGACATCGCATCGCTGCTCGACGCGGCGCATGCCGCGCGCGGCATCGCGCGAAGCGGCGGCGAAGGCCGCGTGAAAGTCGCGAGCCGCGTGCGCGGACACACGCTCTATCCCGCGGTCGATCCCTTGCCGACGCTCGACGACGTGAAGAAGGTCGAGCTGCTCGCGGAGCTCGATCGCTACTGCCGCAAGCTCGATCCGCGCGTCATCCAGGTCGTCGGCAGCATCGCAGGCGTCTACGAGCTCGTGCTGATCCGCACGTCCGACGGTGTCCTCGCCGCCGACGTGCGTCCGCTCGTGCGGCTCAACGTCTCGGTGATCGTCGAGCACAGAGGCCGCCGCGAGCAAGGTTATGCCGGCGGCGGCGGGCGAGGGGATTTCGGCGTGATCGTCGGGACCGGGCTGCCCGAGCGGCTCGCGCGCGAAGCCGTGCGGCAGGCCAACGTGAATCTCGAAGCCGTCCAGGCCCCGGCCGGCAACATGCCCGTCGTGCTCGGTCCCGGCTGGCCCGGCGTGCTGCTGCACGAGGCGATCGGCCACGGCCTCGAAGGCGATTTCAATCGCAAGCGCACGTCCGCGTTCACCGATCGCATCGGACAGCGCGTCGCGACCGAAGCGTGCACCGTCGTCGACGACGGCACGCTGCCGGGCCGCCGCGGCTCGCTGAGCGTCGACGACGAGGGCACGCCCACGTCGTGCACGACGCTGATCGAGAACGGCATCCTCGTGGGCTACATGCAGGACAAGCTGAACGCGCGGCTGATGAAGCGTGCGCCGACGGGCAACGGTCGCCGCGAGTCGTACGCGTACGCGCCGATGCCGCGCATGACGAATACCTACATGCTGCCCGGCGATCGAGATCCGGAGGAGATCATCGCGTCGGTCGATCGCGGTCTCTACGCGCCGAACTTCGGCGGCGGGCAGGTCGATATCACGTCCGGCAAGTTCGTGTTCGCGGCGAGCGAGGCGTATCTGATCGAGAAGGGGAAGAAGACGCGGCCGGTGAAGGGCGCGATGCTGATCGGCAGCGGTCCGGAAGTGCTGACGCGCGTATCGATGGTCGGGAACGACCTCGAGCTCGATCCGGGCATCGGCGTCTGCGGTAAGGACGGGCAGTCCGTTCCGGTCGGCGTCGGTCAGCCGACGCTGAAGATCGATTCGCTGACGGTCGGCGGCACGGACGCGTAGCCGCCCGCGCGCGACGTTATGTCGAGCGTTTGCGGCCGCTCCTGTGAAGGGAATCACTGCGGCCGAGCCCGGCGGCGAGTATCGTCATCGTCCGGAGAACATGCTCGACGGGAACGTCATGTCGTTCGACGACACGATGACCGAGGCGGACTTCTTACGTCCTCTCCTCGATCCGAGCGAAGAGCGTATGCTCGCCGCGCTACAGCCCGAGCCCGACCTCGACGTGCACGGACTGCGCGCGTCGCTGCTGACGAGGCTGGTTCTGCTGTTCGACCGGCAGGAGGCATAGCCGGGGTCGACGATGACGCGCAAGCGGACGTCACATCGCGGCGGCGCGCGCTCGGCCTCGCAGCGGCGTGCCGGCACGAACGATTCGGTTCTTCGCGCTCTCTCGAAGGAAGAGATTCGTCGCCTCGCGATCGACGCGTGGGAGCCTTCGCTCCTGCGTAATATGCTAGAAGCCGAGTGCAAGCTTCCTCGGCGCTGATCCCATGTGGTTGAGTAAGCCGCTCTACGAGGCGTTGCCTTTCGTGTACATGGCCGCCGGGCTCGCCGCCGTGATCGTGGGCTTCGTGCTCGAGCTCGAGGCGTGGTCGTCCATGCTCGTCGTCGTCGGATTGTGCGCGCTGACCGGCGGCCTCGTGCTGTGCCTGAAGCGTCGCGACTATCGCTCTAGCCGCAGCCGTGCGGCGTTCGACGAAAGCCTCTGAGCGAGCGTCACCCGGTCTCGGCCTTGCTCTTGCCGTCGGCCGCGGTTTCGCCGAACCGAACGGGCTCGTCCTCGAGCGAGTCCATATCGTCCGGCTCGCCGATGCGCAATCCCTCCGGGATGTGGACCGTCTTCGCGAACTGCTCCTGCCGGTCCTCGCCGGCCGGACGCGCGTCGTGATAGATCAGCTTGTGCTCGCCGATGTGGATCACGTCGCCGTCGCGAAGCACGTGCTGCTTGACGCGGCGCGAATCGATGAATATCCCGTTCGTGCTGTTCAGATCCTCGATGATGCAGCGAAAGCGATCGGTCGTGATCTGCGCGTGATGCCGCGAGATGAACTTGCTCTTGATCTGCAAGTCGTTGTCGGACGTTCGGCCGATCAGCGTCCTTCCCGGCGAAAGCGTGACGTGCGTGATGAGCTTGTCGCCGTACAGCAGGTCCAGGGACGCGAGCGATGCCGCCGCGGGGCCGAGATACTTGCCGGTCGCGCCGGTGTTCACGTCGCGGGGGCGTAACGCGTACTCGACCCACTGAAGCTCTTCGGCCGCTGCCCTGACGAGATTCGCGTCGACCGTATCTCGCTCCTCGGCGAACGCGCAAAGCATCGCGGTGTCGCAGATGATGTTCGTCAGGCGCGGCACGCCGCCGGAATAACGGTAAACGAGATCGAGCGCGTCCTCCGTGAAGATGCGCCGACCTTCGGCGCCCGCGACGTTCAACCGATGCTGGACGTACTCGTGCGTCTCACGGCGCGATAACGCCCCCAAGTGGAATCGCAGCCGGACGCGCTGCGCGAGCTGCTCGAGACGAGGAGAGTCGAGCTTTTCCGAGAGCTCCGGCTGCCCGGCGAGGATGATGCGCAAGAGCTTTTCCTTCTGAGCCTCGATGCCGGAAAGCATGCGCACTTCCTCGAGGACGGGACGACTCAGGTTCTGCGCCTCGTCGATGACGAGCAGAACCTTCTTTCCCGCCGCGTACTGCTCGATCATGAACTCGCGCAGCACCTTCAGCAGCTCGATCTTCTTCATTCGGAACGGCTCGAAACCGAACTCGACGAGGATCGCCTGCAGGAGCTCGACCGGAGAGAGCTGCGTTTGATTGATGTGAGCGAGCACGACGTCTTCCGGAAGCTCGCTCAGGAAGCTCTCGATCAACGTCGTCTTTCCGGAGCCGATGTCGCCGGTGATCACGACGAAGCCGTCCGCGAGCCAGATCGTGGATTCCATGTACGCCTTCGCGCGGGCGTGCTGCTTGCTCGCGAACAGGAACTGCGGATCCGGGGTCAGGCGGAACGGCGGCTCTTTGAGTCGAAAAAGCTCGCGATACATCCTTGAATTCCGGCGGTGCTCGACCAGCGCCGCCGAATGCACAGTGTTCTTTTCGGCTCGCTGTTCCCGAAGCCTAATACAAACCCTTAGGGGTTTCGAGGCGTAGGATTCGGTAGGGAGACTTCGATCACGTTCGTCAGCGCCGCCAGCCGCTCGAGGAGACGCCGGCGGTCCGGGTCGACGATCGTGCAGTGGCCGATCTTGCGTCCCGGGCGGGGGGATTTGCCGTATAGATGGACGTGCACGCCGGGTAAGGAGAGCAGCGCGTCGAGCGGCGGCGGGTTCCCGAGGAGGTTGACCATTGCCGCATGGCCTCGGGGCGAAGCGTCGCCGAGCGGCCAGCCGAGCACGGCACGAAGGTGATTCTCGAATTGGCTCGTGACCGCGCCCTCGATCGTCCAGTGTCCGGTGTTGTGCACGCGCGGCGCCATCTCGTTCGCGAGCAGCTCACCGTTCGCGTGGAAGAACTCGAGCGCGAGCACGCCGCGATAGTCTAGACGCTGCATGAGCGCGTCGACGCGCTCCTCGGCGTTCCGCTGCAGGCGCTCGTCCTCGAACGGCGCGACCGAAATTCGGAGGATCCCGTCGCGATGGACGTTTTCGGACAGCGGATAGAAAGCTCGCTGTCCGTTCGCGCCGCGCACCGCGACGAGCGATAGCTCGCGATCGAAGTCGACCCAGGCTTCGGCGATCGCCGGCACCTCGCCGAGCGCGGACCACGCCCCGTGAAGCTCTTCCGCGTTTCGAACGATTCGTTGACCGCGGCCGTCATACCCCATCCGCCGGGCCTTCAGCACGAGCGGAAGGCCGAGCTCCCGATGAGCCCGATCGAGATCGTGCGACGTATCGACGCGGACGAACGGCGTGGTGGGAATGCCGAGCGAGCGGAAAAGCTCTTTTTCCGCGAGCCTGTCTTGCGCCGCGGCCACGGCGTCGGGCGGCGGATGCACCGGCGCATGGCGCGCGGCCGCGCGCAGCACGTCGGCCGGCACGTTCTCGATCTCGACGGTGACGACGTCGACTTCCGCGGCGAGCGACGCGGCCGCTTCCGCATCGTCGAGGGCCGCCGCCTTGAACCGTGCGACCTGCGCGCCGGGAGAGCGCTCGTCGCGGTCGAGCAGCACGCACTCGATGCCGAGCGGGTAGCCCGCGAGCGCGAGCATGCGGCCGAGCTGGCCGGCTCCGAGGATGCCTACTCTCGCCTGCACTAGAGCGCCTCGGCTCGGTTCATTCGGTGTCGCGAGGATCGGGCCGCTCGAGGACGGCCGCGGTCTGCGCTGCACGATAGCTCTCGAGCGCCGCGGCGGCCGCCGGATGCTTGTTCGCGAGAATCGCCGCGGCGAGCAAGGCCGCGTTGATCGCGCCCGCCTTGCCGATCGACAGCGTGCCGACGGGCACGCCGGCCGGCATCTGCGCGATCGAGAGCAACGAGTCGATGCCGCTCAGCGCCTCGGAGCGAATCGGGACGCCGAGCACCGGCAATCGCGTCTTCGCCGCGGTCATGCCGGGGAGATGCGCGGCGCCGCCCGCGCCGGCAATGATCACCTCGAGCCCGCGAGCCGCGGCCGTCGACGCGTACTCGAAGAGCAAGTCCGGAGTGCGGTGCGCGGAGACGACGCGCACCTCGTACGGGACGCCGAGCGCATCGAGCGTCTCGGCGGCATGCTGCATCGTCGGCCAATCGGAGGCCGACCCCATGATGATTCCGACCAGCGGTTTCATCGCGGCATTGTACAGCAGGTAGAATGCCCGAATGGACCCGAAAGAGGTAAAGGACGCGCTCGAGCGGGCGGCAACGGAAGCCGTGGAGCTCGCTCGACGGCTCGGGGCCGATCAAGCCGAGGCGGCGGTGAGCCATGACGAAGGGCTGTCCGTGACGGTCCGGATGGGCGAGCTCGAGTCGGTCGAGCGTCAGCGTGACCGGGGGCTCGCCGTCACCGTCTATAAGGATCGGCGCAAGGGAACCGCGAGCTCGAACGATTTCTCGCGTCGCGGGATCGAGGACGTCGTCACGAAGGCGCTCAGCATCGCGCGTTTCACCGCCCCGGACGAGTACGCGGGCCTTGCCGATGCGGAGCTGATGGCCCGCGAGATACCGGATCTCGACCTTTACTTTCCCAGCGGACTTGCCGTCGACGCCGCGACCGAGATCGCGCTGCGCGCCGAGACCGCGGCCCGCGAGTTCGATACGCGCATCGAGAATTCCGAAGGCGCGACCGTGAACACGGGCGAGGGCGTTCGGGTCTACGCGAACAGCCACGGCTTCGTCGGCGGCTATCCGTCGAGCAGCCATTCGATCAGCTGCAGCGTGATCGCGAAGAGCGGCGAATCGCTCGAGCGGGATTACTGGTATACGACCGCGCGTGCGTTCACCGATCTCGATTCGCCGGAGGACGTCGGCCGCGAGTGCGCGAAACGCACGGTGCGCCGGCTCGGCGCGCGGCAGCCGAAGACGAAGGTCGTGCCGGTGATCTATCCGCCCGAGCTCGCGCGCGGGCTTTTCGGGCACTTTCTCGGCGCGATACGCGGCACGAGTCAATATCGGAAATCGACGTTCCTGCTGAACGCGCTCGGCGAGCGGATCTTCCCCGACTTCGTCGACATGGAGGAGGATCCGTTCATCCCCCGCGGTCTCGGCAGCGCGCCGTTCGACGCCGAGGGGGTCGCGACGCGCCGGCGGATGCTCGTCGAGCGCGGCGTGCTGCGCGGCTATCTGCTGTCGAGCTATTCGGCGCGGCGTCTCGGCATGCAGACGACCGGTAACGCGGGCGGCGTGCACAATCTGATCGTCAAGCCGAATGCGGGTCCGCTGGAGGAGCTGATCGCGTCGTGCGACGAGGCGTTCGTCGTCGGCGAGCTCCTCGGGCAGGGCGTGAATCCCGTCACGGGCGATTACTCGCGCGGCGCGGCCGGCTTCTGGGTCGAGCGCGGCAAGATCGCGTACCCGGTGAACGAGGTGACGGTCGCGGGCAACCTGAGGGACATGTTCCGCTCGATCCTCGCGATCGGCTCCGACGTCGACACGCGCGGCTCGATCCGCACGGGCTCGGTGCTCGTCGACAAGCTCACCGTCGCCGGCAAGTAACGCTCGGCGCCGCCCTCTCCCGGTCGCGACGGAAGTCGCATCGCCGCTGATCCAAGCGACGTTCGCGTAACGGCTTCGTCAACTAGGAAAGTCTCGCGAAGCGCTTTCAGGCCGTTCGTCATGAGCGCCGCGGCGTATCGAGCGGGCGCGGTGCATCGCCCTTCGCGGGAGCGTCCGCGGCAGGGATGCCGCGGACGCAGGCTCCAGGGACGGATTCACGGCGGTCCCGCGAAGGGCGATGCAGCGCGCCCGCTTCACCACCGCATGCCGACCGTTCATGACGAACGGCCCCGCGACACTCTTCACGAACAGGCCTACGCGACGCTCGGCGCGCGATGCTCACGCCGCACACCGTGCGTCGATGCGCGGCGCGGCGTTACGCGTCGAGGCTCTTGCCGGTGAGCCGCTGCAGCGCCTCGTGATACTTCTGCCGCGTGCGCTCGATCACGACCGCGGGCAGATGCGGGCCAGGCGGCTTCTTGTCCCAGTCGAGCGTCTCGAGATAGTCGCGCACGTACTGCTTGTCGAAGCTTTGCGGCGACGAGCCCGGGCGGTAGGTTGCGGCATCCCAGAAGCGCGACGAGTCGGGCGTCAGGAGCTCGTCGATCAGACGCAGCTCGCCGTCGTCGGTCAAGCCGAACTCGAACTTCGTGTCCGCGATGATGATCCCGCGCTCGCGAGCATACGCGGACGCCTCCGAATAGAGCCGCAACGACGCCTCCTCGACGCGCGCCGTGAGCTCGGCGCCGATGAGATCGCGCACCTCGGCGATCGTGATGTTCTCGTCGTGCGTGCCCGGCGCCGCCTTCGTGCTCGGCGTGAAGATCGGCTCGCGCAGCTGCTCGGCGAGCTCGAGTCCGGGCGGGAGCCTGACGCCCGATACGCGGCCCGTCTGACAATAATCCTTCCAGCCGGACCCGATCAGATAGCCGCGCACGACGGCTTCGATCGGCAACGGCTTCAGCCGCTGCACGACGACCGATCGTCCCGCGACGATGGCATGATCACGCGGATCGCCGAGCACGGAAGCCGGATCGATCCCGGTCAGATGATTCGGAATCACGTGCTCGAGGCGCTCGAACCAGAAATTCGATATCGCGGTCAGCAACACGCCCTTGCCGGGGATCGGATCCGGCAGCACGACGTCGAACGCGGAGATGCGGTCCGTCGCGACGATCAGCAGGTGCCGATCGTCGATCTGATAGATGTCCCGAACCTTGCCGCGCCTCGGCGGAGGCAGACTATGGAGCCGCGATTCGAAAAGGGGCGTACGTGGTGCGTTCATGACTTTCGCGGACGGACTTTCGGAAGGTGAGAGCCGCGGAATTGCGTTGCAACGAAAACGCCAGATAATGGCCGTCGAGCAGCAACGAGGCAACCGTTCGCGAAGGATCGGTCGAACGACGTGAGCAAGCGCATGACGGCCGCAAGCGCCGGCATTCAATGGCTAGGGAAGGCGTTCGGGGGCCTGATCGGCGCCGCCGCCGCGGGACCCATCGGCCTTCTGCTCGGCGTGGTGCTCGGTCACCGGCTCGACCAAGGGCTCACGTTCGGCCGCCAAGGGGCGATTCGGCCCGTGCCGCCGGACGTCGCGGACCATTTCCTGCGGACGACTTTCGAGCTGATGGGCCGCGTCGCGAAGGCGGACGGCCGAGTCTCCGAGGAGGAGATCCGCGTAGCACGCGGCATCATGCATACGCTCGAGCTCAATCCCGAGCAGGTCAAAGCGGCGATCGCGTGCTTCACCGCCGGCAAGCAGCCGGACTATCCCATCGCGGAAAGGCTCGCCGAGCTCGCGCGCAAGCTCGAGGCGCGAAGGGATCTCGCGCGCGCGTTCGTCGAGATCCAGATGCAGGCGGCGATCGCGTCGGGTCCCGTCGATCTCGCGAAGCGCCGGTTGCTCTGGCGGATCGCGAGCGCGCTCGGGATCGGCCGCGTACAGCTCGCGCAGATCGAAGCGCTCGTTCGCGCGGAAGAGCTCCGCCGCGGGTCTGCGAGGACCGAAACGATCGGTGCGGCGCCGGAGCTCGAGTCGGCCTACCGCGTTCTCGGCGTCGGGGCCGGCGCGTCGGACGCGGAGGTGAAACGGGCGTACCGCCGCCTAATGAACCGGTATCACCCGGACAAGCTCGCGGCTCGCGGATTGTCCGAAGCGGAGAGGGCGAGAGCGGAGCAGAAAACGCACGAGATCCGTGCGGCGTACGACCGGATCAAGACGCACCGGTCGATGAAATGATGCGTCGCCACGCCGGCGGCCCGGTCCGCCGGCGTGAGATCAGACGCGCTGCAGCTGCGGACGACGCGCTTTGGGAGGATCGCGACGCGCGTTGAAGACGACGATCGTCTTGCCGTTCGCGCGAACGAGACCCTGATCCTCGAGCACTTTCAGAACGCGGCCCGCCATCTCCCGCGAGCAGCCGACGAGGCGCGAAAGCTCCTGACGCGAGACCTTGATCTGCATGCCCTCGGGATGCGTCATCGCATCCGGCTCGCGGCACAGGTCCATGATCGCGTGGGCGACGCGGCCCGTGACGTCGACGAAGGCCAGGTCGCCGAGCTTGCGGTTCGTGCGGTCGAGGCGGGTCGCGAGCTGCGTCGCGAGCTCGAAGAGCAGGCCCGGGCTCTCCGACGCGAGCTGGCGGAACCTCGCGTAAGTCATCTCCGCGATTTCGCTTTCGGTGCGCGTCCGCACCCAGGCGCTGCGCTGCGGCTGCTCGTGGAACAGGCCCATCTCGCCGAAGAACTGGCCCTTGTTGAGGTAGGCGAGGACCATCTCGTTGCCGTCCTCGTCCTCGATCATCACCTCGACCGAGCCGTCGACAATGTAATAGAGGACATCCGGCAGATCGCCTGCGTGAATCATGACCGTCTTGGCCGGCACGGTCCTGACTCGGCAATAGCTCAAGAACCGGTTGATTGCGGGAACGTCGCTCAACGGCCGAAGTGCTTCTTCCATCTTGAGGGCTCCGGGTTTGACTTAATCCCGTATTTAATCAAATTCCCGTAAGTTCGCAACTTTGGAGCGAGTTCTTGTGACCGGGATCAGTCGGTAAAGGAAATCAAACGTAATACGCCGTCCGCCGCAGGATTTCTCCGCCCAAGGTCATCAGCATCCGGACCGGTCCGGGCAGCGGTCTGCCGCCGGCGAGCCGGGCGGTCGTGCCGTGATGCGCTTCGTCGGCGGCCATCTCGCGCAGGATCGCGCGGCTTTTCTCGTCGGCCGCGGGCAGCCGGCCCATGTGGTCGTCGAGATGCGCCTCGACCTGACGCTCCGTCTCGGCGACGAAACCGAGGCTCAGCTCGTCGCCGAAGCATCCCGCGACGAGGCCGATGCAGAAGCTGCCGGCGTACCAGAACGGGCCGAGCGCGCTCGGCCGGTCGCCGAGCTCGTCGAGACGCGCCTTGCACCAAACGAGGTGGTCGCGTTCCTCGCGTGCGGCATTCAGCAATTGCTCGCGAGTCGCGGTGCTGCGCGCGCCGATCGATTGTCCCGCATAAAGCGCTTGCGCGGCGATCTCGCCGGCGTGATTGACGCGCATCAACGCGGCGCTCAAGCGCTTCTCGTCGCTCGTGAGCGGCGCGTCTTCCACGGTTCGCGCCGGATTCGGGCGCGACGACGGCGCGGTCGCCGTCAACGTGCGCAACCCTTCGTCGACGGCGGCGATCAAGAGATCCTGCACCGTGAGCTTCGTCGTCATGCGCGAGATTATAAGGACCGTAGGGACGCGATGCGGCGACGAACGAAAGGCTCTCGGCTGGCGTCGCCGCGATCGATGTGTATCATGCCGCGGTCGCCCAGGCTCCGGGAAAGCAGATGTCGATCATGCGTCGAGCGGCGCTCGCTCTATGCGTGTGCCTCCCACATGCAGCGGCCGCGCAAGGCGGCGGGCCCGCAACCGATTCGGTCTCAGGCAAAGCGGCGCTCGGATATCTCGCGACGAGCGGCAACACCGAGAGCGAGAGCACGAACGCGTCCTTCTCGGTCGTCTATACGCTTCCGGATTGGAGACACTCGTTCAATCTCTCGGCCGTCGGCGCCTCGACGAACGACGAGACGACCGCCGAAGCGTACCTTTTCGGTTACGAGGCGCGACGGTCGTTCGGCGAGCACAACTTCCTCTTCACGGCGCTCGACTGGAAGCGGGACCGCTTCTCGGGTTATGCGGAGCAGGTCTCCCAGACGATCGGTTACGGACGGCGCTTTCTCGACGGCGAACGCCACCTCCTCGACGCCGGGCTCGGTGCGGGTGCTCGCCAATCCGAGCTGCGCGACGGCACGGAGGAGGATGACCGGATCCTGCGCGGCTCCGTCAACTATCGCTGGGTCATGACCGAGACGACCGATTTCGAGCAGTCGATCGTCGTCGAGAGCGGCTCGACGAACACGATGACGGAATCCCGTTCCGCGCTGCGGGCGCGGATCATCGGCAATATCGCGCTGGTCCTGAGCTACCGCGTCAAGCACAACAGCGCGGTACCGGCCGGTTCTGCGAAGACCGACCGCTTCTCGTCCGTGGCGCTCGAGTACGCGTTCTAGCGCCGGGCCGGGGGGGCGGGGCCGGCGGCGCCGGGAGGTGCGGTCGCGTCCCGGGCGGCGGTCGCTTGCACGTCCGAGGGACTGCCTGTACGATTCTGCGTCTTTCGTCGGGGCCCCGGCGCCACTCTCACAATCGATTGCGAAGATGAAGACATATTCCGCCAAGCCGGAGACCGTCCGCCGCGACTGGTACGTCGTCGACGCCGACGGCAAGACGCTCGGTCGGCTCGCGAGCGAGATCGCGCGGCGTCTCCGGGGCAAGCACAAGCCCGTCTATACCCCGCACGTCGATACCGGCGACTACGTGGTCGTCATCAACGCGGAGAAGATCCGCGTGACCGGCCGCAAGATGAAGGACAAGATCTACTATCGCCATACCGGCTATGTGGGTAATCTGAAGTCGGAGTCGCTCGAGAAGCTGCTGCAACGGGCTCCGGAGCGGGCGCTCGAGCTCGCCGTGAAGGGCATGTTGCCGAAGAATCCCCTCGGGCGCCGCATGCTGCGCAAGCTGAAGGTCGTCCGCGGCGCCGAGCATCCGCACCAGGCGCAGCAGCCCATACCGTTGGAGCTCTAGGATCCCGATGGCTACCGAGAACTATTACGGCACCGGCCGACGCAAGACTGCCACGGCACGGGTTTTCCTTCGGCCGGGCAGCGGCCAGATCACGATCAACGGCCGCCCGCTCGAGCAATTCTTCGGCCGCGAGACCGCGCGCATGATCGTCCGCCAGCCGCTCGTCACGAGCGCTCTCGAAGGCAAGTTCGACGTGCGCGCGACGGTCTCCGGCGGCGGCACCACCGGCCAGGCCGGCGCGATCCGGCACGGCATCACGCGCGCGCTGATCGCCTATGACGAGACGCTGCGCCAACCGCTGCGTCGTGCCGGATTCGTGACGCGCGACGCCCGCGAGGTCGAGCGCAAGAAGGTCGGCCTGCGCAAGGCTCGCCGCGCGACGCAGTTCTCGAAGCGCTAATACCCGACGAAGACGTCGGCCGGCGCGCGGGCCCGATTCGCACCGGGCTTCATGCCGGCTTGGCCCATCCAATCCGTCTCGCCGGTGGGACGGTGGCAATATCCGTCCGGGGCGGTTAAGCTGAACACCGCTTGGGGGATCGTCTAGCGGTAGGACATCGGACTCTGACTCCGAGAACCCAGGTTCGAATCCTGGTCCCCCAGCCAACTCTCCGAGCGGCGGGCATCGAGCCCGCCGCTTCTTTATTTATATGTCCCGTCTGCCTTCGCTCGCCGGCGCTCGACTAACGCCCGAGCGTGCGGACGCCGTCCTTCTCGCCGATCACGAGCACGTCGGCGCCCCGGTGGGCAAAGATCCCGACCGTGACGATGCCGGGTATCTGGTTGAAGCGCGTTTCCAGCTCGAGGGGATTCGCGATCTTCAAGTTGTGGACGTCCAGGATGATATTGCCGTTGTCGGTGACGAAGTCCTTGCGCCAGACCGGTTCTCCCCCTGCCTTGATCATCTGACGCGCGACGAACGACCGGGCCATCGGCACGACCTCGATCGGTAACGGGAAGCGGCCGAGCGTTCCGACGACCTTGGACGCGTCGACGATGCAGACGAAACGCCGCGCCGCGCCGGCGAGCACCTTCTCGCGGGTCAATGCGCCGCCTCCTCCTTTCAGCAGGTGCAGGTGCTTCGTCGCCTCGTCGGCGCCGTCGACGTAAAGATCGATCCGGTCGATCTCGGCGAACGATTTGACCTCGATACCGAGGCTCTCGAGCTTCGCCGTGGAGCGTTCCGAGCTCGACACGACCGCCGCCAGCCTGTGGGCGAGCCGGGGCAACGCGTCGATGAAGAAGTCGACCGTGCTGCCGGTGCCGACGCCGAGTGTGATGCCATCCTCGATGTAGTCGAGCGCCGCGATCGCCGCGCGTCGTTTTTGCTCGTCTTGCGTCATCGTGCGTGCCCCCTACAAAAAAAGTGCCCGCTTTCGCGGGCACTTCTTTTGACGTGAGCGAAGCTCTCCGTCCAAGTGTGGTAGGGACGTCTTCAGGCGCCCACCACCGGCGTTGCCGCCGGAGTCTTCTTTCTGGTCGCCTTCTTCCTCGTCGCCTTCTTCTTGGAAGCCTTCTTCTTGGCCTTCTTCTTGCCGGCCTTCTTCTTGGCGGTCTTCTTCTTCGCCGCCTTCTTCTTGGCCTTCTTCTTCGTGGCCTTCTTCTTCGTCGCGCGCTTCTTCGTTACGCGCTTCTTCGTGGCAGGCTTCTTCGCGACCTTGCGACGAGCCTTACGTTTGCTCGACGTCTTCTTCGCAGATGTCTTCTTTGTAGATGCCATGGGTAGTCTCCGTGTCGGGATAAACGGCGTTGAGTATATATAAAAGCATCCAAATTTCCAGACTGTTATACGTTTTTGCGCATCCTGCCGCCCGCATCGAGCGCGGGGAATGTGAATCGACGCACATTCTCGTCGCGTTTCGACGGCGAAGACGCGTGGCGAAACACGTCGTCGGTCACTCCAAACCCAGTATGAAGTCCCAATGCTCGTCGCTCACGGGCAACACGGAAAGGCGGTTGCCGCGCGCGAGCAGCTTGAAGCCGGCGAGCTCGCCATCGGCGTGCGCCTTGAGCTCCGCTAGCGTGATCGGTCGACGGAGCTTGCGCTCGAGCTTGACGTCGACCATGAACCAGCGCGGCGCATCCGGCGTGCTCGCCGGATCGTAGTGCGGATCCCGCGGATCGAAAGCGGTGTGATCGGGATAGCCTTCCTTGACGACCTTCATGATGCCGACGATCGCCGGCTCTTCGCAGTTCGAGTGATAGAAGAACGCGAGGTCGCCCCGCTTCATCTCGTCCCGCATGTAATTGCGGGCCTGATAGTTGCGCACTCCGTCCCAGTAGGTCCGCCGTCCCGGAGATGCCGCCAAGTCGTCGACGCTGAACACGTCCGGCTCGGATTTCATGAGCCAATGTTTCATCGGCCTCCCCCCGTCGCGTCGCCTGCGCGAGCGAATCGGAAGAACGCGTTCTCGGTGACCGCGCCCCACAACGGAATATCCCACGGCTGCGCTTCGAGGGCCTCGGCTTGCTGGAAGGACCACGCGACGCCGAGCAGCTTCGGCCTTGTCCACGACTTGCGATGGCGCAGAAAGCCGAAGGCGCGATCGAAGTAGCCTCGGCCGACGCCGAGGCGGACGCCGCGCGCATCGAAGGCGACGAGGGGCGTCAGCACGAGATCGAGCCGGCGAGGATCGACCTGCCCCGCGAGCGCCGGCTCTTCGATGCCGAAGACGTTGCGTCGGAGCAGCCCTTTCGGGGTGACGGGCGCGAAGCACATTCGCTCGCCGACGACGACCGGTGCGTAGACGAGCTTGCCCTGCCGCGCCGCGACGCGCGCGACTCGCGCGATCGAAGGCTCGCCGTCGAACGCGTAGTAGACGGCGAGGGTGCGTGCCCTGTGGTAGACGCCGAGACTCAAGATGCGTCGGCAGATCGCGCGCTCGCCGGCCGCGCGTCGCTCGGCATCGAGCGAGCGGCGAAGGCGACGCATCTCCTTACGGACGTTCGCGCGCTCTCGACGCGCGGCTTCACGGTCTCGAGCCGACTCGTCGGAGATGGAAGAGATGCTCCCCGCCTGTGCCGTCACGAACGGTTGCTCTCGAACCAGAGCAACAGGTGGGGTAAGCCGTGGTAGTTGCAGGCTTCCCGGCGTACCCGGGTCTGCTCAACACCACCGACAGAACACAACCCCAAGATCATGATTTAGGGTCGAAAGACGTTCCGGTTCGTGTCGAACACCGCAGGGAGCACCCTAACCGACACTATAGAGGCAGCTGCTTTGCAGGTCCAAGCGTTTCGTCGAGCCGCTCTCGCATCGCTCGAATGCGTGTTGCGACGATGTTCTGCAGCTCCCCGCCCTCGCTCTTCGTCTTCAGGTAGTCGTTCGCGAGGTTCAGCGCGGCCATCACGGCCACGCGATCGAGTCCGACGACCTTGCCGCTATCGCGGATCTCGCGCATCTTGCGATTCAGCAGCTCCGCGGAGGCGAGGAGATCCGGCTTCTCCTCCACCGGGCACGCGACGTGATATTCCTTCTCGAGGATTCGGATCGTCACCCGAGCGATCGAATCGCTCATCAGGCTTGCTCCATCGCTTTCAGCCGGCCGATCATCGCCTCGACGCGGCCGCGCACCTGCTCGTTCTTCTGCAGCAGCGCGGCACGCTCGGCGATCAGCGCCTCCTGCCTTTGCCGCAGCGACGCATTCTCCTCGCGAAGCTTCTCGCAGACCTCGATCAACTCTTCGAGACGCCGTTCGAGGCGCTTCAGCTCGAGCTCGATACGTTGGTTGGTCTGCTCCCGATTCATTCGGCGAATATAGAGCCCGCTGGGCTCGGGGGTCAATAACGCGGTCGACGGTGATAGCATGAAACGCCGAACGTTTCATACGCGTCGTGATGGAAGAGAAGCTCGCATACGAGACTCTGTCGGAGGCGCTCGCCGAGGCAGGCGTCGTGCCGACGCTCGCCGAGCTGCACGGCGGGCTCTGCGGAATCATGTGCGTCGGCGGAGTCGCGGCCGCGGATCGTTGGCTCGAGCAGCAACTGGAGGAGTGGCAACAGGACGGCGAGACGCCGATCGGTGAAGCGCTTCACGCCGTCGAGCACGAGACGTGGCGCATGCTGAACGACGGCGAGATGACTTTCGAGCCGCTGTTGCCCGGCGACGAGCAGCCTCTCGATGCGCAGGTCCGCGCGCTCGCGGCGTGGTGCCAAGGTTTTCTGTCCGGTCTCGGTCTCGGCGGCCTGAAGCTGGACTCCGGGCGTTCGGACGCGGAGGAGACCGTCAAGGAGATCGCGCGCGACTTCGCGGAGATCAGCCGTGCAACGCTCGGCCCCGACGACGAGAACGATCTCGCGCAGGCCGGATTCGCGCTCGCCGAGCTCAAGGAATACGTCCGGGTCAGCGTCCAGCTCGTGTTCGAGCATTTCGGCGAGCGCGCCGGCGACGCGTCCGGCACGGTGCATTGATCAGTTAGAAAAGGAAAGCGTCTTTGAATCCCCGCGAGTACGCGAAGCGGCGCCGGCATCTCATGGAGGCGATGGGCCCCGACGGCATCGCCATCCTGCCGGCGGCCCCGCAGCGCATCCGAAGCCGCGATACGTCGTTCGCCTATCGCCAGGACAGCGACTTCTACTACCTCACCGGTTTCCCCGAGCCGGAGGCGGTCGCCGTGCTGATTCCCGGCCGACCCGGCGGAGAGTATCTCTTGTTCTGTCGCGAGCGCGATCCGGTCAAGGAAATGTGGGAGGGCGTGCGCGCCGGTCCCGCCGGCGCGATCGAGCGCTATGGCGCCGACGACGCCTTTCCGATCGGCGATATCGACGAGATCCTGCCGGGGCTGATCGAGCAGCGCGAGCGCGTCTACTACTCGATCGGCGCCGGCGAGTTCGATCGCCGGCTGCTCGATTGGATCAGGACGCTGAACGCGAAGCGTCAAAGCGGCCGCGCGCCGAGCGAGCTCGTCGCGCTCGATCATCTCCTGCACGAAGCGCGTCTCTTCAAGAGCCGCGCGGAGATCGCCGTCATGCGCCGCGCGGCGCGCATCGCGATCGACGCGCACCGCCGCGCGATGAGCGTCTGCCGGCCCGGGATGCGCGAGTACGAGCTCGAGGCGGAATACGTGCACGAGTTCCGGCGGCGCGGGGCCGTGTGCTCGTATCCGCCGATCGTCGCCGGCGGCGCGAACGCGTGTGTGCTCCATTACACGGCGAACGATGCCGTCCTCGCCGACGGCGATCTCGTCCTCGTCGACGCCGGCTGCGAATACGAGATGTACGCGTCGGACGTGACGCGCACGTTCCCGGTCAATGGCCGCTTCACGCCGCGTCAGCGCGAGCTCTACGAGATCGTGCTCGCGGCGAACCGGGCGGCGATCGCCGCGGTGAAGCCGGGTAACCATTGGAACGATCCGCACGATGCGGCGGTCAGGGTGATCACCGCCGGCCTTCGTGAGATCGGGCTCCTGAACGGCCGGCTGTCGACGCTGATCAAGGAGCAGGCGTACCGGCGCTTCTTCATGCACAAGACCGGGCATTGGCTCGGCATGGACGTGCACGACGTCGGCGACTACAAGGTGGGCGACGCGTGGCGTCTGCTCGAGCCGGGCATGGTGCTGACGATCGAGCCGGGCATCTACGTCGCGGCCGACGCGACCGGCAAGGCGAAAGCCTGGCGGGGCATCGGCATTCGCATCGAGGACGACGTCGTCGTCACGCGCGACGGCTGCGAAGTGCTCACCGCGGAGCTTCCGGTCGACGCCGACGAGATCGAGCGGCTCGTCGGCACGGCGGTCGATAAGGCAGCATGACGCACGGCATGGAGCGCGTGGAGCGACGGCTCGACTGCGACGTGCTGATCGTCGGCGGCGGGCTCGTCGGCTCGACGCTCGCGGTTGCGCTCGACACGATCGGCTGCCGCACCGTGCTCGTCGAGTCGCGCGACCCGTCGCGGCTCGAGCAGCCGAGCTTCGATGCGCGCGTCACGGCGCTCGCGAACGGCTCGCAGCGCATCCTCGCTTCGCTCGGGTTGTGGCGCACGCTCGTGCGCGACGCGGAGCCGATCCGCTCGATACACGTCTCCGAGCGGGGCCGTTTCGGGGTCGTGCGCATCGACGCGCGGGAGGAAGGCGTCGCCGCGCTGGGATATACGGTCGAGAACAGACGCCTCGGCGAGGCGTTGTGGGCGCGGCTTTCGACGGCGAAGGATTTCGCGCTGCTCGGCCGAGCGTCGCTCCGCTCGTTCGAGCGCGACGGCGAAGGCGTTCGCGCGCGGATCGACGACGCGAACGGCGGCGTCGAGGTCCGCGCACGCTTGATGGTCGCGGCCGACGGCGCGGAGTCCCCGGTGCGCGCCGCGCTCGGCATCGGTGCGCGCGAGGACCGTTACGCGCAGCAGGCGCTGATCGTGAACGTCACGACCGACAAGCCGCACGACGGCGTCGCGTACGAGCGGTTCTTGCCAAGCGGTCCGCTCGCGATGCTGCCGCTTCCCGGGGGGCGCGTCGGCGTCGTGTGGACGTTGCCGTCGCGCGAAGCGGAGCGCGTCGCGGCATTGCCGGACGATGCGTTCCGCGACGCGTTGCAGGAAGCGTTCGGGTATCGCCTCGGACGTATTCTCAAGATCGGGAAGCGAGCGCTGCATCCGCTGCGGCGAGTGCGAAGCGATGCGCTCGGTAGCGGGCCGGTCGTGCTCGTCGGTAACGCCGCGGTCACGTTGCATCCGGTCGCGGGCCAAGGATTCAATCTCGCGTTGCGCGACGTCGCTGCGCTCGCCGAGCTGATCGCGGAGGCGCGGCGAAGCGGCGATGCCTTCGCGAGCATCGCCGCGCGTTATCGCGCATGGCGCGCGGGCGACCAGCGTAAGGTCGCGTGGTTCACGCACGGGCTCGTCGGCTTGTTCGGATGGTCGATACCCGGGGTCGGCGCGATCCGCGGGCTCGGGCTCGCGGCATTCGACGTGCTGCCGGGCGCGAAACGATCGCTCGCCCACCATACGATGGGCATCGCCGGAAGGCTGCCGCGCCTTGCGCGCGGCTTGCCGCTCGAGGGCGCTGGCTCGTGAGCGTTCCGACCATTCTGATCAGCGGCGGCGGTCCGGTCGGGTTGACGCTCGCGGGGCTGCTCGACGTCGGCCGCGGGGACTGCCGCGTCGTCGTCGTCGAGCCGCACGAGCCGCCGCGGTGGAATCCCGCCGAGACGGGCCTTCGCGTCTACGCGCTATCGCGTTCGAGCCAACACGCGCTCGACCGCGCGGGCGCATGGCCGCCGATCGCCGCACGTCGGGCGAGCCCTTACGAGCGCATGCGCGTGTGGGAGGGTGACGCGCCGGGCGGGCTCGGCTCGATCGAGTTCGATTGCGCCGAGATCGGCGAGCCGAATCTCGGCCATATCGTCGAGGACGTGCTGATCCGCGACGCCCTCCTCGAGCGGCTCGCGGGCTCGGCGCGGGTCCGCGTCGTGACCGGCACGGCGATCGATGCGATCGACGTGCGGCGCGACGCCGTCGTCGCCGCGTTGAGCAACGGCGAGACCGTGCGCGCGCAGCTCGTCGTCGCCGCCGACGGTGCGCGTTCGCCGGTGCGCACGATGCTCGGGTTGCCGACCGTCGCGCGCGGCTACGGGCAGCATGCGATCGTCACGCACGTCGTCACGGAGCGGCCGCACGAGCGCACCGCTTGGCAGCGTTTCGTTCCCGGCGGTCCGATCGCGCTGCTGCCGCTCGCGGACGGCCGCAGCTCCGTCGTCTGGTCGTTACCGACCGCGCGTGCCGAGGCGCTCGCCGCGGCATCCGACGAAGACTTCATCGCGGCGCTCGAGGACGCGACCGGCCGCGTGCTTGGCCGGCTCGGCCCGATCTCCCCGCGGGGCCGCTTCCCGCTCCAAGTCCTGCACGCGATGCGCTATTGTTGTCCGCGGGGAGTGCTCGTCGGCGACGCCGCGCATGTCGTTCATCCGCTCGCCGGGCAGGGCATGAATCTGGGGCTCGCCGACGCGGCGTGTCTGGCGGGGGAAATCGACAGAGCGCTCGTGAACGGTCTCGACGTCGGTGATCTCGCCGTGCTGCGGCGCTACGAGCGCCGCCGCAAGGCCGACAACGTCGACATGCTCGTCGCGCTCGATGCGCTGCATCATCTGTTCCGTTTGCCCGGTGCGGCCGCCGTGCTCCGTGCCGTCGGGCTCTCGGTGGTCGATACGGCGGGACCGGCGAAGCGGTGGTTCGCGCGGCGCGCGCTCGGCCTTCACCTGGATTGTGAGGGCTACCGCGGCACCGACGACCGAGCCGCGGCATGATCTCGGCGGTTTCCGGCCGCTTCGGAGCGAATCCGCGATTCGACGGTCTGACGGACGGCCGGTCCGCACTTCTACAGGGTCGTTGACGATATGACGCAACTCACGAGATCCGCGCCGTGGTGGGCGGTAATGATGCTGATCGCGGCGCCGCTCGCGGCTCAGGAAGCGGCGTGGAACCGAACCCTCGAACGCATCGCGAGCGGAGTCGTCGCGATACACGTCGACAGCACGCGGGCCTTCGACACCGAGCGAAACCAGTCGACGCAGGCGACCGGATTCGTCGTCGACGCGAAGCACGGGCTGATCCTCACGAACCGCCACGTCGTCACCCCCGGCCCGGTGAAGGCGCAGGCGATCTTCCTGAACCAGGAGGAAGTCGATCTCTATCCCGTCTACCGCGATCCGATCCACGATTTCGGCTTCTTCCGCTACGACCCGTCCGAGCTCAAGTACATCGAGCCGGCGGAGCTGCCGCTCGTGCCGGAAGCGGCGCAGATCGGTCGTGATATTCGCGTCATCGGTAACGACGCCGGCGAGCGGCTGTCGATCCTCGCGGGCACGATCGCGCGCCTCGACCGACAGGCGCCGAACTACGGCCGCGGCAACTACAACGACTTCAACACGTTCTATCTCCAGGCCGCGTCGGGAACGTCCGGAGGATCGTCGGGCTCGCCCGTCGTCGATATCGAAGGGCGCGTCGTCGCGCTGAACGCCGGCGCGAATACGCAGGCGTCATCGAGCTTCTTCCTGCCGCTCGATCGCGTGCAGGTCGCGCTCGAGCGGCTCCGCCGCGGGCTCGACGTGCCGCGCGGCACGCTGCTCACCGAATTCGTGCACACGCCGTACGCCGAGCTGCGTCGCCTGGGGCTCTCGGAGGAGACGGAGCGGATGATGCGCGAGGCGTTTCCGCGTCAGACCGGAATGCTCGTCGTCGAGCATGTGATTCCCGGCTCGCGCGCCTCGCGCGCGCTCGCGCCCGGCGACGTGCTGATCAGCATCGACGGCAAGCCGATGCCGGAATTCGTGCCGCTCGCCGCGGCGCTCGACTCGAAGGTCGGCGAGACCGTGACGGTCGTCGTCGAGCGGGGCGGCGAGCGGCTGACGCACGAGATCGTCGTCGACGATCTGCACGCGGTCACGCCGGACGAATACATCGAGTACGGCGACGGCATCCTGCACAACCTTTCATATCAGCAGGCGCGGCATTTCAACCGGCCGGTGACCGGCGTCTACGTCGCGAGCCCCGGCTACGTGTTCGGCTCGGCGGCGATCCCGCGCGCGAGCCTGATCACGGAGGTCGCGGGACGCCGCATCGAGAATCTCGACGATCTCGAGCAGGCGTTGACGAGCATCCCCGACCGCGCGCAGGTCAGCGTGCGATTTCTCACGTTCGACGATCCGCGCACCGAGCGGCAGCGGATCATCACGAATTACCGCAGCTGGTTTCCGGCGCAGCGCTGCCGTCGAGACGACGCGACGGGCCTCTGGCCGTGCCGCGATTTGCCGGAAGCGCCGGCCGCGACGCCGCTTCCCGTGCGGGAGACGACGTTCCCCGAGCAATCCGATCCGCGGCTGCAAAAGATCGTGCCGTCGCTCGTGCTCGTGAACTTCAGCATGCCGTATACCGTCTCCGGCGTGTCCGATCGCTACTACTACGGCACCGGGCTCGTCGTCGACGCCGAGCGAGGCTGGGTGCTCGTCGACCGGAACACCGTGCCGGTCGCGCTCGGCGACGTCCAGATCACGTTCGCGGGCTCCGTCGAGATTCCCGGCCGCGTCGAATACATCCATCCGCTGCACAATCTCGCGATCGTCTCGTACGACCCGAAGCTCATCGGGTCGACGCCCGTGCGCAGCGCGGAGATCGCGACCGAGCCGCTCGTTCCCGGGCGAGTCGTCACGGTGGTCGGGCTCGCGCCCGATCACAACGTGCTATCGCAGACGGCGCAGATCGCGTCGATCACCGAAGCGAACTTCCCGTTGTCGCGGACGTTACGTTTCCGCGATTCGAATCTCGAGGTCGTATCGCTCGTCAACGGCCCAGCCGACTTCGACGGCGTGATCATCGACGACGAAGGCCGCGTGCTCGCGCACTGGGCGAGCTTCGCGATCGACAGCGGGCGCGAGCTCGCGCAGGTCAACATGGGTATCCACGGCGAGCTGATCGCGGACATGCTGCGGCACATGAGAGGCGGCGAGCCGATCCGCTCGCTCGAGGTCGAGTGGCGGATGATGCCGCTCGCGACGGCGCGCAAGCTCGCGTTGCCGGACCATTGGGCCGAGCGGTACGAGGCGCACAACCCGACGCGGCGCGAGCTGCTCGCGGTCGCGAGCACGGTCGGCGGGTCGCCGGCCGCGGAGTTCCTGCGCGCGGGCGACATCCTGCTCAGCATCGACGGCAAGCTCGTGAACACGTTCCGCGAGGCCGAGAGGGCGTCGCAGCGGCCCGAGGTCACGGTCACCGTGTTCCGTGACGGCCGCGAGCTCACGCAAACGATCCGCACCGTCGCGCTCGACAGCGACGGCATCGACCGGGTCGTCTCGTGGGCGGGCGCGCTGCTCCAAGAGCCGCACCGCCCGCTCTCGGTGCAGCGCGGCATCGAGCCGAACGGCGTGTACGTCTCGTATTTCGGCTACGGCTCGCCGGCGAGCCGTTACGGGCTCTACGCCGGCCGGCGCATCGTCGCGGTCGACGGTCTGCCGACGCCGAATCTCGACGCCTTCGTGGACGCAATCAAGCGGCTCGAGGGACGCGAGGCCGTGCGCATCAACGTCGTCGATTGGAACGACGTGCCGGACGTGATCACGCTGAAGCCGGATCCCCACTACTGGGCGACGTACGAGCTGCGCCGCGAAGGCTACGAGTGGCGCCGCGTCGAGCTGTGATCGGCGCAGGCCGCCGTTAGAGCGCCGCGCGCAACGCGTCGAGCCCCACGGTCGGGGCGAGACAGCTCGTGCCACGGCATACATAGCCGATCGTATCGTCGCCGCCTTTCCGCTCCGCGAGGAGCCCCGGCAGATCGCTGACGCCGTTCGGGATCACGAAGCTCGCCCGGTGCGGCCGATAGTCTCGCGCGAGCAGCCGCCGCGCGGCATCGATCTCCGCGTCTTTCGCGCGCACGATCACGACCTCCTGCGGCCCGAGGAATCGATCGAGCGCGAGCAGCATCGTCGCGTGCGCATCCGGGAACTCGGCGAGGAGCGGCATCGCGGCCGTGAGCGTTCTCTCGACCGCGTCGATGTAGCGGGTCTCGCCGAGAACGTGGCCGAGCGTCAACAGCACCTTGCACAGCACGCCGTTGCCGGACGGCACCGCTTCGTCCGCGTACGATTTCGGCCTGTGGATCAGCTGCTCGTGGTCGTCGGCGGTGAAGAAGAAGCCGCCGTGCGTCTCGTCCTCGAAATGCTCGAGCGCCGTCTCGGCGAGCTCGATCGCGAACGACAGGTCGTCGGCGCGCCAGCGGCATTCGAGCAGCGCGAGCAGCCCGTCGGCGACGAAAGCGTAGTCGTCGAGATACGCGGCGAAGCGCGCGCGGCCGTCCTTGTACGTCGCGAGGAGTCGCCCGCCGCGCCATAGCCGCTCGCGCACGAAATCCGCGGCCTCGGTCGCCGCATCTACGAGATCCGCGCGATCGAGGCGGCGTCCGGCCGTCGCGAGCGCGCGGATCGCGAGCCCGTTCCAGCCCGCGAGAATCTTCTCGTCGCGACCGGGCCGCACGCGTTTCTCGCGCGCCTCGAGGAGCTTCCGCCTCGCGCTCTCGAGGAGCGACGGCGCGCGACCGTCGTCGATCTCGGCGACCGGCCGCACGATCTCGAGATGCCAGGCCGCGACGCCGTCGTGCGGATCGACGAAATTCGGATCACGGTCGAGACCGAAAACGCGCTTCGCGACAGCCGCTTCGGCGGGCGTGAGGACCGCGTCGAGCTCTTCCGGCGTGAAAACGTAATAGCCGCCCTCGCGCCCGTCGGCGTCCGCATCGAGGGTCGAGTAGAACCCGCCGGCCGAATCCCGCATCTCGCGCAGCAAGAATTCCGCGGTCTCGACCGCGGTCCGCGCGAACGACGCGTCGCCCGTCGCCGCGGCCGCTTCCGCGTACAGCGCGAGCAGCGCAGCGTTGTCGTACAGCATCTTCTCGAAATGCGGGATCGACCAACGGCGGTCCACGCTGTAGCGGAAGAACCCGCCGCCGAGATGATCGTAGAGACCGCGCTCGGCCATTCTCTTCAGCGTGTGCACGACGACGTGCGCGAGCTCACGGCCTTGCTCGCCCGCGACGCGCCGCGATTGCTCGAGCAGCAGCTCGAGCGCGGCGGCGCGCGGGAATTTCGGCGCGCCGCCGAAGCCGCCGTGCTCGCGATCGAACGATGCGAGCAGATGCTCGCGCGCGGCCGCGAGCGGAGCCGCGTTCGGCGCCGCGCGATTTGCCGTCTCGCCGGATTCGATCCTCGCGAAGGTTTCGAGCAGCGCCGAGCCGCGCGCCGCGATCTCGCTGCCGTGGTTGCGATAGTACGCCTCGACTTGGATCAGCACGTCTTTGAACGACGGCATGCCGTAGCGCGGCTCCTTCGGGAAATAAGTGCCGACCACGATCGGCACGTGCGTGTCCGGCGTCAGAAAGACGGTCAAGGGCCAGCCGCCCGCGCGGCCGGTGTACAGCTGATGGGCGGTCTGATAGATCTTGTCGATATCCGGCCGCTCTTCGCGATCGACCTTGATGTTGACGTAGAGCCGATTCATCAGCTCGGCCGTCTCCGGATCCTCGAACGACTCGTGCGCCATCACGTGGCACCAATGGCACGCGGAATAGCCGATCGAGAGCAGAATGGGCTTGTTCTCGGCGCGCGCTTTCTCCAACGCCGCGCGCGACCACGGCAGCCAGTCGACCGGATTGTCGGCGTGCTGCAGCAGGTAAGGGCTCGTCTCGCGCGCAAGCTCGTTCGCCATTCCCGCACTATAGCAACATGCGTGCCCGTCCGTCCGGCACGAAGGCTGCGCGGCGGGTTATCGGCGTTATGCGTCTTCGGGGTCGCGCAGGAAGTCGAGGTTCGGTCCGAGACCCAGGCGCTCTTCGTAACGAAGAGCGGACGCACGGACGACCGCACCCTCGCCGAAGCGCTCGGCGAGCTTGTCGAGCGTGACCTCGAGCGCGCGGGTGCGCGTGCGCGTGCGCGGCGAGATCCACTCCGCTTGGCCGCCGTGCTCGGTGCGGTCGAGCTCGAACGCGGCGAGCCCGACGAGTCGGATCGGCGGGAGCGGCCCGAACGCGTCGAGGAGCGACATCGCGGCGCGATGGAGCTCGTCCGCGATGTCCGTCGGCGCAGCGAGCATGCGCTGGCGCGTCAGCAGCTTGAAGTCCGCGCGCTTCAGCTTCACGCGCACGCCGCGTGCCGAAAGCCCCGCCTTGCGCAGCCGCCGCGCGACCTTGTCCGCCTCCCGCCGGAGATGGAACGCGATCGTCTCGCGCGAGCGCGTATCCGACTCGAGCGTCACTTCCGAGCCGATGCTCTTCGCCTCGCGCGACGGCACGACCTCGCGGGGATCGTCGGCGCGCGCGAGCGCGTGGAGCTTGCGGCCGAGCGCGCCGCCGAGCGCGGCGCATAGCGCGTCGGGATCGGCCGCGGCGATATCGCCGATGCGCTCGTATCCGAGCGCTTGGAGCCGCGCGGCGGTCTTCGCGCCGACGCCCCATAGACGGTCGATGGGCTGCGGCGCGAGCCATTCGGCGGCCCCGTGCGGCGGCACGACGACGAGGCCGTTCGGCTTCGCGTGCCCGCTCGCGACCTTCGCGACGAACTTGGTCGACGAGATGCCGACCGATACGTCGAGCCCGCCGGTCGCCTCGCGCACTGCATCTTTCAAGCGCCGGCCGACGGCCTCGGGGGGGCCGAGCAGCCGCTCCGTGCCGGTTAGGTCGAGGAACGCCTCGTCGAGGCTCAATGCCTCGACCGCGGGAGAGAACTCGCGAAAGACGCGCATCACGACGCGCGAGATCTCTTGGTAGCGCTCGAAGCGCGGCGGCACGACGACCGCGTCCGGGCAGCGGCGCCGCGCGAGCGCCATCGGCATCGCGCTGCCGACGCCGTACGGCCGCGCCTCGTAGCTCGCCGTCAGCACGACGCCGCGCGCGCACGGCGGCCCGACGAGGATCGGTTTGCCGCGCAGTGACGGGTCGTCGAGCTGCTCGACGGCCGCGTAGAACGCGTCCATGTCGGCGTGGACGATCGTGCGCGGCCAAGGGTAGGGGGAACGAGTCACGACGAACGAAGCTTACTCGATCGGGCTGACGCCCGACGAGGGCGCGGCTAAACTGCGGGCCATCCGCATCGCGGCGAAGAGCCTTGGTCTACCCGAACTTCGATCCGGTCGCCTTCGAGCTGGGCCCGCTCCAGATTCGCTGGTACGGGCTGATGTACCTGCTCGGCTTTTTCGTCGGCTGGCTCGGCGCGCGCCATCGCGCGAAGCGCGCCGACGCCCCGGTCACGCCCGCGCAGGTGGACGACGTCGTCTTCTACTCGGCGCTCGGCGTGATCGTCGGCGGACGCGTCGGCTACATGCTGCTCTACAACTTCGACGGGCTGCTCGAGGATCCGTTGAGCTTGTTCGCGATCTGGCAGGGCGGCATGTCGTTCCACGGCGGCCTCATCGGCGTGCTCGTCGCGATGGGGCTTCTCGCGCGCAGGATCCGCCGGCGCTTCTTCGAGCTGACCGATTTCATCGCGCCGTGGGTCGCGCCGGGCCTCGGCTTCGTGCGCATCGGCAATTTCGTCAACGGCGAGCTTTGGGGTGTCCCGACCGATCCGAACGCGCCGTGGGCGATGATCGTGAACGGCGTCGCGCGCCATCCGAGCCAGCTTTACGAGGCCTTCCTCGAGGGGCTCGTGCTGTTCGTCGTGCTGTTCACGTTCTCGCTGAAGGCGCGGCCGACGAAGGCGATCTCGGGACTCTTTCTGCTGCTATACGGCGTGTTTCGTTTCGCCGTCGAGTTCGTGCGCGAGCCGGACCGCGATATCGGCTACATCGCGTTCGGCTGGCTGACGCAGGGACAGCTTCTCTCCGCGCCGATGATCGTCGCCGGCGCCGTGCTTCTCGTTCTCGCCTATCGCGCACGCGACGGCGCGCGATCGAATCGCCGCATGGAGGACGGCCGATGAGACAATATCTCGACCTGCTGCGCACGATCCGCGAGCGCGGCACTCAGAAGGGCGACCGCACCGGGACGGGCACGCTCAGCATCTTCGGTTATCAGATGCGCTTCGATCTTGCCGAAGGCTTCCCGCTCGTGACGACGAAGAAGCTGCATCTGCGCTCGATCATTCACGAGCTTCTTTGGTTTCTCGCCGGCGACACGAACATCGAGTATCTGAACAGGAACGGCGTGACGATCTGGGACGAGTGGGCCGACGAGAACGGCAATCTCGGTCCGATCTACGGCGCGCAGTGGCGTAGATGGCGGGCCGCCGACGGCCGGGAGATCGACCAGATCAAGCGCGTCATCGAGCTCATTCGCAACGACCCGGACTCGCGCCGAATCATCGTGAGCGCCTGGAACGTGGGCGAGCTGGAAAGAATGGCGCTCTCGCCGTGCCACGCGCTGTTCCAGTTCTACGTCGCCGACGGCCGTTTGTCGTGCCAGCTCTATCAGCGCAGCGCCGACGTGTTCCTCGGCGTGCCGTTCAACATCGCGTCGTACTCGCTGCTCACGCACATGGTCGCGCAGCAGACCGATCTCGAGCCGGGCGAGTTCGTCTGGACCGGCGGTGATTGCCATCTCTATCTGAACCACGTCGAGCAGGCCGATCTGCAGCTCACGCGCGAGCCGCTGCCGCTGCCGCGGCTCGTGATCAAGCGCCGGCCGCCGTCGATCGACGAGTACCGCTTCGAGGACTTCGAGATCGTCGACTACGTCGCGCACCCGTCGATCAAAGCGCCGATCGCCGTCTGAACGAGTCCTCGCCGTTCACCCTTTCTTCGCCTTCTTCGGGCCCGAGCAGGGAACGGCGATCGGCGGCCCCGGAGGGTCGAGCGGCACGGCGGTGAGGGCGCGGCCCCAGACGCACCCGCTGTCGAGCGCGGTGATATCGTCGCGCGTGACGACGCCGAGCGCGGACCAGTGGCCGAAGACGATGTGCACGTCCTTCGTCCGGCGCGTCGGCACGTCGAACCACGGCACGAGGCCCTTCGGCGCGTCGTCGGGCGGACCCGAGCGTTCGAGATCGAGCGCGCCGTCCGGCGCGCAGAAACGCATGCGCGTGAGCGCGTTGATCGTGTAGCGAAGCCGAGCGGTGCCTTCGAGATCCGGCGACCACCTGCGCGGCTCGTTGCCGTACATCCCCGCGAGCGCATCGCGCCATTTTCTTCCGCGCAGCGCGGCTTCGACGGCGCGCGCTTCGCGTTCCGCGTCCTCGATGCTCCACGCGGGCGGGATGCCGGCGTGCACGAGGACGCGCCGCGCCGCCGCGTCGTGATGGAGCAGAGGACGGTGCCTCAGCCATTCGACGAGCTCGCGCGCGTCGGGCGCGGCGAGCACGTCGCCGAACGTGTCGCCCGGCCGCGGTTTGCGCACGCCCGCGACGGCCGCGAGGAGGTGCAGGTCGTGGTTGCCCAGCACGGTGGTCACCGCGTCGCCGAGCTCGATCACGCGGCGCAGCGTCGCGAGCGAGTCCGGGCCGCGGTTCACGAGATCGCCGACGAGCCAGAGCCGGTCGCGCTCGGGATTGAAGCCGATCTCTTCGAGCAGCGCGTCGAACGGCCGGGCGCAGCCTTGGAGATCGCCGATTGCGTAAAGCGTCATCGCCGCGTCTCCGGCCAAAGCTCGGCGAGACGCGCGAAGTCCTCGGGCGCGAGCGTCTCCGGTCGCGCCTTCGGATCGATGCCGAGCGCGGCGACGTCCGCTTCGCCGATGCGGCCCTTCAACGCGCGCGCGAGGGTCTTGCGCCGCATCGAGAAGAGATGCGCGACGAGCTCGGAGAAGCGCCGCTCCTCCGAGACGGGGAACCGCGGGCTCGCGCGCGGCACGAGACGCACGACGCTCGACCAGACGCGCGGCGGAGGCGAGAACGCGCCGGGGCCTACGTCGAAGCAGCGCGAGACGTCGAGCCACTGCGCGAGCGAGACGGTCAGACGGCCGTAGTCCTTCGATCCGGGGCTCGCCGTCATTCGCGTCACGACTTCCTTCTGCAGCATCAGGTGCATGTCCTCGATCGCGGAACGGAACTCGAGCAGATGGAAGAGCAACGGCGTCGAAATGTTGTACGGCAGATTGCCGGTCACGCGCAGCTTCCGCTCGGCGGACGCGAGCGCGCCGAAATCGAACTCGAGCGCGTCCGCGCGATGGAGCACGAGGCGGTGCTCGGGCGTCGACAGCCGTTCGAGCCCGGCGTGGAGCCGCTCGTCGATCTCGACGACGTGCAGCGTGCGCACGCGTTCCAGCAGCGGCGCGGTCAGCGCGCCGAGCCCTCCGCCGATCTCGACGAGCAGATCGTCCGGCTTCGGGTCGATCGTCTCGACGAGACGCCGGATCACGCGCGGATCGTGCAGAAAATGCTGTCCCAGGCGCTTGCGCGCCGGAAGGCGACCGTCGTGCCGCTGGGCGCCGCTCACGCGGTGCCGCGAGCCTGGAGGCCGAGCTCGCGCGCGAGCCGAATCGCCGCGAGCAGGCTATCCGGCCGCGCCCGGCCGGTCCCCGCGAGCGTGAGCGCCGTGCCGTGATCGACCGACGTGCGAATGATCGGCAGCCCGAGCGTGACGTTCACGACGCCGCCGAACGCGAGCGCCTTGAGCGGCGCGAGGCCTTGATCGTGATACATGGCGAGCACGACGTCGCAGCGCTCGAGCGACTCTCGCGTGAACGCGGTATCGGCGGCGACCGGGCCGTGCACGGCGAGGCCTCTGCGCGACAGCCGCTCGAGCGCGGGCTCGATCACGTCGCGTTCCTCGGTGCCGAGCGTGCCTTGCTCGCCCGCGTGCGGATTGAGTCCCAGCACGAGGATGCGCGGCGACCCGATGCCGAACCGGCTGCGAAGATCGCGATCGACGATCTCGCACGTGCGCTCCAGCCGCTCCGCAGTGATCGCACCAGGCACGGCCGAGAGCGGCAGATGCGTCGTCACGAGCGCGACGCGAAGCGTTTCCGACGCGAGCATCATGACCGGCAGCGGCGCGCCGGTGCGCTCCGCCAGGAACTCGGTATGCCCGGAGAACGGCATGCCGGCCTTCGTGATCACGCTCTTCTGCACCGGCGCCGTGACGAGCGCGTCGGCCGAGCCCGAGACGCACGCGTCGCAGCCGCGCTCGAGCAGCTCCAGCACGTACCCCGCATTCGCGAGGTCGAGCTCGCCCGGCACCGGGACGGCTCGGGCGGGAACGGGAACGACGGCGAGCGCGCCTCGGCGGTGCGGGGGCGCGTCCGCGGCGTCGCGGACGATCGAAATCTCGACGGCGAGGCCGAGCATGCGTGCCCGCGCCGCCAGCAGATCCGCGTCGCCCAGCACCGCGATGCGCGCGTCGAGGTCGTGCGTCGCGAGCATCGCGCAAAGATCGGGGCCGATGCCCGCGGGCTCGCCGGACGTGACGACGATCGTCGGGAGAGGCTCGGTCATCTCGCGGCCACCTCCGGCCCCCGCGCGCCGCGGCCGGGCTTGGGCACCCACGCGATTTCGCGGGCGCGGCGCGCGCGTCTCAGATCTTGATGTCGACGAAGGCCTGATCGCGCAGGCGCCGCAGCCACAGCTCGCGCTCCTCTTCGGCCTTGTTCGCGCGAATCTGCACGACGCACCGCTGGCGCTTCAGCTCGTCGGTCATATCGTGCGAGCGCCGATCCGTCACCTCGACGATATGCCAGCCGAAGCGCGTGCGGAACGGCTCGCTGACCTCGCCGATCTCGAGCTCCGCGAGCTTCTGCTCGAACTCCGGCACGAACGTGCCCGGGCCGATCCAGCCGAGGTCGCCGCCGTCGGCCGCCGAAACCGGATCCTCGGAGATCGCGCGCGCGATCGGCCCGAACTCGTCTCCTGCGAGAATCTGCTCGCGGATGCCGATCAGCCGCTGCTTGACCGCGTCGTCGTCCATGACCTCGTTCGGCGTCAGCAAGATGTGCCGCGCGCGCACCTGATCCTCCATCACCCGCTCGGCGCCGCGCACCTCGTTCAGCCGCACGATGTGAAATCCGCTGCCGCTCTGAATCGGCTCGGAGACTTCTCCCGGCCTCATGTCGACGACCACGTCGACGAACAGCGTCGGCAGCTGCGAGCCCTTGCGCCAGCCGAGGCTGCCGCCCTCGAGCGCGGTCTGCGCGTCGGAGTACGTGATCGCGAGCTGCGCGAAGTCTTCGCCGTTCTCGAGCCGCTCGTAGATCTCCTCGACCTTCGCGCGCGCGGCTTCGACGCCGCCCGGGTCATTCGGAATATTGATCAGGATGTGCGAGACGTTGTAGTCGAGCTCGTTGAGCTCCGACGACTCGAGACGCGCGACGCATTGATCGATCTCGCGGGGCGAGACCGTGATGCGCGAGATCACGTCGCGCTGCTCGAGCTGGTCGAGGATCAGGTCCTTGCGCCGGTCCTCGCGGTAGGACGCGTAGTCCACGCCTTGGGAGGCGAGCGCCGCCGGGAGCTGCTCGAACGTGAGCCCGAGATTGGCCGCGACGTTCGCGAGCGCCTGGTTCAGCATCTGGTCGCTGACTTGGATCCCGAGCCGCCGCGCCCTCTGCACCTGTACCTCCTCGAGGATCAGCTGCTCGAGAACCTGTCTTTCGAGCACCGAAAGCGGCGGCAGCTGCGAACGCTGCTGCGGAGGCAGCTGCGCCTGCTGCTGGCGCAACGCCGCGACGACCAGCGCGAGACGTTGCTGCAGCTCGCTCTTCAGGACGACGCCGTCGTCGACGATCGCGGCGATACCATCGAGGAGAACGCCGCTCGAGCCGAGCTCGCGGGTCTGGGCCGGCGCGTCGACGCCGGCGAGCATCGCGAACAGGGCCGCCGCGGCGGTAAGCGCTTGAAATGTCGATTTTCTCATCGCGGATTCGCGCCCGTACCTCTGTATCCCAGAATACCACGGTCCAGCAGCTCCTCCGGGGAGGCGACCCGCTGGCTGAACCCCTTGAGCTCGAATTGGACCGCGATGGACGTGTCCGATTCCCCGGTGCGGCGGCTGATGAAGCGCCGCCCAACGACCCGCAGACGCCAGCAGCACGCGTCGAATTCCCAGCCGAGGAACTGCTCGAGCGGCGCCTTCTCGAGAAACGAGTAGCTGTACCGGCTGATCAGGCGCCAGCGCTCGGCGACCGGCCACACGAGCGAGAAGTCGCCCTGCTCGATGATGTTGCGGCGATAGCGATAGGCGAAGCCGAACAGCCGATCCTCGGACGGGCGATACTCGAAGCGCGTTTCCACGCGCGCCGTGCGCTCGGTATCGCTGTTCCACTGATAACCGACGTCGAGATTCCACGCGTCGCGCAGGCCGATCGACATCTCGGCCACGTAGTCGGAGGCATTCGCGTCGATCGGGTCGAGCCCCGGGAGGCTCACCGATTGCGTGCTGAGATAGCGCGTTTGCCCGACGGTCGCCGCGAGGCGCTGAATGCCGGTGCTCTGCTCGATGAGGCGCGTCGTCACGCCGAAGCTCAGCTGATCGGTGTCGCTGATGCGGTCGGGGCCGACGTACTGGTATTTCCTGAACAGCTGCACGAGGTTGAAGTCGGGCAAGATCGTGTCGAAGACCGGCAGATCCGACTGCTCCTCGAACGGAATGTGCACGTAGAGCACGCGAGGCTCGAGGGTATGGATCCACCGTTCGCCGCGACCCGCGACGCGTTCGAGCGTGAAACCGGTGTCGAGGCTCGCGACGGGCAGCGTGCGGCTCGGGCTGTCGGGCTCGACGTCGTCGAGCAGGTAGTTCGTCTGCCGCAGCGCGACGGCAGGCGCGATGTAGGCGCCCGAATGGCCGAATCGCAGGGTCACTTCCTGCTCGGTGTCGAAGCGCCAGCCGGTCACTCCGACGTCGCGGTCGAAGTTCACGAGCTCCGCGGTCGAGTCGAACGTCGCGACGCCCTGGTGCCAACGGCCCTCGAACAGCACTTGCGGCACGCGCCGGTAGGGGCGGCTCGCCGGCGCGAGCGTCTGATCGATCGTCTGGTAGTTCTGAAAGAGCGACCGCAGGCTCCACGACGGCGCGGTGTACCGCAGATCGACGAAGCGGTCGAGAAAAATCTGGCTCGTCGCGCTCAGGCTCGTGCCGAGATCCTCGAAATACGCGTCGTCGGAGACCTGCTCGATGCCGGTGATGATCCGCCAGCTCTGCGCGAAGCCGGTCTCGTGCTGCAGGTTCAAGCGGCGGCGTGGAATGCCTGCTTCATCGTCGTTCGGAAGAAAGCTCCACTCGAGCTGCCCTTCGGTTCTCGGCAGGAGGTAGCGGAGTTCGGAGTTGAGCTGCAGGCCGCGGCGGCTCATGTAGCGCGGCTCGAGCGTCGCGTCGAAGTTCGGCGCGATGTTCAAGTAATACGGGATCGTGACGTCGAAGCCGGTACGGTCGCGCTCGGCGAAATTCGGCGCGAGGAAGCCGCTCTTGCGTCGATCGTCGATCGGGAACGTGAAGTATGGCGTATAGAGGATCGGCACGCCCTTGAACTCGAGCTTCACCCCGCGCGCCCTGCCGAAACCCCGGTCGACGTCGAGCTCGATGTCGGACGCGAGCAGCTGCCACGAGCGGTCGCCTTCGGGGCACGTCGTGAAGAAGACCGACGACATGTCGAGCGTGCGCTCGGTGCCGCTGATCGAGATCTCGCGCGCGGTGCCTCGGGCCGGCCGCGCGAGGACGTTGAATCCCGCCTCGCTGAAATAGACGCTTTGATTGCGCTCGTCGAAGATCGCGTCGGCGCCGAAGACCGACACGGCGGGATCGCGATAGCTCACGCGGCCTTCGATCTCGATACGCCTTGCCTGAGAGTCGATCGTCGCCCGCTGGCCGTGGAGCTCGCGGTCGCCGTAACGGATCGTGACGTCGTCGGAGACCTCGGCGCGGGTCGCCGTGCCCGCCTCGAGC
>PKRJ01000078.1 GCA_017577365.1 Gammaproteobacteria bacterium | reverse complement strand
GGCATCCACCTGACGATCCACCCCCGCTTCACGGTCGAGCGTGACGGCCGAGGGACGCTCCGCGCGATCGCCTCGAGACGCCCTGGCGATAAAGGGCTCGCCGAATCGTTTATTCGCATCGAGATCGAACGACAGACGGATCCCGAGGTCCTGAAACGCATCGAGACCGAGCTCGCCGCCGCGCTCGCCGACGTGCGCGCGGCCGTCGAGGACTGGAAACCGATGCTCGCAAAGCTGCGGGATGCGAGCCGCGAGCTCGCCGAAAGCCGCGGATCGACTCCCGAGATGCGGCACGAGGCGTGCGCATTCCTCGATTGGCTAGCGGACGACCACTTCACGCTGCTGGGCTATCGCGAGTACCGGCTACGGCGCGGCGCTTCCGCCGATACGCTCGTGGTCGTGCCCGGCACGGGCCTCGGCATCCTGCGCGAGACCGAGCGCGTGCCGGAGGCCGCGCGGCTCACCGGCGCGGCGCGCGCCGTCGCGCGCTCGCCGGAGCCGCTCGTGATCACGAAAACGAACGCGCGCTCGCGCGTGCACCGTCCCGTTCGGCTCGACTACGTGAGCGTGAAGGTCTTCGACGCGCAGGGGCAACCGCGCGCCGAACGGCGTTTCCTCGGCCTCTTCACGTCCGCCGCGTACAACGAACGCGCGCTCAATGTTCCGCTGCTGCGACAGAAGGCCGCGAGGCTGCTCGAGCACGCGGGCGTCGATCCGGCGAGCCATCGCGGCCGAACGTTGCAGCACATCATCGACACGCTCCCGCGCGACGACCTGTTCCAGGCGTCGCACGAGGACCTCGTGCGCATCACGAACGGCATCCTCGCGCTCCAGGAGCGGCGGCGCGTGCGGCTGCTCGCGCGGCGAGATCCGTTCAATCGCTTCTATTCGTGCCTCGTCTATCTGCCGCGCGATCAATACAACCGCCGTGCGCGCGAGGCCGTCGAGCGGATCCTGAAGCGCGGGCTCGGCGGACACGCGGTCGAGAGCGATGCGTGGCTATCGGAATCGGCTCTCGCCCGGCTATCCGTCGTCGTCCACACCGATCCGCGCGCTCCGTCCGCGCCGGACTTCGACGTGCTCGAGCGTGAGATCGGCGAAGCGGTGCGCACGTGGCAGGACCGGCTGCGCGACGCGTTGCTCGCCGTGCTCCCCGAGGACCGGGCGCTCGCCCTCCTCGCCCGTTTCGGCGACCGTTTCTCGGCCGCGTATCAGGACGAGATGCCCGCGGAGCGCGCGGTCGGGGATCTCCCGCGGATCGTGCGCATCGCCGACGGCGAGAGTCGTCGCGAGCTCCGGCTCGACGGCGGCGCTGCGCCCAATCGGCTCGAGTTCTCGGCGTTCTCCGCGAACCAGCCGATCCCGCTCCACGTCGCCGTGCGAATCCTCGAGAACATGGGCCTCACGGTGCTCGGCGAGCGCATCTACACGGTGAAGCTCGAAAGCGGCGACGTGTGGATACAGATCTACGACCTCGAGACGCGCGGCGGTGCGCCGGTCGACGCGGGGGCCATCGCCGAGCGCTTCGAGGAGTGCTTCGCGCGCGTGATCGCGGGCGACGTCGACGACGATTCGTTCAATGCCTTCGTCGTCATCGCGGGGCTCGGCTGGCGCGACATCGCGCTGCTTCGCGCGTACGGAAAGTATCTCGCGCAGACCGGCCTGCCGTTCAGCCAGCCTTACGTGCAGGAAGTGCTCGCGCGCTACCCCGAGTTCTGCCGCGCGCTCGTCGGCCTATTTCACGCGACGTTCGATCCGGACCGGAAGGACGCCGAGAAGGCGGCCGAACGCGATCGTCACGAGCGCGCGCTCGAGGCCGAGCTCGAGCGGACCGCGACGCTCGACGAGGATCGCATCCTGCGCGCCTTCGTCGGCGTCGTACGCGGCACGCTGCGCACGAATTTCTTCCAGCTCGGCAGCGACGGCGCGCCGAAGCCGTATATCTCCTTCAAGCTCGATCCGAAGAAGCTACCCGAGCTGCCCGAGCCGCGCCCGATGTTCGAGATCTACGTGTACTCGCAGCGCGTCGAGGGCGTGCACTTGCGTGCGAGCCGAGTCGCGCGCGGCGGCATCCGCTGGTCCGATCGGCGCGAGGATTTCCGCACGGAGATTCTCGGCCTGATGAAGGCGCAGCAGGTGAAGAACGCCGTGATCGTGCCGAACGGCGCAAAGGGCGGCTTCGTCTGCAAGCGCTTGCCCGACGGCGATCGCGACGCGATCCGCGCCGAGGTCGTCGAGTGCTATCGGCAATTCATCCGCGGGCTGCTCGACGTCACCGACAACATCGTCGGCGGCCGCGTCGAGCGGCCCCCGCGCGTCGTCGCGCTCGACGATGACGATCCTTACCTCGTCGTCGCGGCCGACAAAGGCACGGCGACGTTCTCGGACATCGCGAACGCCCTATCGGCCGAGTACGGCTTCTGGCTCGGCGACGCCTTCGCGTCGGGCGGCTCGGCGGGCTACGACCACAAGAAGATGGGCATCACGGCGCGCGGCGCGTGGGAGTCCGTCAAGCGGCATTTCCGGGAGCTCGGGCTCGATACGCAGACCCAGCCGTTCACGGTCGTCGGCATCGGCGACATGTCCGGAGACGTCTTCGGCAACGGCATGCTGTTGTCGGAGCAGATCAAGCTGATCGCCGCGTTCGATCATCGGCATATTTTCATCGATCCCGATCCCGATCCCGAGACGAGCTACGCCGAGCGCAAGCGTCTGTTCGAGCTGCCGGGCTCCTCGTGGGACGACTACGACCGCTCGAAGCTCTCGCGGGGCGGCGGCGTCTATTCGCGGCAGGCGAAGTCGATCACGCTGTCGCGCGAGGCTTGCGAAGCGCTCGGCATCGAGACGCCGACGTTGACCGCGCCCGAGCTGATCCGCGCGGTGCTCAAGGCGCCGGTGGATCTCCTCTGGAACGGCGGCATCGGCACGTACGTGAAGGCGAGCGACGAGCCCCACTCGGCGGCCGGCGATCCCGTGAACGACAACGTACGGGTGGACGCGGCCGAGCTTCGCTGCCGCGTCGTCGGCGAAGGCGGCAATCTCGGCTTCACGCAGCGCGCCCGCATCGAGTACGCGCTGCGCGGGGGGCGGATCAACACGGACTTCATCGACAATTCGGGCGGCGTCGACTCCTCGGACCGCGAGGTCAACCTCAAGATCCTGCTGAACGGCGCGATGGCCGCGGGAGAGCTCTCTCGCGCGCGGCGCGATCGCCTGCTCGCCGAGATGGAGAACGACATCGTGCAGGGCGTCCTCGCGAACAACTACGCGCAGACGCAGGCGCTTTCGATCATCGGCACGCGCGCCGCGGAACGTCTCGGCGAAGATCGCGCGCTGATCCGCATACTCGAGGCCGAGGCGCAGCTCGACCGCAAGCTCGAGAGCCTGCCGAGCGAAGAGGAGCTCGACGAGCGGCAGAAGGCCGGAATCGGGCTGACGCGGCCCGAGCACGCGATCGTGCTCGCGTACACGAAGATTCACCTGGCCGCGAGTCTCGTCGCGAGCGATATCCCGGACGATCCGTATTTCGCGGCCGAGCTAGAGAACTATTTCCCGATGCGCGTCCGGCGACGCTTCAAGGCGCGAATCGCGGAGCACCCGCTTCGGCGCGAGATCGTTTCGATGCTGCTCGCGGGCAGCATCGCGAACCGCATGGGTCCGTTCTTCGCGTTTCGCACGCGCGACGAGGTCGGCGCGACGATCGCGCAGGTCGCACGGGCCTATGCGATCGCTCGCGAGATCTTCGACGTGCGCAAGCTCTGGCGAAGCATCGAGGGGCTCGACGCCCAAGTGCCCGCGGCCGTGCAGTACGAGACGATGCTGCGCATCGCTCGGATGCTGCGGCGGGCCGTGTATTGGCTGTTGCAGCGCCATCCCGATGCGCTCGACATCGAGCCCGCGATCGCGCGGTTCCGTCCGGGCGTCGCGCTCGTCGCCGGGTCGCTGCCGAAGCTCCTGGTCGGCGCCACGAAGCACCGCTTCGACGAGGATACGCGCGAGCTCGAAGAGGCGGGGCTGCCGAAACCGCTCGTGCGGGGCGTCGCAACGCTATCGCTCGCGACGCAGATCCTCGAGATCGTGCGGCTCGCCGACGAGCGGGGCTTCGACCCGCGGATGCTCGCTCGGCTTCATTTCGAGCTCGGCTCGAAGCTCGGCTTCGACTGGCTGCGCGACGAGATCGAGCAGCTCGCAGCGGGCGACCGCTGGCATGCGCTCGCGCGCGCGCATCTTCGCGAACGCCTCGCAACGGAGCAACGCGCGGTGCTGGTCCAGATCCTCGAGGCCGGCGGCGAGCATGCGCTCGCGGACTGGATGGAGGCCGCACGGCCCCGGGTCGAACGCATCGAGCGCATCCTCGAGGACATGCGCGCCGCGGGCTCGCCCGACCTCGCCGCGCTTTCTGTTGCATTGCGGGAGGTCGAACGGCTCCGCTTCGCCTACAATAGCGCGCCATGAGCGAGAAAAAGATCGGCAAGCTGGTGCTCGTGCGCCACGGCCAAAGCGAATGGAACCTCAAGAATCTGTTCACCGGGTGGACGGATGTCGACCTCACCGAGCAGGGGCGTCGCGAGGCGACCGAGGCGGGCCGCACGCTGAAGGAAGCGGGCCTCGTCTTCGATATCGCGTTCACGTCCGTGCTCGTTCGTGCGATCCGCACGCTGTGGCTGATCCTCGACGAGATGAATCTCACGTGGATCCCCGTCGAGCGGCATTGGCGGCTCAACGAGCGCCATTACGGCGCGCTGCAGGGACTCGACAAGGCGGAGACCGCGGCGCGTCATGGCGAGGAGCAGGTCAAGCTGTGGCGGCGCAGCTATGACATCCCGCCGCCTCCGCTCGAGCCGGACGATCCGCGTCACCCGCGTCACGATCCCCGCTATGCGGGACTCCCGCCGAGCGCGCTGCCCGCGACCGAGTCGCTCAAGACCACGCTCGCGCGGGTGCAACCGTACTGGGAGGACCGCATCGTGCCGGAGCTCCTCGCGGGCCGTAACGTGCTCGTCGCGGCGCACGGCAACAGCCTGAGGGCGCTCGTGAAGATGCTCGAGCACATCTCGGACGAGGACATCGTCGGGCTGAACATTCCGACGGGCGTGCCTCGCCTCTACGAGCTCGACGAGAACCTCGAGCCGACGCGCGCCGAGTACCTCGGCGATCCGGAAGCGATCGCGAAGGCGGCCGAGGCCGTCGCGAAGCAGGCGTCGGTGCGTCAGGCGGAGGCCTGATCGTGCTCTACGACCTCGGCGAGCACCGCGTCGAGACGCTCGGCGAGTATTTCGTCGCGCCGAGCGCGTCGGTCATCGGGCGCGTTCGGCTGGGCCGGGCGGTGAACGTCTGGTTCGGCGCGGTGATTCGCGGCGACGTCGCGCCGATCGTCATCGGCGACGGCACGAACGTGCAGGACAACGCCGTGGTCCACGTCGACGCCGACGCGCCCTGCGATATCGGCGCCAACGTCACGATCGGCCATGCCGCGACGGTGCACGGCTGCCGCGTCGGCGACTACTGCCTGATCGGCATCGGCGCAACGATCCTGAGCCACGTCGAGCTCGGCCGCTATTGCATCGTCGGTGCGAACGCGCTGATCACCGAGCGCAAGAGTTTCCCGGACCGCTCGCTGATCGTCGGCGTTCCGGCGAAACGCGTCCGCGAAGTGACCGACGAGGAAGTCGCGATGCTCGAAGAGAGCGCGCGGCATTACGTCGAGCTCGGGCGGCGCTACGCGCGCGAGCTCTCGCCTCGCTGACTTTCGCTCCCGAGCTGCCCTCCCAGGTCGGCTCCCCTGACCGATCCTTCGCGGCGATCCGCGACGAAGCTCGACACGCTCGAGCCGGCGTCATGCGCCGCGCGTCAGTCCGCGGATGGCGAAGTGATGGCTCGTGATGTCGAAGCCTTCGCGTAGATAGAACCGGTGCGCGGCGTGCCGCTGCACGCCGGAATCGAGATGGAGCTGGCCGCAGCCCATCTGCCGGGCGTAGTCCTTGAGCCACGCGATCATCTTCGCGCCCGCGCCTTTCGAGCGATGCGCCTCGGCGGTCACGAGGTCGTCGACGTAGAGATGCTTGCCCCAGGCAAGGTTGAGTCCTATACGAAAGCCGGCGACGCAGATCACATCGCCGTCCGATTCCACATAGGCGAGACGGTAGCCCTGTCGTTGCTGCTCCCCGATCTGCTCGAGCAGCGCTTCTCTCGTGAAACTGCTGCGGAGCTGAAGCAGCACCTCGGCGCACTTCTCGAACTCCGTATCCGTCTCCGCGAGTCGAACGGTCATCGTCACGTCCTAGTCGACGATCTCGTCGTAGCCCCGGCCGACGAGCTCCACGAAGCAGAAGCCGTTCCCGAAGGGATCTGCCAGCAGGGCGAGCTTCCCCCAGCGTCGCACGGCGACGGGCTCCTCGAGCGTCGCACCCGCGGCCACGGCGCGCTCGACGGCTTTCTCGATGTCGTCGACGACGAAATCGAGATGCACCGGCGTCCAATGCCGCTCGTACGCCCGCACCACGTCCGTGGCGGGAGAGACCGGCGATCCTTCCTCCTTGTGGAGGAGATATATCGGGCTCGAGGCGCCTCGCAGCTCGACGCCCCAGCTACCGAAACGCCGGCCGACGGCGAGCCCGAGCGCGTCACGGTAGAAGCGCTCGCCGGCCGCTAGATCTCCAACGTCGACGTTGACCAAGAGCTCCATCGCCGTCCGCCCCTAAACGCTCAGCCAGCAGCGGAAACCCCTCGCGGCATAGTACGACTGCACGCCGTTGTGATACGTGAATACCCTTCCGTACCGCCGGTCGCAGAACAGCGCCCCGCCGAGCTCTCGCACATCGGACGGCGTCTTGATCCAGCTCGATGTTTTCAGATCGAACTCGCCGAGCCGTTGGAGCTGTCGATACTGCTCCTCGTCCAACAGCTCCGCCCCCATCGCAGCCGCCATCTCGACCGCGCTGCTCTTCGGCGCGTGCTCCTTCCTCGACTCCCGTGCTTCGCGGTCATAGCAGACGCTCCTCCGCCCCTTGGGACTTTCCGGTGAGCAATCGAAGAAGAGATACGTTCCGGTCTTCTCGTCGTAGCCGACCACGTCCGGCTCGCCGCCGGTCTTCTCCATCTCGGCGAGCGTGCGCAGCTTCTTCGGGTCGGCTTCGAGCTTCGCTCGGACCTTGTCCCACTCGAGACCGGGGTGCCGATGCATGTTCTGCTCGAAACGCGCCTTCAAAGTGTCGAGCAGTGCCTCGCGTTGCTTCGCATTCATCCTTGCCCTCCTCCAGCGGGCACGCCGCTGGACGTCACGTTGTCGGAGCTCGCCATCGAGGCCTTCTTTCCGGCAGACGAGCGAACCGCTGCGCTGCTGCGCAAGGCGTAAGCTCACTCTTCGATCGGCGTGCCCTGGTGAAAGCGCAGCTTCCAGCGTTGCTCCCGTCGGACCCACAGTGACGTTCGGTACGTCCAGCGGTGGCGCGTTCCGTCCTCTCCGATATGCGCCGATTTGTACGTCAGAAGAACGATACCGTCGGCGATGGTTGTAAGCTCGAATCCTTCAGAATGGATTTCCGGCAGCGTTTTCCCGCCGTGAAACTCCGACAGGATTTCTTCTCGACTATAGCGGCGTCCGGACCGATCGATCTCCTCGAATTCCGTGTGCAGAAGCGTTCCTAGCCGTTCCGGATCTCGCCGCACCTCCAATTTGTGTAGCTGCCTTTCCAGATCGACAAGGCAACGCAGAACCTCTGGGGGATTCATCGTCCTCGTTGCGGCGCGCGCCGTTACCCACGCCCCCAGCGCCATTTGAAGGGCTTTTCACCCTTCCACGCCGCCAGGAACACGAGCGCTACGATCAGCAGAACCGCGTACGCGACTTTGAGCCACCATTCGTCGATGAGAGCCATCCCGCCGATGACTAGAACGACGAACACGATCACTACAACCCATCCCTGCCATGTCACGGGCGTCCAGCCGATTCCGTAGGTTTTCGCGCCGAACCAATGAGACTCTTCTCGCTTCTCTGACACGGCTGCTTCTCCTGGCGCCCCCAGTCGATCGTCACGCGCCGGTGGGCGTTGCTCGAAGTATAAATGACGAAGCTCGGCGCTGGTCCCGCCTACTTCTCGCGAGCGCAAGGCCTCAGGCCCCCGCTCTAAGCGCCACGCTTCGATCCATTGCCCGCCGGCGGTCCGCTCGAGTTTCTTACCCGAGAAAAACGCACGGCGAGGCGGCAGAACCCTTCCGGATCCTCTTCCGGCCACATGTGAGTGGCGTTCGCGACTTCACTCGCATGCTGGCCACGGACGCACGCGGCGGCCGCAGCCGAAACGACTCGAAACAGAGCGCGAGTCCGTGCACCCCACGTGATAGCGGTGGGAACTTCGAGAGCACGAAGCTGCTCGCAGGTGATCTCGACGGGAGACGACTGCGAGAACAGCTTCGGCATGACCCGCGCATTGTCGAGCTGAATCCGGCGGCGATCCTCGGGCTGCGAATCGAAATAGCCGTCGCTGCCGCCGGAGGCGTCGATCAGCGCGCGTGCCGCAGCTTCGTTGTCGCTGCGCTGAACCGCCGCCGCTGCGGGACCGAACATGCGTTCGGCGTCCTCCGAGAACTCCCGAAGCTGTTCCGGATCACTCACCCAAGTGGGAAACCCCGGCTCGTAGACGAACAAGCTCCGCATCAGGCGCGGCCGCTCGACGGCTGCGGCCAGCGCGACGTGCGCGCCGTACGACCACGCGATGACATGCGGCGGCTCTTCCAACGCGGCGAGCAGGTCCCCAAGATCGTTCGCGTGTAGCCGCGTACCGAACGGCGGCCAGTCCGGATTCCAGGGATCGGTGCCGAAGTAGCGCTGCGTGAAGGCGATCGCACGGAATCCGTGGGCGGCGAGCCATTCGCAATGGCGCAGCCACATCCGGTGATCTGAGGGCGCACCGTGAACCAGCACGACCGGCGTTCCGGTGCCCTGCTCGACATACGCGAGCGAGGCACCGGAGACCGGCATGCGCTTCACCGCAGCGTCTCTTCCAGGAACTGCATCAGTGCGTGCCATGAGCGGCGGTCGGCCACTTCGTTGTACACCATGCCGCCTTCCTTGTTGTTGGCTTCAGGGTTCGTGAACGAATGCACGGTGTGGCCGTACGCATGCAGCTGCCAGTCCGCGCCCGCATCCGTGAGCTCCTTCGCGATGGCCAGCACATCCTCGGGCGGAGCGAGCGGATCGTCGTAGCCGTGCAGGATGAGAATCCGCGCGCCGATCTTGTTCGCAGGCAGTCCGGGAGGCTTGAGAATTCCGTGGAAGCTCACGACACCGCGCACGTCGGCGCCGCTTCGCGCGAGATCGAGCACGCACATGCCGCCGAAGCAGAAGCCCATCGCCGCGATGCGCCGCGCGTCGACCTGCGGCAATCCCTTCACCGCCGTAAGCGCAGCGTTGATTCGCCGCGCGAGCAGCGCCCGGTCCTGAACGAAGGGCGCCATCAACGCCTGGTTCTCTTCGACGCTGTGGCCCCGCTTGCCCTTCCCGTACATGTCGAGGGCGAAGGCGGCGTACCCATGCCAAGCCAAGCGCCGCGCCTTGCGCTCGACGAACTCGTCTCTCCCGCCCCAGGCATGGCTGATCATCACGGCCGGCAGCGGAGTGCGATAGGAGTCCTCGTAGCAGAAAAAGCCTTCCAGCAGTGCATCGCCGTCACGGTATTCGACGTGTTGTTCGCGTAGAGCCATGGTCGATCCTTTCGCGGACAATCGGCGCCCTCGATTCTAGCTCGCGCGCCCGCCGGGATGGGCGGCCGGACGGAAGGCGCCCCCGGACGTCATCAGTAGCCGACGCCTGGCGTCGGCGTCGTGGAACGCCTACGCGGAGACGCCGCCGACGCGCACCGTCGGAGGCGGCCTTGGGCGGCGGCTGCCTCCGCATGTAGCATTAGGCCGTCCGCAAGATTCGAGGATGTGGGAATTGAAAGCCAAGTACCTCCTTTTTGCCGGGCTGCTGCTTGCGACAGCGACGGTTTTCGCCCAACCCCGCGGCGGCGGCGCCAGTCCTTTCGGGAACTTCCCGCTCCAGATAGAGAAGGTTCGCGACGGCATCTACCGGATCAGCAGCTCGGCGTCGGGCAACATCATCGTGTTCACGTCGGATGACGCGGTGCTGCTCGTCGACACCAAGTTCGAGAACGAGTACGACCGCTACATGGAGCTGCTCCGGACGGTCACGGACAAGCCCGTGAAGTATGTGATCAACACTCACATGCATCCGGACCACACCGGCGGCAACATCCGGCTCGCGGGTCTCGGCGCGGATATCGTCGCGACCGAGAATGCACGCCGCCGGCTCGCGGCCGTTCAGCAGCTTGGGCTGCCCACGATCACGTTCGACGACCACCTGCGCCTGTACTTCGGCGAGCACGTCATGGACTTGTACTGGTTCGGGCGCGGCCATACGGACGGCGATCTGGTGATCCATCTGCCCGAGGAGAAGCTGATCCTGATGGGCGATCTCTTTGCCGGCGGCAATCCGTTCGTGCGTGCGATCGACCCGGCGGGCGGAGGCACCCTGAAGGAGTGGGGGCCGACGGTCGAGCGCGTGCTCGAGCTCGAGTTCGACACGGTGATACCGGGACACAGCGAACCGACCGATCGCGCCACCTTGCAGGCGTTCCACGAGGAGACGCTCAGGATTCAGGAGTTCATCACCGAAATGCTCAAGGCCGGACGCTCGATCGAGGACGTGCAAACGGCGGTCCGGGCCGAGTTCGGCCAGATGGCCTTTTTCGTGTTCGGGAACGCGGCGGACGTGATCGCGGAGTTTCAATAGCTCATAGCCCCCCCCGCGATCGCGCCGCCGATCGACGCCCGACCTTGACGCAAGCGACAGCGCGACCGAGGCGAGCGTGTCCGGCAGCGGCGACTCGCCCTCGCCTCGCTTGTATGCTCGGATTGGAGCGGTCACCTCCGCGGAGGGATATGCTGAACGATTCTCAATCAACAAATCCCTCCGCGGAGGCGCCGTCGAGGCTCAGCCGCCCCAAGTCGAGCCGCAGCCGGTGCCGACGCGGGCGCGCCGCAGGAGGTTATGGCGATGGCGAGCGCGAAAGAGCATTACGATGGGCACCTCGGCCCCATCTACTCGTGGATGGCCGGCGACTTCGCCGCCCTGAAGACGAGAAGCGCCGACCTGTTCGACCGACTCGGGCTCGAACCGGGCTCCAGTCCGCGCGCCGTCGACCTCGGCGCCGGCCACGGCGCTCAGTCCGTCGCGCTTGCGGAGCGAGGGTTCGAGGTCTTCGCGATCGACTTCTGTCGGCCGCTGCTCGAGGAATTGCGGCATAACGCCCGCGGTCTACCCGTCACGCCGATCGAGGCCGATCTGCTCGAGCTCGATCGGCACGTTCCTCCGCCCGTCGGCGTCGTCGTGTGCATGGGCGACACGCTTACGCATCTACCGACGACGGACGACGTCGAGGGGTTGATCCGACAGTCGGCCGCCGTGCTTGCGCCGGGCGGAATGTTCGTCGCGACGTTCCGCGACTACGTCTCGCGAGAGCTACGTCAGGAGGCGCGTTTCATTCCCGTCAGAAGCGAAGACGCGCGCATTCTGACGTGCTTCCTCGAGTATTCCGAGAGCACGGTCACCGTCTACGATCTCGTGCACGAACGCGTCGACGGCGGCTGGCGTCAGCGATTGAGTAGTTACCGTAAGCTGCGCCTTGATCCAGAGTGGCTCGAACGCGTCTGTGCCGAGGCGGGCCTGCGAACGATCGAGCGCGAATCGAGCGCCGGCGTGATCACGTTCGTCGCTGTGAGAGAGCCGGTCGGCGGGTGAAGCAGCTGGGCGTCCACGTGTGGCTCCGAACGATATCGCTTTCACGAAGAGGTCGTGGTTTGCCGCGGCGAGCTCTTCCAGCTCCTGCGCGATACGAGGCGATACGAGCGAATCTGGAACTTGATGACGACGATCCGGACGGTGAACGTGACGAGCAGCGCGATGACGATCGCCGCCGTGACGAGCCCCGGCTCGTGCTCGTAACGCGTCGCCACCCAGAGGAGGAGCAAGAAGAGCAGCGAGCCGCCGATCGCCACGCCTTCGTACGGGGCGCCACCGCTGAACGCCCGCGGCGGGCGCGCCGTGATGACGTCGAGCAGCAGGCCGCCGCCGGCCGCGGTAATCGCCGCGCAGAGAGGCACGTAGTACCAGTCCAAGCCCGCGATCAGCGCCACCTGCGCCCCGACGATCGCGAATACCGACAATCCGACCGAGTCGAGCACGAGAAGCGTTTCGCTGAACGCCCGAGTCTCCCTGATATTCGGTGCCAACCGAGTGACGATCGTGCCCGCCGCGACGACCATCAGCACGACCGCGAGATAGCTCGGGTCCTCGAGAATGAATGGCGGATGCCGCGTGCCCCCGACCAGGAGGTCGCGCAGCGTGCCGCCACCCACCGCCGGAACCGCGGTGCAGACGAACGCGCCCCATAGGTTGTACCGACGCCGCTCGGCGCGCATGAATCCGGCGAGACCGAATGCGGCCGTGCCGATGAGATCGAGCACGTAGAACCACTGCGTCCGAACCGCCGTTACCAGGTAATGCTGCGTCGCGGGCGGCAGTGTCGCGGACGGTGCCAAATCCGTGGCACGCCAAATCCGGTGGGTCCACGCCTCCCGCGCGGCATCGCGCAGCGCATCCTCCCTGAAGCCCCCTCCGGCCAATATCTGCAGGGTTCGTTCGTACTCGTCGAGCGCGAGTAGACCGAACGGATCGGCGGCCGGGATGAGCGTCAGCACCGTCTCCAACATGTTCTCCTCGTGGTCCCGATCGACATCCCGAGCCCGCTCGAGCAGTGCTGCGATGGCTTCGTGGGGATGGAGACGTGTCTCTCGCCAGCCGGCCGCGGTGGCGCGCAGGAAAGCGGAGACCCGGCGCCGGAAATCGGCGTCCTCGAGCGCCGCGCCGCGGACGTACAGGCCGTCCTCGAGCAGTCCCAGCCCCTCCTCGCCGAACCGCACGACGATCAGATCCCTCGCCTGGAAGCCCGCGCGGACGAGGTCCCAGAACTCGTTGTAGGACATGATGGTCGCGCACGCGACGCGCCCTGCGATGAGATCGGCCGCGCGGGCAGCCTGCGGCACTAGGGTGACGGTCGTCTCGGGAATACCCTGGCGTCGTAGCCAGAGACGGACGCTCGTCTCATCGCCGAGATTCCACACACCTATGGAC
>PKRJ01000077.1 GCA_017577365.1 Gammaproteobacteria bacterium | reverse complement strand
AGCCCGGCCGACGAGAGCCGGGAGCCGGCCCGAGTTTCCGGCAACGGCCGCGAGGCGCAGGCCGCCGCGGACGGGAGCGCAGGCTCGAGCGCGGGAGGCGCGCAGGAAGGTCGGCGTCGCCGCTCTCGGCGGCGCTCGCGCGGGCGCGGCCGCCAGAGCGACGCAGCGGCCGCCGCGACGCCGGCCGGCGGCGCGGCCGAATCGGCACCCTCGGGTGAGGCGGCTCCTCCGCCGGCCGCGAACGCGGACCGTCGTGCCGAGGCTCCTGCCGTCGCAACGGACCGGCCCGCGGTCGCACCAGACCGGCCTGCCGCCGCAGCAGACCGGCCTGCCCCCGAAGCGCATCCCCCTGCCGCCGAGCCCCGCGCGACGGGGACCAACGGCGGGGCACCGGCTCCGCGCGAGGACAGGCCGACGGAGAGTCGCGAGCCGGCCGCCTTCGTGACGTCGAGCCCGGCGCCGTACGCCGAGGCCGTCGAGCGACGGAGCGTCCCGGAGATCGAGTCCTTCGCGGAGCCCGGCGAACGCGACGCGGGTCAGCCGTCCAGCTGACGACTGCGTTTCGCCCTTCCCGGGCGAGACTTCACGGGCGGGGCCGCGAGCGGCGGCCCCGCGATCACGACGAGCGGGCGAGAACGCGGGTGCGCACGTGCTCGAGCAGGCCGATCGACGCTTCCTCGACGAGGTCGAGCACGTACTCGAAGCCGTTCGTGCCGCCGTAATACGGATCCGGCACGTCGAGCCGGCCCAGGTGCGGCGCGAACTCGAGCATCAGTCGGATCCGCTCCTGATACTCGACCGGCGCGACCTCGTACAGCGCCGCGACGTTCGCGTGATCCATCGCGACGACGAGATCGAATCGCTCGAAATCGCTCGGCTGCACGCGGCGCGCTCGCCGGCTCGAGAGATCGATGCCGCGCCGCAGCGCCGCGCGCTGCGCGCGCGGATCCGGCGGCTCGCCGATGTGGTACGCGTGCGTGCCGGCCGAGTCGATCCTGAGCGCGAGCTCGGGCGCGCGTTCTTGCCAGATCTTGCGGAACACTCCCTCCGCCGTCGGCGAGCGGCAAATGTTTCCCATGCAGACGAACAGCACGCCGAATCCCGCGTCGGTCGGCGCGGCGTCTGTCCGCTCGGCACCGCTGCCGCGTCTGAGCTTCTCGAGGATCGCTTTCACTGTCCTGCCTGAACGACGAAGAAAAAGGGAGCGCAAGGATTGTAACCCGCGATAGGCCCGATAACCGTGCGGCGACTCCCGACTCGATGACGCGGCGGGTCTTTGCGGCTATCGCCCGACGGCGATCGGCGACGATCCGTTACACGTCGCGAGAACGCGTGTCCGACGAGGCGATGACCGCCGCCCGCACGGCTTCGAGATCCGCTTCGGTATCGACGCCTCGCCCCGGCGGCGCGACGGCGTCGGCGACGACGATCGTGAGCCCCATCCAGAGCGCGCGCAGCTGCTCGAGACGTTCGCACAGCTCGAGCGCGCACGGCGGCTCTGCGGTGATCGCTTTGAGGTCGCGAACGCGATAAGCGTAAAGACCGATATGCCTTCGCACCGGCTCGGCGCGGTCGCCGTCGCGGCTCCAAGGAATCGGCGCACGGCTGAAATAGAGCGCCCTGCCCTCTCGATCGTAGACGACCTTCGCCGTGCTCGTATCGCGAAGCGCCTCGTCGCTCTCGATCGGCGTCATCAGCGTCGCGATCGCGGCATCCGGCCGCGAGGCGAGCAGCTCCGCGACCTGCGCGATCAGCATCGGCGGCATCAGCGGCTCGTCGCCCTGCACGTTCACGACGATTCGCTCGTCCGGCCAGCCGAGCCGGTGCGCGACCTCGGCGATCCGGTCCGTGCCGCTCGCATGATCGCTCGACGTGATCTCGACGCGGGCGCCCGCGGCGCGCGCCGCGGCGGCGACCCGCTCGTCGTCGGTCGCGACGATGACCTCGGCCGCGCCGCTTGCACGCGCCCTGTCGTGCACCCACGCGATCATCGGCCGGCCGCCGATATCGGCGAGCGGTTTGCCCGGCAACCGCGTCGACGCATAGCGCGCCGGAATCACCACGGTGAAATCGATCGTCATCTGCGAGCCTCGAGTGGTTCGGTTTGCACTGCGCGAAGCGCCGCCTCGATCTCGTCGAGGAGCGCGGCTTCGTCGTCCACGAGCGCGTCGACGGCGACGGCCCAGACGTCGTCGCGGCCGATATCCCGAAGCTTCACGGCATCCTTCTCCGTCACGAGCACCGGTCCTCCGCGCGGCAGGTCGTGCGCCGCGATGCGCGCGTGGTCGGCGAGCGGATACCTCAGCACGGTCAGCCCGGCCTGCTCGAGCGTACGAAAGAATCGCTCGGGATGGCCGATCCCGGCGACCGCATGCACCGGGCCGCCTGCGAAATCGTCGAGCGCGGCCTCCTTTCCGTCGACGACGCGATACACGCGGCCGACCGCGAGCCGCATCGAAATCGCATTCGGCCACGCGAATCCCAACGCGCGCGCGTCGTCGCTCGACGAGACGTTCACGACGACGGCATCGACGGCGTCGAGGCGCGTCGCCGGCTCGCGCAACGGCCCGGCCGGCAGGCACCAGCCGTTCCCCACGCCGCGTCGTCCGTCGACGACCGCGATCTCGAAGTCACGCCCGAGCCGATAATGCTGCAAGCCGTCGTCGGAGAGCACAACGTCGACGTCGGCCTCGGCGAGCAGCGCACGCGCCGCGGCGACGCGATCGGGCCCCGCGAATACCGGACATCCGGTCCGCGTCGCGATCAGCACCGGCTCGTCGCCGACGAGATCGGGCGACGAGCCCGGACGCACGCGTTGCGGCCATCGAGTCGCGCGCCCGCCGTATCCGCGCGAGACGATCCCGGGCGAGCGTCCGCGTGCCCCGAGCCGCTGCGCGAGCCAGATCACGAGCGGAGTCTTGCCGGTGCCGCCCGCCGTGACGTTGCCGACGACGATGACTGGAACCGGCAGCCGCACGACCGGTTTCGCGCCCGAGCGATAAAGCCGCGCGCGCGTCGCTACCGCGGCGCGATACGCGAGCGAGACGGGGAAGAGCGGCCAGCGCCATGCGCTCCGGCCGTACCAGATTCGCTCCGCGGCGCGTTCGATACGCAATCTCAGCCTCATCACGCCGCCGTCCGCGCGCCCGGTCGTCAATCCGCGAACTGCATGCGGTACAGCATCGCGTAGTGGCCGTCCCGCTCGAGCAGCTCGGCATGCGTGCCGATCTCGACGATGCGGCCCTCGTTCATCACGACGATCGCGTCGGCCTTCTCGACGGTCGACAGTCGATGCGCGATCACGAGCGTCGTGCGGCCTTCCATCAGACGGTTGAGCGCGCTCTGCACGCGCCGCTCGGACTCCGTGTCGAGCGCCGACGTCGCCTCGTCGAGAATCAGCACCGGGGCGTTCTTCAGCAGCGCGCGCGCGATCGCGATGCGCTGGCGCTGCCCGCCCGAGAGCAGCACGCCGCGCTCGCCGACCTCGGTATCGAGCCCGTCCGGCAGGGTAGACGCGAACTCGGACACGTACGCGGCCTCGGCGGCGCGCTCGATGTCGTCGCGCGAGCAGCCGGCGAGTCCCCCGTAGGCGATATTGTTCGCGATCGTATCGTCGAAGAGCACGACGTCCTGCCCGACGAAGGCGATCTGGCGGCGCAGGTCCGCGAGGCGGTAGCGGCGAATGTCCTTGCCGTCGAGCAGGATCGATCCCTCGTCGACGTCGTAGAAGCGCGGCAAGAGGCTCGCGACCGTCGACTTGCCGCTTCCGGAGCGGCCGACGAGCGCGACGGTGCAGCCCGCCGGGATGCGGAACGAGACGTCGTCGATCGCGCGCACGTTACGGCCGCCGTAGCTGAACGACACGTTGCGGTACTCGACGTCGCCGCGCGCCCGCTCGAGCGGTTCGGTGCCGGTGTCGCGCTCGACGGGCCCGTCGATCGTCTCGAACAGATCCGCCGCGGCCGCGATGCCCCGCTGCACCGAGACGTTGATGTTCACGAGCCGCTTCAACGGCGCGAGCAGCATCCCCATGTAGGCGATGAACTCGACGAACAGCGACGGCGTGAGGTCCGGCAGCACGAAATCCGTGAGCGCGACGAACACGACCGCCGCGCCGCCGAGCGCGACGACGTACTGCGTGAGCGAGTCTCCGGCCGCGCGCGTCGCAGTGAGCCGATTGTTGAGCCTGAAGTTCTTCTCGTTGATCGTCTCGAACTGTCCGCGCTCGTAATCCTCGCCCTGAAACACCTTCACGATGCGGTGACCTTGCAGCGCTTGCTCGGCAACGCGCGTGACGTCGCCCATCGAGCTTTGAATGCGCGCGCTGTGGCGCCGGAACGCGCGGCTCATGTAGCCGACCATCGCACCGATCACCGGGCCGACGACGGCAACGAGGAAGGTGAGCTGAGGGCTCAGCCAGATCATCATCGCGACCAGCGCGACGATCGTCAGGCTGTCGCGAATCAGCACGACGATCGCGTTCGAGATCGCGTCCGCGACCTGCTCGGTGTTGTACGTCAGCCTCGAGATCAGCTCGCCGGTCGGCGTCTGATCGAGATCGGCGGACGGCATCGCGAGATAGTGCGCGAAGAGCTCCGAGCGAAGATCGCGCACGACCGACCGGCCGAGCCAGCCGAGGCCGTAGACCATCAGGAAATCCATCACGCCGCGCACCGCGAACACGCCGGCGATCAGCACGGGAATGCGCCACGGCGCGTCGGCGCTCCGTCCCGCGGTCTCGACGCTCGCGACGATGCTGTCGACGACGTCGCCTAGAAGGAGCGGCAGAATCAGCGTGCCGAGCGCATAGAGCAGCGCCGCGATCACGGCGCCGACGATGATGTAGCGGTGCGGGTGAACGTACCGCAGCAGGCGGCGATAGACCCCCGCGGCTTGGCGCGTCAGAACGGGCATCGGTTTCGCCCCGCTCGTTCGGCGCGCGTGCGACGCGCCGGCGTCTCGTTAGGCATCGGGAGGCGTGACCGTCGCGATGCTGACGTTGACGAAACCGAGCTGCCCGGCGACGTCCATCGCGGTCACGACGGACTGGTGGGTGGCGTTCGCGTCAGCGCGGATGTAGACGGTCATGTCGCGTTTCTCGCCGGCGACTCTCTCGATCGCGGCACGCAGCGTCCGACGCTCGTTGTTCACGAGCGCCCGGCCGTTCACGAGATAGCTGCCCGCCGCCGTCACGGTGATCTCGAGCGCGTCGACGGATGCGTCCGTCTGCGCGCTCGCGTCCGCCTCGGGGAGGTGCAGGTTGATCTCGGCCTCGCGCACGAAACTCGTCGAGACCATGAAGAAGATCAACAGCAGCAGCACGACGTCGATCAGCGGCGTCAAGTTGACCTCGGGGGCGTCTTTCGGTCGGTTACTGAGCTTCACGTTCGGGCCCGAAAGAGCATCACGCGGCGGTCGAGCGCGGCGACGCGGCTTATGCGCTTCGCTTCATGCGCTCGCGCGCATCGCGTCTGTCATAGGCATACGCGTCTCGGCTCGGCAGCGATTCGAGGAATCGCCACGCTTCCTTCTCCATCTTCACGACGAGCCCGTCGATGCGGCTTCGAAGATAGCGATGACCGATGAGCGCCGGGATCGCGACCGACAGCCCCGCCGCGGTCGTGATCAATGCCTCGGAGATGCCGCCCGCGAGCGACGCCGGGTTGCCGACGCCGTTCTCCATGATCGACGCGAACACTTTGATCATGCCGATCACCGTGCCGAGCAGACCGAGCAGCGGGCTGATCGCGGCGATCGTATGCAGCGGATTGAGATACCGCTCGAGCTCGTGCACGACGTGGCGTCCGCTGTCCTCGATGCGCTCGCGCACGATCTCCCGATCCTCGAACCGGCTCGCCAGGCCCGCGGCGAGAATCTGCCCGAGCGGCGAGCTTTCGTGCAGCCTCTGCAAATGCTCCGGCTCGAGCTCGTTGTGCTGCATCCACTCGCGCACGTACGAGACGACGTGCTTAGGGATTACGCGCTTCTCCTGCAGCGTCCACAGCCTTTCGAGGATGATGGCCGCCGCGATGACGGAGCAGGCGATGATGGGCACCATCAGCCAGCCGCCGGCGATGACGATCTCGAGCATATCCGGATGAGTCGCTCCGAAAGTTCGGGCGCACTATAGCGCGCCGGAATCGGCCGCACCAGGAATCGATGGCCATTTTCGAGAACCGTGCAACGTTTCCCGAACGCCGCGCCCGCCTTGCATGCACCGGCTCGCTCAGCGCGCCCGCCAGTAACGCCGCCGGCGCTCCCGCTCGGCCACGAGCTCGACGCCTTCGATGCCTAGCCGCACGTGCAGCGCGCCGAGCTCGCCGGTCGAGCGCACGCTCGCACCCGCGGCTTCCCAACGCTCGACGACGACGGGTTTCGGGAACCCCCAGCGATTCGCGAACCCCGCCGACACGAGCGCGTATCGCGCGCGCGTCGCGGCGACGAGCGGCAACGTCGACGACGTCGCGCTGCCGTGGTGCGCAACCACGACGACGTCCGCGGCGACTCGCGGATGCCGCGCCACCTCGCGCTCGCCGAGTCGCTCGACGTCGCCGAGCAAGAGCATCGAGCCGCCCGCGGTCGCGATCTTCAGCACGCACGAGCTGTCGTTGCCGAGCGGCCGAAAGTCCGCGCGCGGGTGCAGCACCTCGAGCTCGACGCCGTCCCATTCCCAGCGAAGCCCGGCCATGCACGTGCGTCCCGGCGGCGCCTCGACGTCGGGCCCCTTGAGCACGTCGGCACGCGGAAACGCGGCGAGCACCGCGGCCGCGCCGCCCGCATGATCGTTGTCCGCGTGACTGACGATCAGCAGATCGAGCGTGCCTCGGCCGCGCGCCCTGAGCGCCGGCACGACCACGTCCGCACCGGTATCGAATCCGGACGGAAAGCTCGGTCCGGCGTCATACAGGAGCCTTCGGCTCGCGGTCTCGACGATCACCGCGAGCCCGTGGCCGACGTCGAGCACCGTGACGTCCGCCGTGCCGTGCGGCGGGCGCGGCACGGCGGGAAACACCACCGGCAGCAGCGCGCACCACGCGAGCGGACGCCCCGGCAGCGGATGCGCGGGCGTCCCGAGCACGACGCCGACGAGCGCGAGCGCGGTCGCGGCGGTCGGTGCCGAGGGCAGCGGCCACGCGGCGGCGGGCATCGCCGCCGCCCACGCGATGCCGGCCCACGCGAGATCGGCGAGATGCCCGGCGAGCGCCGTCAGCATCTCCGCGCCCGGGAGATGGAACGACACGGCAACGAGCGCGGCGAGCGCGAGCGGCACGAGCACGAAGCTGAAGCACGGGATCGCGATCAGGTTCGCGACCGGTGAGATCAGCGAGACCTCGCCGAAATACGCAACGGCGATCGGCGCGAGCCCGAAGCTCATCGTGAGCTGCAGCGCCACGAGCGCCTTAGCGACGCGCCGAAGCCGCAGCGCCCGACTTGCGGAGCCGACCGCCACGTCGCGCCGCGACGCGAGCGCGAGCAACAGCGTGACCGCGCCGAACGACAGCCAGAACGACGCCGAAAGCACCGCGAACGGATCGATGGCGATCACGACGAGCAGCGCCGCCGCGAGCCCGTTGCCCCACCCGATCGCTCGGCGGCCGACGACGACGCCGAGGGCGACGAGCACCATCACGGCGGCACGCTGCGTCGGCACGGCGAAGCCCGCGAGCGCCGCGTAACCGACGGCGGCGAGCGTCGCGGCGGCCGCGGCCGCTTCCAGGTCGCGGTGCACGAAGGGCGGCGGAAGGTAGAGCCACAGCCGACGCACGGCGGCGAACGCGAGCGTCGCGACGAGCCCGACGTGGAGTCCCGAGATCGCGACGAGATGACTCGTGCCGGTCCGCCTGAGATCCGTCCAGTGGGCTTCGGTGAAGCCGAAACGCTCGCCGATCGTGAGCGCGATCAGGAGCGCCGCGGCATCGGAGCTCGGCGACGCCGCGGCGAGACGCTCGGCGGCCGTGCGGCGCACCTCGAGCCACCAGCGCGCGATGCCGCCCGAGCCGCCGTCTAGCCGGTCGCCGGAGCGGACATAGCCCGTCGCGCCGTACCCCTCGACGAGCAGCCACTGCTCGTAATCGAAGCCGCCGGGATTCATCGCCCCGCGCGGCGGCCGGAGGCGCACCGTCAGCGCGAGGGTCTCGCCCGCCCGAAGCCATTCGGGCGCGTCATACCACCCCAGGCGCAGCCGCCGCGGCACGGCCGGATCGTCCGCCCGCTCGACGACGAACGAGAACGTTCGCCGCGCCGGCGGACCGGCCGGAAAGCCGTCCACCCAGCCCACGACGGCGAAGTCGCGGCCGGTCAGCGTGTCGGGCAGGCGCTCGTCGAGGCGGCGCTCGGCGGACCACACGGCCCAGATCACGGCGGCCGCGACGACGATCCACCAGCGCGTCGCCGGCCGCGCCAACGCGACGAGACAGAAGATCGCGGCCGGAACGAGCCATCCCGGCCCGGGCAGCGACGGCAGGCGATGCGCCGCGACGACGGCGGCACAAACGGCCGCGGCGACGATCGGTAATCCGGGGCTCGATGATCGCGCCGCCTTCGGCTCGTCGACCCTTCGCACCCCGAACCGCCGCACGCGCCTCGGGCGACCGGCCGCTAGGCCGGCCTGAGCACGCCGTCCTTGAGCTCGAGCACGCGCTCCATGCGAGCCGCGAGATCGGGATCGTGCGTCACGACGACGAGGCTCGTGCCGAGCGAGGCATTGAGCTCGAGCATCAGGTCGAAGACACGCTGCCCGGTCGCTCGATCGAGGTTGCCGGTCGGCTCGTCCGCGAGCACCGCGGCCGGCCGCGTGACGAGCGCCCGCGCGACGGCCGTGCGTTGCCGCTCGCCGCCCGAGAGCTGCCCCGGCCTGTGCTCGAGCCGCTCGCCGAGCCCGACTCGCTCGAGCAACGACCGCGCTTCGCGCTCGGCCTCGGCCGCCTTCACGCCGCGCACGAGCAGCGGCATCGCGACGTTCTCGAGCGCCGAGAACTCGGGCAGCAGATGGTGGAACTGATAGACGAAGCCGAGCGCGCGATTGCGCAGCCGCCCGCGCTCCACGGGCCCGAGCCGCGTCATCGACTCGCCCGCGACGAGCACCTCGCCCGCGGTCGGCTCGTCCAGCCCGCCGAGCAGCTGCAGCAGCGTGGTCTTGCCCGATCCCGACGCGCCGACGATCGCGACTCGATCCCCGGGAGCGACGGCGAGATCGATGCCCTTCAGCACCTCGAGCGTGCGGCCGGCCTCGTGGAACGTCTTCACGAGCCCGCGCGCGACGAGCACGGGCTGCGCCGCGGGAGACGGGCGAGACTCGCGTGCGGCCTCATTCATGGCGCAACGCCTCCGCCGGCGCCTGCCGGGCGGCAGACAGCGCGGGATAGAACGTCGCGGCGATCGCGAGCACGAGCGCGAGCGCGCAAATCTTCGCGATCTCGTCGATTCTGAGCCGGCTCGGCAGCTCGCCTAGCCAGTAGACCTCGGCGGACAAGAGATCGACGTCGAGCACGCTCTCGATCACCTGCACGATGCTCGTGAGCTGCGTCGACACGAGCACCCCGAGCACGAGCCCGATCAGCGTGCCGATCAGGCCGATCATCGTCCCTTGGCTCGCGAAGATCGTCATGACGCTGCGAGGCGTCGAGCCGAACGTGCGCAGGATCGCTATGTCACCGCGCTTCTCGCGCACGACCATCACGAGCGTCGACACGATGTTGAACGCGGCGACGGCAACGACCATCGACAGGATCACGAACATGATGGACTTCGAAAGCTGAATGGAGGCGAAGAACGTGACGTGCTCGCGCGTCCAATCGGTGTAATACGCGCGCTCGCGAAGCGACTGCGCGAGCTCGATGCCGATCGACGGCGCGGCATAGACGTCGTGCACCGCAATGCGCAGGCCTGTCGGCATGCCGCCTGTGCCGAACAAGCGCGCGGCGTCCTCGATGTGCACGAGCGCGAGCCCTTGATCGTACTCGTACATGCCAGCGTCGAAGATGCCCGCGACGGTGAACGCGCGCATGCGCGGCCGGATGCCGACCGGCGTCACCGTGCCCTGCGCGAGGAGCAGCACGACCCGGCCGCCGACGCCGACGCCGAGCGTCTCGGCCGCGCCCTTGCCGAGCACGATGCGAAACGAGCCGGGCTCGAGCGCGTCGATGCTGCCCGCGGTCACGAGCTCGCCGAGCCGCGACACCGAGGGCTCGAGCTCCGGATCGATGCCGCGGATCACGAGCCCGACGGGCGCGCCGCCCGCCGCGGGATCGTCGACGAACGCCATGCCGCGGTCCTCGACGAACGGCGCGGCGCCCGCGACGTCGCCGCGCGCGAGCGCGCGCGCACGCAGCGCCTGCCATTCGTCGAGCCTGCCGTCGAACGCGTGAATCGACGCGTGCGATGCCACGCCGAGAATCCTCCGCTGCAGCTCGTGCTCGAAACCGTCCATCACGGACGTCACGACGATCAGTACCGCAACGCCGATGCCGATGCCGAGCATCGAAACCCACGAGATGAACGAGATAAAGCTCTCGCCCCGACGCGCGCGCAGATATCGCAGCGCCACCGAAAGCTCGTACGGCTGCCTCAATCCTCGCCTCCGGCCATCATTCGTAACGCAGCGCGTCGGCCGGCGCGATCGCCGCGGCACGCCGGGCGGGATAGATCGTCGCGAGCACGGTCAGCGCGAATGCGACGATCGGGATCAACGTGACGTCGAGCGCGTGCACCTCGGACGGCACTTCCGTCACGTAGTACACGTCGCCCGGAAAGATCTGGAACCCGAAGGTGCGCTCGAGCCACGGCACGATCACGTCGACGTTGAACGCGAGCGCGAGACCGAGCGCGGTGCCGATCAGGGTCCCGGCGAGACCGATCACCGCGCCTTGCACGAAGAAAATGCGCGCGACCCGCGCGGGTTCGAGGCCGCTCGTGCGCAGGATCGCGACGTCGCGCTGCTTCTCCGTCACGACCATCATCAGCGACGCGACGATGTTGAAGGCCGCAACGGCGACGATGAACATCAGGATGATCGACATCATCGTCTTCTCGATGCGGATCGCGGTGAAATAGCTCGCGTGCTCCTCGGTCCAATCGCTGACGACGAGATCGGGCGCGGCGAGAAGATCGGCGTTCGCGCGGCGGAACGGGCCGACGAGGAGCGCGTCGTCGAGGCGCACCGCGACGCCCTCCGCCCGTCCCCGTAACCCGTCGAGCCGGCTCGCGTCGACGAGATGTGCGAGCGCGAGCCCGCTGTTGTGATCGGGGACGCCGGCATCGAAGATGCCCGCGACGACGAAGCCCGCGAGACGCGGCGCGGGCAGCCCGCGCTCGTCGAAGTGCGGCACGAGCACGTTCAGCGAGTCGCCGACCGAGACGCCGAGCCGTCCGGCGAGCGTGCGCCCGAGCACGAGGCCGTTTCCGCCGGGGCGGAGTCGTTCGAGGCCGCCGTCGTCGAGCATGCGCACGTGATCGACGATCACGCCCTCCTGCTCGGGCAGGATGCCGCGGACGATGGCGGGCTCGAGATTCCCGCCGGCCGCGAGCATCGCCTGCAGCTCGACGTACGGCGAGACGCTGTCGACGCCCGAGCGCTCGGCGAGCCGCTCCGCGAGCCCGCGCCAATCCGGAAGACCGCCTTCCGCGCGCACCGAGAGATGCGCCGTCATGCTGAGAAGACGGTTTCTGAGCTCGGTCTCGAGCCCGTTCATGACCGACAGGATCACGATCAGCGCGGCGACGCCAAGCGCGACGCCGACGAGCGACGCGCCGCTCATGAACGACACGATCCCGCGGCGGCGCCGCGAGCGCACGTAACGCAGGCCGACGAAGAGCTCGAGCGGTTGAAACATCGGCGCATTAAAGCACGGGACGGAACTGTGACCTACTGCTCAGAACGCGCAGTCCGACCCGACGGCCCGCCGGAGCGCGGTGCTATAGTCCGGGCGACGCGGAAGCGCAACGGCGCGGCCGGACGGCGGCGGCCTCCACGGCCGTTCGCGTGTCGGGACCGAAGCTCGGCGCGAGCGCTCGGCGCCACGCAGCATCCGCCAGGCTGGAGAACCACGCAATGCGGTTGAAGAGACTATTCGCGCTCGCGGCGGCAACCTCGGCAGCCGCCTTCGTGCTCGGCGCGTCCCCGACGGCGGTCGGCGACGTGCTGCTCATCGACAGCATCGAGCATGCGTCGCTCGCCGTTCCCGAGCGCCCGACGCGCGGCGTGACGATGGAGAGCGTCGAGCGAAGGTTCGGCGCCCCGACGAGACGCGAAGGCCCGGTGGGCGACCCGCCGATCACCCGCTGGGATTATCCGGAATTCTCCGTCTACTTCGAGTACGACCGCGTCATTCACGCCGTCGCGCGGCGCTGACGCGCCAGGCGTGCGCGCGTCTCGCGCGAGCCGCGCTCGCGCCGCGCGATACCGGCCGCAAGTCCCCTCTTCGGCACGCCCCGTCACGTCCCCGATCATCCGTCGCCGACGGCGTCGGTCGCGGGCGCCGTCATCGCGGAGCTCCGCAGCCCTTCTCGACGACAAAGCGTCTGCGCCCGAGGAACGCGTCCCGTCTCGCCCGGTCGAACCGACTTCGACGCCCGCGCTGTGGAATAATCCGCTCTTTTCGTTTCCCCGATGAAACCCAGAACGCCTCTGCTCGACCTCGCCTTGCCGACGGCCGAACGCCGGCACATCCGCATCGGCCATTTGCCGGGTGCGTCGATCGCGCTCGCCGCGGCCGAGGCCGCGGCCCGGCATCCCGGTCCGGTGCTGATCGTCGCGCCGACTGCCGCGCTCGCCGATCGGCTCGAGCGGGAGATCGCGTTCTTCGCGGGCGGCGAGGCGGCGCAGCGGTTTCCCGACTACGAGACGCTGCCGTACGAGCCGATCTCGCCGCCGCAGGATTTGCTCGCCGAGCGGCTGACCGCGCTCTACCGCCTCGCCCGCGGCGAGCACCGCGTCTTCGTCGTCGACGCCGAGGCGCTCCTGAACCGGCTGCCTCCGCCCGCGTTCGTGCTCGGCCGCTCGCTCGAGCTCACGGTGGGGCAAGTCGTCGAGCGTGACACCCTCGTGCGCCAGCTCACCGATCACGGCTACATGCGCGTCGAGCAGGTCGCGGAGCCCGGCGAGTTCGCCGTGCGCGGCGCGCTGCTCGACGTCTTCCCGGCGGGCGCCGCCGAGCCCGTGCGCATCGACTTCTTCGACGACGAGATCGAGACGCTCAGGACGTTCGATCCCGAGACGCAGCGCACGCGCGCGGAAACCGACGCGGTGCGCGTGCTGCC
>PKRJ01000117.1 GCA_017577365.1 Gammaproteobacteria bacterium | reverse complement strand
GTCGACGCGCTGCGAGATCGGCGCGCATTCGCTCGTCAAGGATTCCGTGCTGCTGCCCGGAGTGAAGGTGGGCCGCAATTGCCGCCTCGAGCGCGTCGTCGTGGACAGCCGTTGCGTGATTCCCGACGACACGGTGCTCGGCGGCGATCTTCTCGTCGACGACGGCGTCCACTATGTCTCTCCCCGCCGCATCGTGCTCGTCACGCGCCACCCGTCGCGTGCGGAGGCGCGGGCCGACGCGGCCGTGGCGGCGCGCAAAGTCGCGTGACGACGAAGCGCCCCCCCGTCTGGCCGGGCCGCCCCTATCCGCTCGGCGCTACCTGGGACGGCGAGGGCGTCAACTTCGCGCTGTTCTCCGAGCACGCGGAGCGCGTGGAGCTCGTGCTTTTCGAGCGCGACGGGCGCGCCTCGCCGACGACGATCGAGCTTCGCGAGCACACCGATCAGGTGTGGCATTGCTACCTGCCGCTCGCGCGGCCCGGTCTCTTGTACGGCTATCGCGTCCACGGCCCTTACGCTCCGCACGAGGGGCATCGCTTCAACCCGAGCAAGCTGCTGCTCGACCCCTACGCGAAGTCGATCCGCGGCCGAATCCACTGGAGCGAGGCGCATTTCGGCTATCGGATCGGCCACGCGAAGCAGGACCTGTCGTTCGATCGACGCAATAACGCGGCAGGCATGCCGCGCTGCGAGGTCATCGATCCCGCGTTCACGTGGGGAGACGATCGCCCGCCGGGGGTGCCGTGGAGCGACACGGTGATCTACGAGCTGCACGTCAAGGGCTTCACCGCGAGGCATCCTGACGTCCCGCCGCATCTGCGGGGCACGTACGGCGGCCTCGCGACGCAGCCCGTCATCGACCACCTGCTGAGGCTCGGCGTCACGACCGTGGAGCTCATGCCGATCCACGCGTTCGTCGACGACCGGCACCTCGTCGAGAAAGGCTTACGCAACTACTGGGGCTACAACACGATCGGCTTCTTCGCGCCGGACTCGCGCTACACGGCGGAGGGACACATCAACGAGTTCAGGACGATGGTCCGCCGCCTGCATTCGGCGGGTCTCGAGGTCATCCTCGACGTCGTCTACAACCACACGGCGGAGGGCAATCACCTCGGACCGACGCTCTCCTTCCGCGGCATCGACAACGCGGCGTACTACCGCCTTTCGCCCGAGGACAAACGCTACTACGTCGACTACACCGGCTGCGGCAACACGCTGAACATGACCCATCCGCGCGTCCTGCAGCTCATCATGGACAGCTTGCGCTACTGGGTCACGGAGATGCACGTCGACGGCTTCCGCTTCGACCTCGCCTCCGCGCTCGCGCGCGAGCTTCACGACGTCGAGCGCCTCGGCACGTTCTTCGACATCATCCACCAGGATCCGATCCTTTCGCAGGTCAAGCTGATCGCCGAGCCGTGGGACCTCGGCGAAGGCGGCTATCAGGTCGGCAACTTTCCGGTCGGCTGGGCGGAATGGAACGACAAGTACCGGCGCACGATGCGCCGCTACTGGAAAGGCGATTCCGGCACGATCGGCGATCTCGCTTACCGGCTCGCGGGGTCGAGCGATCTCTACGAGTCGAGCGGGCGCCTGCCCTACGCGAGCGTGAACTTCGTGACGGCGCATGACGGCTTCACGCTCGAGGATCTCGTGAGCTACAACGAGAAGCACAACGAGGCGAATCTCGACGATAACCGCGACGGCGAGAGCGACAACGAAAGCTGGAACTGCGGCGCCGAAGGGCCGACCGACGATCCGGAGGTGCTCGCGCTTCGCGCGAGGCAGAAGCGTAACTTCCTCGCGACGCTGCTGCTGTCGCAGGGCGTACCCATGCTCCTCGCCGGAGACGAGCTCGGCCGCACGCAGCGCGGCAACAACAACACGTACTGTCAGGACAACGAGCTCAGCTGGGTCGATTGGGAGCATCGCGACGAGGCGCTGATCGAGTTCACGGCACGGCTCGTGCATCTCAGGCGCTCGCATCCCGTATTCCGGCGGCGGCGTTACGCGCAGATTCATCCTCGTCCCGCGCGGCCGCTGATGTGGTTGACGCCGACGGGCACGGAGATGACCGACGAGGACTGGCACAACC
>PKRJ01000076.1 GCA_017577365.1 Gammaproteobacteria bacterium | reverse complement strand
GCTTCATCAGGCGGCCGTCGCCCGGCCCGTACGTCTCCGAGATGCGCACGATCGTCCACTTCAATCGCTCTCCGCGATCGATGACGGTCCGTTCGGCCTCGAGCTTCGACTGCCCGTAGACGTTCTCCGGCCGCGTGTCCGACGTCTCGTCGAGCCTGCCGTTCCGAGCCGAGCCGTAGACGCCGATCGTGCTGCCGTACACGAAGCGCTCGACGCCCGCCTCCTCGCAGACGTCGAGGAGGTTGCGGGTGCCTCGCACGTTCACGGCGCGAAAGTACTCGATGCCGGCGTTCGTCTCGTGCTGGGCCGCCGCGAGATGAAAGACGGTATCCGCGGATTGCGCCAGCCCCCTAAGGAGCGGGATGTCGTCGAGCTTGCCGATCACCACGCGAATCCCGCGCGCCTCGAGCGCCCTGCGTCGCGCCGATTCGAGCGGCGTGTTCTCGGCGCCGAAAGCGATGACGTTGTGACCTTTGACGACCAGGTACTCCGCGAGCCTCGACCCGATGAAGCCGGTCGCCCCGGTGATCAATGCGTCCATCCGCCCATCTCCCCGTGGGCGATGCGTTGCCGCGTCGCGGCGTCGCTCGTCCCCCCGTTATGTTCGTCGTTCATCGCGCTGCGCCGACGTGACTGGCCGACGTTCACGCGGCCTCTATGCGCCCGCACCCGCGAGCGCCTCGCCCTCGCTCACGGGTATCCGCTGCGGAGCCGCGAACCCGGCCTCTTCTCCTATGATGAACCTTCGCTCGACGATCGCCAGCTCTTCTCGCCGCGTCGCCTCGTCCCAGCCGAGCTCGCGTGCCGCGAGCGCCGCGGCTTCCTGCAGCGCCCTCCCCGGATGTCCGCCTGTCGCGAGATCCGTGCGACGAAACACGATATCGGACAAATGGCAGGCCATCTCCTCCCGCACGGCGTGCGCGACCTCCGCTCTGAACGTCGTCGAGCCGGCCAGACAGCCGCGTCCGATCTCGGGCTCGGCGCCGAGACGCAGCACGTTTCGGTACTCCGTGCCGTAGTTGTGGGCGAGCGCCGCGGCTGCATCCTTCCCCGCCTCACCCGCGACGGCTCTCGCGACCGAGGCAGCGAGCGCGTCGAAGCGCTCGAAGCCCGCGCCAAGCAGCGGCGTTCGATCAGTGCGCGAGGGGCCGAGCTTCGGATCGATCTTCGCGCACACGAGGTCGACGGCTCGTGCCGCGTCCGCCCGCGCCATCGTGTATCGCACGCCGATCAGCGTGACGAGGTTACGAATTCCGTGCGCCCGCGCGTGATCGATCAGATGCGACCGCTTGCCGTAGCGCAAGTCCGATGCACCCGAATCGTTGTCGCCGAAAGGCACGAGGCCCGCGTTCCACATCGTCACGTCGGACATCTTGAGCCCGAGCCCCGGCATCGCTTCGTTCACCTCGTCGATGAACCGCTCGAGCTCCTCCGGCGTGATCCGCACGTCGTCCGGATGCTCGCTCCACACGCGATGCCAGACGCCGCATAGCGTGTAGTTTCGCCACGGCGTCAGGAACAAATGCCTCGCCGCGCGGCTCAGGATCGCGTCCGGATCCCGCGTCTTGCCTTGCAAGGCGATCGCATAAGGATGCGAGAACCGCCTGCGCACCACGAAGCACGCGTCCCTCGAATAGCTGCCCCTGAGCACGCCTTTGTCGCGATCGAGCTCCTCGAGCAGCCAGGGCGCCCAGGGACCCGCCGCGTTGAGCACCACCTTCGCCTTGACTTCGACGTGGTCGCCGGTGAGGTGATCCCGGATCCTGACGGCGTCGACGGCTTCGTCCGACAACAGCAGTTTCTCGGCCTCCGCATAGTTCACCGCGACGGCACCCTGCTCCATCGCCGACCGAACGAATGCGAGCACGAGACGGGAAGGGTTATACATTTGCCCATCCCAGAAAATCGCGGCGCCCGTCAGATCCCGCTTCGGCAGATCGGGAAATAGTCCCAGAACTTCGTCCTTTCCGATGAAACGCGCGAGCGGTATGCGTCGCGCCTTGTCTCGGATCCCCCGGTTCCGATCGAGCGTCAATGCGTCGTAGACGAGCATGCCGGCGCCGAGCAGCGCCTTTCCCTGCCGCGGGCGAGCGAACGTCGGAATCACCACGGGCACGGGGCTCACCAGGTGCGGCGCGAGCCGAAGCAGACGGCTGCGCTCCGCGCAGGAACGGCGCAATCGCCAAAGGTCCGCATGTTGCAAGTAACGGATGCCGCCATGGACGAACTTGTACGAGTTGGCCGACACCCCCGAGCAGAAATCCGCGCGCTCGACGAGCGCGACCGACAGCCCTCGCAACGTTGCGTCCCACGCGGCGCAGGCGCCGAAGATTCCGCCGCCGATGACCAGCACGTCGAAGACACGACTATCCAAAGCTGCAAAGTTTCTGCTCGTCATTTTCGTTTCCAAAAACAGGAACGCGTTACATCTTTTTCAAACGCCATAGAGGGCTATCACGCTGCGCGTTCTTGTTTTGCTAAGCTCGGATTCATCGGTTGCGCCGGCGCGCGTGCTCGTCGTTTGCAGCCACGTCTGGGGTAAAGAAAACGAACATGAAACGCATGCCTGCTTCTGTACCGCAGAACGATACTGCAACAGCCGTACCCACTCGCGTTATGCGGCGCGCTCGACGAGCGCCGACTCTCTGTGCGCTGCTCGTGCTCGGCATCGCCTCGGCTTGGAATACCCATGCTCAAGAAGACGACAGCCCCGGGACGGTCGACACGCGCGGCTACCGGGTTCAGCCCGGCGACGTGCTGCATGTGTCCGTGTGGAAGGAGGAAGGCCTCGATCACGAGGTGCTCGTCCGGCCGGACGGCGGCTTCTCGTTCCCGCTCGCCGGCGACATCAACGCCGTCGGCAGGACCGTAGAGGAGCTGAGGCAAGAGATCGCCGACCGCCTCGCGCGCTACATTCCCGGCCTCGTCGTGACGGTCTCGGTTCGCCAGATCAACGGCAACAAGATCTACGTGCTCGGCCAGGTGAACAACCCGGGCGAGTTCGTCATGAATCCACGCATCGACGTGATGCAGGCGCTCAGCATCGCCGGCGGAACGACGGCATTCGCATCGACCAACAATATTTTCGTGCTGCGGCGCCAGAATGGCAGGCAAGTTGCACTGCCGTTTCGCCTCGACGAGGTCATGCGAGGCCGAAACCTGGAGCAGAACATCTTGCTCGAAAGCGGCGACGTGGTGGTCGTGCCCTAGCCTCGGCTCGAGCGAGCGCGAAACGGGACGCTCGGAAAGGAACAACCGGCGATGGAGGAGACCAACGACACCGAGCTGACCTTCAAGGATTACGTGGGTATCCTGAAGCGGCGGAGCGGGCTCTTCACGCTGATCGCGGCGCCCATCCTGACGATAGCCATCGCGCTCGCGTTCAAGCTACCCGCCCTGTACGAGTCGAGCGGCATCCTCCTCGTCGAGCAATCCGAAGTTTCGCAGGACATCGTCCGATCCACGATCGCGAGCCTCCCCGACGAGCGGGTCCGGCGCATTACCGAGCGCGTGCTCACCGACGACAATCTTTCCGCGATCGTCGAGCGCCACGATCCCTATCCCGAGCTCGAGCCTCGAGACGCGGTGCGCGAGATGCGGCGCAACGTCGTCACGGCGGCCGAGGATCCCGAGCTGATTCCGTCCTTGATCGCCGCGGCCCCGTCGATCATCGCGTTCCGCGTCGGCTTTCGCCATCCGTCTCCTTCGATCGCGTACGCGGTCGCCGACGATCTGGTCGACCTTTATCTCAGCGAGAATCACCGTGCGCGCAGACAGCTCGCCGCAGAGACGCTCGAGTTCCTCGAAGCGCAGGCGAGACGACTCGAGGAGCAGATCGCCGAGCGCGAAGCCGCCCTCGCCGAGTTCAAGCGCAACAACGCCGGCCGCCTGCCGGAGCTCGCGGACATGAACATGGCGCTTCTCGATCGCACCGAGCGCGATCTCGAGGCCGTCGAGGCGGAAATCCGCAGCCTGCGCGAGCGCATCTCGCTGTACGAGTCCGAGCTCGCGCAGCTCAGTCCCTATGCCGTCGTGCTCGACGAGCAAGGGAACGCGATCTTGAGCCCGACGGATCGATTGAAGATGCTGCAGCGGCAGTTCGTCCGGGACTCGGCGATCTACAGCCAGGATCATCCGGACATTCTTCGGCTGCGCCGCGAGATCGAGACGCTCAGCGCGCAAACCGGCGTGCCGGGCATCGATCGCAGCATCCTCGAGACCGCGCTCGACGCGAGGCGGCAGGAGCTCGAAGCGGTACGCGAGCGCGGAGTCACGGACGAGCATCCGGACGTCGTGCGCCTTCAAATGGCGATCGCGAACCTCGAGGAGGCTCTGCGATCCGCGCCGCGCACGCCCACGCGCCGGCCGCCCGCCACGCCGCCGGACAATCCCGTCTACCTGCAGCGCCAGGTCCAGCTCGACGCGGCGCGCGCCGAGCTCGACGCGGCGATCGCACGGCGCGACGAGCTGCGCAGACGCCTCGAGAGCCTCGAGGAACGCCTGACACGGACGCCCGAGGTCGAACGCGAGTACGCGGCGCTCTCCCGCGGGTACGAGCAGCTCGTCGCGCAGTACGGCGAGGTGCTACGGAAGCAACAGGAGGCGGCGATCGCGGTGAACCTCGAGGAGCAGAACCGAGGCGACCGGTTCAGCGTCGTGGACTCGCCGGACGAGCCGACACGCCCCGCGCAGCCGAACCGCATCGCGATTCTGTTGCTCGGCATGGCGTTCGCGTTTCTCGGCGGAGCAGCCGGCGTCGCTGTCGCCGAGACGATGGACTCGACCGTGCGCAGTCCGCGCGACGTTCAAGCGCTTCTCGAGATTCCGCCGCTCGTGATGGTTCCCTATATCGACAACGAAACGGACTTGCGGCGCCGCAGATGGAAGCGCTTCGCCGTCGCCGCGAGCGTCTCTGCATGGATCGGCTTCGTGGCGTTGCTCGTCATGACGCCCCCGATGGAGTGATTCGAGAGCACGCATGGCAACGATAGACAAGGGATTGGCGCGGGTAAGGGGCTCGAGACCGCCCGGCGGCGAGATCACGGAAATCGCGGAGATCACGGCCCGAGCGGGAAGCCCGATAGCGCCCGAGTCCCTCCCCCGAATCAAGCTCAATCCCCGCACCTTGCACAACCACCGCGTGCTGTTGGACGAGGACGTGCCGGCGAGCTCCGCGTACAAGATGCTGCGCACGCGAGTGCTGCAAAGGATGCGACGCAACGGTTGGACGACGCTCGCCGTCACGGGGACGTGTCCCGGCGAAGGCAAGACGCTGACGGCGATCAACTTGAGCATCAGCATGGCACGGGATCTCTCGACGAGTGTGATTCTCGTCGACCTCGATCTGCGCAAGCCCTCGATCTCGCGCTATCTCGGCGTTTATCCCCGTCACGGGATCGGCGACGTGCTGCAAGGCGCCGTCGAGCTCGAGCGCGCGTTGTTCAATCCCGGGATAGAGCGCCTCGGACTCCTGTTGAACGAGCGTCCGTTCTCGAACTCTTCGGAGCTCTTGACGTCCCCGCAGATGCACCTGCTCGTCAATCAGCTCCGTCAGGGGGAGGGCCGCATCGTCGTGTTCGATCTGCCGCCGCTTCTCGCGACCGACGACATGCTCGCGTTCAGCCCGCTGGTCGACGCCATCCTGCTGGTGCTCGCCCAGGGAACGACGAAGCAGTCCGATCTCACGGCGGTCAAAGAGCTCATACAGGACCTGAACATCGTCGGCACCGTGCTGAACCGCTCGTCTGAGAACGTCGCGCCCTACTATTACTACTATGGCCCGAACGCGTAGCCGATCGGCTCGGCCGCGCCCGAAGGGCATACGACGACCTCGCGACGCTCGGCACTCGGAGCGCTTTCGTATGGATGCGACGAGCTCACTCGGTGCGCCGCTCGAGCGCGCGACGCGACCGGCATAGGACCACGGACGGCGATCGGCGATGAGCTGGAACAAACGGATCACAGAAGCGCTCGCCGACCTCCGCCGAGATCCGCTCGAAGCGTTCCGGCTCGCGCGCATCGCCCTCGCGACGTTCCGCTTCCGCTACGTTCTGCGCGTCGCAGGACCGGGCTGCGTGTTCGGAACCGGCACGCGAATCATCAACGCCTCGAATGTCCGCATCGGCCGCGATTGTCTCTTTCAAGACTCGATCTATGTTCGCGCAGGGATCAGAGGGCGCGTCGCGATCGGCGACCGAGTTGCCCTCAACAGCTTCGTGCAGATCTACGGGCACGGCGGCGTCGACATCGGCGACGAAACACAGATCGGTCCGGGAACGATCGTCACGACGACCGGACACGACTACAACGACCGCAACCTCGAAGCGTCATTCACGCCGATCGTCATCGGAAAGCGCGTTTGGATCGGCGCGAACGTCACGGTCATCGGCGGTGTGACGATCGGAGACGGCGCGGTCATCGGCGCGGGGGCGGTCGTGATCCGCGATATCCCTCCGCATACGCTCGCCGTCGGCGTTCCCGCCCGCGTCGTCCGCGAGCTCGATCCGAGCGGCCGCGGCAGGCCCGCGCGAGGTCCGCAGCCGCCGAACCGGCCCTTCGCGGCGCGCTCGGCGCTCTGCACCCGCAACGAGGCCGCCGCGGGCATCGTGCACGACGGCGACGCATCGCGATCCGAAGGGACTCCCGTCGGCGAACGGCGCACGCCCTGATCCGCTAGGCGCTCGTACGTTCGGCGTAGTGCGGCCACTGGCCCAACCTATGCAGTGCCGAAAGCCCAAACGTTGCGCAACGCAACGATATCGAAAGCGTGACGATGGAGATTTCGGGCATGACGAACGTGGAGATCGCCGCGTCGCACGAGCGCCGCTTCGGAGGCGACTTCGGTTCCCGCAAGGCACGCGATCCGGCCGGCGGCGGTCGATTCGAACGCGCTTTCCACCGCGCGATGTATCTCGGTATCCAACGGTTGCGCGGGCGCCCCGTCGGCAGGTGGATGCAGCACCTCGTATCCTGGGATGCGCTCGACGAGGCACGCTATGCCGCGCTCGCTCGCCAACGTCTCGAGACGGTGCTCGAGCTCGCGAGCGCCGGAGTCCCTCTCTACCGATCCTGCGCGTGGCGCAAGCACATCGCTTCCGATCCCCGCGACATCGCACGCTGGCCGCTGCTCGACAGAGCCGACCTCATCGAGAGAAAGAACGAGCTCCTCGCCTATGGCGCCGTGCCCGCCTTGCTCCTCGCGCGACGCAGCTCCGCGTCGACCGGAAGGCCGGTAGAGGTCTTGTGGGATCGGCACGCGGTCGCGTGGAGCTGGGCGGCGGAGTATCACCCGATGCTCTGGCACGGGCTCGAGATCGGTACGCGCACGCTTCGACTGTGGGGCTCGGCGTCGCTCATCGAGAACTTCGTGCTGAATCGTCACTTCGTGCCGGCCGACGCGTTGACGCCCGCACGGCTCGAAGCGGCGGTCCGCTATCTCGACGCATTCCGGCCGCAGCTCGTCTGGGGCACGCCGTCCGCCGTTCACGAGCTCGCGCGATACATCGGCCGCACGGGCCGTGCGGAAGACGCCTTCCGCGTGCCTTACGTCAAGGTCGGAGGCGAGCAGCTCTATCGATTTCAGCGCGACGAGATCGTTCGCCATCTCGGTGAGCGGCTGATCGAGTCGTACGGCTGCACCGAGATGGGACCGATCGCGGCCGAATGTCCGGCGGGATCGCTGCACGTGCTCGCGACGAACGTCCACGTCGAGATTTTCCGGGACGGCGCACCGGCACGGCCCGGAGAGTTCGGCGAAATCGTCGCAACGAACCTCGTGAACCGAGCGATGCCGCTCGTCCGCTATCGGATCGGCGATCTCGGCGCGCTCTCGCCGAGCCCGTGCCGGTGCGGCCGTCCACAACCCGTGCTCGCCGCGCTGCGCGGCCGCGCGGCCGATCTCGTGACGAAGACCGACGGGACTCGGATACACGGCTCGATCCTCGGCGACGCTCTGCAGCGCTGTCCCTCGGATTCTCCGCTCGGCTCCGCTCAGAAAGTGCTGTTCGAGCAGCTCGACCGGCAGCGTTGGAAAGTCCGGCTCGAGTTCCATCGCCGCCCGGACTCGGCGGCGCTCGAGCGACAGGTCGGCGACTTGCTGCGCGACGTGCTCGGTCCGGGTTGCCAGACCGAGATCGAGATCGTCGCGCGGATAGCGCGCGAGCCTTCCGGCAAGTTCCGCTATTACAAGGTACGCGGCGGCCCCTCCCGCCCGCCGGAGTCGGCCGACCGGCCTACGCTCCACTGAGCGTATCGCCCCGCGACGGCGTGCCGGAGTCGCCCGGCCGACAGGCCTTCGGCACCGACCGAGTACAGCAGCCACCATGGGGCCCACGCGAGAATCTGCACGACGCGGCCCGCCAGCGCGACCGACAACGCCTCGACCGGCGCGATCCCGCCGAGCCCCATGAGCAACACGAAGATGCCCTCGTAGACCCCGATGCCGTCGAAGGCGATCGGCAGCCTCGCGATCAGCATCGATAGCGGCACGGCCGCCGCAAGAAACCACGGGGCGACCTCGACGCCGAGCGCGAGCGCGAGCAGCCACGTGGCGACGATCGCGAGCGTCTGCTCGAGCAGCGTCAGCAGAAAGAACGTCGCGAGCGCCGCACGCTCGGCGCCGTACCCGCGATAGACCTCGTGGAAATCGCGAAACCGAGCGGCGATGCGCGAGTCCTTCGCGCGCCGGGGCAGGAGGCGCCATGCGCCGTGAAAGACCCGCTCGCTGAACGACACGAGCACCGCGCAGGTGGCGCACGCGATCGCCGCCCCACCGAGCCACCACACGGGGTCGAATCGCTCGTCGACGGCGCCCGCCGCGCTCATGATCGACATGCCGATCAATCCGAAGACGAGCGCGGCAACGAAGCCGATCATTCGCTCGACGATGATCGACGCCGCGACCTCGTAGCCGTCGAGTCCCGCGCGTGACGTCAAGTACCCCCGCAGCGCATCCGCGCCCAAGGTCGCCGGCAAGAACATGCCCCACATCATCGCCGCGCAATAGATCGTGAACCCGCGATACAGCGACAGCTCGAGCCCGCGCGCCTTGAGCAGCAGGATCCACTTATAGCTCATGAGCAGGCGATCGAGCGTCATCACGACGAACGCGGCCGCGAGCAGATCCCATGCCGCGCCGCGGAACAGCGCGGCGACGTCGTCGATCGCATCCGCGTACCAGAGAATCGCGACGAGCAGCGCTATGCTGACGGCGATCTTCAAAGCGGTTCTGATGGCTCCCTCCGCTTCGTTCCCGGCGATCGCAGCATGCTCATTGCCTCACGGGCTCTTCCGGCGCGCCCTTCCGCGCGACGCGCACCGGCGGCGGCACGAGCGCATCGAAGACGGCGAGCGTACGGCGAGCGGTCTCCTTCCAGCTGAAGCGCCGCACCGCCTCGAGGCCCGCGCCGCGCATCGCCGCTCGAATCTCCGGCGAGCGCTCGAGCTCGAGCATGGCCCCGGCGATGCTTTCGATATCGAACGGATCGATGAGCCGGATCGCCGAGCCGCCGACCTCGGAGCAAGCCCCGGTCGAAGGCGCAATGACGGGGCAGCCGCACGCCATCGCTTCGACGATCGGAAAGCCGAAGCTCTCGTTCAGCGTCGCCAGCACGAAGAGCTCCGCGAGCTGATAGAGCAGAGGGATGCGCTCGTGCGGCACGAATCCGGTAAAGACGACGTCCTCGAGCTCCCTGTCTCCGAAACCGCGGGCTCGCAGGTACGCGTCGATCCCCTTGCCCGCGACGACGAGCGGGAGGCTGCCGCCCCGCTCCCGGTAGAGACGGTAGCCGCGCAGCAGACGCTCGTTGTTGCCGCCGGGATACTCCGGCATCCGCCCGTGCCCCGTGTGATAGCTGCGCGCGACGGTCAATATGAAACGCTCGGGCAACCCGTACGCCTCGCGGAAACGAGCGATCGCTTCCTCGTCGCGCTGTGGCGTGAAACCCGGTCCCGGTGCCGCATAGGAGATCACGGTCTTCGAGCGGTCGAGCTTCAGATACCGCGAGAGATCGTCGACCACCGTTTGCGAGATCGCGAGCACCTGCTCCGCCTTACGCAAGTAGAGGGGCATCGTCATTCTGATGTAGACGTTGTCCCACCATGGATAATTCTGCGGATTCACGTACCAGTCCGAGCCTTGCAGCACGAACGTCGCGGCCCGCGTCCAGATGAGCGGAAGAGAGAACTTCGGGTTGAAGATCAGATTCGCGCCGTTGCGCCATGCGACGAACGGGACGACGAGCTGATCCCACACGGTCTTCGGCGCGGACACGATTCGAACGTCGGCGTTCTCGAAACGCTCGAACAGGCGCGCCCGCTTGTCGCTCCGCAGCAGTATCAAGTACCGCGACTCGGTGTCGAGCTCGAGCAGCTGCTCGAGCAGGTTGTACGAGTAGACGTACAGCCCGTCGTCCTGATCGAGCACGCGGGCCATGACGCAGACGACCCTTTCGCGCATGTCTCCTCCTAACGCTTCGCGGTCAATGAGCGAAGTGCTGCGTCGCGAAGAACGCGGAGATCTTGCGCGGCAGCACATCCAGAAGACGCCTTCGGCCGGTCCCTGGCAAGAACTGCAGCCAGTCGCTTTTGTAGCGCGCAAACACCGGAAGCGGTGCGGCCTCGGCGCGGATGCGCCTGAAATCCAGCGCTACGCCGAACGCGGCGTCGAAGCCGAGATCGGCGAGCATCGCGAGCGACTCGGTGCCCCCGAGCATCCACGGGTATGCGAAACAGCGCGGCTTTCGGCCCAGCCTGCTCCGGAAGCAATCGGTGACGGCGCTCAGCTCCGCCTCGATCTCGCGTCGCATCTCGGCGGCCGAAAGGCGTTCGACCGGCACGCGGCTCGCGACCGCCGCGTGCGCGGCGCGGAGCTCGACGAGCGCGTCCGGCCGCGCAAAGAACGCCGGCCCGCCTTCGGTCTCGACGAGGCTGCGGCACGTCACGGCCGCGAGCTCGGGCTCGATGACTCGTTCCGTCGCGGACAGCAGGGGCATCGACTCGTAGATCGGCGTGCCGAGCGGCGGCCTGCCGCACACGTCGCGCCCCCCGGCCTTGCGCATCGGCCAATCGAAAAGGTCGTAGGCGGCCAGCGTCGACGGCGTCGCGAAGCCCGCCAGGCGGCTCGACGTGAAGACGAGCGCGTGGCGATGCCCGTGCGCCTCGACGTCGATGAGCGCATGGCGCTCGCAGTGCGCGATCTGCTCCCACGACATGAAGCCGGGCGGATCGGAATCGGGCCGCGCGGCGCTGCCGTCCGCGATCCAATAAGTGGGCGTGAACAGCACGGCGTGCGCCGCACGGCGCTCGAGCACGGGCAAAGCGGCTTCCCAGAAGCTTCGGCGCGCATCGTCGAACGTCAACAGCACGCATCGCTCCGCGCTCGGCCGAGACGCGCGCATCCTGTCGAGATACTCGTCGAGCGAAAGCGTCCGATAGCCGTTCCGCTCGAGAAATCGGAGATCGTCCTCGAGCTCGGAGGCCTCGATGTCGTGATAGGTGAAGACCGGAATCTCCCCTTCGCTCAGGCCGCCGCCGAACAGGAATCGCGGATAGTGCGTTCGGCCGACGCGAGCGATCGAGCGCTTCAGGCGGCGAAACGCGGTCGAATCCGGCAGACCGGGATTCATGCGGCTCTCCGCAGCATCGCTTCCTCGACCTCGACCGCATCCTCTCCGCGCAACCGGATCCGATACCAGACTTCCGCGGCGCAGAGAAGCCATAGCCGCTGCGCGTGGTCGGCCCGTCCGGCAATGTGATCCTCGACGAGCCTTGCGATCCCCTCGGAGCGCAGCCAGCCGTCCTCGACGAGCCGCGACTCGACGAGCAGCGCTTCGCGCAATCGGCCGAACTCGCTCTTCAGCGCGTAGAAGAGCGGCGACGAGAACCCTTGCTTCGGCCGCCGCAGGATCTCCGCCGGCAGATAACGGCGCGCGAGCGCCTTCTCGATTACGCGCAGCCTCGTGCCGCGCACCTTGAAAACGGCCGGGAGCCGCGCGCAGTGCTCCGCGACGCGATGGTCGAGGAACGGGCTGCGCGCCTCGAGCCCGTGCGCCATCGTCATCCGGTCGAGAATCATCAGCGGGTGATCCGGCAGCCGCGTGCAGGTGTCGGCGTAGACCATACGGTCGAGCGCCTCGCGCGCGTCGGCCGAGTCGTGAAGCTCCGCGATCCGCTCTTCCGGATCGAACCCGGAAGCACGCGCGAGCAGCGCCGGCCCGTACAACGTTCGGCGATACTCGTCGCTGACGTAGAAGTAGCCGAGACTCTTGGCGTAACGCTTACCGGGCTCGTCGAGCCCGGCGAGCAGGTGGAGCCACTTCAGCCGGTGCCCCACGCTGCGATACCAATGACCGCCGGACAGCCGCGCGATCAGCGGCCCGAGAACCTTTTGGCGCAGCGGCTCGGGCAGCAGCGCGTAGCGCTCGACGTAGCGATTGCCGAAGTAGCGGTCGTACCCGCCGAAGAGCTCGTCGCCGCCGTCTCCGCCGAGCACGACTTTCACGTGACGCGCGGCGAGCTCGGCGAGCTGATACACGCAGACCGAGAGCGCGTCCGCGGGCTCGTCGAGATATCGGATCACCGTCGGCAGGATTCGCGCGATGACCGGCTCGATCGCGAGCCGTCGATTCGGCAGACCGAGCCGGTCGGCGACGAGCTTCGCGTGGGGATACTCCGATCGCCCGTCGAGCGCGACGTCGCCGCTGAACGTCGGAAACGGCGCGCCGCCGACGGCGCGCATCATCGCCGTGACGAGGCTCGAGTCCATGCCTCCGCTCAAGAACGCGCCGACCGGCACGTCGCTCACGAGGTGATGCGCCACCGCGTCACGCAGCCGCGCATCGAGCTCCTCCAACGCCTCGTCGAAAGACATCGAGTGTTTCGGCTCGAAGCGCAGCGACCAGTACGGAGCGATCTCGACGCGCCCGTTCTCGAAGATCAGGAAGTGGCCGGGCGGAAGCTTGCGGATCCGGCGAAACATCGAGCGCGGCGCGGTGACGATCCTGAGCGTCAGGTACTCGTGCAGCGCGTCCGGATCGATCTCGGCGAGACTCGCATCGAGCGCGAGCAGCGCCTTGATCTCCGAAGCGAACGCGAAACGCTCGCCGTCGTGCCAGTAGTACAGCGGCTTCTGCCCCGTATGGTCGCGTGCGAGCAACAGGCGGCGTTCGGCGAAATCGTAGAAGCCAAACGCGAACATTCCGCGCAGTTTCGCGAGCGCGCGCGTGCCGTCTCGCGCGAGGAGTCGCAACAGAACCTCCGTATCGCCGCGCGTCGAGAGCGGAGCTTCGCGCTCGAGCTCTTTGGCGAGCTCTCGATAGTTGTAGAGCTCGCCGTTGAACGTGAGCCAACAGCGCCCGTCGCGCGTCGCCATCGGCTGCGTGCTCGATCGGGGATCGATGACGGCGAGCCGGGTGTGACCGAAGCCGACGGCGCCCGCGACCAAAGCCCCCCGCCCGTCGGGCCCTCGATGCTGCAACGAACGGATCATTCGATCGAGATCGGCACGATCGACGCCGTCCGGGCGCAGCACTCCAGCGATTCCGCACATCAGCCTTCTCGTTATTCGTTGTCTACGGGCCGTCGGGCCACCGCAGCCCCCGTCGGCATCGAGCAAGACTCATGCCACGTGCAACGGCGGACTCGAGCGTCGAACGCCTGTCGCCGCCGGCCGACAACCTCCGCGGCGCCGTGGAACTGTTGCAGTCGTCTCACAATTTCTGAGATCC
>PKRJ01000075.1 GCA_017577365.1 Gammaproteobacteria bacterium | reverse complement strand
CGTACCAGCCGCGCGCGAAGAACATCGGCAGCGTGGTGATCGACGCGCCCGGCGCGAGGTTCCGCAGCTGCGTGCCGAGCACGCAGAGCGCCCAGCCCGAGGAGATCAGCACGAAGCCGAGCGCCATGGGCACCACGTAGCCGTGATGGACGGGCCAGTTACCCATGACGAGAAATGCGGCGACGAGCTGGAGCAGCCCGAACCCCACCGCGCCGCGCCACCCTGCGAAGCGCACGACCCACGCAGCGCCTACGCGAAGCGCACCGTCCACGAGAAATGCCGCGCCGAACAGCACGCGGTCGGCCACTTCGTCAGCGGCGAGCGGCAGCAGTATCAGCGCGCCGAGCGCGAGCAGGACGCCCGCGCGCCACATGAGCGCGGGCCGCATCTCCGCGGGCGACAAAAGCAGCGCGAGCAGCGAGAGCGCCCCTTCGAGCGCGAGCACGAGTCCGAGCACATCCGTGGCGAAGCGCAGCTCGCCGTCGGTGGCGTCCACGATCAGGAAGGCACCGACCGCGATCCACAGCGCGCCGACGACCGGCAATACCCGCCAGCGCCGGCGGAAAGCCGGCGCGCCGACGAGCAACATGGCCAGGCGAATCATTCGCTCCCCCCTGGGATGGGGCACCAGCCTCGCTCGCCCGCACGCTGATCGTGAAGCGTCATGCTCAAGGCTCGAGCAGGGCCCGCGGCCGAGCCGGCGAGCCCGTGTTGCGGCCGAGGATGGCATCGATAGCCGAACTCGCCCGCCGCGGCGCGTCGTCGCCGCAGAAGCTTCCGGCCTGAAACGCCGCGAGCGTGTCGAGCACCACGTCGCGATCGACGTCGTCACGGGCGATCGACTCGTACGGCGGCGGCGCGCCGGGCGGATTCACCACTTCCGCGATCGCCATCATGCCGCCGTCCTCGTGCTCGAGGATGTGGCAGTGGTAGACGAACTTGCCGACGATGATCGGGTCGCGGAAGTCGATGAGCACCTTCACTTGCCCGGGCGTGCCGTCGTCGTCCTGGTACGGCACGTTCACGCTGTCCTGGTGGCCCACGAATTCTTGCGGCTCACCGTCGATCTCGGTGACTTGAAAGTCGGTCTGATGGATGTGGAAGGCGTGGAGCTCGCCGGAAGCGTTGAGGATGGTCCACTCCTCGACCGTGCCCGCCTCGATCGTCGCGTCCACGCGGTTCGGGTCGTACTGCACGGGGCCCGCGCCGGAGTCGATGTAGAAGATGGGATCGGGCCCGTCCACGAACGTGATCGTGCGGCTCCGCGCAACGGGCAAGGTGCGGAGGTCCTCCACCGGCGGGAACGCCTCGGGCGGCGGCAACGGCGGCGCGGGAGTCTCGGCGACATCCCGCGTGAACACCGTGGCGAGCACATCCTCGCCGTAGCTGTCGCCCTCGGGCCCCGTGTCGAACGCGAGCGTGCGCAGCGCGAACTCGCCCGCTTCCGCGCCGACCACGAGCACCTCGGAGCGTGCGCCCGGCGGCAGCAGGATCTCCTCCATCTCCACGAGCCGCGTGTGGCGATTGCCGTCGCGCGCGAGCTCCTGGAACACGTGGCCGTCGAGCACGAGGCGGTAATACATGTTCGCGCCGATGTTCGCGAAGCGCCAGAACTGAACCTCCCCTGCCTCGAGCTCGACGGTCGGCCGCGTGAGGCCGTTCACGGTGCGGTTGGTGTCGGCGCTCGGATCGATGTCCTCGGGCAACGTGCCGTCCGCCGTAATTTGGATGTCCTTGAGCAGGAACACGCGCTCGCGAATGCCCTGTAGCTCCGGGAACGGATCGAGAATACCCTCGACGATCAACCCGCCCGAGAGGCCGCCCATCACTTGATGCTCGGCGAGGCCGTGCAGGTGAGCGTGATACCAGTAGAGCCCCGGGTTGTGGGTCTCCGGGATTTCGATGCGGTAGCTCGCCTGAGTGCCGGACTCGATGCTGATCAGGATGTTGTCGGAGACGGTCCCGTCCGGGTTCACCCGGGGCGAGACGTTCAGGCCGTGATAGTGCTCGTTGGTGGGCTCGGCCGACTCGTTGAGGAGATCGAGATAGATCGTGTCGCCCGGCCGAACGCGGAGCAGCGGCGGCATGAACTCGCTGTTGTACACGAGCGTGTTCACGGTCTTGTCCGCCACCTGCACCTGCACTTCGGCCACGACGAACGTGGTTCGCAGCTCGCCGTCGGCGCTCGCGATCTCCGGCGGATTGGAGAAGGTCTCGGGCTGCGCGTCGGCGCCGTCGCAGACACCGAATGCGCAGATCGCAGCGGCCATTGAAGCGACGTGCCGAAGGATGCGCGGGTTGCATGATTTCGCCATGGTCAGTTCCCTCCGCCGATGGCCTCCCTCACGGGCGCCCCTTCGTCCCCGCCGCCCGAGGGCTCCGCGATGGCGCGCAGATCCGCCGCGAGCCGCTCGGGACGCAGCGGCACGCTGAACAGGGCGGCGAGCTCCGCCCGCGGCGTGAGCAACGCCACGGACGACGAGTGGTCCATGAGGTAGTCGCCCCGCGAGCGCCGGGTCGGTGCGTACTTCACGCGAAATTGACCGGCGAAGGCGGCGATCGCCTCCGCCGTTCCGGTCACGCCGATCAGATCCTCGTCGAACGCGGCGACGTAGGCGGCCACGCGCTCCGGCGTATCGCGCTCCGGGTCGATCGACACGAACACCGCGGCCACATCGAGCGCGGACGACTGCTGCTCGAGCAGCGCCTGCGTGTCGCGCACCTGGGCGAGCGTCACGGGGCAGACATCCGGGCAGTGCGTGTACCCGAAGACGAGCAGTGTCCAGCGGCCCTCGAGCCGATCGCGGGTGAACGGCAGTGCCTCGTGATCGACGAGGGTGAAGGGCTCGAGCGGCAGCGGCTCCGGCAAATAGAAGCCGGACGACTGCCCGACGGCGTGGGGCGCGGAATGGCCGTGCCCTTCATGCGAGTGCTGGCCGTAGGCGGGATACGCGGCGAGCGCCGCCGTGAGAATCGTCGCCGTCTGCAGCGCTCGATGGCGCACGGGTCCTCCCTGCTCAGCCGGCGGGTCAACTAAGGCGCATTCTGGGCGAGCCGACGACAGCCGACCATTGGCCCTTGGGCCAACACGACACGCCGCCCGTGCGTCCCCGGGCGTCCGACCGCATGGACCGCGGCATGCCGTTGCCGTTAACTGGCGGATTGCGGAGGGAGAGCCCGTGCGCGACCTCGCTCTATGGAAATCGCTGCCGGCCGCGCTCGCGCAACGCTCGTTCGCGATTGCGGGCGCCGCTGCGAGCGCGCTCAAGCCGACGCGGAGAAACCGCTTCTACGAGATCCGCCTCATGGCACCGCCGGCGTTCCTCGAAGCCTGCGACCTGACTCCGTTCAGCGATCCGTCGCTGGTCGAGGTCGGCGCCGACCCGCGCATCCCCTACGTCTGCTTGCGCGCACCGGCCACGCCCGAGAGCGGGCAACGCTTCTACGCTTCCGCGCGCGCGTCCGACTTGCGTCTCGGAGTGGCGCGCATCGCGCTCGGCCGCAGCGACATCAGCTGGAACGAAGCGCGCCGCATGTCGATCTTGAAGAACAACTCCGACCGCTATCCGCTGCGCGTGGCCGAGGTGGAAGAATTCGGCGTGCTCGATCGCTCGGTGTGGCCGATGCTCTCGCGCGACGCGCCGAACGACCCGCAGCCGCGCGAGCGGTTCACGAGCGTGATCGACGACCGCCTCGAGCGCAGCCGCGACAAGGACATCTTCATCTACGTGCACGGCTATCGCGTGAACTTCGAGAATCCGCTGCTCGTGGCGGCGGAGCTCTGGCACTTCCTGGGCTACGAAGGGGTGTTCATTCCGTTCGCGTGGCCGGCGCACACCGGACGCCTCAGCTATTTCGGCGACACGGAGTCCACGCACTACTCGGCGCCTTACTTGCGCGACTTCCTCGAGTACCTCGCGAGCGAAACCCGGGCGGAGGCGATCCACATCGTCGGCTACAGCGCGGGCACGCGCCTTGTCGCGGCCACGATATACGAGCTCGCATTGAAGACTCGCGACCGGTCCGCCGAGGAGATCCGCCGCAGCCTCCGAATCGGCAACGTCGTGCTCGTCGCGAGCGATATCGACCGCGGCATCTTCATCAACTATCTGCACGACGGCCTGCTGCGCGTGCCGCGGCGTTTGACGGTATACGAGTCGCCGCGGGACAAGGCATTGCGCATGGCGCGCCGCGTGTTCGGCGCGGACCGCGTCGGGCAGCTGGAGCCGCTGGACGTGACGCCCGAAGCGGCGTCGTTCCTGCGCGAGACGGATCGCCTCGCCATCGTCGACGTGGAGGGCGTCGAGGGATTCGACATCGGCAACGGCCACGGCTACTTCCGCGACAGCCCGCTCGTCAGCAGCGATCTGCTCGCGACGTTGCGCTACGACTTCGGTCCGGCGCAGCGCGGCCTCGCGCGTGCCGACGACTCGCTGATCTGGACTTTCCCCGGCGACTATCTGAGCCGGCTCGAGGCCTCCGTGTTCGCTGCGGACCCCGAGCTCGCCCGCCGCGCTCGCGCGCTCGAGGCCGAGAGCGCGTAGCGGAGGCACGCCAAGCGAGCGCTTCGCGATGAACCTCCCCGATCTCCTGCAGCAGTACGGTTACGCGGCGGTGTTCGTCGGCACGTTCGTGGAAGGCGAGAGCATGGTCGTGCTGGGCGGCTACGGCGCCCATCGCCACTATCTGCGGCTCGAGTGGGTGATCGCCGCGGCCTTCGCAGCGGCGGTCGTGAGCGACCAGCTCTATTACCGACTCGGCCGTTGGCAGGGCGAGCGCATGCTCTCACGCCCGCGGCGCTGGCATGCGAAGCTCGCGCGCGCCACGGGACTCATCGAGCGACACGGTGCCATCACCGTGCTCGCGATGCGCTTCATGTGGGGCTTGAGGATCGCCCTGCCGTTCACGATCGGCATGAGCGGCATGTCGCCGCGGCGCTACCTCGCGCTCGACCTCGCATCCGCCGCGCTCTGGGCGTGCGCCGTGGCGTCGATCGGCTTCGGCGCGAGCCGCATCGCAGCCACGTTGATCGACGACCTGCATCGTCACGAGCACTGGATCATCGCGGGGCTCGTGGCGGTTGCGGTCGTCGTGCTCGCGCGACGCTGGTGGCCGACGCCGGTCGGCGGCTGATCGAACGGATCAGGGGAATCTGGCGCGCGCTGATCGGCCGCGGCCCACGCCTTCGTGTATTACCCGAAGATTCGGTTCTGAGTGCTCATCGGCGCTCTCGACTCCCCACAATGCTTCGCCGCCTCTTCCCACTCCGCCCACTTCCGCACGAACACGCTGTTCTTGCTCGCCGTGAGGATCAGCGCCTCAGTCGCACGCGTCATCGCCACGTACAGCAGCCGTGCGTCCTCTTCTTCCAGCTCCGGTCGATGCGCCATGTGGCCGACGCCGGCGACCGCAACGACCGGGAACTCCAAGCCTTTGCTTTGATAGATCGTCATGAGCTTCACGCTTTCCTCGGCGACCCTGTATTTGCGTGAGTCGCCCTTCTCGAGCCGCTCGAAAGGAATATTCGCCCGCTGAAAAGCCGCGACGATTTCGTCACCGACGAAGTTCGCATGGTAGAGCACGGCCATGTCCCGCCATGGTCGTCCTTCGGATTTGAAGCGCGCGAGGTGCTCCGCAATCTCTCTTGCCTCATCCGGGATCGAGCGCGCACGAATCAACTTTGGGCGAGGTCCGTGGCGCCCAGCCATTTCCGGCTTGATCACCGGAATGCCATCGTCACCAGCATCTTCTGGCCTGATCACGCCGTCGGCGACTCGGAAGGCACAGTCGAGAATCTCGTTCGTGTTGCGATAATTGACGCGCAGGATCGTCGTGCGTCCTTGCGCTTGAATGCCGACGCTCTTGAGGCTGAACTTGCGCGTACGGCGCTTCGAGTAGATCGACTGTGCGTCGTCATACAAGAGAAGCAGCGAGTTCGTCTCGGGATCGACCATTTGCACGATTAGCCTGAGCCACTCCGGTGCGAAGTCGTGACCCTCGTCGATGAGCACCGCACCGTACTGGGCACGCGGAATGTGCCCTCGCTCGACCGCGTCGATCACGGCGGAGACGAGCCGGTCGAAGTAGTCGGGACCGTCCGCGGGCTTCTTGACGTGATAAAGCTTGAGCTGATCGCTGCACCAGCCGTGAAAGTGGCGAACGGTTACGCGATCGCTCAACCCACGCTCGGCAATCATGTGCTCGAGCTTCGACGCGAGTGCGACGTTGAAGCAGAGCACGAGAATCGGCTTGCTCAACGTCTCGGCCAACCGCTGGCATCGATAACCCAAGATCAGCGTTTTGCCGGAACCCGCCGCGCCATGGATGACACGGTGTCCCTCTCCGAGGCTACGTGCCAACTGCTCCTGCTGAAGGTCCATGACGCGCATCAGTGCGTCTGAACTCGGGACGTCCGCGGACTCGCTCGGTGTATCAAACAATCCCTTCTGCGAGATTCGTATTTCGGGAAACAGGTGCCACCGTACGCGATCGATCTGAGGCATCGTCAGCAAGCAATCGAAGCGCACGGCGAACATATCCCAGAGGCGTTTCTGGAAAGCCTCGGGATCGACACTCTCGGTCATCTCGTCCTTGCAGATGACGAGGTGCCCGGGGATGGCTTCGCCGAGATCGACGCTGTCGAATTGCTTTCGCGTGATTTCCGTCAGTACCACACCAAATCCGTAAGGAAATGCGAGTTTCCCTTGATACGGGTGACCGGCCGGAGCTTGCAGCTGCCGGTCTCGCTCGAGTAGCTCTTTGATTCCAATCGCGTACTGCCGAGCTTGCTCTATCGGGTTGCCTTCGTGCACCAGTCCGCGCTGGGTCAGCAAAGTGACGCTGTTGCGCGTGATGGACTGAATCGTTTGTAGCTTCCAGTCCTTGACCTCGAGCACGAGCAGCCCGCGGCGCGGATGCAGCACGATGAAGTCCGGGCGCTGGTAGCGACGGCCCACGGGCACATTGCACCAGCACAGGTAATCGTCTTCGAGCAGCGCCTCCAGTCGCTGGCCAAAGCGACGTTCGCCCGGTGTTACCGAGGACCCAATCCCCGGAATGATCTTCGCCACTTGCCTGTTCGTGCAGTCCTGGATCGAAGGTGATCGGTTATAGCCGAGCGGCGTACAGCTTTGCCGGGCTTAGTTCACAGGCAGGGACTTCGGAGGGAGAGTTCGCGAGGTTTCGAGACAGCGAATGGGAGGTAGATCACGCTGGGGATAAGCAGGAAGCGCTTCTGGGTGACAAGAACGGGCGGCGGGCTACGGCCATCGTTTCGGGTTTCGACTCTTCAGGGTCGCTGCTCCGCGGTCCACGCATACCGCCAAGCCGACGGTTGCGCAAGTTGCCGAATGATCCGCCGCTCTCGATCGAAGCGTTCGACAAGGACGCCGAGGCCCGCGTGAAGTCCGGTGAGCTCGCGCCGCTGCCCGGCCTAGGGGGTGCTCGTTCGCGTCGACCAGCAGCTGGTGGGGTGTCGATTCCGAAGTCACTCGCCGAGTCCGAAACCGCAGGTCGTGCTGCGCTGACACCGCTTGCACGAGCCGTGGCGGCAAAGCTGAAGTGACGCGGTCGGCGCGCGGCGGCGCCGCCGCGCCGTTAGCCAGTAACCTCGACTCGACGAGCTTCGCGAGCGGCGTCGGTGCGCCGCGTGCGATCGACGTCTGACTCCGACAGCGACCCGTTTCTTATCGGCTGACCGTGATGCTGGCTTGCAGATCCGTTGGACGAATGATCTCCATGACAGGAGGTCCCGCCACGAGTTTGACCCAGAGGGTATCCCCGTCCCTGAACCAGGAAGTCTCGGTCGCCTGGCGCAGTGCGCTCAAGCTCCTCTGCTCCGTTCCGGTGGACGCGCGAGCGAAGCCGGGCAGCTCGAAGATGACCCATGAGCCCTCATCCATTTCGGCCAGACTGAGAGTGACTTCCGGTCTTTCGGTCTTGACTTGGATCTCGGTGCCGGCACGCACGGTGCTCTGGTCACGGGTGATGCGAAATTCCTTGCCGTTGCGAACGAGCGTGATAGGTGCCTGCGGAGCAGGGCGATTAGCCATGGCGGCACGAGCGGCCCGAACGGCCGGAGTGTCTGGAGCAAATGGACCGAGCGTAGCGAGCAAAGCGAATCGAGCGGTCCGGGATTCGAGATCGACTCCGGCCGGCAGCTCTCCCCTGCTCTTCGAGAGATACAGGCGGCCCACATCGCCCGTGCATACGGCCGCGTTCCAGGTGGGACGAATTTCACAGGTATCGTCGACGGCGACGCTGTCGTTCTCGCCGTCGTACAGCAGGACGTGCGAATTCGGGATGCCGGTCACCGAGCCGTCCAGGTCGCGGAACGACAGGGTCCGGTAGCCTGCGCCGCCCCGGTTGTCGTTATCGAACCTGGGATCGATGTTCGGGAAATAGACCGGCTTGGCATTGACGAACTTTGCACCGCTGACCGTGCTTCCGGTGCTGACCCCCGCGCTCGTGTACAGCAGAAAGGACAGCGCGCCTGTTTTCCTCAGCTCGTTGTCCTCGAAATTCATGAATGTCGTGTTCACCACATCGTCGCGGTAGTCATAAAACTCGTAGCCGCGGATCGGGAAATCGGGAATCCGTGGCTTGGGCAGGCTGCGGCCATAGGCGATTTCCTCGGGCGTCGACGGATTGCCGATATTGTCGGTCTCGCCCACGATCAGCGAATCGACCAGCCGCGAGCTGAACCGCGACGTGCCGATGTCGCCGGCGGCCTGCGTCATGCCAATGGCGTTATCGGCGAATTTCGCGTTGCTGTAGACGAAGAGATCGCCCCGGCCCCAGAGACCGCCGTTACGGTTCTTGTAGGCGGTCAGGTTCTCGAAGTGCGTCTCCACCACTTCGCTCTCGAGATCGGCGGGATCTTCCAGCGGCAGGAACGGAATGGTGGCCAAACCGAAGGTGTCATCTTCGTAAATGTTCCGGTCGAACAAGAACCCGTCGAAGTTCGAATGGGCCACGTTGCCCCGGAATGCGCGCAGCGGCGTTCGGCGCGGCCAGACGTTCCGGCTGATCTCTGTGCCCTTGAAGGCGCCAATAGGGTGTTCTGGCACTGACAGCCAGAAACCGATCTGATCAGAGCCTGCCGCAACGTTGTCTATGAAGACGTTGTCCGGATTGGTGATCCAGAAGGCTGCCACCGTGTTGTCAGAGGGCAGCAGCGTATGCTCGCGCGAGAAGCTGATTTCTCTGAGTGCACGGCGGTCACCTTCGATCTCGCCGTTTGCGGCGAGGTTGAGCGGCACGCACTCCCTGGTGGGATGACACTTGATCTGGATCGCCAGGTTCCTGACGAACTCGTTGCCGGTCTCGATGCCGTCCTCGATGAAGAAGCAGTGACCGACGGCGTTGTAGGTCACGTTGTTCTCGATGCGCAGGTTGTGCGTTCCGTGCACCGTCACGCAGCGGTTGAAGGTGTCATGGATGGCCGAGTTCTTGATGTATTGGCCCTTGGCATCCCCGACCAGGTGCCAGTGGATCGGGTATCGGGCAAGCGTCAGGTGCTGGCCCATGCGATTGAGCTCGACGCCTTCGACGTACATCCTGCTCGACGGCATCGCCATGACGTGACCGCCGAAATACGACTCCGCCGCGTCTTCGGATGCCTGGATCTTGATGTTGCGCGTCAGCAGGCCGACCTCACCGCGCTCGTCCACACCGAAGGTGATCTCGCCAAAATGCATGTACTCGAGGGGCTGGTCGAGCGTGATGCTGTTGCCACTGATGGAGACAATGGTGCGGACCTCGGCCTGACGTGGGTTGAAGTCGGTGGAGGCAAGAACGATCACATCACCTGCCTGCCATTCCGAGGCGTCCAACACCTCAATGGAGCTGCTGCCGGCTTCGGCGGTCTTGGCGAGCTTGGTCCAGGCGTTGGTGCGGTTGCCATGCAGGTTCAGGGTGCCGCCCATGAGCATGATGCCGCGGTCACCCATGCCCATCACCTCCTCACCTTTTACATTGTCGGTGAGCGTGATGGTGGCCTTGCGGGTGTGAGGTTTGGCCTCGGTGCCGATCTCGAGCTCGCCGTGAACCACGATCCATTCGGTGGTCAACTCCAGGTCGGCTTCATCCGAGAAGCTCAGTTTGCCGCCGATGGTCAAGCCGTTCAGGGCAGGAGGACTGACGTCGAGCACGACCTCGACATCATCGCCAATGGTGACCTTGCCGCCCGCCTTCGGCACTGCGCCACCGGCCCACGTGGATGGATCTGACCACGCGCCGCTCTTCACAGCTTCCTGGGCCTGGACACTAAAGGAGAAAACCGCAGCAGCCAGTACCGAAAGATGCAACAAACGATTGTCAGCTCGCATGGAATCAGCCCCTCCCCCTTCGACTGGAGCTGGCACTTTTCCGGCTTTTCTATGTGTATTAGCCAGGAATCACTGGGCCGATTATTCAGTACTTGCCCTCTCTCAGGCAAACCCGAGCCGGCCATTCAACCTGGCAGATTACGACCGGGAGGTTGTCATGAGAAGTCGCGATTCACCGCGACGCAGATCGTCTCTGAGGAAGCCGGCCCGGTGTGCCGGCGAAGGAGATCCCGCTCAAAAATAGAGGGGGTTGGGGTGGACGATGGGACTCGAACCCACGACGGCCGGAACCACAATCCGGGGCTCTACCAACTGAGCTACGTCCACCAGAACTCTGTGTCTTCGCCGGCCCTCGAGATGGGCTGGCGCGCCCGGCAGGACTCGAACCTGCAACCCTCGGCTTAGCTTACCACCACTGCTTTCGCAGCCTCCGCCACGCGGAGTTCGTGGTCTGGACTATCTCTTCACCGTCTCAGGTGCCGCACGTATAGTCTCTACGGATCCCGTCGCCGCCGGGGCGACACATTCTAATGGCACGCGTCGCGATGCGGTAGCCGGTTTCCACGGGGTTGCCATCGGCGCGACCCGTTAAGGTTTCCCCGTTACAGTGCGGTCCACTCCCGCGGTTCCTGTTCCCGCGGAAGGCTCCAATCGAAGGCCGATGCTCTATCCGGTTGAGCTACGGGCGCCCTTTCCGCCGCTCTCGTCGCCTCCCGCCAAGCGCGTCCTAGCTGCCGAAAGCCGGTGCGGGTTGGTCGGGGCAGAGGGATTCGAACCCCCGACCCTCTGCTCCCAAAGCAGATGCGCTACCAGACTGCGCCATGCCCCGACCATGCCTCCCGGCGGCAAGGCCGAAAAGCGGTGAAAGCATGTTAGGCGGCTCGGGCGGGGCGGTCAAACGGCCGCATCGCCCGCCCGCTCGACGCAACCCCGGATTCGGGCTCGATCCGACGCTCCCAAACAGGACTTCTATCATGCGGAATACCCCCAAGAAATGTGCGCTTGTGACCCTTGTAATGCGATGCGAGAATCCGCGTCCACCCAGCGGAGCGAGCAATGGCCGCAGAAATCATCGACGGCAAGGCAATCGCGAGCGCGCTGCGCGCCGAGGTTGCCGCGAAAATCAAGGAGCGCGTTAGCCGGGGGCTGAGGCCGCCCGGTCTTGCCGTCGTGCTCGTCGGCAACGACAGCGCGTCCCAGATTTACGTCCGCAACAAGCGCAAGGCGTGCGAGGACGTCGGCATAGTCTCCTATTCGTACGATCTGCCGGAGTCGACGACGCAGGACGAGCTGTTCGCGCTGATCGACGAGCTGAACGCGAACGACGACGTCGACGGCATCCTCGTGCAGTTCCCGCTGCCGGACCATATCGACGAGACGCTCGTCATCGAGCGGATCTCCGCGGCCAAGGACGTCGACGGCTTCCATCCATATACCGTCGGCCGGCTCGCGCAGCGCATCCCGATCCTTCGCCCCTGCACGCCGCACGGCGTGGTGATTCTGCTGCAACGCTCCGGCGTGAAGGTCAAGGGCGAGCACGTCGTCATCGTCGGCGCGTCGAACCACGTCGGCCGGCCGCTCGCGCTCGAGATGCTGCTGCTCGGCGCGACCGTCACCGTCACCCACCGCTTCACGCGCGACCTCGAGTCGCACGTCCGCCTCGCCGACATTCTGATCGTCGCGGCCGGCAAGCCCGGGCTCGTGAAGGGCGAATGGATCAAGCCGGGGGCGGTCGTCATCGACGTCGGCATCAACCGGCTCGAGGACGGCAGGATCGTCGGCGACGTGGAGTTCGAAGCCGCGAAAGAGCGTGCCCGGCTGATCACACCGGTGCCGGGCGGCGTCGGGCCGATGACGGTCGCGACGCTGATGCAGAACACGCTTTCCGCGAACCTTCTCCGCACGGATCAACGGTAGGTCGCTGTCTCGCACGGCGGGTTCCTGGGGCGCTGCTCGCCTCGGGCCGTCGGGCGTCGCGTTCATTGGTCTCGACCGCTCGCGACCGCTCGGATGCCGTTTTTCCGCGCCGCGAAACGTTATCATTGAACGCCCCACGACACGGAACGGAGCGGTAGCTACCCCATGCGCGCCATCGTATGTCGCACGATCTTCCTCGCGTCGCTGGTCGCGGCCCCGTTCGCGCTCCACGCAGCGGACAAGCCCCGCGTGCGGGTCGACACGAACCGCGGGAGCTTCGTCATCGAGCTCGAGCCGGAGCGCGCCCCGCTGACGGTGGAGCTCTTTCTCCAATACGTCAACGAGGGCTTCTACAACGGCACGATCTTCCACCGCGTGATACAGGGCTTTCTCGCGCAGGGCGGCGGCTTCACGCCGGATCTCGAGCCGAAGCCCGCCGAGAAGACCGTGCCGAACGAGTCCGGCAACGGGCTGAGCAACTTGCGCGGCACGGTCGGCATGGCACGCTCGAACGAGCCGCACTCCGCGACGGGTCAGTTCTATATCAACCTGAACGACAACCTCGACTTGAACCCGCGTCCGACTCGCTGGGGCTACGCGGTATTCGGCAAGGTCGTCGAGGGCATGGAGGTCGTGGACGAGATCGGGCACGTCCCGACCGGCGCCGGCGGCCCGTTCACGCGCGACCTCCCGGTCGAGACGATCGTCATCGAGCGCATCGCGCTCGTCTCCGAGTAGTCGCGCGATGTCGACGCTCTTCATATCGGACCTGCATCTCGACTCCCGCAGGCCCGAATCGATCGAGCGTTTCGAGGCGTTCGTCCGCGACCACGGGCTCGCGGCCGAATCCGTCTACATCCTCGGCGATCTGTTCGAGGCGTGGGTCGGCGACGACGACACCGACCCGGCCATGAAGCCCGTGATCGACGGGCTCGCCGCGCTCGCGAAAGCGGGCGTCGAGTGCTCCATCATGCACGGCAATCACGATTTCCTGATCGGCCGCCGTTTCGCGCTCGCGACCGGCTGCCGCCTGCTCGGGGACTACGAGACGATCGAGCTCTACGGCGAGCGCGTGCTGTTGACGCACGGCGACCTGCTCTGCACCGACGACGTTCGTTACCTCAAGCTTCGCGCGATGCTGCGCGATCCCGCGTGGCAGCGCGATTTTCTCGCGAAGCCGCTCGCCGAGCGCAAGGCGATCGCGAACGAGCTGCGCCGTGCGAGCCTTGCGGATTCCGCGACGAAATCCCAGGAGATCATGGACGTGAACGACCAGACGGTCGTGCAGACGATGGAGCGCTTCGGCGTGCAGCGCTTGCTGCACGGCCACACGCATCGTCCCGCGGTCCATACGCTCACCGTCGGCGGGCGGCCGGCAGAGCGCATCGTCCTCGGCGCGTGGTACGAGCACGGCTACGTGCTCCGCTGGGACGAGAACGGTTACCGCGTCGAGCTCATCTGAGCGTCTCTACTCGCCGGTGGGAACCGTTCGTCGAGCGCGCGCAGCCATTCGGCAGCGCTTGCGAAGCGGTCGTCCGGCGAGATCGCGAGCAATCGCTCGAGCAGCGGCTCGAACGCGGTGTGCTCGGGTCCGAGCCGCGGCCGCGGCGAGTGCGTGTGCTTGTAGATCACGCCCATGGCCGTGCCCGCGGTGAACGGTTTCCGACCGGTCAGCATCTCGAACAAGATGCAACCGAGCGAATAGAGATCGGAACGTTCGTCGACGGGCCGCGCGCGCCCCTGCTCCGGGCTCATGTAGTGCGGCGTGCCGAAGATCTGGCCCGTCGACGTCAAGGACGCGTCGAGGCGCAGCTGCTTCGCGAGACCGAAATCGATCAGCGCGAGCGTGTCGTCGTCGCGGAACATCACGTTCCCGGGCTTCAAGTCGCGATGCAGAATGCCGGCCGAATGGATCGCATCGAGCGCGGCGCCGATCTGCCGCGCATAGTCGACCGCGCGGGCGGGGTCGAGCGGGCCTTTCGCGAGCCGATCGGCGAGGCTTCCGCCCGGGAAATGCTCCATGACGATATACGCATGATCGTCCGCCGCGCCGACGTCGAGAATCCGCACGACGTGCGGATGCCGCACCGCGGCGATCGCCTGATACTCGAGCAGGAATCGCTCGAATAGCCGCGTACCCGCCGGGCCGGGCGTGTGCTGCACGACCTTGCAGACGACGCGCGCGCCGCTCGCGACGTCCTCCGCGAGATACAC
>PKRJ01000074.1 GCA_017577365.1 Gammaproteobacteria bacterium | reverse complement strand
GCGTAGACACCGACAGCTGGCACAACGCCCTGAAGAACACCCTGCGACAGGCGCCCGACGTCATCATGATCGGCGAGATCCGCGATCGCGAGACGATGGAGTACGGCATCCAGTTCGCGGAGACGGGGCACCTCTGCGTCGCGACGCTGCACGCGAACAGCGCGAACCAGGCCCTCGACCGAATCATCAACTTCTTCCCCGAGGACCGACGCCAGCAGCTCTTGATGGACCTGTCGCTGAACGTCACCGCGCTGATCTCGCAGCGGCTGATCCCCCGCGAGAACGGCATGGGCCGAGTCGCGGCGATGGAGATCATGCTCGCTTCGCCGCTGATTCGCGACTTGATCTTCCGCGGCGAGATCGCGGCGATCAAGGACGTGATGGCGAAGTCGAACAGGCTCGGGATGCAGACGTTCGATCAGGCGCTGTTCCAGCTCTACGAGGACGGCGTCATTTCCTACGACGAGGCGATCCGCAACGCGGATTCGCAGAACGAATTGCGTCTTCGCATCAAGCTGCAGAGCAAACGCACGCCTCCTCTCGACGGGGACGAGGGGCAGAGCCTGAAGATCGTCGAGGAGGAGCACGAGACTCGCCTGCGCTGAACACGCGAGCTCGTGCCGTGCACGAGGGCGGGAGGGGCCGACGGAGCCGATCGAGATCCGATCGTCCGGAGAACTAGAGATAGTCAAGACGAAGGCAGAGGCCGGGAACGGATCGTCAGGGAAGCGTTCGCCGGCCGGATGATGGCGAAATGAACGTCAAGCCGCTCTTCAAGCTGATGGTGGACAAGAAGGCGTCCGACCTCTTCTTCACCACCTATGCGCCGGTGATGATCAAGATCGACGGCAAGATCATGCCGGTCAACCAGGTCGAGCTGACGCCGAAGATGGTTCGCCAGGCCGCGCTCGAGCTGATGAACGAGGAGCAGCTCGAGGCGTTCACGCGGGATCTCGAGATCGACTTCGCGATCTCGGAGCCGGGCCTCGGCCGATTCCGCGTGAACGTGTTCCACCAGCGCGGCAACGTCGCGATGGTGCTCAGGTTCATCACGCCCGACCTGCCGAATCTCGACGATCTCGGCTTGCCGGAGATCCTGAAGGATCTCGTGATGCTGCGGCGCGGCCTGATTCTGATGGTGGGCGCGACCGGCTCCGGAAAGTCGACGACGCTCGCGGCGATGATCGATTACCGAAACCGCAACTCGGCGTCGCACATCATCACGATCGAGGATCCGATCGAGTTCCTGCATCCGAATCACAAGTCGATCGTGAATCAGCGCGAGATCGGGCTCGACACGCACTCGTTCGCCCGCGCGCTCCGCAGCGCGATGCGCGAGGCGCCCGACGTCGTGCTCATCGGGGAGATCCGCGACCGCGAGACGATGCAGGCCGCGATCGACCTCGCGGGCACCGGGCATCTCGCGATCGCGACGCTGCACGCGAACAACGGTCCGGAGACGCTCGATCGCATCATCAACTTCTTCCCGAACGATCAGCACAAGCAGGTGCTGATGGACTTGTCGCAGTATCTGCGCGCCGTGATCTCGCAGCGGCTCGTGCGAGCGAAGGACGGCAAGCGCGTCGCCGCCGTCGAGCTCATGCTGAACACGCCGCTGATCTCGGAGCTGATCAAGAAGGGCGACATCGCGAACGTCAAGGAGGCGTTCAAGGACACGCGCGAGCCCGGTATGCAGACCTTCGATCAGGCGCTATTCGATCTTTATCGCCGCGGCATCATCAGCATGGAGGAAGCGCTCGCGCACGCCGACTCGCGCGCGGATCTCGAGGCGAAGATCAATTTCGGCTGAAGCCGCACCTATCCGAAGAGCGCGGGATAGACCTCTCGCGCGTCGAAGACCGGACCGTCGACGCAGACTCGCTTCATCGCGGGCCCTTCCGGCGTCTCGATGCGCACGGCGCAGCCCGCGCAGCCGCCGACGCCGCAGGCCATGTACTCCTCGAGCGCGAGCTGACACGGCAGATCGAGCTCGGCCGCGAGCTTCGCGAGCGCGTGCAGCATCGGCTCCGGGCCGCAGCCGAGCAGCTGCGTCTCCGCAAGCGCGCCGGGAGGCTGCGCCGCGAGCCATTCGCGCGCGAGGTCCGTGACGAAGCCGCGATACGCTCCCGGGAGGCCGGCCCGGCTCGCGAGCCGCGACGGCACCCCCCACGACTCGAGCAGCGCCATCGACGCGGTCGCGTCGCGCGGCATGCCGGGCAAATCGGAAGGCGCGTCGTCGATCTCGAACGGGAACGGCACCTCCGATCCCATCAGCACGACCGGCGTCGCGAAGCGCTCGTCCGCAGCGAGCCGCTCGGCGGCGAAGATCATCGGCGGAATGCCCACGCCGCCGCCGATCGCGACGACGCGCGGCCACGACGGCGAGGGCGTAAAGCTCCGGCCGATCGGTGCGAGCACGCTGATGGTCTCGCCCGGTCGGCGCTCCGTGAGCTTCGCGAGCCCGGTGCCGACCGGCTTGTACAGGAATTCGATCCAGCCGTCGTGCGGATCCGCGCGCATGATCGACAGCGGACGGCGCAGCGGCACGGACGGATGGCACGTGATATGCGCGAACGTGCCCGGCTCCGCGCGCCGGGCCGCTTGCGGTGCCGCGACGCGCAGCACGTGCTGATTCCCGGGCCATGCGCGATGCGCGAGGATTTGCGCATCTTCGAGATAGATCGTGCCGCGATGCTCGCGCATCGTCCGTTTGCGCCCGGCGTCGGGCGCGGCGTCGCTCGTCATGCTCTCTGGTTCATCCATTGCTCGGCGATCAGGCACGCCGCGCGCTCGTCGATATGCTCTTTGCGCGTGCGGCGGCGGATTCGCCCGCTTCGTCTGCCCTCGGCGAGGTCCGCGGCCGCCGCCGCCGACGTCAGCGTCTCGTCCACCGTCTCGACCGGCAGCCCGTAGCGTTTCGCGAGCGCCGCCGCGAACGCTTTCGCTTCTCCGGCGATCGACGTCGGGCCGCTCGAGCCTTCGGGCACGCCGACGATCAGCCGGTCCGGCCGCCATTCGGCGACGATCGCATCGAGCTTCGGCCAGGGCAGGTCGCCGCTTCGCACGAGCGCCGCGATCGGCGACGCCGTGCGCGTATGCAGATTGCCGCTCGCCACGCCGATGCGCCGCCGCCCGAAATCGAATGCGAGCACGAGATCGGGGCGCGTCCCGTCGTTCACGGGCGTCTCGGCGGCATCAAGCGTGGCCCGCGTAGCTCGTCATCCGTCTGATGTCGATGCCGAGGAGCTTCGCGGCCGCGCGCCAGCGCTGTGAGTAAGGGGTCTCGAAGAGCACCTTGTGATCGGCGGGAGCCCAGAGCCATGCATTCGCGGCGATCTCGGCTTCGAGCTGACCGGAATCCCAGCCGGCGTAGCCGAGCGCGACGAGCACCGGATCGGGGCCGTCGCCCCGCGCGAGCGCGTCGAGCACGTCCTGCGACACGGTGACGCGGATGCCGCCGCGCGTCTCGAGCGTGGAGTCGTAGCAGGTCTCCGAGCGATGCAGCACGAAGCCGCGGTCTCGCTGCACCGGGCCGCCCGCGAGCACCGGCATCTCGGCGATGCGCGGATCCTTCGCTTCGAGCCCGAGCTGCCGAAACACCTCGGCGAGCGGCATGTCGGTCGGGCGATTGATCACGATCCCCATCGCCCCTTCCTCGTCGTGCTTGCAAACGTAGGTGACGGTCTCGTTGAAATTCGGGTCACCCATCGCCGGCATGGCGATCAGGAAGTGGTCCTCGAGTGAGTGCACCGTCCCGACCTCGCGTTCCCTCTAGTTCCGAAATTCTAGCGCAGCTCCGTGGCGGCGGTCGTTGCTTTTCGATGGCGCTGCTCGACGCGTGGTGGCGATCGCGGCGCTATCGGGTGGTCGCGGGCCCGCTGTACCCGTTTGACGTACGGTGGTGGGCGGGTGCGGTGCTATCGGTCTTCGCGGGACCGCTCGGGCACGTCCATGTGGCGCTGCGGCGCGCGCCATCCCTGACGCGCGACGCTCCCGCGAAGACCGATAGCACCGCACCCGCCGTTGAGCGCATCGGCATAGCGGGCGATCGAGCGCATCGGCATAGCAGGCGGGCTGGCCGCTATCGCCCTTTGCGGGAGCGTCCGCGGCAGGGACGCCGCGGACGCAGCGTACACGGATGTATTCACAGCGGTCCCGCAAAGGGCGATAGCGGGCAGCCCGCCCCACCACCGTACGTCGAACGTGGCTAACAGCGAGCCCACGACGTCAACAGCATCGAACTTGCGAACCTCCGCACATCCGTCGTGCGACGCGTAGCCGCGCGCTCGGCCGGCGCTACTCGGCGGTGCCGCCGGACGGAGCGCGCTCGAAGTCCCACTCGTAGGCGAAGCGGAGCACCGAGTACTCTGCCTTGATCGCGTCGGGGAGCGGATCGAACGGTGCCGCGAGCCGGAGGATCGTCAATGCGGCGTGATCGAGCGCGCCGTTGCCGGACGAGCGCACGATGACGATGTCCTCGAGCTCGCCGCCCGGACCGATCGCGACCTCGAGCGTCGGACGCCCAACGTTCTCGTCGAGATCGAGCGTCGCGGGAAAGTTCAGTGTGCCGATGCGCTCGACGCGCTGACGCCACGCGGCGAGATACTCCGCGAGGATTGACTCGCGCGTCGCGACCGACGCGGGTTTGTCCGGATCGGCGTTCTCCGGCAGCGTCGCCTGCGCGTCGATCTCGGCCGACAGCGTCTCCGGTGCCGCACGGTCGAGCAGCGCCGCCTGCCTTTGGATCTCCGCGGTCGGCTCTTCCGTCACCTTCGGCTCCGCGTCGATGCGGCGCGGGGACGACTCGCGCGTGACGATCTCCTCCGCCTCGTGCCCGGCCTCGCGAGGCTCGCCGTCCGCGGCGTCGGCGGCGTCCGGCTCGCCCGCCAGCGTGACGAGCCTTTGGGCCGAGAGCGTCGTCGTCGGACGCTCGCCCGGCGTCGCCTCGCCTCCGGCCTCGCGGTTCGTCTGCGCGAGCCAGGCGTCGCCCTCCGGCGGGCGACCGATCTTCGCCGTGTCGACGACGAGCGTGACCTTCAACGCCTGCGACGCGTTCTCCTCGGGCGCGGGCCACGACGTGAACGTCACGCCGAGGATGAACGCGCCGTGCGCGAGGGCGGCGAAGAACAACGTCGAGCTCAGCCGGTCCGACGTGCGCCCGCTGACGGTCGGCTGCACGACGCCGCGAAACTCACGATTCCGCGATGACATCCCACTCGTCCTTGCTCGCGGAGACGAGCCGGCGGCGCATCGATTCGGTGGCCTCGATCTCGCCCTCCGCATCGACCCGCAGAGCGGCTTCGGCGCCCACTTGCCGCGCGATCCGGTGCCAGTCGTCGCCGGCGACGAACAGTGCCGTCGCCGCGGCGTCGGCAACGACCCCGCTTTGCGCGATCACCGTCACGGCCCGCGTGGCCTCGACGGGGAGGCCGGTTCTCGGGTCGAGAATGTGGTGGAGCCTTCGCCCCCCGCGGTCGACGAACCGCTCGTAATCCCCGGAGGTGAACGCCGCCTCCCCGTCTTCGAGCTCGACCACGCCGAGCACCCCGTCGGCGCGCGGATCCTTGATACCGATCCGCCACGGGCGTCCCCGATGCCGGCCGAGAACGCGAAGATCACCGCCGGCATTCACGAGCGCGTCGCGAATGCCGTGCCGGCCGGCGAGCTCGACGAGCCGGTCGACGGCTGCGCCTTTCGCGATGGCGCCGAGATCGAGCTTCAAGCCCGGAAGCGTCGTGCGCAGCACGACGCCGTCGATCTCGACGGCGGCGAGCGACGCGCCGCTGCGGCGCCACGCGTCGAGCGCCTCGGGCGGCGGCGGCGCCGGCTCGGCGAAGGCCGAGTGAAAACCCCATTGCTCGACGAGCGCGCCGACGGCCGGATCGAATGCGCCTTCGCTCGCGATCGTGAGCCTTCGGGCCTCGCGGAGCAGCGCAGCCATCGCGGGCTCGGCCGTCGCTTCGCCGCGCGCGGCCAATTCCCGATTGATGCGCGCGAGCTCGCCGTCGGCCCACGCGTAGTAATCGACCTCGAAGCGGCGCAGGAACGCCTCGGCTTCCTCGAAGAGTCGCGCGGCCGTGTCCTCGGACGAGAAGACGGCGATATCGACCCACGTGCCCATCGCGTAAAGCCGCGCCTCGAAGAGGCGCAGCCGCTCGGCACAGCCGGCCGTGAGCAGCGCGGCCGCGATCCCCACGGCGGCCCCGCAGCGGATCAAGAGCCGCTTCGTTCTCGCTTGCGCTGCCTTCACTCGCTCGTCGTCACTTACGAAGCCGCCGTTCGATCGCGTCGAGCAGTCTATCAGCGATATCGATGCCGAATTGCCGATCCAATTCACGTATTCCCGTCGGGCTCGTGACGTTGATCTCGGTGAGGTAGTCGCCGATCACGTCGAGCCCGGCGAAGAGCACGCCTTTCTCGCGCAGGATCGGACCGACCTCCGCCGCGAGCCAGCGGTCGCGCGGCGTCAGCGGCCGGCCTTCGCCGCGCGCGCCCATCGCGAGATTGCCGCGGCTCTCGCCCGGCGCCGGCACCCGCGCGAGCGCATACTCGACCGGCTCGCCGTCGACGATGAGCACGCGCTTGTCGCCGTCGACGATCTCCGGCACGTAGCGCTGCGCGAGCGTGAAGCGCGTGCCGTCGCGGGTCAGCGTCTCGAAGATCACGTTCGTGTTCGGATCGCCCTTCCTGACGACGAAGATCGAGCGGCCCCCCATGCCGTCGAGCGGCTTCAGCACGATCGCGCCCTGCTCGTCGAGGAAGCGCGCGAGCTCGGTCTTCGCGCGGGTGATCACGGTCGGCGGCGTGCAGTGCGGGAACCACGCCGTGTAGGCCTTCTCGTTGATCTCACGCAGCGCGCTCGGACGGTTCACGACGAGCAGACCGCGCTGCTCGGCGAGCGACAGAATATAAGTGGTGTAGATGTACTCCATGTCGAACGGCGGGTCCTTGCGCATCAGGAGCACATCGAGCCGCTCGAGCGATCCGCTCCACGGCTCCCCGTACGAGAACCACCTGTCCGGGTCGTCCTCGACGACCAGGCGTCGGCCGTGCCCGATCGGGGCGCCATCGCGGACCAGGAGATCGTCCTGCGTGAAGTAGACGATCCGCCATCCTCGCCGTTGGGCGGCGAGCAGCATCGCCAGGGTCGAATCCTTGTACGGCTTGATCGTCTCGATCGGGTCCATGACGACGCCGAGCTCGCGTGGCGCGTTATCCATGGGTCGCTTGCCTTTTTTGAGTGCAGGTTCGCAGTTTCGCCGAAAACGGCAACGCTACCATAGGTCGCGAGCTCGGGTGCCGCCGGGGCGGTGCCCCGTGCCGTTCGCGGCTTTCGTCGAACGGCCTTTTCCGGCTGCCGACGGAGTCGTTGGAAGCGCCCTATCGATATGTTAAAAGGCGCGGTGTGTTCTGGGCACCTGCGTGGGAAGCTGGGGGCGGTGGTGCCTGAAACGCCAGGGAGAAGTGCGTGTCGACGCAAGACGCCGGAAGCCCGAAGCCGAATCTTCAGGGCCTGAAGATCCTCGTAATCGACGACAGCAAGACGATCCGCCGTACCGCGGAAACGCTGCTAGCCAAAGAAGGTTGTACGGTCTATACGGCCGTGGACGGGTTCGACGCGCTCGCGAAGATCGCGGACCATCACCCGGATATCATCTTCGTCGACATCATGATGCCGCGTCTCGACGGCTACCAGACATGCTCCTTGATCAAGCACAACAAGAAGTTCAAGGACACGCCGGTCATCATGCTGTCGAGCAAGGACGGGCTTTTCGACCGCGCGCGCGGCCGGTTGGTCGGCTCCGAGCAGTACCTGACGAAGCCGTTCACGAAGGACGAGCTTCTCGGAGCGATCTCGAGTCACGTAGGGCGCACTTAGCTCGCCTGGAGGGTGGACGATGGCGCTGATCATGATCGTCGACGATTCCCCGACCGAGGTCCACGTGATGAAGACGGCCCTGGAGAAGCACGGCTTCGACACGGTCTCGGCGGCGGACGGCTCGGAATGCATCTCATTGGCGCGTGAGATGAAGCCCGACCTGATCCTCATGGACGTCGTGATGCCGGGCATCAACGGTTTTCAGGCGACGCGCACCCTGACCCGCGATCCGCTGACGAAGTCGATTCCCGTCGTCATGATCACGACGAAGGGCCAGGAAACCGACCGGATCTGGGGGCTGCGTCAGGGAGCGGTCGACTACCTCGTCAAGCCGGTCAGCGAGGCCGTGCTGGTGGCGAAGGCTCAAGAGGTGCTCGAGCGGCGCGCAGAGGGGCCGGGGACTTGAGTCTCGCCGCGCTTACCCAGCGCCCGTTCGAGCTGCTGCTCGAGCTGGAGCGGCTCGCGCGCGCGGCCGTTTCGGCGCGCGAAGGCCAGGGCGCGACCGACGAATGGGTCGGTATCGGCTTTCGCCTCGGCACGGAGCACTTCGTCACGGATCGTGCCGATATTCGCGAGGTCTTGCCGGTGCCGGATCCGATCACGCGCGTGCCGGGCGGCAAGTTCTGGCTGCGCGGCATCGCGAACGTGCGTGGTCAGCTCTTGACCGTCGTCGATCTGAAGGCGTTTCTCGGCGCCGGCAGCACGGTGCCGGATCGCCGTAATCGAATTCTGATCGCCGCGAGCCGGGAAGTGCCGACGGCGTTGATCGTCGACGAGGTCGTCGGCTTTCGTCGGTTCTCGAGCGACGGTTACCGGAAGGACGTGCCCGGAACGGTGATCCGCTGCGATCGCTATCTCGCGGGGGGCTTCGAGCAGGGCCCCGAGATCTGGCCGCGGTTCAGCATCGCGAAGCTTCTCGAGGACGAGCAATTCTTGACGGCCGGCGAGGCCGCGAGAAAGTGAGCGGACGATGATCAAATCGAGTCCCTGGACCAAGTGGTTGCCCATGCTCGCGCTTGCGTCGACCGCGGCGCTCGTCGCGGCGGCGGTGCTCCTGATGCGGGAAAGCGGGCAGGGGCCCTCCGTGGACCGGCTGATGACGCTGACGCAGGCGGCGCGCGCGGACGCTCGCGCGGCGGTTGCTGGCGACGCGGGAGCCGCGGACCGTGTTGCCGCGGCGCTCGGAAATATCGAGCGGCTCGTCGACGAGGGTCGGCGCGAGAGCGGCGGCGCCGCGGCGGCATTCTTCGCGGACGCCGCGTGGAACGACGTCCGCGCCGGCCTATCCGAGATCGTCGGTGCTCGTGACGAGCTCGCCGCCGCACGGGCCGACCGAGAGAAGGTGGCTTCGCTCGTGCCGCAGTTGCTTGCGTCGACCGGCAATCTCATCGCCGCGCTCGGCCCGGCCGAGATCGCCGCGAACGAGAGGCACGTCGCGCGCTTCGAGCTCGCGCTCGAAGGTATCCGGCAGGATCTCCGCGCTCTCGACGCGGGAGACACGGTCGACGCCGCGCTCGGCCGTCTCGACGACGCCGAGCGTTTCCTCGGGCAGATGATCCGCGGCCTGCGCGGCGAGGACACCTCCCTCGGGATTCGGCCGGCCGGCGCGTCCGCCGCGAGCGAGCTCGCCGCGGCCGGCGCGCTGTTCGACGACACGCGCTCGGCGCTCGCTGCGCTGCTCGCGTCGGGCGGGTGGCTCACGGCCGCGGACGCCGCGCGCGTTCGTTTCGACCGCGCCGCCGCCGGTCTGCTCGGGCGGTGGCAGGCGTTGCCGGCCGCGTCCGGCAGGTCGGTCTGGGCGGACCGCGTGCCGTACGTGCTGGTCGGCGCGGCGGTCCTGCTGCTGATCACGATGCTCGTCGCGAACCAGAGGGCGCGCGACTTCCGGCGGCTCGCCGAGGTGCAGACGGAGCAGAACAAGCGCAATCAGGAAGCGATCTTGCGCCTGCTCGACGAGCTTTCGAGTCTCGCCGACGGAGACCTGACCGTGCAAGCCACGGTCACCGAGGACATCACCGGCGCGATCGCCGATTCGATCAACTACGCGATCGAGGCGCTGCGCGACCTCGTCACGACGATCGACGAGACGTCGATTCTCGTCGACGCGGCGGCGAAGCAGAGCGAGGCGATGGTCCGTCATCTCGTCCGCTCGAGCGAGATGCAGGCGAAACAGGCCGAAGCGGTCTCCGAGGCGGTCGCGCAGATGGCGCAGTCGATCGAGGAAGTCTCGGGCAACGCGGAGCGCTGCTCGGACGTTGCGCGCCACGCGGTCGACGTCGCGCACAAGGGCGGCGAGGCGGTGCGTCGAACGATCGACGGAATGAATACCATCCGCGAGACGATTCAGGACACCTCGAAGCGCATCAAGCGCCTCGGCGAGAGCTCGCAGGAGATCGGTAATATCGTCGAGCTCATCGAGGAGATCGCGGAGCAGACGAATATTCTCGCGTTGAACGCGTCGATCGAGGCGTCGCGGGCGGGCGAAAGCAGCCGCGGCTTCGCCGTCGTCGCGGACGAGGTGCAGAAGCTCGCCGAGCGCTCCGCCGCGGCGACGCGCAAGATCGAGGTGCTCGTACGCACGATTCAATCGGATACGAACGAAGCCGTCGTGTCGATGGAGCGCAGCACGACGGACGTCGTCGGCGGCGCGCTGCTCGCCGAGAACGCGGGCGCGGCCCTCGACGAGATCGAGCAGGTGTCGCATCAGATCGCGAGCCTCGTGCACAACATCTCGATCTCGTCGCGCGAGCAGACGAACGCCACGGCCGCGATCACCGAGAGCATGCGCGTGCTGCGCGACATCAGCGCGAAAACGAAAGAGTCGACGAACGCCGCGTCGGCGGCTATCAGCAAGCTTTCGGAGCTGGCGTCGCAGCTTCGCCAGACCGTCAATGGCTTCACGCTGCCCGATAACGTCTCGACGAGCGGCGTGCTGAGCGCGTCGCGAGTCTCTCCCGTGCTGGCGCAGCCCTCCGCGGCGACGGGCGAGGCGCCGGCCGAGGGACGGACGAACGAGCCCGAAGCGCGCATCGATCGGCGCACCGAGCCGAAGCGCCGATCCGGCTGAGCGATAAGAGCTATCGATGAACGTCGACCCGGAAACGATGAACGATCTCGCGGCGCATTCGCTCGATCTCGTCAGCCGCGAGGTCGGCAATACGCTCGATGCCGCGAGGCGGGAGCTCGAGGATTTCGTCGACGGCAATGCGAGCCGTGACGCGCTCGAGCGCGCGGCCGATCTGCTGCATCTCGCGCAAGGCGCGCTGAAGATCGTCGAGCTCCACGGCGCAGGCATGCTCGCCGAGGAGATGGAGCGCGTCTGCCGGCACGTGGTGGCGTCCCGCGATCAGGCCGAGATCGACGCCGGCCTCGAGGCGCTGACCAAGGCGATGGTCCAGCTGCCGGCGTACGTCGAGCGCGTGATGAGCGGCGGGCGGGACATCGCGCTCGTGCTGCTGCCGCTCTTGAACGATCTGCGACGGGTCCGGGGCTACCCGATCCTGTCCGAAGGATCGCTGCTGCTGCTCGATGCCGGTCCTTTCGAAAGACGGCTCGCGGCGAAGCCGCAGCAGAAGGTCGACCCCGAGGCGAGCCGCCGCTTCCAGCTCTCGGCGCGCAGGCTTCGACCGGCCTTTCAGGCGTCGCTGCTCCAATGGATCCGGGGCAACGACGCCGCACGACATCTGGATCGGCTGATCCAAATCAGCGGCACGCTCGAGAAAGCCGCGTCGACCGAGGCGGTGCAGCAGCTTTGGTACGTGTTGACCGGCGTGCTGATCGCGCTCCGTGCGGGCGATCTCGAGCCGACGGTGAACGTGAAACGGCTCGTCGGGCAAGCCGACCGCCAGCTGAAGCGCCTCATCGACTACGGCGAGGCCGCGTGGGTCGCGTCGCCGCCGGTCGAGCTGCTGAACAGCCTGCTCTACTACGTCGCGCGCTCGGCGTCGCGCCACGAGCGGCTCGTCAACATCCGGCGGATATACCGGCTCGACGAGGTCGTTCCTCCCGAGCAGCAGCTCGCCGAAGCTCGCGAGAGCCTCGCCGGACCGAGCGCGAAGCTGATGCGGACCGTCGCGAAAGCGATCAAGGAGGACCTCGCGTCGGTCAAGGATTCGCTCGATATCTTCGTGCGCACCGGCATGGAAGACGTCGAGCAGCTCAAGCCGCAGCTCGAGATGCTGAAGAAGATCGCCGACACGCTCGGCGTGCTCGGCCTCGAGAAGGCCCGCGCGGAGATCCAGCGGGAAGCGGCGAATCTCGCGGCGATCGTCGCGAAGCGCGACGTCGACGGCCAACGCGTGCTCGAGAAGATCGCGGCGACGCTGCTCGAGGTCGAGGACGCGCTCGACCGCGAGCTCGTGCGCGCCGTCGTGCCGGGCGCGGACGGCGAGTCGCCCGAGAGCGAGGCGGAAGCGCAGTACCGCCACGTGACGCAGGCCGTCGTCGGCGAATGCATCGTCAATCTCGCGAAGGTCAAGGAGGCCGTCACGGAGCTGCTCGAGAATCCGTCGGACAGCCGTGCGCTCGAGCAGGTGAAGCCGCAGCTGCGCGGCATCACGGCCGGCCTCTTGATGCTGAATAAGACGAAGGCCGTGAAGGTCGTCGAGCGGATCGGCAACGTGATTGCGACGCGGCTCGGCCCCGGCCGCAAGGCGATGAAGCCGGAGTATCTCGAGCGGCTCGCCGACGCCGTCGTCAGCGTCGAGTACTACATGGAGACGATCAGCCGCGGACGCAGCGATCCGTGGTACATGCTCGACAACGCGAGCCGCTGTCTCGACTTGCTCGAGTCGCTGCCGGCGGTGAAGCCGGCGGAGGCGAAGGCGGCGACCCCGGCGCCCGCGCGGCGCCAAGCACCGAAACCGCCGCCGTCCGTGATGGCGCCGCAGGAAGAGCGTTCCGATCCCGAGCTCCTCGAGCTCTTCATCGAGGAAGCCAAGGAAGAGATCGCGAGCATCCAGCGATACCTGCCGATCTGGGCGGAGCGGCCGGAGGATTCCGACGCGCTGATCTCGGTGCGGCGATCGTTCCATACGCTGAAGGGCAGCGGCCGCATGGTCGGTGCGCAGCTCATCGGCGAGTTTGCGTGGAGCATCGAGAATCTCCTGAACCGCGTCATCAACCAGACGCTGCGACCGACGCCGGCGATGGTCGAGTTCATTGGCGAGGCGGCTTCGGTGCTGCCTCAGCTCGTCGAGCAGCTCGAGGTCGGCATCGCGCCGACCGCCGACGTGCAGCTCTTGATGAAGCGGGCCGAGGCCTTCGCGTCCGGCGAGCCCGACGCCGCGTCGGTGACCGCCGAGCCGGCCGTCGACCGGCCCGCGGAGCCCGAGCCCGAGCCCGTGGCACCGCCGCCTGCCGACAGCGCGGCGGCCGCCGCACGTCCGGCCGCCGGCGAGCCAGAGCCGGCCGACGGTACGGCGATGGACCCGGTGCTCGCCGAGATCTTCGTCAAGGAAACGCTGGGGCATCTCAAGACGCTTCGGGCGTTCATCGAGTCGTCGTGCCGCGGCGAGGCGCCGTTTCTCGTCGACGAGCCCGTTTATCGCGCGTGTCACACGCTGCTCGGCAGCGCGCGGATGGCGGGCTTCGCACCGGCGGTCGCGCTCGCGACGCCGCTCTCGGAGCAGCTCGGCCGGGCCTTCAAGGCCGGGCGCGGCCTCGACGCCGAAGGCCTTCGCACGCTCGCCGCCGCGGCCGGCGAGATCGAGCGGATGACGCAGGCGCTCGCCGCCGGCGCTTCGTTCAATCCCGACGGCGACGTGATCGCGCGCCTCGAGCGCCTCGGCGAGTCGATCGTCGAGCCGCCGCAGCCGAAGTCGGCGGAATCGCTGGCCGTCGACGACGCGTTCGATCCCGAGATCGCGTCGATCTTCACCGAGGAGGCGGCCGAGATTCTCGAGAACGCCGAGATCGCGCTCGACGCGCTGCGTCGAGATTCCGAGACGTCGTCGGTCGTCGAGCTGCAGCGCCTCGTGCACACGCTGAAGGGCGGTGCACGGATGGCCGGCATTCGCGCGATGGGCGATTTGAGTCACGCGCTCGAGACCTTGCTCGCCGCGATGGCCGAGAAGCGCATCGAGCCGACGGCGTCGGCGCTCGATCTCGTTCAGCAGTGCTTCGACGAGCTCCATCGGATGCGCGATCGCATCGAGGCGGGGCACCGGGTCGCGAGCGCCGACGAGCTCGTGGCTCGGCTCGAAGCCCTGTGCTCGGACCGCGGCGCGGCGGCGAGCCAAGCGCCGGCCGCGGAGACCGCACGGAGCGCCGCGCCGGCCGCACCGAGCGCCCCGGAGGCCGCGCGGCCGCAAGCTCCCGATCGGCCGCAGGTCGGCGCCGCGGACGAAGGACGTCTGCCGGCCGTCGAGGAGCTCGTCTCGGAGCCGCTCGAGCCGGGCGACACCGTCATCGAGCCGCGCGGATTCGGACCGGTCGTCGATGACGAAGCGCCGCAAGCGGCGCCGCCCGTCGCGGAGTCGCCCGAGGCCGCGGACGAGCCGCTCGACGAGGCCGTCGAGGTCGCGGGGCAGACGGAGGAGCGGACGGAGACGAGTGCCGACGTCGGCGACATCGCGCTCGCGATCGAAGCGCCGGTGCACGACGACGCGCCGACCCCGGAAG
>PKRJ01000073.1 GCA_017577365.1 Gammaproteobacteria bacterium | reverse complement strand
GCGCGAGGGTCGTAGCCCGCCTTCGCCATGTATTCGAGGCCGACGACGTCGGCTTCGCTCTCCTGCTTGCGACCGTAGGGCAAGGTCAGTCCAAGCGCCGCGCCGGTGCGCAGAATGTCGCCCATGCCGGTCGCCGCGTTGCCGAGCAGCACGCCGAGCTCGGTGCGCGATTGGCGCTTTGCCCGTTCCATCACGTGATTGGACGTCAGGTGTGCGATCTCGTGGCCGATGACCGCGGCGAGCGCGTCTGGGGTATCCGCGACCTTCAGAATGCCGGTGAACACCCCGACCTTGCCGCCCGGCATCGCGAAGGCGTTGATCGTCTCGTCATCGAACACGACGACCTCCCATGCGAGGTCGCCGTATTCCGGCGGAAGGATGTCGATGATGCTGTTCGCCACGCACTCGACGTAGCTCTGCAGGCGCTTGGACGGAGCCAGCGGTACGTGGCGCTTCATCATCATCCACTCGAGACGGGATTGGCGCTCGATCTCCTTCTCGGTGACGAATATCTGGGCCTGTCCGGCCTGCATGAACAGCAACCCGGAAAGAAAGCTCGCCGCAAGCGTCAGGAAGCGCCCGCTCGACATCCGGTCCCGCATCTCGATCTACCCCTTTGAGGTCGCTAGCCCATTGGAGTCGATTTTCGGGCCGAGGTTTCCCCGGCCTGGGCTCAAGATAGCACAGTCATGCCGGGCCGGACGTGAGCCAACCCGGCGGTCACGAGCGCCCGCGGAGGAGAGGGAGGGTGACCGGCTCCGCGATCAGCGGAGCCGCGGCGCCCTGCCGAAGCCGAGCATGCTCGGGTTGACCTTCAGCTGGAGGAAGACCAGCCCGCTGACGGTGGGGTCCACCCTACGCACGTTCGTCGCGCTATCCATCATCCCTTCGGACAGGTACGCGACGTTCAGCGCGAGCCGGTTCGTCCCGATGGTCATCGCGGGCAGCAGCCCTGGAAACGGCTTGTTGTCGTTGACGTCCTCTCGCGTCATCAGGAAAGCGACGACGCCGAGGTCGACGAACAGGTCATCGGACACCGAGTACAGCCGGAAGCGCCGTTTCAAGCCTCCGCCGGCCATATAGGACATCTCGTTCTGGCTGTCCTTGAAGCCGTTGACTAGGGCGACTTTGACCCACCTCGAATCCGTCGCGAACTCGCGCTCGAGCCCGAGGCCCCAGTTGCGCTCGTTCCAATCCTTCGACGAGTCCAAGTGGATCGCCTTTCCATTGACGATGACGCCCCAGTCCTGCGCGGACGCCGGTGCGCCCGTGCCGACCGCGACGATCGCTGCCAATACGAGGAGTATTCGAGTGCGCATGCCCTCCATAAGCAAGGAGGGTGCCATCAATCGAATACCGGCTAATTCAATTGCTTACGAATGTTACTTAAGCTACGCGAGGAAGATTTGTAAAGAACCTCGACGCTTTGCGGCTCGTTACGAGAGCGCTGCAAATCGAGCCGAGCGGCGCCTCGGACGGCGGCCAAGTCCGTGAACAGCTATTGAAAGGCGACCTCGGCGAAGCTACGCAGCTTGCGCGAGTGCAGCCGCGCTCGCTCCATCGCCCGCAGCCGCTCGAGCGCATCGAGACCGATCGCGAGGTGTTGGCCGACGCGCTGGCGGTAGAACTCGCTCGCCATGCCCGCGAGCTTGATCTCGCCGTGCATCGGCTTGTCCGATACGCAAAGCAAGGTGCCGTACGGGACGCGGAAGCGGAATCCGTTCGTTGCGATCGTCGCGGATTCCATGTCGAGCGCGATCGCGCGCGACTGGGAGAGCTTGCGAATCGTCGTCGCGTGGTCCGCCAGCTCCCAGTTGCGGTTGTCGACGCTGCACACGGTGCCCGTGCGCATCACGCGTTTCAGCTCGAATCCCGAGAGGCCGGTCACGGCGCCCACCGCTTGCTCGAGCGCGACCTGCATCTCGGCGAGCGCGGGAATCGGCACCCAGAGCGGCAATTCCTCGTCGAGCACGTGATCCTCACGCACGTAGCCGTGCGCGAGCACGTAGTCGCCGATTTGCTGGGAGTTACGAAGCCCCGCGCAATGCCCGAGCATCAGCCACGCATGCGGCCTCATCACGGCGACGTGATCCGTGATGTTGCGGGCATTCGAAGGGCCGGTCCCGATATTGATCATCGTGATGCCCTCGCGATGCGGCCTCTTGAGATGGAATGCGGGCATCTGCGGCGCGCGCTCGGGAGCCACCCCCGATACCGGCTCCGCGCTGCCGGCCGGCGTGACGACGTTCCCGGGCTCGACGAAGGCTTCCCATTCGGCGCCGCCCGATGCGACCCGCTCTCGGCAGATGCGCGCGAAGGCGTCGACGTAGAACTGATAGTTCGTGAAGATCACGAATTTCTGGAAATGCTCGGGGTCCGTGCCGGTGTAGTGATGCAGGCGATGCAGCGAGTAGTCCACCCGTGCGGCGCGGAACAGCGCGAGCGGGGCCGGCTCGCCGGGCGCCAAATGCAACGTGCCGTTCGCGATCGCGTCGTCCATCAGCGAGAGATCCGGCGTGTCGAAGACGTCCCGAAGCGGCGGGCGAGGGGAGGGCAGCACGTCGGCCGCGATATTCACGTCGCGACGAAAGGCGAAGTGAATCGGGATCGGCTCGGTCGACTCGCCGATCTCGACGGGTACGCCATGGTTCTCGAGCAGCAAGCCGATCTGCTCGATGTAATACTCGCGGAAGAGATCGGGGCGGGTGACGGTAGTCTCGTGCACGCCGGGGCCGGCGACGAAGCCGTACGCGAGACGCGAATCGAGACGGCTATGCGTATGGGTCGTTATCCGCACGAACGGATAGACCGCTCTTACGCGTGCTTGGAGCAACTCGCCGTTCGCGTACGCCTGGAAGCGTTCTCGCAGAAACGCGGTGTTGCGCTCATAGATCTCGGTGAGCCGGTCGACGGCAGCAACGGCGTCGCCGTAGCGCTCGGTCAGGATCGGCGGCGGCGAGAGGCTCCGAGTCGAGGCCATCGAGCTTATCCTTCGGTGGCGCCCACCATCGAATCCGCGATTCCCACCACGTGGTTCACGGGGAGCACGAATGCCATGCCGTGGCCGGGTGCATTGAGCTCCGCGGCACGCACGATCTCGCCGAGGATCGCGTCGACCTGATCGGCCTGAACGAGCGTCAGAACGATCTCTTTCTCCGGCTCGATCGAAACTCCGAAGATCTTTTCGTGCTCATGGACTCCGGCCCCGCGGCCGAGGAGCACGGTGCCGCCTCGTGCACCCGCCTTCACGGACTCTTGCAGCACGGTGCTGCCCCAACCCTTTCGAACGATGGTGACGATCAGCGAAGTATTGAAGTTCACGACCGGACCTCCGTGGACCGCTCTTTCAAGCGGACGATGAAACCGAGCACCATGAGGGCGATGATCGGCGCGAGCGCGATCAGTGCCACCAACCCGAGCCCATGCGTCAACGGATCGCGTCCGGCGACGGCGCCGGAGGCGCCCAGCGCGAGCGCTAGCAGAAACGTGTTCGCGAGCGGCCCGGTCGCGACCCCGCCCGAGTCGACGGCGATCGCGACGAAACCGCGGTCGCTCAGCCAGACTAGAGCGATGACGAGCACGTATCCCGGCACGAGCATCCAGACGAGCGGCAGCTCGTACGCGATCCTGAGCATTCCGAGGCCGGCCGCGACGGCGACGCCGATACACATCGCGAGCAGTACGAGGCCTTGTCGTATCGCCCCCGCGGAGGCCTGCTCCACCTGATCGGCGAGAACGCGCACCGCGGGCTCGCCCCACGTCGTGACGAAGCCGAGCGCGGCCCCGAAGAGCACGACCAGCCAGTGCTGCGACATCGCACCGACCGCCTCGCCGATGGCCTTTCCGAAGGGCATGAACCCCACCGCGACCCCGAGCAGAAAGAGGAACAACCCGACCGCGGCAAGCAGCGTGCCGATCGCGATCCTCGTGATCTCGAGGCGCGGGAGCCTGAGGAAAAGCACCTGGAACACGGCGAACAGCGCCGCGAGCGGAAAGACCGCGAGCGCAACGCCGCGGGCCGTGCGGAGGACGTCGGCCAGCAACGCCGATTCGGTCATCGCGCGAGCAACCCGATGATCAGGATCAGAATGATCGGGCCGATCGAGGCGATCCCGAGCAGACCGAAGCCGTCGTTGACCGCGGAACGTCCGGCGATCACCGCGCTCACACCAAGCGCCACGGCGAGCACGACGGGGCCCGTGAGCGCCCCGGTGGTTACGCTGCCCGCATCGTAGGCGAGCGGAATCCATCCCGCCGGCGCGGCGAACGTCGACACGATCATCAACGCCAGCAGCACGGTCAGCAGGGCCCTCATCGAGAAGCCTCGAACGACGCGATAGAACGCGATCGCGACGGAAAGCCCGACGCCCGCCGAGATCAGGTAAACGAGCGGCTGCTGCCGCAGCGCGCCCTGCGACGCCTCGTCGACCTGACCGGCGAGGACGAGAACGTCAGGCTCCGCCGCCGTCGTCGCGAAACCAAGCGCGAACGCGACGACGAGCAGCAGCGGGATGGAGTTCTTCTCCGCGAGCTTGCCGCCGATGAAGCGTCCCATAGGCAGGATGCCGAAGTCGATGCCCGTGAGGAGAAGCAGCAGCCCGACCGTGACGAGCGCCGCACCGGCGAGAAATTGCAGGAAGACGTCGGCCGAAGCGCCGACCACGGTGAATTGGAGGAAGGTGATGACGGTGATCAGGGGTGCAACGGCCTTGAGTGTCTCGGGCAGCTTGAGCTTGAGCAGCGTGAGCACGAGCGACCTCCGCTGTGGCAGTTCTTGGAATATTGCGCGCGTCGCGGCAGAACTTCACGAGTCCGCGTGCTGTCGGCCGTGCTGCCGGATTGCCGCGAGCTCGGCACCGCGAAGGCGCTCTTCCTGAAGGTCGATCTCGCGCACGAGCTTGCGCGCCGTCTGGTCCGAGATCTCGTGCGCGCGGGCCAGGGCGAAGAGGGTGTCGCGCTCGGCGCAAAGCGCGGCGACGCGCAGCCGCGCTTCGATCCAATCCGCGCGACGCAGCCGCTCGGCGCTCTCGCCGCCCGAGGAGCCGTCGATCCGGCGCCGATAGAGCTCCATCACGCGTGCGCCCGCCTCGGCATAGAGATCCGCATCCGCGTGACCTTGGGCCATCTGGTGCAGAGCCGCTTCGACCGCGGGGATCGCCGCCTCGGCGGCCTTCACTCGTGCCAGCTCGAGTTCCGCTTCCTCGGCCGGCTCCGCGGGAACCCCGAGCCCACGCAGCAACGGGGGCAGCAACAGGCTCGATGCGGTCAGCGACAGGATGATCACGCCCGCCGCGAGAAAGATCGCGAGGTCGCGCGCCGGAAACGGGCTGCGGTCATCGAGCACGAGCGGCAGGGTCAGAACGCCCGCGAGCGTGATCGCGCCGCGCACGCCGGCGACGGACATCACGGCGACCATGCGCAGCGACGGTTTCTCGGCCGTCGGCTCGCCCTGTCGCTTGGCAAGCCAGAACGCGAACCGGCCCGACACCCACACCCACGCGAAACGCAGCGCTGCGAGGCCGAAGTTGATCGCGAGCACATAGACCGCGAGCCACAACGGGTTCTCGTGATTCGACTCGCGCACGGCGTCGACGGCCCCCGCGAAGATCGCGGGAAGCTGCTCCCCGAGCAAGACGAACATGATGCCGTTCAGCGCGAACTGAACCGTGTCCCAGACGGCCGTGCGCTGCACGCGCGTCGGTGCGCCCGTGCGGCCCGCGAGCTCCATGTAGCTCATCGTGATGCCCGCGGCGACGGCAGCGAGGATTCCGGAACCGCCGAGATGCTCCGCCACCTCGTAGGCGAGGAACGGAATCAGCAGGCTGATCAGCACGTGCGAGCCGGACTCTTCGCCGAGGCGTCGGCTGAGCCATTCCTTCACGTACATGACGGCGAAGGTCAGCACGACGCCCGCGGCAATCCCGACGAGCGCGAGCTGCAGGAACGTGACCGCGGCCCCGACCAGCGAAAACGTGCCGGTGAGCGCGGCGGCGACGGCGAAGCGAAAGCAGACGAGGCCCGAGGCGTCGTTCAACAGCGATTCGCCCTCGAGCACGTGCATCATGCGCCTCGGCATCGGCACGCGAGACGTGATCGCGGAGACCGCGATCGGGTCCGTCGGAGACACGATCGCCGCGAGGGCGAATGCGACCGGGAGCGGCATCGCCGGGATCATCCAATGAACGAAGTAGCCGATCCCGAGCACGGTGAAGAAGACGAGGCCCAGCGAAAGCTCGAGAATCACACCCTTGTCGCGCAGCAAGCCTTCCTTCGGGATCCGCCAGCCGTCGAGAAACAGGAGCGGCGGCAGGAACAGCAGGAAGAAGATCTCCGGATCGAGCCGTACTTCGTAGTTCGAGAACGCTGCGATGACCGCACCGAGGCCGATCTGGACCAACGGCGTGGGAATACCCAGCGGCAAGGCGCGGACGACGATACCGCTCAGCACGACGGCCGCGAGCATCGAGAGGACGACGCTTATCGCTTGCATAGAGCTCCTGCTTGTCGTGATGCCGTCGGATTAGAGTCCCGCGGAGACGTTGCCGCGACGTTCTGTGGGACGGCGAAGCGCATTTTCGTCGAGATGCGGTCGATCAGACCAGACAAAAAAATTGCAAACGCGGACGGCCGAAGCGGACGCGGGAACATTGCCTCTGCGCGCGTCTCGGAAAAGGTCGGCCTCGTTCGCGAGGCGGTTTTGCCGTGCGCGATCGTTCGACCGAATATTTCGACCGAGCCGCCGCGAGACGCGTACCTCTATGCCAAGGTGCGCGAATGATTGGCTACACACGTGGGCGACATTCTTCCCCATGATCTCGAGCTCGTTCGCGAATGTGAGCTCGCAGAAAGGCGACAGCAGCTCGGCGGTCGCCGGGAAAGTTGCGCCGTGAACCGGTCGCGATACAGGGGTTGCGGTTCGCGGATGATTCGGGCGTACGAGTACCGCCGATCGCAGGCCCCGTAGAAGTACACGATCGCCTCGGCCTCGGATCCTATCGCCGCAATCAACTCGTCCCGCCGATCGAGCGAAAGCAGCTGTATCGGTAGATCCGCGGTTCCGTAAACCGTGTGCAAAAGGCCGGCGGCGCAAAGCGTGGCCGAGGTTTCCCCAGCTGGCCAGCAAATCGTGCGTGTCCCGCAAGTGCTCCAGCAGGTTACCGTTGATGTGGTCGACTGTGCCGGCCGCAAGCTCCTCGAGCCCCGTCAGCCGGCGCGCAACCGGGTCTGTATCCGCCAGCATGCTCGACGTTCCCGCGGGCGTGGTTTGCGCGTCCGTCGCGTCCTGACCATCGAAGGCTGGGCGGCTTGCAATCGATAAGGCCGCATTGGGTTCCCAGCACGGTCGAGTCGACTGCGCATAATGTATATTATGTCCAAATCAGACCGATTAGCATTCGCGCGCGGCGTGAACTGTCGCTCCTCGATCTCGGCGGCCGTAGGCTAGATCGCGATGTCGGGAGTGGCTGTGCTGAAAGGTCTCGTGAGGCCATCAATACAATCTCAATAGCGCAAAGGCTGAGAAGAGACCTCGGCGCGTTGGGTGTGACGCCTAGCTCGATCGTCGCCTCCGGGGTAAGGCGATGTCACTGATCGCAGGTGAAGTCCTGCGGATCACAGAACGAGTCCCAGACGAAGCCTCCGCCCGAGGACGTCGCCGCCGACGGCGCAGCTCCTGGCGTTCTGAGCCTGGGCGATGGACGGGTCCCGCTTGCGTTCGGCGCGACACCGGGAAGGAAGCGGCCGAAGCTCGTGAACGGCGGATTCGTGCCGAGATTGAGCGGCCCGCGAAGACTCGAGGGCGCGCCGAGCGTCGACGTCGTCGAATCGAGCGCCGGAGTCGGCAGCCGCGGGGACCGCCGGATCCCGCTTGCATTCGGCCCGACACCCGGTAGAAAACGGCCGAAGCTCGTGAACGGCGGACTCGCGCCGAGATCAAGCGGACCGAGGAGGCTCGACGGCCCCGTAAGGCTCGAGGTCGATGTGCCGCCCGGCCCTACCGTCGTCATGCCGCTGCGAATGCTGATCGTGGTTCCGCCGTCGCCGATGCGGACGATCGCAGAGCCCATGGTGGTCGAGTCGAAGCCTAGAATCGGGACGTCGAGCTCGAGACCCGACGTCGTAAGTACGCTGCCGACGCCGATGCCGATACCGATACTCAGACCGGCAGTACCGGCCGCACCCGGGTTTGCCGACCCGGAATCGATAAGATCCGGCGCAACACCCCCGATCGTCTGCGCGCTGCCCCCGATCGGCAGCATGGGCAGCACCGCGGCCGCGAGACATGCGGCAGTCAGAACGACGCGCGACTTCATGTAACCTCCTCGACGCCGTCGGTGTCCCTCGTGTCACAGGGAGCGAAGCCTTCAACGCTCGACTTCGATACCTCACCAGAGTTCCGTATCGGGTCATGGGGGCGGCTACCCGGCGCTGGCCAGCGGCTCCCAGCAGCAAGTGCGTTCTTGCTCCAGGAGCGAGGGGCCGCCCGTTCGACGAGTACTGCGCGATGTTCGATCTTTCGCCGCAGGATCTTCGCGGTCCGATTCTCGGCTGCGGTGACGGGCCCGCCTCGTTCAACTCGGAGGCGACTCGCAGGGGCACCGAAGTCGTGTCGGTCGACCCGATGTACCGTTTCTCCGCGGAGGAGCTGCGTTCTCGCGTCACCGAGACGGCGCCGGTGATCGCGGCCGAGCTTCGAAAGAATGCCGACGAGTTCGTCTGGAACCATTTCGAATCGGTGGACGCCCTCGTCGCGGCGCGCTTGGAGGCGATGGAGACGTTCCTCGCCGACTATCCGCACGGACGCAGGGTCGGCCGCTACGTCGACGCCGCGCTGCCGGAGCTGCCGTTCCCCGATCGCAGGTTCCGGCTCGCGCTCTGCTCGCACTTGCTGTTTCTCTACTCGGAGCAGCTCGATTTCGGCTTTCACGTTGCGGCGCTCAAGGAACTCTGCCGCGTGGCGGACGAGGTTCGGGTCTTCCCTCTCCTCGAGCTCGGATCGCGTCGATCGCGCCACCTCGACTCCGCGACTGACGCGCTGCGCAGCGACGGGATCGACACGAGGATCGTGCGGGTGAAGTACGAGTTCCAGAAGGGCGGGAACGAGATGCTCGTTGTGAGCAAGGAGGCAGACCGGGCCGGCCGACATGCCGGCCCAGCCAGCGGCCGTCAGGTCGCCGGTGCCCTCTGCGCGTCTACCGGCCGGTAGGCGTTCAACAGGTCGACGTGCGGCGATTTCATGTGTGCGTCGATCCAATGCGGATAGGTCACGTAGACGACCTCGGTGTCGTCTTCGCCGGCTTCATAGGTGACCTCCGTGCCTTTCGTCAGAAAAATCACTTCGCCAGGACGCGCGACGGTTGCGCTCCCATTGGAACGAACGACCAGGAGACCCTTCGTGACGATCAGCGCCTCGTCATACGAGACGATCCACTCGTTCTTTTCGCCTTTCCGCTCGTTGCGATAGAAGCCGACGCTCATCGATTCGCTGTTCGACGAGTCGAGGACGTCGCCGACGAATATCGGGCGGTCCGCATACTGATAGAACATCGCGTCGTTGCTCGTGAAGTGTCTTACGCTCATGAGAAATGGCCTCTTGTCCTCGGTTCAGATAGCTAAGGGATCGCGCTTCGCGAAAGACGGAATCGGGCCTCTGAAGTGACCGGAGTTTGCGTGCCGACCCGACTCACGCGTCTCGCTCGGCCGCCGCATCGGACACGGCAATCGCCTCGATCTCGATCAGGGCGTCCTCGTGGTAGAGGCGGCTGACCGCCACGATCGTGTCGGCGGGGTACGGCGGCGAGAAGTACACGCCCCGAAGCTCGACGATCTTCGGAAAATGCGCCATGTCGGTGACGAAGATCGTGACCTTCACGACGTTGCGCAGGCTCGACCCGCCGGCGCGCAGCGCGCGCTCGAGATTCGCGAACGCCTGCTTTGCTTGAGCCTCGAAGTTGCCGGGCGCTACGATCTCGCCGGCGTCGTCGTACGCGGCCTGACCCGAGATGAACAACAGCTCTCCGACTCTATAGCCCTGCGCCAGTCGGAACGGCTCGTACGGATCGGGCTTCGTCACGATACGTTGCGGCTTCATCATGCCTCCTGATCATGAAGACGGGTTGGAGGAACGATCGCCGAAGCCGCGCCGACGCACAAACGAATAATGTTTGCCGCTCGGATGAATCATGCTCAGCTCGAAATCGCGTCGACGGCTGCCGCCTTTACATGCGCTGCGAGCGTTCGAGGCGACCGCGCGCCATCTCAGCGTGAAGAAGGCCGCCGCGGAGCTTGCGGTCACGCCGACGGCCGTCAGTCATCACGTGCGCGTGCTGGAGGAGGCGCTCGGCGTGAAGCTCTTCGAGCGGCATCCGCGCCGCCTCGAGCTGACCGCATACGGCAGAGACTTGTATCCCGTGCTGCGCGAGGGCTTCGACAAGTTCGCCGATGCGATCGCTCGACTGAAGGCGAAGAAGCTGCGCACCGTCGTTACGCTGTCTGCGACCGTCGCATTCACTGCGCGGTGGCTCGCGCCCCGCGTGCCGGCGTTTCATCGAGACAATCCGAACATGGACCTCCGCCTCCACGCGAGTGACGAGGTGGTCGACCTGCGCTCCGGAGTCGCCGACGCGGCGATCCGTTACGGCCGCGGCGATTACGCGGGCCACGCGGCCGAGACGCTCTTCGAGGACGCGTATGCTCCGGTGTGCAGCCCGCGTCTCCGCGTGCGTGACGCGAGCGATCTCGCGAAGCACACGATGATCCATTTCGAATGGCGGAAACGGCGGCGCGAGAACGCGACGTGGGATCGGTGGCTCGAGGCGGCCGGGCTGCCGGAGCTGAGACCCAAGGCCGAGCTGATCTTCACCGACGAGAGTCAGGCGATCCAGGCCGCGATCGCCGGGCACGGCGTGGCGCTGCTCAGCGTCGCGCTGATCGCCGACGAGCTCGAGCGCGGCACGCTCATTCGGCCGTTCGGCCCGGAGCTTCGGATGGAAGGCTTCCGCTACGATCTCGTCTATCTGCCTGCGCACAAGGATTCCGAGGCGATCGCGGCGCTTCGGGCGTGGATTCGCAAGGCGCTGCAGCAGCCCTGAGCGGGGAAGACGGGGGCAAGCTGGCGCCGCCCGCGTGGTCGATGACGTAAAGCCAGCGGCCATCCGCTTGCCGACGAACGACCTCGGTGGAGCTGCCCGACGCGACGACGGCACCGCGCTCGTCCGTCACGGCCCAATCTGCTCGCAGCAGCGCCAGGTCGCCGTTCTCGAGACAGAAGCTGTTGGTCGAGACCATCGTGCCTCGTAGCCGCAGCAGCGACTCGAGCTCGGCGCGGATCGCCGATCCGACGGTCGTTTTGCCGGTCGGGTCCACGTGCACGGCGCCCGGCTCGTAAAGCGAGACCAGGTCTTCGAGGTTTCGGCTATTGTAGAGACGTGCGAACGTCTCCTTCATCTCGCGTGGCGAGGTGACCCTCGGCATGGAAGTCCTCCTTCGTCGGCTGCCGAGGCAAGAGAAACATAAGGTTTTGTTCCTATCCAAACGGAAAGGTGCAGCTCGATGACAGTAGGTGCGACGCCGGATCGAATAGAGCTCGACGTGCCCTCCCCGCGGCCGCCGGTCGCCTGTCCGGTCGAAGACTGGATGGCCTTTCTCGGGCATCGGTGGACGTCGCTGATCCTGTGGCACCTGCAGAACGGCCCGCGACGATACGGCGAGCTGGAGGGCCTCCTTCCGGGCATCACGCCGAAGGTGCTGCGCGAGCGTCTAGATGGCCTCGAGCGGCGCGGCTTGCTCCGACGCCGACCGCTCGCGACCCATCCGCGCGGTGTTGCGTACGAGCTCTCGCCGCCCGGCGTGCGGCTCGTGAAGATCCTGGACCAGCTCGAGCTTTGGTCGAAGACCGCGTTCTCGGAGCAACCGATCGCAGCGTTCCTTCGCCGAGCTCCAAACTGAGCGATCGTTGCCCTACGCCTCGAGATGCTTCAGCCGGGCCGCCCTGATCGAGACTGCGCTTGCCGATAGGAGTGAGGCACCTCCGATCATTCGTGCATCCGCCGAATTCACCTTATTGTGCCCTGCCAGCGCGGCCTTCATGGTTAAGCACCTTCGGAGTGATTCCGATGAAACGCCTCCATATCCACGTGTCAGTACAGGGCCTCACTGACTCGGTCCGCTTCTACTCGCAGCTGTTCGCTGCCCTACCGTCCTCAAGCCCGACTACGCGGATTTACTGGTCGACAACTAATGCGGGTGACGCACCCTCCCCATTGCGCCAGAAGCCGCGTAAGCTTGCACAAAAACCCGAAGAAGACACTCATGCGCCAGCTTATCGCCGGCTCCGCCGTCATCATCGGGCTCGGGACGATCGCCGCGTGCCCGGCCGCCGCAACCGAAGCCGAATCGCGAACCGCATGCGCGGCGCTCGCGACGCTCGACACACCGGCCTTTCGGGTCGACACCGCCGAGTGGGTGGCCAGTGACGCGTCGCTGCCGGCGCATTGCCTGTTCCGCGTCACGCTGAACCCACGCCCATCGTCGATCGACGGCGTCTCGCTCGGCATCGGCTTCGAGCTGCGGCTGCCGCTCGAATGGAACGGCCGGTTCCTGTTCCAGGGTGGCGGCGGCCTGAACGGCGTATTGAATCCCGCGCTCGGGAACGTCCCGGGTGCGCCGTCGGCACTTGCGCGCGGCTTCGCGGTGGTCAGCACGGATGGCGGCCATCGCGGCCGGAGCATGGTCGATTCGAGCTTTGCCGTCGATCAGCAGGCGAAGCTCGACTTCGCCTATCAGGCCGTGCAGCGAACGACGTACGAGGCCAAGAACATCATCAACCGTTTCTACGGCCGCGCGCCGGAGTATTCCTACTTCATGGGCTGCTCGACCGGCGGCCGCGAAGGGATGCTCGCCGCGCAAAGGCTGCCGCTCGAGTTCGACGGCGTGGTCGCGGGCAATCCCGCGTTCAATCTGACGCGGATCGCGGTGAATCAGGTGTATAGCCTTCAGACCGTCACGCGCATCGCGCCCCTCGGCGCCGACGGCAAGCCCGATTTGTCTCGCGCGTTCACCGACGCGCAGCTCAAAGCCGTCGCGGACGCCGTCACGGCCCAGTGCGACGCGCTCGACGGCCTCGCGGACGGCATGATCAACGACTTCGAAGCCTGCGGCTTCGATCCGGGTTCGTTGCAGTGCGGCGCGGCCGGGAACGACGCCGGCGGACAGTGTCTCGCCGAGCCGCAGGTCGAAGCGTTGCGGGACATTTTCGGCGGCGCACGCAACTCCAGCGGCGAATCGCTCTACGGCCCCTTCCCGTTCGATACCGGCATCGCAAGTTCCGCATGGCGCTCGATGCATCTCGGCACCGACGGCCGGCCGCCGGCGAACGCGACACTCGGCGCCGACACGCTGCGTCTGTTCGCGATGACCCCGGCGCGGCCGGACCTCGATCCGCTCGAGTTCGACTTCGACCGCGATGCCGCGGCGACGGCGGAGACCGCGGCGATCAACGACGCGATCGCGACGCTGCACTCGACGTTCGCCGGGCGCGGCGGGAAGCTCATCGTCTATCACGGTCTGTCCGATCAGGGCATGTCGGCAGGCGCGCTGATCGACTGGTACGCGAAGATTACGCCGCGCGACGACGAAGGGCCGCACGACTGGGCCCGGATGTTCTTCGTGCCCGGGATGACACACTGTGCCGGCGGCCAGGCGACGGACACCTTCGACATGCTGACGGCGATCCAGGCGTGGGTCGAGGAAGGCGAAGCACCGGATCGAATCATCGCAACCGGGAGCGCCTTTCCGGGCGTTACGCGGCCGTTGTGTCCCTATCCGAAGGTGGCGCGCTACGACGGCGGCGATCCGAATTCCGCCGATAGCTTCTCCTGCCGCTGACTCCGGGCTGCCAAGCCGCGCAGAGCACAATGATCCGCCACGCTTGCCGCACTTCGGTCGATGGCTAGGTGGCCAAATTCGCCAGCGTCGCGCCCCTTACCGGCTGACAGCATTCTGAATAGGCGGTAGCATCCCGGAAGCGAAACAGGCCAAGACTTCAGCCGTCTTGCGGAGATCACCATGAGCTCTCACAGAATTGCCGCGGTAGTCGCTGCAGTGATCGTGAGCGCCGCGCACATCGCGTCGGCGCAGCCCCCGCAGAACCAGGACGCGATTCCGGACACTCCCGGCACCGGTCCGTTTCCTCCAATGAAGGAGATCGACCCGGGGCTGCCGGACCACGTCGTGTACCGCCCGGCGGACCTCGCGAGTCTCGGTGACGCGAAGCTCGGCGTTTACGTGTTCGGCAATGGCGGCTGCTCGAACGACGGCGCGAGCGCGCGGCTGCATCTCTTGAACATCGCGTCGCACGGTTATCTCGCGATCGCGCCCGGCGGCATCCACAACGGCCCCGGTAAGACGGAAGCGCCACCGCGGCCCGAGGGCGCGAGCATGGAGAGCTACGCGCCGACGCGTCCCGAGCAGCTCCGCGCTGCGATCGACTGGGCGCTCTCGGAAAACGCGCGTCCCGGCAGCCCCTATTACGGCCGCATCGATCCCGAGCAGATCGCGATCTCGGGCTTCAGCTGCGGCGGCATCCAGGCGCTGTCCATCGCGGCGGACCCGCGCGTGAAGACCGTGATCGTCATGAACAGCGGACTCTTCATCGATGGCGAAACGCGGATGGCCGGTATGGTCGAGACGAAAGATCGGCTCAAGGACCTGCATACGCCGACGCTGTACGTGCTCGGCGGACCGAGCGACATCGCGTACGCGAACGGCATGGACGACTACGCCAAGATCGATCACGTGCCGGTCGCGGTGGCGAATATCGACAAGGGTCACGGCGGCACGTACTGGGAGCCGAACGGCGGCGCCGTCGCCGAAGTCGTCATCGCCTGGCTCGACTGGCAGCTGCGCGGGAGCGCCGAAGCGTCGCGCATGTTCGTCGGCGCCGACTGCGGTCTCTGCCGCGATGCCGACTGGGACTACGAAAGCAAGGGCTTCTAGCCGGCCTGCATTCGGCGTCTGCAGC
>PKRJ01000072.1 GCA_017577365.1 Gammaproteobacteria bacterium | reverse complement strand
GGGTCGATCTGCTCGACGAGCATCTCGGACCCGGCTGGCAGCAGCGCATGATGGACCGCTCGCTGATGGAGCGGATTCTCGATATCCCCGACGAGCGCTTCTGGTACACGAATCAGCGCGTGAAGAGCGAGATGCTGTCGGTCGTCCGAAAGCGCCTCGCGCTTCAGTACACGCGGAACGGCTTGAGCGAGGCGCACATCCATCGGCTGTCGGAGCTCGTCGATCCGGATAACCCGAACGTCCTGACGATCGGCTTCGCGCGGCGTTTCGCGACGTACAAGCGAGCGACGCTCCTCTTCAACGATCTCTCCTGGCTCGAGACGCTCGTGTCCGACGAGCAGAGGCCCGTGCTCTTCATCTTCGCCGGCAAGGCCCATCCTGCCGACGAGCCCGGGCAATGGATGATGCGCGAGATCCACCGGATCTCGAATCAGCCGCCGTTCCTCGGCCGCATCCTGTTGCTCGAGGGCTATGACACGGGCTTGAGCCGTTCGCTCGTGTCGGGCGTCGACGTATGGCTCAACAATCCGATCTACCCGTTCGAGGCGAGCGGGACGTCCGGCATGAAGGCGGCGATCAACGGCACGATCAACCTGAGCGTGCTCGACGGCTGGTGGGCCGAAGGTTACGACGGCGAGAACGGCTGGGCGATCCCGCCTTACGTGAATCACGACGACGCGAACGAGCGCGATCGGCAGGATGCGGTTACGCTCTACGAGATCCTGCAGGACGACGTGATCCCCCTCTACTACGCCCGCGATCCGAAGCTCGGCTATTCGCCGGGATGGGTCGAGAAGTGCAAGCGGTCGATGGCGTCGGTGTTGCCGCGCTTCAACAGCGTGCGCGTGCTGCACGACTACGCGCGGCTCTTCTACGGCCCCGCCGCCGCGCACGGCCGGCGCGTCCGCGCCGACAGCTATCGCGGCGCGCGCGAGCTCGCCGAGTGGAAGGCGCGCGTTCGTGCGCGCTGGCCAGGCGTTCGGCTGCAGGCGGTCGGCGGCGCGCCCGACGTCGTCGCGTACGGCGACCGCGTGAAGCTCGAGGTCGACGTGACGCTGAACGGCCTCCATCCCGACGACATCCGCGTCGAGTGCGTGCTGCATCGCAATCTGTGCTCGGAGCTCACCGTGCCAGTGCAGGCCTACGCCGACAACCGTCGGCCGCAAGGCTGGCTCACGTACATCGGCAACGAGACGGCCGCGATCTGGGCTTTCGAGCCGGACGAGCAGCGAGACGACGTCTGCCGCTACCGGCTCGAGTATCAGCCGCCGTGGGCCGGTGCGCTGAGCTTCGAGATCCGCGCGGTGCCGCGCCATCCGTCGCTGTCGCATCCGTACGAGCTTGGGCTGATGAAGTGGCTGTGAGGCCGGCACGCACGGAGCGGCGGAGCGGCGTGGGCCGCGCGGTGCAGGCTCGCGTCCCGACGATGGTTCCGGTCTGAATGCGCTCGCGGTTCGTCACGAGCCCCGGCAAGCGGCTCCCGGGAGGCGCCCATGCGCGGGACGGCGGCGTGAACTTCTCGCTGTTCAGCCGCCATGCGACCGCGGTGTCGCTCGTGCTCTACGAGGAGGCGACGTCGGCCGAGCCGCTCGCCGTGATCGACCTCGACCCGGACATCAACCGCACGTTCTTCTTCTGGCACGTCTTCGTGCACGGCGCGACGCCCGGTCTTTACTACACGTGGCGCGTCGACGGTCCGTACGATCCCGCGCGCGGATTGCGTTTCGATCCGAAGCGCGAGCTGCTCGACCCGTGGGCGCGCGAGGTGAGCGACGTGCTCTGGGACCGCGAGGCGAACCGCCGCCACGGCGCGACCGCGATACGCGGCCGCATCGTCGAGCCGGACGGCTACGACTGGGAAGGGGATGAGCCGCTCAAGCGCCCGCTCGAGGACACCATCATCTACGAGCTGCACGTGCGCGGCTTCACTCGGCATCCGTCGTCGGGTGTCGCGGCGCCCGGCACGTTCCGCGGCCTGATCGAGAAGATTCCGTACCTCAAATCGCTCGGCATCACCGACGTCGAGCTCCTGCCGGTGATGGCGTTCGATCGGCAGGACGTGCCGCCCGGCGCGGCCGCGCGCGGCAACGTGAACTACTGGGGGTATAGCCCGTACGGCTTCTTCGCGCCGCATCCGCACTACGCCGCCGGCGAAAGCGCGCGCAACGAGTTCCGCGACCTCGTGAAGGCGCTGCACCGCGCCGGCATCGGCGTGATCCTCGACGTCGTGCTGAACCATACGGCCGAGGGCGGCGCGGACGGGCCGGTGATCTCCTTCAAGGGCTTCGGCAACGAGTTCTTCTATCATCTCGACCCGGCCGATCGCTCGCGCTACCGCGATTTCACGGGCTGCGGCAACACGGTCAACGCGAACCATCCGCTAGTCGCACGGTTCTTGTTGAACTGTCTCGAGTACTGGGTCCGCGAGATGCACGTCGACGGATTCAGGCTCGACCTCGCGAGCGTGCTCGCCCGCGGCGAGGACGGCGAGCCGATGTATCACGCCCCGGTGCTCTGGAGCATGGAGTTCTCCGACGCGCTCGCGCGTGCGAGGCTGATCGCCGAGGCGTGGGATGCCGCCGGGCTCTATCAGGTTGGCGATTTTCCGGGTTATCGCTGGCTCGAATGGAACGGACAGTATCGAGACACGATCCGACGCTTCCTGCGCGGGGAGCCGGGGTTGCTCGGCGACGTCGCGACGCGCCTGACCGGCAGCAGCGATCTGTACGGCAAGAACGGCCGGCGGCCGACGAACAGCATCAACTTCGTCACTTGTCACGACGGCTTCACGCTGCACGACCTCGTCAGCTACGACCGCAAGCACAACGAGGCGAACGGCGAGGACAATCGCGACGGCGGAAATCACGATTTCTCGTGGAACTCCGGCGTCGAGGGCGAGACCGACGATCCTGCGATCCTGCGCCTGCGCGATCAGCGCGCGAGGAACTTCATCGCCGTGCTGCTCTTGAGCCAAGGCATTCCGATGCTGCTCGCCGGCGACGAGCGTTTGCGCACGCAGCGCGGCAACAACAACGCGTACTGTCAGGACAACGAGGTCTCGTGGATCGATTGGACCGCGAGCTCTCGCAGTGACGCGATGCTGCGCTTCGTCCGCGAGATGATCGCGCTGCGCAAGCGTCACCCGAGCCTGAAGCGCACGCGCTTCATCGACCCGCGCGCGACCGGACGAGGCAGCATCCGATGGTACGGCGAGACGCTCGAGCCGCCGCGCTGGAACGACCCGGGCGCACGCGTGCTGTGCTTCACGCTCGCGGGTTGTGCCGACGGCGAGCCGGCGCTGCACGTGATGATGAACATGGAAGACGGCGCGCGGGAGTTGCCGCTGCCCGACGGCGAATGGTCGAGGCTCGTCGACACTTCACGGCCGCCCCCCGACGACATCCTGACGCCGGCCGAAGCCAGGCCGCACCCCGAGCCGACGTATACGCTCTCGGGCCGCGCGGTCGCCGTGTTCGAGGGCCCGTCGCCGGCCTGAGCTCGCGTGCATGGCGTCGGTATTGCTCTTCAACAAGCCTTTCCGAGTCCTGTCGCAGTTCACGCGCATCGACGGTAAGGCGTGCCTCGCCGACCACCTCTCGGCGCCCGGGATGCGCCCGGCCGGGCGGCTCGACTACGACAGCGAAGGCTTGCTCGTGCTCACCGATTCCGGCGCATTGCAGGCGCGGCTCGCCCATCCGCGCTACAAGACGGAGAAGGTCTATTACGCGCAGGTCGAAGGCGAGCCGAGCGGCGCGGCGCTCGACGCACTGCGCCGCGGCGTCGTGCTGCGCGACGGGCCGACGCGGCCCGCGCGCGTCGAGCGCGTCGACGAGCCGGATTGGCTCTGGCCGCGCGATCCGCCGATCCGCTTTCGCAAGCGCGTGCCGACGGCGTGGCTTACGCTCGCGATCACCGAGGGCCGCAATCGGCAGGTGCGCCGCATGACGGCCGCGGTCGGCTTGCCGACGCTCCGTCTCATCCGTTGGTCCGTCGGCCCATGGACGCTCGAAGGGCTCGCGCCCGGCGAGTGGCGCGTCGTCGAAGCGGGCGCTTTCGGCCGCGACATCTCAGTGTTTCGGTAATTCGCGTGTCGACCCGCTTCTTGGCGCCGACGTATACTCGAGTCGAGTCCGATGATCGGAGCCGCCGACCGATGAAACCGCCCCTCGTGCATCGAGTCGTCAGTCAACTGACGCGTCGAACGATGGCGGTGATCATGGCGGGCGGCCGCGGGCAACGGCTGATGCACCTCACGGATCATCGCGCGAAGCCCGCGACGCCGTTCGGCGGCAAGTACCGGATCATCGATTTCTCGCTGTCGAACTGCGTGAACTCGGGGATCCGCCAGATCCTCGTTCTCACGCAGTACAAGGCGCAATCGTTGATCCAGCACATCGGACGCGGCTGGGGTTATCTGCACGGCGAGCTCGGCGAGTTCATCGACATCGTCCCCGCGCAGCAGCAGCTCGGCGATTCGTGGTATCGCGGCACGGCCGATGCGGTCTACCAGAACCTCGAGATCATCGAGCAGCATCGCCCGGAAACGTTGCTGATCCTCGCCGGCGATCACGTCTACAAGATGGATTACGGTCCGATGATCGCTTTCCACAAGGAGAGCGGCGCGGATCTGACGATCGGCGGCGTGCAGGTGCCGGTGACCGAGGCGCACGAGTTCGGCGTGATGAGCGTCGAGCCGGACCACCGGGTCGTCGCTTTCGACGAGAAGCCCGCCCATCCTCGCTCGATGCCGGGCCGCGAAGGGATCGCGCTCGTATCGATGGGCATCTACGTCGTCGAGCCCGCGTTCCTGCGAGAACGGCTCGAGCGTGACGCCGAGCGGCCGGGCTCGCACCACGATTTCGGCCGCGACGTGATCCCCGAGGCGATCTCGACCGCGCGAGTCTTCGCGTATCCGTTCCAGGATATCGAGACGAAGGCACAGGCCTACTGGCGCGACGTCGGAACGGTCGACGCCTATTACCGGGCGAACATGGAGCTCGTCGACGTCGATCCGGAGCTCAACCTCTACGACGAGGCATGGCCGATCTGGACTTACCAGGAGCAGGTGCCGAGCGCGAAATTCGTCTTTGACGAGGAGGGCCGGCGCGGCGCCGCCATCAACTCGATCGTCTCGGGCGGATGCATCGTCAGCGGCGCGACGGTGCGCAATTCGTTGTTGTCGTTCAACGTGCGCGTCGCCGAGCGCTCGCTGATCATGCGCTCGGTCGTCCTGCCGAACGTGGCGATCGGCCGCGACTGCCACATCGAGCAGGCGATCATCGACGAGGGCACGGTCATCCCCGACGGCGTCGTGATCGGCCGCGATCGCGAAGCCGATGCGCGTCGCTTCTACGTGAGCGAGGGCGGGGTCGTGCTCGTCACGAAGGACATGCTGCGCGGTCAGCGCCCGGCCGCGCGCGCCTGACCGGGGTCTTGCGCCGATGAGCGCGGTGCTCGGCCGGCGGCGCGCCGGCGTGTTGCTGCATCCGACGTCGCTCCCCGGGCCGGGGCCGTCGGGCACGCTCGGCAATGACGCGCTGCGTTTCGTCGACTGGCTCGTCTCGGGCGGCTTCTCGGTGTGGCAGACGTTGCCGCTCGGCCCGACCGACGCTCACGGCTCGCCGTACAGTCAGCAGTCCGCGTACGCGGGCAATCCGCGCTTGCTCGATCCGCGACGGCTCGCGGAGCTCGACGAGCTGCCCGCGCGCATGGAGTTCGACGCGGTGCACGACGCGCCGCTCGACGCCTATCGGTCGTTCGCGCGGTGTGCCAGCGCCGGGCAGCGGCGCGCGTTCGCGGCGTTCGTCAGAAAGAATCGCGCGCGGCTTCTGCCGTACGGCCTCTTCGAGCTGTTGCGCCGGCGGTTCGACGACGCGCCGTGGTGGGAATGGCCGGAAGACCTGCGCCGCAGATCGCCGCGCGCGCTGCGCGCGGTCATTGCAGAGGAACGCGAAACGTTTCGGTCGATCGCGTTCCGCCAGTATCTGTTCGATCTTTCGTGGTTCTCGCTGAAGCGGTACGCGAACGCGCGCGGCGTGTTTCTCTTCGGCGATCTGCCGTTCTACGTCGACGCGAACAGCGTCGAAGTGTGGTGGGAGCCGCATCTCTTTCGTATGGAGGCCGACGGCAGGCTGCCCGTCGTCGCCGGCGTGCCGCCGGACTACTTCAACGAGAACGGCCAGCTGTGGGGCAATCCGATCTACGCTTGGGAAGCGCACGAGGCTTCCGGTTTCGACTGGTGGATGCGCAGGCTCGTGCTCGAGCTCGAACGGTTCGACCTGTTGCGGCTCGATCATTTTCGTGCGCTCGAGTCCTACTGGGAGGTGCCGGGCGACGCGACGACCGCGCGTGACGGCTGCTGGCGGCGCGCGCCCGGCGACAAGCTGCTCGAGACGCTGAAGGCGCGCCTCGGCGAGGTCCCGCTCGTCGCGGAGGATCTCGGCTTGATCACGGACGAGGTGCGCGCGCTCCGCGACCGTTTCGCGCTGCCGGGGATGGTCGTGCTGCAGTTCGCGTTCGACGGATTGCCGGACAATCCCCACGTGCCGTCGCGTCACCGCGCTGCCGCGGTCGTCTATACCGGAACGCACGACAACGACACGGTCGTCGGCTGGTACGCGAGCCTCGACGACGAGACGCGGCGGCGCGTGCTCGCGACGCTCGGTCCGGAGCCGCGCATGCCCGATGCCTTGATCGATGCGGCCTACGCGTCGCCGGCCGGGCTCGCGATCATCCCGATGCAGGATCTTCTCGGGCTCGGAAGCGAAGCGCGGATGAACCGGCCCGGCACGGTCGAAGGCAACTGGCGCTGGCGCTTCGCGTGGTCGGATCTCGATCCGCAAATCGCCGTCGACGCGCGGCGGCGCGCCGCGGCATCGGGACGCCTTCCGGCGGAGTGGGCTTGAGGGGCGCGCTCGGCTCGTTCGATCAGCCCGTTGCGCGCGCTTCGATCACGCCGCACGCGACCGGGTCGCCGGACTCGCCCGACGGCTGCGACATGAGGTCGTCCTCGCCAGAGTGCACGATCATGGCTTTTCCGACGACGCCGCGATCTCCCTGCAGCTCGAGGTCCGGCATCGTCATCGCGAGCTCCGCGTTGCCTTGGTCATCCGCGTGCAGGTTGCCGAGATCGCCTGCATGGCGCTCCGTCGGCGCGCTCGACGGCGCCCCGTGGTTCGTGCCGTCGGGATTGAAATGGCTACCCGCGGCCTCCGCTTTCGGCCCGGAGCAGTCGCCGTTCTCGTGGATGTGGATGCCGTGCGGTCCAGGCGTCAGACCGGTCATCGTCACGACGATCTCGAGACCTTCGTCGGTCTCGATGAACGATGCCTCGCCGCGCGCGTCGCTGCCCTCGGTCGGCTCGATCACGGCTCGCGCGCCGACCGGCGACGACTGAAGCACGGCGACTCGTTCCTCGTCGCCGATCGCACGCGCCGGCCTGTCGCCTTGCGCATCGACGGCCGATGGATCGGCAGGGCTCGCCTCGTCTCGGCCGCCGCGCTCGACATCGGTTCGGTCTCGTTCGACTTGTCCCGTCAAAGGCGAGCGCACGCCGAGCTCGGGGCTCGGCTGCGTCGGATCCCGCCCGGTGTCTCGATCGGTGCCGGGCTCGCACCCGGCGATGCCGACGAGCACCGCGCCGACCGCGGCTACGGCGACTCGTCGATGAAGGCCCGCTCGGTTTCGGTCGTCCATGTCCTGCTCCTTCGGGCGTCTGCCCTTTTCGGAGTCGCTTCCAAGCAAGTTGGGTGCCAGCTCGCGGGCCGCGAAGGAGCTCGCCGCCGCGACGCGTGCCTCGCCGCGGCGGTCATCCGTCTTTCGTCTCAAACGACGATCCCTGCAAGCTGTCCGATCGGCACGAAATAGCCCACGGCCACGACAATCAGGATCACGCTCAAGATCGTTCGGTCGCTCGTCCGTCCCATCGTTCTCTCCTTTGCGTCAGGTGGTGCCGCTTTCTTTGCCGCGCTTTCCGCGGCGTCTTCGGCGATGGGTACAGTGTCGTCGCGGCACGGTGCGAAGTCGTGACGCCTTGCTGACGTTTTCGTGACGGATTCACGCGCAGTCGGGATGGCGGAGCTCCGGGATGCGGCGCGTTCGCTCGGCGCGCCGAGCGGATACGCCGTCAGGGGGCGGGCGGAGCGGACTCCAACGACGCGATGAAGCGATAGCCGTGGCCATGAAGCGTCTTGATGACCGCTTGCCGCTTCGGATCGTCGCCGACGGCGCGCCGCACTTTCATCACGCAGCGCGTCAACGCGCTGTCGGTCAGGATCATGCGCGGCCAGATCGCCTGCTGCAGCTCGTCTTTCGAGATCGCCCTGTCGCGGTGCTCGATGAGATACAGCAGCATGTCGAACGCGCGGTGCTCCATCGGCACGATCCGGCCGTCCCGCCGGAGCTCGCGCGAGCGAGGATCGACGATGCAGCGGCCGAAACGGTACGCGCCGTTCGCGCTCGATTCTCGTGCCGTTTCCGCGGCGCGCTCGGCCTTGGGCCCGACGGGCGCCGCGGGCACGCTGCCGCCGTTCGCGGCTTCGGCGCCCGCGGGCTCGTCGACCTCCGTGAACGCGGCGATCTCGCGGCAGAAGACCGACCACCCGGGCGTGCTCTCGAGCGGCAGGTGATTGTCGCCGGGGAGGGGCACGAGGCGTGCATTCGGAATTCCCGCCGCGAGAGCTCGGCTCAGCTCGAACGGGATCGCGGCATCCCCGATCGAATGAAGGACGAGCGTCGGCGGCTCGACCTGCGGGAGCCGTTGCGATACGTCGAGCGTCTGAATGGCGCGATAGAGCTTCGCGGCGAGCGCCGGGCTCGTCGAGCGCCTCTGCAGCTCGTTGAGCTCGTTCCGCTGCGCTTCGGTCGCATCCGGAACGAACAGCGACGTGAAGATCTGGCGGAACGCCGGATTGCTTTGACCCCAGCCGAGCTCGATCAGCTGACCGAGCGCTTCTCGCTGCGACTGCGGGATGAACGATCCGCTCGCGAACGTGCCGGATAGGATCAGCTTGCGGACCCGCTCGGGATGGCGAACGGCATACTCGATCGCGATCGGGCCGCCCTGCGACATGCCGAGCAGGTCGAAGCGCTCTATCCCCAAGGTGTCGACGATCAGCGCGAGGTCTTCGACCCAGGTGTCGAGATCGAAGCCGCGATCGGTCCAGTCCGACAGCCCGCAGCCGCGCTCGTCATAGCGAACGAGGGTGAAGTGTCGTGCGAAGAAGGCGACGAAATGCCGCCATACCGGGCTTTCCCACGCGAACTCGAGATGCGTGAGCCAGTGCGCGGCCCAGACGAGCGGTGGACCGTTGCCGTAAACGGCATAAGCGAGCCGTACGCCGTCGGGCGCGGTGACGAAGCGTACCGGCGGTGAGGTCATCGACCAGAGCCTCTCGGCCGTCCTCGAATACGGCTCGGCGGGCTTCCACCGTAAGGCGGGCTCGATTGGCCGTCAAGCGGATGGGGACCGTTGCCTGCGACGCTCGATGACGCGCCGATACAGCGCCTCGTAAGGCTCGCACTGCCGCTGCCACGAGAAGTCGAGCCCCTCGGCATTGCGGCACAGCCGCTCCCAGTCCGCCGGCGACTCGTACCATTCGAGCGCCGTCGTGACGCCCCAGATCAGCCCGGTGACGTCCGCGTGCTCGAACACGCACCCGGTGCCGCGGCCGCTCGCGGGATCGTAGTGCGTCACGGTATCGGCGAGCCCGCCGGTCTTGCGCACGATCGGCACCGTGCCGTAACGCAGCGCGTAGAGCTGCGTCAGGCCGCAAGGCTCGTAGCGCGACGGCACGACGAGGAAGTCGCTCCCCGCGATGATCCGATGCGCGAGACCTTCGTCGTAGCCGCGGCGAAACGCGATGCGCTCGGGCCACGTCTTCGCCGCGCGACTCAGCGCCGCCTCGAGATCGGGATTGCCGCTGCCGAGCACCGCGAAGCGGGCGCGCGTGCGCTCGAGCAACGTCGGCAAAGCGTCGACGAGAAGGTCCAGGCCCTTCTGCTCGAACAGGCGGCTGACGGCGCCGATCAGCGGCGCGTCGTCGGCGAGCCCGAGCTCGGTCATGACGGCGCGTTTCACGCGGCGCTTGCCGTCGGCGTCGCCGCGGCGGAAGCGCGGCGTGATGAACGGATCGCTTTCGGGGCTCCACAACCGATAGTCGACGCCGTTGAGAATGCCGACGAAATCGTCGCCGCGCGCGCGCAGCACCGCGTCGAGACCCATGCCGAGCTCGGGTGTCGCGATCTCGCGCGCATAGGTCGGGCTCACGGTCGTGACCGCGCTCGCGCGGCGAATACCCGTCTCGAGGAAGTTCACCCAGTCGCGCGAGCCGGTCGCCTCGTCATCGAGCGACGCGAGGAACGCCGCCGCATCGTCGGGCAGCACGCTTCTCGGAAACGCGCCCTGGAACCCGATGTTGTGCAGCGTCAGCACCGTGCCGGCCGCGTCGAGCGGCGGCCGTGCCGCGGCAAGCGCCGGCACGAGCGCCGCGTGCCAGTCGTGGCAGTGCACGATATCGGACTCGAGCTCGAGCGCCGCCGCGGCGGCGACCGCCGCGCGGCTGAACGCCCAGAATCTCGCCGCGTCGCGCTCGTCGCCCAGGTAGATCGCGCCGCCCGAGCCGATCGCGGGCGACGCGATCAGATAGACCGGCACGGGCGTGCTCTCCGCGGGCGAGACGCTCGCGCCGCCTTCGATCGCGGCCGCGCCGGGGCGGCCCGATGGCGGTGCCGTATAGTCCGGGATCAGCACGCGGACGTCGTGGTCTTTCGCGGCGAGCGCTGCCGACAAGCCGGCGACCGCATCGGCGAGGCCGCCGGTCTTCGCGAGCGGAGCGAGCTCCGCCGACACCATCAGGATCCGCATGCAGCCGCGGCGCTCGGGTTCCGCGTCAGCCGCGTTCCTCGAGCGGCACGTAGGAACGCTCGGCCGGGCCGACGTAGATCTGCCGCGGACGATCGATCCGCGAATCGCTGATCCGCACCTCGCGCCAATGCGCGATCCATCCCGGCAGGCGACCGATCGCGAACATCACCGTGAACATGTTCGTCGGGATGCCGATCGCGCGCATGATGATGCCGCTGTAGTAATCGACGTTCGGGTAGAGCTTGCGCTCGATGAAGTAGTCGTCGGAAAGCGCGATCTCCTCGAGGCGCACGGCGAGATCGAGCAGCGGGTCGTGGATACCGAGCCTCTCGAGCAGCGCGTCGCACGAGGCCTTGATGATCTTCGCGCGCGGATCGAAGTTCTTGTACACGCGATGGCCGAAGCCCATCAGGCGCACGCCGGCGTCGCGCCGCTTCACGCGCTCGATGAAGGTCTCGAGCTTCTCGCCGCTCTCGAGCAGCTTCGTCAGCATCTCGATCACCGCGACGTTCGCGCCGCCGTGCAACGGTCCCCAGAGCGCGCAGACGCCCGCTGCGACCGAGGCGTAAAGATTCGCGTGCGACGAGCCGACCATGCGCACGGTCGACGTCGAGCAGTTCTGCTCGTGGTCCGCATGAAGCAAGAGCAGCCGATCGAGCGCTTCCACGACGACGGGGTCGGGCTCGTAGAGCCTGTGCGGCCTCGAGAACATCATGTGCAGGAAATTCGCCGTGTAGCGCAGATCCGGCCGCGGATAGTTCATCGGCTTGCCGATCGACTTGCGGTAGCTCGCCGCGGCGATCGTGCGCACTTTGCTCATCAGCCGGGCTGCGGACTCCATGAAATGCTCGTCGTCGTCCGGCGCCATGAAGACCGGCTCGAAGCAGCCGGCGGCGTTGATCATCGCCGAGAGGATCGCCATCGGCGGCGAGTTCGGCGGGAAGCCGTCGAAGTGATGCCGCATGTCCTCGTGGATCAGCTCGTGCTCGGCGAGGAGGGCGCGGAAGTCGGCGAGCTGGGAGGCCGTCGGAAGCTCGCCGAAGATCAGAAGATACGAGGTCTCGACGAAAGTCGCCTTCACCGCGAGCTCCTCGATCGGGTAGCCGCGGTAGCGCAGGATGCCCCGTTCGCCGTCGATGTAGGTGATCGCGCTGCGGCACGCGCCGGTATTCGCATAGCCGCTGTCGAGCGTGATCAGCCCCGTGTCGGCGCGCAGCGACGTTATGTCGATCGCTTTTTCGTGCTCGGTGCCGACGACGATCGGCAGCTCGTACTGTTTGCCGTCGTAGACGAGGGTAGCGGTATTGCTCATCTCGGACCTCCCTGTGATCCCGGCATTCTACGCGGCCCGCCGGCCGGCCGCGCTACGTCGACCGAAACGAGCGTTTCGCCGCGGCTCTCCGGCGGGCCGGAGTGGGCGCCTCGGCCCTGGGTGATCGGGCGAATCCCTGCCGCCGGCTTTCTTGACACGACCCGCGCCCGGCCTATAGTGGCCGAGCCTGCAGGCGCTCTGCTCGGCCGGGGCGACGGGGGAACGGGATGGAAGCTCCTGGATGCCCGGCCGGAAGCTCGAACGAAAACGAGTCGGGCCCTGCCGCTGTCTAAGGGCAAAGTCAGCCCGTCTGGCAGTTGACGGCGTCAAGGAGCGTGCGATGCGTAAGTCCAAGTCGGAAGTCGGAGCCGACTTCACCGATCCCGCCTTTTTCGACGGCGATGATATCGACGAGCTCGAAGACCTCCACCTCGACACGCAGGGCTTCGAGCCGGAGAGCGACGCGGCCGGCCGGAGGCTGCCCGCCCGCCAGCGCGTCGAGCTGCGCAAGGAGCAACAATCGTTGCGCCGGCAGCTTTCCGACTGGGACGACTACGACGACGATTTCGAAAGCCCCCTTTGATTCGGGCGGGTGCCGCGATCCGCGGCCGCCTCGTCTTGTCTGGCGGCCGTGCCCGGGAGGCCGCTGCCGGCGGCCAATCGCGCGGCGGCTCGATCCCGGGCGCCGGGCGCACCGATTCGGCGCGGCATGACGCGCGAGCCGAGGCGGCGCCGCCGGCTCGCCGGCCGGCCGGTCGACGAGCCCGGGCTCGGTCTCACCGTGGATCCGCAACCCGACGACGTGACCTGCGGGCCGGCGTGCCTGCACGGCGTCTACCGCTATTACGGCGACCCGATCGCGCTCGCCGACGTCATCGCGGATATCCGCATGCTCGACGAGGGCGGGACCCTCGACGTTTTCCTCGCGAACCACGCGTTGAAGCGCGGGTATCGCGTGACCCTCTACACCTATAACCTCGCGCTGTTCGATCCGACGTGGTTCCCCGCCAAGCCCGACGCGCTGCGCGAGAAGCTGCTCACGCAAGCCGAAGCGAAGTCCGATCCGAAGCTTCGTCTCGCGACCCGTGGCTATGTCGAGTTTCTCGAGCGGGGCGGGCGCTTGCGGCTCAGGGATCTCGAGCCGCGTCTGTTGAGGCGGCTGCTCGCCCGCGGCGTGCCGTTGATCACCGGCCTTTCCGCGACGTTCCTCTATCGCTCGAAGCGGGAGATCCCGAGCACCAACGCCGAGGACGACGTCGGCGGCGAGCCGGTCGGGCATTTCGTCGTGCTGACCGGCTATCTCGCCGACCGCCGCGAGGTGCTGGTGGCCGATCCTTACGTGAAGAACCCGTTTGCGAAGAGCGGCGTCTACGCCGTTCGCATTCAGCGTTTGATCAACGCGATCCTGCTCGGAATCGTGACTTATGACGCGAACCTGCTCGTCGTCGAGCCGCCGAGACGCGCACGGCCGCGGGTCGAGAGAGCGCCATGACGGCTTTGATCATCGTTGACGATCCGGCCGAATGGCCGCTTCAGATCGGCTCGGCCGAGGTCGTCAGCGCCGACGCCTACCTGCGCGATCCGCGCTTCAGCGAGCGGCGGCGGCTTCGAGTCTTCAATCTCTGTGACTCGTACCGCTACCAGAGCGTCGGCTACTACGTGTCGCTGCTCGCGACCGCGCGCGGGCACCGTGCGATGCCGAGCGTGACGACGATCCAGGACATGAAGTCTCGCTCGCTGTTCCGCCCGGCCGAGGAGCTCGACGAGCTGATCCAGCGGTCGCTGCACGACATCGTCCCGAACCGGTTCGAGCTCAGCATCTACTTCGGCCGCAACCTCGCGGAGCGTCACGCGAAGCTGAGCCGCGCGCTGTTCAATCTCTTCCCGGTGCCGCTGATGCGCGCGACGTTCGTGCGGGGCACGCGCTGGCGGCTCGCGAGCCTCGCGCCGATACCGGTCGGCGATCTGCCGGAATCGCATCGCGAGTTCCTGCACCACGTCGTCGTCGAGCATTTCAGCGGACGAGGGCCCGCGGGGCGCGCCGGCCGGAGCCAGCAGTACGAGCACGACCTCGCGATCCTCGTGAACGACCACGAGCGCTCGCCGCCGTCGAATCGCGAGGCGCTGAAGCGCTTCGAGAAGGCGGCGCGGGCGAACGGCTTCAGCGTCGAGTTCCTGACTCGCGACGATTACGGCCGGCTCGCGGAATTCGACGCGCTCTTCATCCGCGAGACGACGAGCGTGAACCATCACACCTATCGTTTCGCGAGCCGGGCGCGCGCCGAAGGCCTCGTCGTGATCGACGATCCGGAGTCGATCATCCGCTGCGGCAACAAGGTTTATCTTTTCGAGCTCGCGAAGCGGCTCAACCTTCCGGTGCCGCCGACGCTCGTCGTCGACAGCGCCAAGCCCAACGAGATCATCGCCGAGCTCGGTCTGCCGTGCGTGCTGAAGCAGCCGGACAGCGCGTTCTCCGAAGGGGTGTTCCGGGCGACGACGCGCGACGAGCTCGCGGCCGGGCTTCAGAAGCTCCTTGCGCGCAGCGATCTCGTCGTCGTGCAGTCGTTCCTGCCCACGGAGTTCGATTGGCGCATCGGCATCCTCGACCGAAAGCCGCTCTTCGCGTGCCGCTACTTCATGGCCCGCGGCCATTGGCAGATCTATCATCACGGCGCGAAACGGGCGAAGGAGGGCGATTCGGAGACCTTGCCCGTGGAGCAGGCACCGCGCGAGGTCGTCGATCTCGCGCTCCGAACCGCGAACGCGATCGGCGACGGGCTCTACGGCGTCGACATCAAGCAGGTGAACGGACGCCCCGTGCTGATCGAGGTCAACGACAATCCGAACCTCGACCACGGCATCGAGGACGCGGTGCTCGGCGACGAGCTTTACGACAGGATCATGAAAGTGTTCAAGGTGCGCGTCGATGCCGCAAAGCAACCCCGAGTCTCGCAGTACTCCGCGCAGTAAGCCGTATCGGCTCTTCGAAGCCGTCGGTATCGAGCTCGAGTACATGATCGTCTCGGAAGAGACGCTCGACGTCGTGCCCGCGGCCGATCGATTGCTCGAGAGCGTCGCGGGCGAGCTCACCGACGAATGGGAGAACGGCGACATCGCGTGGAACAACGAGCTCGCGCTGCACGTCGTCGAGCTGAAGTGCAACGGTCCGCGCGCGACGCTCTCGGGCCTCGCCGAGGCGTTCCAGGACAACGTGCGGATCGCGTCTCGTGCGCTCGAGCGCGAGTCGCTCGTGTTGCTGCCGACCGCGATGCATCCGTGGATGGATCCGGACACCGTCGAGCTCTGGCCGCACGGCACGCGGACGGTCCACGAGACTTTGGCTCGCCTTCTCGCGTGAACGGGGCAGGGATGGGGAAACGTGAAAGGCCGCACGTGGAACTTCAGT
>PKRJ01000071.1 GCA_017577365.1 Gammaproteobacteria bacterium | reverse complement strand
GTTCACGACCGAAGGAATGTAACGCGGCGCGCGGCCGGCGCGTCGCGCCGCGAGGCCAGTTGACGCGGCCGCCGCGGCCGCGCCAGCCTCTACCCCTTCGTTCTCCGTCGGGAGGTCGCAATGACCGAGCGCTTCCGCGCGTTCCGGATCGACGAGCGCGACGGCCAAGTCCGCGCCGCATTCGAATCCCTGACCGTCGACGATCTGACTCCCGGCGACGTCGTCATCCGCGTCGCCTACTCGTCGATCAACTACAAGGACGCGCTCGCCGCGACCGGCGCGGGCAAGATCTTGCGCCGCTTCCCGCTCGTCGGCGGCATCGATCTCGCGGGCACCGTCGTCGAGTCGGCCGATCCGCGCTTCGAGCCCGGCGATGCCGTGCTCGCGTGCGGCGACGGGCTCGGCGAGACCGTCGACGGCGGCTACGCGGAGCTCGCGCGCCTGCCGTCCGGCGCCGTCGACCCGATCCCGCCCGGCCTCGACGCGCGCAGCGCGATGGCGATCGGGACCGCGGGCTTGACCGCGGCGCTCGCGCTCCACCGCATCGAAACGAACGGCCAGACCCCGGCGCTCGGCCCGATCGTCGTCACCGGCGCGACCGGCGGCGTCGGCAGCATCGCGATCGACCTGCTCGCCGCGCGCGGCTACGAGGTCGCGGCGCTGACCGGCAAGACGGACGCCAGGGCGTACCTCGAGCGGCTCGGCGCGGCGCAGATCATCGACCGGCGGGCTTTCGCGAAGCCGCCGGGACCGCTCGGCAAGGCGACGTGGGGCGGGGGCATCGACTCCGTCGGGGGAGACGTGCTCGCGGCGCTGCTCGCGACGACGCGGCCGAACGGCAACGTCGCGGCGATCGGCCTCGCGGGCGGCGCGAAGCTCGAGACGACCGTGATGCCGTTCATCCTGCGCGGCGTGAGCCTCGTCGGCATCAACGCGGCGGTGATCGAGCCCGCGCTCCGCGCCGAGCTCTGGCGAAAGCTCGGCGGGGAATGGAAGCCGCGCCATCTCGACGAGATCGCGTCGCGCGAGGTCTCGTTCGACGAGTTGCCCGACGTTTTTCCCGAGTTTCTCGCGGGCCGCATCGTCGGCCGCGTCATCGTTCGGATCGGCGGCTAGCGGGCGCACGAGCGATCTGGCGGGCCGAGCGGGCGCCCGGCTCGCGCGTCATCGGCCCGTATACTTCGGCCATGCAGCCTCCGCATTTCGACCCCGCGCGGATCGCCCGGGCGCTCGACGCCGCGGGTCAGCGATTCGGTCCCGACGAGCACGCTCGCCTCGCCGAGTACCTGAACCTGCTCGTCAAATGGAACGCCGCGTACAACCTGACCGGCATCCGCGATCCCGACGCGCTCGTCGACCGGCATCTCGTGGAAAGCCTCGAGCTCGCGCCGCTCTTGCGCGGGACGCGCATCGCGGACGTCGGGACCGGCGCCGGACTTCCGGGTATCCCGCTCGCGATCGTCGCGCCGGACCGGCATTTCGTGCTGATCGAGATCCGCGCGAAACGGGTCAGGTTCCTGCGGCACGTGGTCGCGACGCTCGGGATCCGCAACGCCGAGATCGCCCACACCCGCGTCGAAGACTTACGTTGCGAGCACGCGTTTGATACCGTGCTCGCCCGAGCCGTCGCGCCGCCGGCCGAGCTCGCCGCGATGACCCGGCATCTGACAGCTCCCGGCACGGTACTGCTGCTCTTGACGGCCGCACGCCTGGGGGAGGAATGGCGCGAGAAGGCGGCGGCGCTCGAGTTGCGTCCGGTGCGGATCGACGCGCCGGGCAAGCCCGGGCGGAGCGCGATCGTGATGCTGGAACGAATTTGACCGCAAGGCGCTTGGCATGGCGAAGGTAATCGCCGTCGCGAATCAGAAGGGCGGCGTCGGCAAGACGACGACCTGCGTGAATCTCGCCGCGTCGCTCGGCGCGACCCAGCGCCGCGTGCTCCTGATCGATCTCGATCCGCAAGGCAACGCGACGATGGGCGTCGGCATCGACAAGAACGCCGTCGACGCGACGATCTGCGACGTGCTCCTCGACGGCCTCCCGCTCCGCAACGCGATCGTCTCGCCGGCGGAAGGCCGTTTCTCGGTCGTGCCGAGCAATCAGGCGCTGACCGCGGCCGAGGTCGAGCTGCTGCAGCGCCCGCGGCGCGAGTTCGCGCTGCGCGACGCGCTCGAGCCCGTCCTCGGCGATTTCGACTACGTGCTGATCGACTGTCCGCCGTCGCTCAACATGCTGACGGTCAACGCGCTCACGGCCGCGGACTCGGTGCTGATCCCTATGCAATGCGAGTACTATGCGCTCGAGGGGCTCTCGGCGCTGATCGGCACGATCGAGCAGATCCGCGAAAGCGCGAATCCCAAGCTCGAGATCCACGGCATTCTGAGAACGATGTTCGACCCGCGGAACAACCTCGCTAACGAGGTCTCGTCGCAGCTCATCGAGCACTTCGGCGAGCGGGTCTATCGCACCGTGATTCCGCGGAACGTGCGCCTCGCCGAAGCGCCGAGCTTCGGCCGCGCCGTGCTCTTTCACGACAAGTACTCGCGCGGGGCGCTCGCGTATCTCGCGCTCGCCGGCGAGATCAACCGCCGCGAGGCGGCCGCGCGGTCGACCGGAGGCGAGGTGCCTGCCGCGTAAGACCCGCCGAGCGCGGCCGGCACGGTGAACGCGATCAGGAGTTCGAGCCGAAATGTCGAAGAGAAGAAGTCTCGGGCGGGGCCTCGAAGCGTTGCTCAGCACGCCTCCGCGCCGCGTCGACGCGCCGGCGCCCCCGGCCACGGGTTCGGCCGCGGGCGACTCCGCGGCCGCATCGCCGCTGCGCCCCGACGACGTGCTGCGAGAGCTGCCGGTCGACCTGCTGCAGCGCGGCCGCTACCAGCCGCGGGTCGACATGCGCGAGGAGACGCTGGCGGAGCTTGCCGATTCGATCCGCAAGCAAGGCATCGTGCAGCCGATCGTCGTCCGGCCGCTCAAGGGCACGGGCGAGACGCGCTACGAGATCATCGCGGGCGAGCGTCGATGGCGCGCGGCGCAGCTCGCAGGGCTCGAGAAGGTCCCGGCCGTGATCCGGGATATCCCGGACGAGGCCGCGGTCGCCGTCGCGCTGATCGAGAATATCCAGCGCGAGAACCTGAATCCGCTCGAGGAGGCGCGTGCGCTCAAGCGCCTGATCGACGAGTTCGACATGACGCACGCCCAAGCCGCCGAGGCCGTCGGCCGGTCGCGCGTGACCGTCAGCAACCTGTTGCGGTTGCTCGAATTGCCGGAAGCCGTCCGAGCGCTCGTCGAGCGGCGCGAGCTCGATATGGGCCACGCCCGCGCGCTGGCCGGCATTACGTCGCCTTCGGTCCAGCTCGAGCTCGCGAACCGCATCGTTCGCGAGGGCTGGAGCGTCCGCGAGACCGAGAAGGCGATCCGGCGTCTCACCGAGGCGCAACAGGCTCCCGCCGTCGAGCGCCGCCCCCAGGCGAAGGATCCGAACATTCGGCGGCTCGAGGCGGAGCTCTCGGAGCGGCTCGGCGCCGCGGTCAGCATCGAGCACGGCGAGAAGGGCGGCCGGATCGTGATCCGCTATCACAGCCTCGACGAGCTGGACGGGATCATCGAGCACATTCAAGGCCGGAGATCCGTCAGTTGAATCACTGCCGGGGACTCTCTACAATGCCGCGGCCAAACGAAGCCGCTGCCGCGGTTGCTTTTGCCGGCTAGCCACAACCCCTTCGGGCGCAACCAAGAGGCCTGGTGCTTAACGACGACACGCGCGTCGTACTGCTGACCTTGCTCCTGCAGGCCGTTGTCTGCTTGGGTTTGGCGGGCACGATTGCGCTATGGAGCCGAGCGGCCGGCGCGTCCGCGCTGCTCGGCGGGATGGCCGCGGTCGTTCCAAACGGATTTCTCGCCGCGAGGCTGCTCACGCCTCGGGCGAATAGTGCGCGCAGGCTGCTGCGTGCCGCGTGGGTCGGTGTGATCGGCAAGTTGCTGCTGACGGCTGTGGCTTTCGGCGTGATATTCGCGGTCGCGAGACCGTCATCGGCGCCGGCGGTATTCGCCGGGTTCATCGTCACGCAGGCGGCGCTGTTCGGAGCGCTTCTTTTCGGCGGCGGGCCAGGGACTGCGACGAAGGAAAAGCTGAAGAATGGCTGACACGCACGGGGGCGGACACGCGCAGACCGCCCAGGACTACATCTCCCACCATCTCCAGAACCTTCAGGTCTGCCGAGTCGACGGCGAATGGGTTTGGAACCAGTGCGCCGGCAATTTCTGGACGATCAACGTCGACTCGATGTTCTTCTCGATCGTCCTCGGCTCTCTCTTCCTGTGGCTCTTCCATAGCGTCGCGAAGAAGGCGACGTCCGGTCCTCCGGGCAAGCTGCAGACGGCCATCGAGGCGATCGTCGGCTTCGTGGACACCGCCGTGAAGGACGCGTTCCACGGGCACAACAAGCTGATCGCGCCGCTCGCGCTCACGATCTTCGTCTGGGTCTTCCTGATGAACTTCATGGACCTGATCCCGGTCGACTGGCTGCCGTGGGCCGCGAGCCTCGCCGGCGTCGACTACCTGAAGATCGTGCCGACGACGGACGTCAACGTGACGTTCGCGATGTCGCTCTCGGTGTTCTTCCTGATCATCTACTACTCCATCAAGACGAAGGGCTTCGGCGGCTTCATCGGCGAGCTGACGCTGCATCCGCTCGCGCCGCCGACGAAAGGCTTGGGGCTGATCGGCGCGCCTTTCGTCATCGCGTTCAACCTCATCCTCGAAAGCGCTTCGCTGCTCGCGAAACCGCTCTCACTGTCGCTGCGACTCTTCGGCAACATGTACGCCGGCGAGCTGATCTTCATCCTGATCGCGCTGCTCGGCTTCTATCAGTTGCCGCTGCACTTCGGCTGGGCGGTCTTCCACATCCTGATCGTCACGCTGCAGGCGTTCATCTTCATGATGCTGACGATCGTTTACCTGAGTCAGGCGAGCCAGCAATCGCATTGAGGCGGGCGAAGGTTTTTCTACGGCACCACTAATCTCGACTGGAGAGACTGATGGACTTTGTGATTGGTATGACGGCAATCGCGGTGGCGATCATGATCGGCTTCGGTGCGATCGGCGTCGCGCTCGGCATGGGACTGCTCGGCGGTCGTTTCCTCGAGGGTGCGGCACGCCAGCCGGAGCTCGCACCGATGCTCCGTACGCAGATGTTCCTGGTGGTCGCGCTGCTCGACGCGGTGGCGATGATCGGTGTCGGTGTCGCGCTCCTGTTCGCTTTCGCCAATCCGTTCATCGGTCAGCTGCAGGCGGCGACGGGAGGCTGAGCTTCCCGCTCGCCGGCGACGGCCGGCACACGTCACTGAGCGATCAGCCAGGAGAACGTTCGTGGATTTCAATGCAACTCTGATCGGCCAGACGATCGCGATGATCTTCTTCGTGTGGTTCACGATGAAGTTCATTTGGCCGCCGATCATGAACGCGATCGAGGCGCGCCAGGTGGCGATCGCGGACGGCATCGCGGCCGCGCAGCGGGGGCAGACCGATCTCGAGAATGCGAAGGCCGAGGCGGCGAAGATCATCGCGGAGGCGAGGGACCAGGCGCGCAGCATCATCGACCAGGCGAACTCGCGCGCCAGCGCCATTCTCGAGGCCGCGAAGGCCGAGGCCGAGGCCGAGAAGCAGCGCAGGCTCGAGGCGGCCCGCGCGCAGATCGACGTCGAGATCAATCGCGCCCGCGAGGAGCTCCGCGGCCAGGTGGCGGCGATCGCCGTGGCCGGAGCGGAACGAATCTTGAAGCGCGAGATCGACGCCGCGGCGCATCGCGACCTGCTCGAGCGGCTCGCGGCGGAGCTCTGATAGAGGCACGAGGAGATGGCGGATCTAGGCACGATCGCCCGCCCTTATGCCCGCGCCGCGTTCCGCGTCGCGAGCGAATCGGGCGCGCTCGACGCGTGGTCGAAGGCGCTCGCGAGCGCGGCGAATATCGTCACGCACGACGAGGCCGCGCGGGCGCTGTCGAGCCCCAAGCTCACCGACGACCAGCGGGTCGAGCTGATCACGAGCATCGCGGCGTCGATGCCGGGCGGCGAGCTCTTCGGCACCCGCGAGTTCAAGGAGCTGCTGAAGGTTCTCACGGAGAACGATCGGCTGGCCGCGCTCCCCGCGATCTCCGCGCGATTCGACGAGCTCAAGGCGGAGGCGGAGAATAGGGTCGACGTCACGCTCGTCTCGGCGACGGCCGTCGAGCCCGAGATCGCTCAGAAAATCACCGAGGCCCTGGAGCGGCGGCTCGGTCGGAAGGTCGAACTCAAGGTCGAGATCGACGAGAACCTGATCGGCGGCGCGGTCATCCGGGCGGAAGACATGGTCATCGACGGCTCGGTCCGCACGCGCCTGCAGCGGCTGACCGAGACCCTGGTCCGATAAGAGGTTTCCATCAATGGCACTCAAAGCTTCCGAGATCAGCGACCTGATACGCCAGCGGATTCAGGGCTTCGAGGTGACTGCCGAGGCTCGTGACGTCGGCACGATCGTCGCGCTGACCGACGGCATCGTCCGTATCCACGGCCTCGCCGACGTGCAGTACGGCGAGATGATCGAGTTCCCGGGCAGCACGTTCGGCCTGGCGCTCAACCTCGAGCAAGACTCGGTCGGCGCCGTCGTGCTCGGCGACTACAAGCATCTCGCCGAAGGCGACCAGGTCAGGACCACGGGCCGCATTCTCGAGGTGCCGGTCGGCGAGGCGCTGCTCGGCCGCGTCGTCGACGCGCTCGGCAATCCGATCGACGGCAAGGGCCCGATCGAGGCGCAGGGCACGTCGCCGATCGAGAAGGTCGCGCCCGGCGTCATCGACCGCCAGTCGGTCAACCAGCCGGTGCAGACGGGTCTCAAGGCGATCGACTCGATGGTGCCGATCGGCCGCGGCCAGCGCGAGCTGATCATCGGCGACCGCCAGACCGGTAAGACCGCGGTCGCCGTCGACGCGGTCATCAATCAGCGCGGCACGGGCATCAAGTGCATCTACGTCGCGATCGGCCAGAAGGCGTCGACGGTCGCGAACATCGTCCGCAAGCTCGAGGAGCACGGCGCGATGGAGCACACGATCGTCGTCGCGGCGAACGCGTCGGAGTCGGCGGCGATGCAGTACATCGCACCGTACGCCGGCTGCGCGATGGGCGAGTATTTCCGCGACAAGGGCGAGGACGCGCTCATCATCTACGACGACCTGACGAAGCAGGCCTGGGCGTATCGTCAGGTCTCGCTGCTGCTGCGCCGTCCGCCGGGCCGCGAGGCGTATCCGGGCGACGTCTTCTACCTGCACTCGCGTCTGCTCGAGCGCGCTGCGCGCGTCAACGCCGCGTACGTCGAGCGCATGACGAACGGCGCGGTGAAAGGCAAGACGGGCTCGCTCACGGCGCTGCCGATCATCGAGACGCAGGCCGGCGACGTGTCCGCGTTCGTGCCGACGAACGTGATCTCGATCACCGACGGCCAGATCTATCTCGAGACGGACCTGTTCAACGCCGGTATCCGTCCGGCCATCAACGCCGGTCTTTCGGTGTCGCGCGTCGGCGGCTCGGCGCAGACGAAGATCATCAAGAAGCTCGGCGGCGGCGTGCGCCTCGCGCTCGCGCAGTACCGCGAGCTCGCGGCGTTCGCGCAGTTCGCGTCCGATCTCGACGTCGCGACGCGCCGTCAGCTCGAGCGCGGTCAGCGCGTCACCGAGCTGATGAAGCAGAAGCAGTACTCGCCGCTGACCGTCGCGGAGATGGCGCTGTCGCTGTTCGCGGTCAACAACGGCTACCTCGACGACGTCCCGGTCTCGAAGGTCGGCGCGTTCGAGGCGGGCCTGCACGCGTACGCCCACGCGAACGCCCAGGCGCTGCTCGATCGCATCGATCAGACCGGCGACTACAACGACGAGATCGAGGCCGAGCTCAAAAAGATCGTCGAAGGCTTCAAGACCAGCGGCGCGTACTGACGGAGCGGAGCACGGTAGGGAACACGCGCAAACGTATCCGTCCCGGAGGGGGATTCGCTATGTCCCTTTCCGGGACCGTCGGCGACAGGACGTCGCCGACGGAGCCTACAGGGACGTATTCACGGCGTTCCCGGAAAGGGACATAGCGAGTCCCCCTCCGGGACCCGCGACGAGGCACAACGGGCCGAGGAAAGAACCGAATGGCAGTCGGCAAAGAGATTCGCACGAAGATCAAAAGCGTGAAGAGCACGCAGAAGATCACGAAGGCGATGGAGATGGTCGCGGCCTCGAAGCTGCGCCGCACGCAGCAGCGCATGGAGGCGTCGCGCCCGTATGCCGAGCACATCCGCGCGGTCGTCGGCCACCTGTCGCAGGCGAATCCGGACTATCGGCATCCGTACCTCGAGAAGCGCGAGGTCAAGCGCGTCGGCTACATCATCATCACGACCGATCGCGGCCTCTGCGGCTCCCTGAACGTCAACGAATTTCGCGCGATCCTCGCGGATCTCCGCAAGTGGCGCGAGCAGGGCGTCGAGGCGGACCTCTGCATCATCGGCGCGAAGGGCGTCGCGTTCTTCCGGCGGCTCAACACGAACATCGTCGCCGCGACGACGCACGTCGGCGAAGTGCCGCGCGTCGCGGACCTGATCGGTGCGATCGCTGCGATGACCGAGGCCTACACGAAGGGCCAGATCGATCGCCTGTTCCTCGTGCACAACGTCTTCGTGAACACGATGACGCAGCGGCCCGAGATCCGCACGCTGCTGCCGGTCGAGCCGGTCGACGCGGATTCGCTGCAGAAGTATTGGGACTACATCTACGAGCCGAGCGCCGAGGAGCTGCTCGACACGGTGCTCAATCGCTACATCGAGTCGCAGGTCTACCGCGCCGCGGTCGAGAACGTCGCCTGCGAGATGGCCGCGAAGATGGTCGCGATGAAGGCCGCGACCGAGAACGCCGGCAAATTCATCGATCAGCTCCAGCTCGCGTACAACAAGGCCCGCCAGGCCGCGATCACGCAGGAGATCGCGGAGATCGTCGGCGGCGCCTCGGCGATTTCACAGTAAAGGGAAGTCTTGAGATGAGCGCTATTGCGGCAACGCCCAGCACGGCAACCGGAAAAGGCACGATCGTCCAGGTGATCGGCGCGGTCGTCGACGTCGAGTTCCCGCGCGACTCGATCCCGAAGGTCTACGACGCGCTGAAGCTCGACGACCGCAACCTGACGCTCGAGGTCCAGCAGCAGCTCGGCGACGGCATCGTCCGCTGCATCGCGATGGGCTCGAGCGAGGGCCTGCGCCGCGGCCTCTCCGTCACGAACACGGGTGCGCCGATCTCGGTGCCGGTCGGTCCCGCGACCCTCGGCCGCATCATGGACGTGCTCGGCGACCCGATCGACGACAAGGGACCGATCAACGCCGAGCAGCGCTGGTCGATTCACCGCGAAGCGCCCACCTACGAGGAGCAGGCCCCGACGACGGAGCTGCTCGAGACGGGCATCAAGGTCATCGACCTCATCATGCCGATCGCGAAGGGCGGCAAGGTCGGTCTGTTCGGCGGCGCGGGCGTCGGCAAGACTGTGACGCTCCTCGAGCTCATCAACAACATCGCGAAGGAGCACGGCGGTTACTCCGTGTTCGCGGGCGTGGGCGAGCGCACGCGCGAGGGCAACGACTTCTATCACGAGATGAAGGAAGCCGGCGTTCTCGACAAGGTCGCGCTCGTGTTCGGCCAGATGAACGAGCCGCCGGGCAACCGTCTGCGCGTCGCGCTGACCGGCCTCACGATGGCCGAGTACTTCCGCGACGAAGGCCGCGACGTGCTGATGTTCATCGACAACATCTACCGTTACACGCTCGCCGGCACCGAGGTGTCGGCGCTGCTCGGCCGTATGCCGTCGGCGGTCGGTTACCAGCCGACGCTCGCCGAGGAGATGGGCGTGCTGCAGGAGCGCATCACCTCGACGAAGAAGGGCTCGATCACGTCGTTCCAGGCCGTGTACGTGCCGGCCGACGACCTCACCGACCCGTCGCCGGCGACGACGTTCGCGCACCTCGACGCGACGCTCGTGTTGTCGCGTCAGATCGCCGAGCTCGGTATCTATCCCGCGGTCGATCCGCTCGACTCGACGAGCCGCTTGCTCGATCCGAACGTCATCGGCGAGGAGCACTACAACACCGCGCGCTCGGCGCAGGCGATCCTGCAGCGCTACAAGGAGCTGCAGGACATCATCGCGATTCTCGGCATGGACGAGCTTTCCGAGGACGACAAGCTCATCGTGCAGCGCGCGCGCAAGATCCAGCGCTTCCTGTCGCAGCCGTTCTCGGTCGCGGAGCAGTTCACCGGCCAGCCCGGCAAGTACGTGCCGCTCGCGGACACGATTCGCGGCTTCAAGGCGATCGTCAACGGCGAGTACGATCACCTGCCGGAGCAGGCGTTCTACATGATCGGCCGGATCGAGGAGGCCGAGGAGAGGGCGAAGAAGCTCGCGTAACGCGGCATTTTCGTCGAGCCGGAGGCATTGGAAATGGCCATACACGTCGACATCGTCAGCGCCGAGGGCGCGATCTGGTCCGGCAAGGCCAACATGGTGTTCGCGCCCGCGAGGGAAGGCGAGGTCGGCATCGCACCGCGTCACGCGCCGCTCCTGACGGACCTTCGTCCCGGCGAGGTGCGCGTGCAGCCCGCCGAAGGCGAAGAACGCGAGCTCTTCTTCTACGTGACCGGCGGCATCCTCGAGATCCAGCCGCATCTCGTCACCGTGCTCGCCGACAGCGCGCTGCGCGCCGAGGATCTCGACGAGGCCGCCGCGCTCGAGGCGCGCGAGCGCGCGCGCAAGGCGCTCGAAGGCCGGGCCGGCGAGGTCGACATCGAGCAGGCGCAGCGCGAGCTCGTCGAGGCCGAAGCCCGTTATCGCGCGGCGCAGAAGCTCAAGGGCAAGCGCGCCGGCTGAGGCATCGCGGCGCCGTTCGTCCGCACGGCGTGCGGCGCAGCGCATTTTCGCTGCTCCCGCGCTACGCGAACGCCTTGTTCTCTCACGGCCTATGCGTCGTGCAGGCCGAGCCAGCCTCATTCGGCCGTTCGTCGTAGTAGCCTTTCACGAATGGCATGCGATCGACGTTCGCGTGCCGCCGCTTTTGCGCCCAAACACACGTCGTAAGCGAGAACGAGATGATCGACTTCGAGAATCAGAAGATCCTCGTCATCGGCGGAAGCTCGGGGATCGGTTTCGCGACCGCGCAGCTCGCCGCCGAGCTCGGCGCGGCCGTCACGATCGCGTCTCGATCGGAGGCGAAGCTCCGCGACGCCGCGGAACGCATCGGGCCGGGCATCGCGTACCGCGTTCTCGACCTGACGTCCGACGATCAGGTGAAGGCGTTTTTCGAGCAGGGCGACGCGTGGGATCACGTCGTCGTCACCGGCTCCGATGTGAAGATGGCCGCGGTGCGTCAGCTGCCGATGGAAGACGCGCTCGGGGCGATGAACAGCAAGTTCTGGGGGTTCTACCGCGTCGCGCGCCACGCGCGCATTCGCGACGGCGGCTCGCTCGGCGTCGTCGCGGGCTATCTCGCGACGCGGCCGGTCGCAGGACGCGCGCTGATGGGCGCGATCAACGCCGCGCTCGAGAGTCTCGTGCAGGGCCTGGCGCTCGAGCTGAAACCCGTCAGAGTCAATGCGGTGTCGCCCGCGGTCGTGAAGACCGAGATGTGGTCGAGCATGACGCCCGAGGCGCGCGAGGCGATGTACGCGAAGGTCGCCGCGACCTATCCCGCGGGCCGCGCCGCGGAGCCGCGCGATATCGCGAAGCAGCTCCTGCTGCTCGCCGCGACCGAATATGCCACCGGCACGATCGTCACGCTCGACGGCGGCGCATCGATCGCCTGAGCGCACGCTCGGGCGATCGGCCTACTGCAGCGGCGAGAACGGCAGCGGCACCGCGAGCGTCGACGTCATATTCGCCGTGAGCCAGTCGGGGCCGCCCTTCGGCGGCCACACGCCGTCGGCGACGGTCTTCGCGCGGATCTCCGCGCGCGCGTTCGCGGATTCGTAGGGCCAGATCTGCGTAAAGCGCGTCGGGCCGTCGAGCGAGTACATCGCGATCGTGAGCGGCGAGTACTGCACGCGAGGCGGCACCGCTTCCCGCCATTTCTCGATCGTGGGCGCGAGCCCGTCGAGCTTCGGGACGTAGCTCCGGATCTCGTAGACGCGCCCGTACGTGCCGGGCGTCACCGGCAGCGTGAACTCGAGCGGGATATAGGTATCCGCGGACCACGATCGCAGAAGGTCCTTGCAGCCGAACGGGTTGTCCGACAGGCGCGCGCGTTTGCGTTCCGCGAGCAGGTCCTCGAGGCTTTCGAAGCCGCGGAGCAGGATCACGTCGTTCAACGTGCCGATATCCGTCGCCCACGCGCCGAGCAGCGTGCCCTTCGCCTCCGGCGCGTTGACGAAGGCTCGAATTCCATCCGCCGCCTTTCCGGCGCCGAACAGCACGGTATTCAACGTCACGAGCTCGAACAGTTTCATGCGTTCGCCCTCCGTTCCATCTGAGGCGAGGTTTCGGTGCCGATCAAACCGGCTGCGACGCGCGCGGCGATGTAGCCGAACGTCATCGCGGGGCCGAGCGTGATGCCGCCGCTGGGGTAGAAGCCCTCGAAGATCGACGAGGCGTCGTTGCCGACGGCGAAGAGCCCGGCGATCGGCCGATCGTTACGGTCGAGCACGCGCGCGAGCTCGTCGGTGGCGAGGCCCGCGAACGTGCCGAGGCTCCCCGGCACGATACGCACCGCGTAGAACGGCGGCTTCGCGAGCGGGGCGAGGCTCGGATTCGGCAGGGGGGTTCGTCCCGACATGAACCGGTTGTAGCGCGATTCGCCGCGATGGAACTCGGGATCCTTGCCGAGCTCGGCATGACGATTGAACTCCGCGACGGTCCGCTCGAGCGTGTCGGGATCCAGGCCGCAGACACGCGCGAGCTCGGCGAGCGTGTCGGCCTTCTTCCGATAGCCGCTCTCGAGATAGGGCCGATTCCGGAACGGAAACGGCCGCGACGCACCGAGCCCCCAGCGCCGCTGCGCCTTGTGATCCGCGATGAGCCACGCCTCGGCGCGTTGCCCCGGCGGCGTGACCTCGAACAGCCGGCTCATGAAGTGATGGTAGTTCTCGGCCTCGTTGCAGAAGCGAACGCCCTTTCCGGTGACCGCGATGATGCCGGGCTTCGCACGCTCGAGGAGATGAGGGAAATGCACGACCCCGCCGCGCTTGTCCGGCAGCAGTGAGACGGGCGCCCAGGCGCAGGCGTGCGGGAGATCGTCGCGGACCTTTGCGCCGACCTCTTCGCCGAGACGCAGACCGTCACCCGTGTTCGTGCGCGGGGCGGCGGAGTGATGTTCGCCGCCGTCCCGGCAGCCGCCGAGGCGCCGGAGCAGCTCGTGATCGTGCGGGAATCCGCCGCACGCCAGCACGACGCCCTTGTCGGCGTAGACCGGGCCGGCGCCTTCGATGCGGGCGCCCACGACGCGATCGCCGTCGCGAAGCAAGCGAGTCGCCGGGCGGCCGGGGAAGAGCTCGACGCCGAAATCCACCGCGGAGCGGATCAGCCGCGCGACGAGCGCGTTGCCGGCGCACACCTGCACCGCGCGTCGATAGCGGAGCAGGTGCCAGAAATGAGGCGTGAGCCTGCGGATCACGTAGAGCGCCGCTTGGAGCGAGTGACGCCAGTTGAAGAAGTATCTGGCGATCTCGCTTGCGGTCAGCCCAAGCCCGAATACCGTCGTCGCCTCGATCGGCGGCCGAAGCACGTCCGCCCACGGCCCGAGCTCGCGAATGTCGTAGTTGGCCGCCGTCACCGAACGACCGCCGCCGAGCGAGCCTTCGACGTCGACGAAGTCCGGCACGACGTTGCCGTCCATCCACTCGACGGCCGTTTCCCGCTCGAAGAAGCGGACCATCTCGGGGCCCGTCTCGAGAAAGCGCTCGATACGGGCGTCCAGCTCCGGCCGCCCGATGCGGTTCTTTATATAGGTGCGCGTCGCGGCGGGGTCTTCTTTGATGCCCGCCTGCTCCGCGAGATGGTTACCCGGAATCCAGAGCCAGCCGCCCGACCACGCGGACGTGCCGCCGAGCACGTCGGCTTTCTCGAAGACCGCGACCGAGAGGCCGGCGTGCGCCGCGGTCACTGCGGCCGAGAGACCGCCGGCACCGGAGCCGACGACGATCAGGTCGTATTGGCCGCGTGGTAGCTTGCTCCGCATCGAACCTCCCACCGCTCCGGGAGCCACGAAAAAGTGCCCCCGAGCGTAGCGGAGCCGCCCAGCGCCGACAGTCGCCCTTGGTGCACGACAAATTGGTTGAAAGCGCAGTCACGCGGGCCTGGGGACGGGAGTCATGGAACGTGCATGCGGAAGCTATGGACACCGGGTGCCCCGCGCTCGCGCGATGAGCGCCCGCACCGGCGTGGGGCACCGGTTACGTCCGGTGTGAATTGGTCCGCAACCTGTCGCAATTTTCTACGGACCATTTGGCATCTTCGCGGCGGGGCGGCGCGCTATCATGCGCAGAGCCAGCAACGAGGAGGGTCCTTTGCCCCTTTCCGTCGTCATCCTGGCCGCGGGCCAGGGAAAGCGAATGCATTCCGACCTGCCGAAGGTGCTCCAGCCGCTCGCAGGCCGGCCGCTGCTCGCCCACGTGATCGATACGGCGAGGGCGCTCGAGCCCGCCGCGATTCACATTGTCTATGGCCACGGCGGAGACCGCGTTCGGCAAGCGTTTCCGGAGTCCGATCTCCGCTGGTGCTTGCAGGCTGAACAGCTCGGCACCGGTCACGCGGTTGCTCAGGCTTTGCCCGAGATTCCGGACGGCCACGCCGTGCTCGTCCTGTGCGGCGACGTTCCGCTCGTGCGCGCCGAGACCCTTCGCCGTCTCGTCGGAGCGTGCGACGGCGCGGGCGTCGCGTTGCTGACCGCGGTCGTCGATCCGCCCACGGGCTACGGCCGCGTGCTCCGCGACATGGCCGGGCGCGTCACGCGGATCGTCGAGGAGCGCGATGCGACCGACGCCGAGCGGCGCGTGAACGAGATCAACACCGGCCTGATGGCGATGAACGCGGCGAATCTTCGCCGTTGGATCGCACGGCTCAAGAACGACAACGCGCAGGGCGAGTATTACTTGACGGACGTGATTGCGATGGCCTTCGACGAGGGCCTCGTCGTGCGCGGCGAGCCGACCTCGAGCCCGCTCGAGGCGGTCGGCATCAACGACAAGGCGCAGCTCGCCGCGGCCGAGCGCGCCTATCAGCGCTTGCAGGCCGAGCGGCTCATGGCGCAGGGCGTAACGATCGCGGATCCGAGCCGCATCGATATTCGCGGCACGGTCGAGGCGGGGCGCGACGTCTTTCTCGACGTCGGCGTCGTGCTCGAAGGCCGCGTCGTGCTCGGCGATCGCGTGCGCATCGGCGCGTACAGCGTCGTGCAGGACGCGAGCCTCGGCGCCGATTGCACCGTGCATCCACATTCCGTGGTGCAAGGGCTCGAGGCCGCCGGCGGCTGCGAGCTCGGCCCGTTCGCGCGAATTCGTCCGGGCACGGTGCTTGCAGAGGGCGTGAAGATCGGCAACTTCGTCGAGACAAAGAAAGCGCGCATCGCCGCGCGCAGCAAGGTCAACCATTTGAGCTATGTCGGCGATGCTCACGTCGGTGCCGACGTGAACATCGGCGCAGGCACGATCACGTGCAATTACGACGGCGCGAACAAGCACCTCACGGTGATCGGCGACAACGCGTTCATCGGCTCGAATACCGCGCTCGTGGCACCGGTCGAGATCGGCGAGGGCGCAACGATCGGCGCCGGATCGACGATCACGAAAAACGCGCCCGCAGGCGAGCTGACGCTCGCGCGTTCGCGTCAGACGACGATCGAGGGCTGGAAGCGGCCCGTGAAAAACAAGAAGTGAGTCTCACATGTGCGGAATAGTCGGAGCCGTCGCCGAACGGAACGTCGTTCCCGTCCTTCTCGAGGGCTTGCGGCGACTCGAATATCGCGGCTATGACTCGGCCGGGCTCGCCGTCCTGCAACCGGACGGCAGCATCTCGTTGTGCCGGACCGTCGGCAAAGTCTCGGAGCTCGAGGCGAAGCTCGACCAGCGTCCATGCGCCGGTCGGCTCGGGATCGCGCATACGCGTTGGGCGACGCACGGCGGCGTGACGGAGAACAACGCGCACCCGCACCTCTCGGGCGATCGGGTCGCGTTGATTCACAACGGCATCATCGAGAACTTCCAGCCGATCAAGGACGAGCTGATCGCGAAGGGCTACGAGTTCAAGTCGGAGACCGACACGGAGGTTGCCGCGCATCTCGTCCACGAGTATCTGAAGCACGGCCACGACCTGCTCGAGGCCGTACGGCTCGCGACGAGCCGCTTCGTTGGCGCGTACGCGCTGCTCGTATTCGACGCGCTCGATCCCGATCGTATCGTAGTGACGCGCGTCGCGAGCCCGTTGGTCATCGGGCTCGGCATCGGCGAGAACTTTGTCGCGAGCGGCGTGCCCGCGCTGCTGCCGGTGACGCAACGGTTCATCTATCTGGAACAGGGCGATCTGGCGGAGATCCGCCGCGAGTCTATTCGGATCTTCGACGCGAACGGCAACGCGGTCGAGCGTCCGGTGCACGAGACACACT
>PKRJ01000116.1 GCA_017577365.1 Gammaproteobacteria bacterium | reverse complement strand
TGGGGATAACGTGCGGCTGAAGGTGGAGCTGATTGCGCCGATTGCGATGGAGGAAGGGCTGCGCTTTGCGATTCGCGAGGGCGGCCGAACCGTCGGCGCCGGCGTCGTGTCCAAGATCATCGAGTAACTGGGTGCGCGGCCGTCACGAGCGGGAGCCCGGGCAACGATCACTGCGACCGTAGGCCAGTAGCTCAATTGGTAGAGCAGCGGTCTCCAAAACCGCAGGTTGGGGGTTCGAGTCCCTCCTGGCCTGCCATTCGCGGTCGTAGGTGCAGCGCCCCGAGCGCGGCGGGCGAAGAGGATGCCGCGCGCCGCGCGTTACCGATGACGAGGTCCTAGAGTTTCGATGAATAGCAAGGCGGATTCCGGTCCGACGGCGTTCGACACGGCGAAGCTCGCGCTCGCCGTCGCGATCGTCGTCGCCGGCATCTTCGGGTACTACTACTACGCGGCCCTGCCGGCGGTCGTGCGCGTTCTCATCGTGCTCGTGTCGCTCGGCATCGCCGCGGTGGTCGCTCTGCAGTCCGCCCAGGGCCAGGCGTTCGCGAGGTTCGTCCAGGCGTCGAGGGTCGAGCTGCGCAAGGTGGTGTGGCCGACGCGCGAGGAGACCGTGCAGATGACGGTCTTCGTGCTGATCTTCGCGGCGCTGATGGGCACGTTCTTCTGGTTCCTCGATTTCTTGTTGCTGATGTTCACGCGCTGGATCATGAGCCAAGGGAGCTGACCGATGGCGATGCAGTGGTACGTGATCCACGCCTACTCGAACTACGAGCACAAGGTGAAGGAGTCGCTCAAGGAGCGAATCAAGCGCTACGGGCTCGAGCACAAGTTCGGCGAGATCCTCGTGCCGACCGAGGAGGTCGTCGAGATGAAGGAAGGGCAGCGCCGCAAGAGCGAGCGGAAGTTCTTCCCGGGTTACGTGCTCGTACAGATGGAAATGGACGACGAGACTTGGCATCTCGTGAAAGAGGTGCCGAAGGTTCTCGGCTTCATCGGCGGGAGCAGCGACCGGCCGACCCCGATCAGCGAGCGAGAGGCGATGGCCATCCTCAACCGCGTCCAGGAGGGCGCGGACAAGCCGCGGCCGAAAGTGCTTTTCGAGCCGGGCGAGGTCGTGCGCGTGATCGACGGTCCGTTCAACGACTTCAACGGCGTCGTCGAGCAGGTCAACTACGAGAAGAACAAGGTGCGGGTCGCCGTGCAGATCCTCGGACGCTCGACGCCGGTCGAGCTCGATTTCGGACAAGTTGAGAAGGTTTGATCGCCTCGGGTTACTGCGATGGCAAGGAAGATAGAAGCCTACATCAAGCTCCAGGTGCCCGCCGGGATGGCGAACCCGAGCCCGCCGGTGGGCCCGGCGCTCGGTCAGCACGGCGTGAACATCATGGAGTTCTGCAAGCAGTTCAACGCTGCGACGCAGAACATGGAGAAGGGCACGCCGACGCCGGTCGTGATCACGGTCTACAACGACCGCAGCTTCACGTTCGTCACGAAGACGCCGCCCGCCGCGGTGCTCTTGAAGAAGGCCACGGGCATCGAGAAGGGCAGCGGGCGGCCGAACACGAACAAGGTCGGCAAGGTCACGCGCGCGCAGCTCGAGGAGATCGCGAAGCTCAAGCAGCCGGACCTGAACGCCGCGTCGCTCGAGGCGGCCGTGAGGACGATCGCCGGCAGCGCCCGGAGCATGGGGCTCGAGGTGGAGGGTCTTTAGAAGTGGCTAAGTTGACGAAGGCACGGAAGGCCATCGCGGGTCGCGTCGATCCGACCAAGGCGTACAGCGCGGACGAGGCTTTCGCGCTCGTCAAGGAGCTGGCCCATGCGAAGTTCGTCGAGTCCGTCGATGTCGCGGTGAACCTCGGCGTCGATCCGAAGAAGTCGGATCAGGTGGTGCGCGGGTCCACGGTGCTGCCGCACGGCACCGGCAAGAGCGTGCGCGTCGCGGTGTTCGCGCAGGGCGCGAACGCCGAGGCCGCGAAGGCGGCATCCATCCGCGCCGCCGCGTGATAGAAGTGCGCCCGGTTTGCAAAGCACGCGTCCCGCCCCGCCCCGACCAGCCGCGCATACGCCTCATGCACCAGCGCCGTCGCCGTCAGCGCGTGCCCGGGTCGCTCACCGGCCATCGCCCGCTGCGCCGCCGCCCGGAGCTTGTCGTAC
>PKRJ01000070.1 GCA_017577365.1 Gammaproteobacteria bacterium | reverse complement strand
CGGCGCGCACCTCGCGCGCGAGGAGCGTAAGCCCGCGCGCGACGGTCTCGTCGTCCTGCGCGTACGAGATCCGCACGCACTCGTGGCGGTGATCCCACGGCTCGTCGAGCCCCGGGAAGAAGTAATGACCGGAGAGCACGAGCACGCCTTTCGCCTTGAGCCGACGATAGAGCTCGGCGCTCGGAATCGGCAGCCCGGGGAGCCACAGCCAGAGGAAGAACGCGCCTTCGAGCTCGTGGATCCGGAACGGAACGCCGGAAAGCTCGCGCTCGAGGATCTCTCGCGCGCGGCAGGCCTTGTCGCGGTAGAACGGCATGATCGTGCGCCGGCCGAGCGCGAGGATCTCGCCGCTCTCGACCCAAGGCTCGGCGAGCACCGGCCCGACGCTGCCGACCGCGAGATTCAGCACTGCAGTCATCCTCGTCAGCGCATCGATGAGCTCCGGATGCGCGACGACGATCCCGGTGCGCACGCCGGGCAGGCCGAGCTTCGAGAGGCTCAAGCACAGGACGACGTCCTCGTTCCAGAGCGGCGTCGCGTCGCCGAAGACGATGCCCGGGAACGGCAGACCGTACGCGCCGTCGATGATCAGCGGCACGCGCGCCGCTTTTGCGAGCGACGCAAGGCGCGCGAGCTCGCTATCGGTCAGCACGTTGCCGGTCGGATTCGCCGGGCGCGAGACGCAAATCGCGCCGATCTCGTCATCCAGCGCGAGGTTGTCGAAGTCGACGCGATACTTGAACGATCGGTCGGACGTCTCCTCGATCACGGGACGACGCGCCGCGATCAGCCCGTCCTCGACGCCGACGTCCGCGTAGCCGACGTATTCCGGCGTCGTCGGCAGCAGCACGCGGCGCATGCGGCCGTCGGCGCTTCGGCCCGCGAGCAAGTTGAACAGAAGGAAGAAGCTCGCCTGGCTTCCGGCCGTGAGCGCGATGTGCTCGGCGGTCAGCGGCCAGCCGTACTCGGCCGCGAGCAGCTTCGCGAGCGCGCGCCGGAACGGCAGATCGCCGGTGGGGTGCGCGTAATTCGAGATCATGCGCTCGAGCGCTTTCGGATCGTCCGCGACCTCACGGAGGCGTTCACGCACGAGCGCCTGGATCTCCGGGATCTTCGCCGGGTTGCCGCCGCCCAAGAGCAGGATCTCGTCGCCGGCACCGATCGCGCGGCCGAGGTCGTCCATCAGCTCGAGCGCGCCCGTCGGGCGCGTGAAGCGGCGGCCGAGCTCGGACAGCTTGAAGCGCTCGTCGCTCATCGGTCGTAGCGATTCGTGCCTACCGGCGCGCCGTCTCGCGCGCGGACGCCTGCAGCGCGCGCTGCGCGTACGTCAGCGGCAGCGCCGTCGTGTCGATCGGCTTGCGCAGCACGAACGACGAGTGCACGCCGATCACGCCGTCGATCCGCGTGATCTTGTTCAGCAGGAAGTCCTGATACGCGTCCATGCCCGGCACGATGATCTTCAATTGGTAGTCCGCCTCCTGGCCGGTGATCAGATAGCATTCTTGCACTTCCGGATAGCGCCGCACGATCTTCTCGAACTGCTCGAAGCGCTCCGGCGTGTGCCGGTCCATGCGAATGTGCAGCAGCACGGTGAGCTCGAGCCCGAGCGCCTGCGGCGACAGGCGCGCGACGCGTTCGCGGATCACGCCCGCTTCCTCGAGCTGCTTGATGCGCCTCGAGCACGGCGACGGCGAAAGGCCGATGCGCTCGGCGATCTCCTGATTGCTGAGGCCGCCGTCGTGCTGCAGGAGGTCGAGGATCTTGAGGTCGTAGCTGTCGAGCTTCATCGTTTCCGCCCTCGGGCCTTCCGGGCGCCGTGAAAGATTATTGCTTGATTCTAGGCTATAGCGAATGAAAATTGCCAAGTCAGAGTGAGATCTTGAAAAGATCGCACGATAATCGCGCCTGGACTGGCATAGAATGTCTCCCAAGAGTGGTTTCCGGCGGCACGGTAAGCCGCCATCAGGAGTCATCGAAGATGAGCACGACGCACGATAGCCCAGGGACCGAAGCCGTAGCGTCCGGCACGGCAGGCGCGACGCAGTCGTCGTGGCCGCTCGACCGGCCGTCGTTCGACCATCGCAAGTACGTTCCGTACCTTCCGATCGTGCTCCGCGATCGGACCTGGCCCGACCGCGTCATCGAGGCCGCGCCCGACTGGTGCAGCGTCGATCTTCGCGACGGCAATCAGGCGCTCGTCGCGCCGATGTCGGTCGAGCAGAAGCTCGAGCTGTTCGACTTGCTCGTCGAGATCGGCTTCAAGGAAATCGAGATCGGGTTCCCGTCGGCGTCGCAGACCGAGCTCGACTTCACGCGGCGGCTGATCGAGGAGCGCCGCATCCCGCGCGACGTGACCGTGCAGGTCCTGACGCAGGCGCGGCGCCATCTGATCGAGAAAACGTTCGAGGCGCTCGACGGCGTCGAGCGGGCGATCGTGCACGTCTACAACTCGACGTCGCCGGTCCAGCGCGAGCAGGTTTTCGCCGCGGACCGCGACGAGATCATCCGCATCGCGGTCGAAGGGGCGCGCCTCGTCAAGGAAGCCGCGGCGAAGCGGCCCGGCACGCGATGGATCTTCCAGTACTCGCCGGAGAGCTTCTCGGGGACCGAGCCCGAGTACGCGGTCGAGGTCGTGAACGCCGTGCTCGACGTCTGGCGGCCGGACGAAGGCCAGCCGGTGATCATCAATCTGCCGGCGACGGTCGAGATGACGACGCCGAACGTCTTCGCGGATCAGGTCGAGTACTTCTGCCGGCACGTCAAGGATCGCGAGCACATTCGCATCAGCCTGCATACGCACAACGACCGCGGCTGCGCGGTCGCCGCGGCGGAGCTCGGCGTGATGGCGGGCGCGGACCGCGTCGAGGGAACGCTGTTCGGCAACGGCGAGCGGACCGGCAACATGGACATCGTCACGATGGCGATGAACCTCTACTCGCGCGGCGTCGATCCGAGGCTCGATTTCTCCGACATGAAGCGCATCGTCGAGGTGTACAAGCGCTGCACGTCGATGCCGGTGCATCCGCGGCACCCGTGGGCGGGCGAGCTCGTCTACGCGGCGTTCTCGGGCAGCCATCAGGACGCGATCCGGAAGTCCATGGCCTATCACCGCCAGCACGGCGCGACGAAGTGGGAAGTCGCGTACTTGCCGATCGACCCGCGCGATCTCGGCCGCCGTTACGAGGAGGTCGTGCGCATCAACAGCCAGTCCGGCAAGGGCGGCGTCGCGCTCGTGCTCGAGCGCGATCACGGCATCTCGTTGCCGAAGTGGATGCACCCGGTCATCAGCGATATCGTGCAGCGCGAGGCCGATCGCACCGGCCGCGAGATCAAGTCGGCCGAGATCCGCGCGCTGTTCGATTCCGAGCTCGCGTCCGTGCCGGCCGGCTGGAAGCTCGTCGGCTACGACTCGAAGTCGGAGCAGCAGCGCACCGTGGGGCATTTCCACGTCGCGACCGCGGACGGCGACGTCACGCTGACCGGCGAAGGGCAGGGGCTCGTCGAGGCGTTGATCGACGCGATCGAGCGGCGGCTCGACTCGAGCCTGCGGGTCATCGCGTTCGAGGAGCACGCGCTGCAGTCGGGCACCGATGCGCAGGCGCTCGCGTCCGTGATCGTCTCGGTCGGCGTCGAGCAGAGCGCGGCCTGCGCGATCGACGAGGACAGCGCGATCGCGACGATGCAGGCCGTGCTCTCCGCGGTCGGGCGCACCGGCGCGCGGTTGCGGACGGACCTTCGCGCGGCGGCCGCTCGCTGATTCTTGACGAACGTGATGGGGCCGGCGCCTTTTTCGGCGCCGGCCCCATTTTCGTGCGCCCGGGAGGTATACTCGTCCGTACACCGCTCGTCTGGCTCGATGTCAAGGGGGAGCCCATGACCGACATGACCAGGCGCGAGTTCTTGACGTTCTCGGGTGCATCGCTCGCAGGCTCTAGCCTGGCGCTGCTCGGCTTCTCGCCGAGCGAGGCGGTCGCGAGCGCCCGGGACTTCAAGCTCGCGAAAGCGACCGAGACGCGGAACACGTGCCCGTACTGCTCCGTGTCCTGCGGGATTCTCATGTATTCGCTCGGCGATCGCTCGAAGAACGCGAAGTCGACGATCTTCCACATCGAGGGCGATCCGGATCATCCGGTCAATCGCGGCACGCTGTGCCCGAAGGGGGCGGGACTCATCGATTTCATCCACAGCCCGAGCCGGCTGAAGTACCCCGAGTACCGCGCGCCGCGCTCGGACCGTTGGCAGCGTATTTCGTGGGACGAGGCGCTCGACCGCATCGCGCGGCTGTTGAAGCAGGACCGCGACGCGAATCTCGTGACGCGGGACGCGGCCGGCCGCACGGTGAATCGCTGGACGACGACGGGCATGCTCGCCGCGTCGGCGAGCAGCAACGAGACCGGTTATCTCACGCACAAGATCGTTCGGAGCCTAGGGCTCGTCGCATTCGATAACCAGGCGCGCGTCTGACACGGCCCGACGGTGGCAGGTCTTGCCCCGACGTTCGGCCGTGGAGCCATGACGAACCACTGGGTCGACATCAAGAATGCCGACCTCGTGCTGATCATGGGCGGCAACGCCGCCGAGGCGCACCCGTGCGGCTTCAAGTGGGTCACCGAGGCGAAGGCGAACAACGGCGCTCGCCTCGTCGTCGTCGATCCGCGCTTCACGCGCTCGGCGTCTGTCGCGGACGTCTACGTGCCGATCCGCACCGGCACCGACATCGCGTTCCTCGGCGGTCTGATCCGCTATCTCCTCGAGAACGATCGCATCCAGCACGAGTACGTCGCGAACTACACGGACGCGTCGTTCATCGTCAAGGAAGACTTCGCGTTCGAAAGCGGGCTCTATTCCGGCTACGACCCCGAGCGCAGGACGTACGACCGCTCGAGCTGGGACTACGAGCTCGACGAGAACGGCTACGTGCGCACCGATCCGACGTTCTCGCACCCGCGCTGCGTGCTGAACCTGATGCGTCGGCACTACTCGCGCTACACGCCGGAGATGGTCGAGCGCATCTGCGGCACGCCGAGGGAGAAGTTCCTCGAGGTGTGCGAGCTCGTCGCGTCGACCGCCACGCCGGAGCGTGCGATGACGATCATGTACGCGCTCGGCTGGACGCAGCATTCGATCGGCTCGCAGATGATCCGCTGCGGCGCGATGCTGCAGCTCCTGCTCGGCAATATCGGCGTCTCGGGCGGCGGCATGAACGCGCTGCGCGGGCATTCGAACATCCAGGGCCTCACCGATCTCGGCCTGTTGTCCGATCTCTTGCCGGGCTATCTCACGCTGCCGCGCGACCACGAGCAGCGCTTCGCGGATTACATCACCGCCAGGACGCAGCAGCCGTTGCGCCCGAACCAGATGAGCTACTGGCAGAACTACCCGCGCTTCTTCGTCAGCCTGCAGAAGGCGTGGTGGGGGGAGGCCGCGCGCGAGGACAACGATTGGGCCTACGACTATCTCCCGAAGCTCGACCGCGTCTACGACATGCTGCAGACGTACGAGCTGATGTATCAGGGCCGGTTCAACGGTTATCTCGCGCAGGGCTTCAATCCGCTCGCGGCCGCGCCTCACAAGGCGAAGCTCGCCGCGGCGCTCGCGAAACTCAAGTTCCTCGTCGTGATGGATCCGCTCGTGACCGAGACGTCGGAGTTCTGGCGCAATTTCGGCGAGCACAACGACGTCGATCCGAGCACGATCGAGACCGAGGTCTTCAGGCTGCCGACGACGTGCTTCGCCGAGGAAGACGGCGCGCTCGTGAACTCCGGCCGCTGGCTGCAGTGGCACTGGAAGGGCGCCGATCCTCCGGGCGAGGCCAAGACCGACATCGAGATCATGTCCCGGATCTTCCGGCGGCTGCGGAAGCTGTACGAGGAGGAGGGCGGTGCGTTCCCGGACCCGATCCTGAACCTCACGTGGCCGTACGCGAATCCGGAGCATCCGTCTCCGGAGGAGATCGCGAAGGAGTACAACGGCAAGGCGCTCGCGGACGTCGTCGACGAGACGGAGCCGACGCGGATCGTCCGCCGCGCCGGCGAGCAGCTTTCGGGCTTCGGTGAGCTGCGCGCCGACGGCTCGACGGCGTGCGGCTGCTGGATCTATGCGGGCTGCTGGACCGAGGCCGGCAACCAGATGGCGCGCCGCGACAACTCGGATCCGACCGGCATCGGTCAGACGCTGAACTGGGCGTGGTCATGGCCAGCGAACCGCCGCGTGCTCTACAACCGCGCGTCGTGCGATCCGAGCGGACGCCCGTGGAATCCAGAGCGCAAGCTCATCGAGTGGAACGGCACGCGCTGGGTCGGCGCCGACACGCCGGACTATCCGGTCGACCAGGACCCGGCAGCCGGCATGGGGCCGTTCATCATGAACCAGGAAGGCATTGCGCGGTTCTTCGGACGGGCGGCCCTCGCCGACGGGCCGTTCCCCGAGCACTACGAGCCGTTCGAGACGCCGCTCGGCTACAACCCGCTCTATCCCGACGAGCGTCGCGCGGTCAGCAACCCGGCCGCGCGCGTCTTCGAAGGCGACCGGCGCGAGTTCGGTAACGCGGCAGAGTTCCCGCACGTCGCGACGACGTACCGTCTCACGGAGCATTTCCATTTCTGGACGAAGCACGTGCGGCTCAACGCGATCATGCAGCCCGAGCAATTCGTCGAGATCGGCGAGGAGCTCGCGGCCGAGCTCGGCGTCGCCGCGGGCGATCGCGTGCGCGTGATCTCGAACCGCGGTTGGATCACCGCGGTCGCGGTCGTGACGAAGCGGATCAAGTCGCTCGACATCGACGGCCGCCGCGTGCATACCGTCGGCATCCCGATCCACTGGGGCTTCACCGGCCTCGCCAGGCCCGGCTTCCTCGCGAATACGCTGACGCCGTTCGTCGGCGACGCGAACGTGCAGACGCCGGAGTTCAAGTCGTTCCTCGTGCGCGTGGAGAAGGCGTGATGGCACTCGAATCCCAGGACATCGTTCGCCGCTCCGCGACGACGACGAAGCCGCCGCAGGTGCGCCGCGCGAGGACCGCGCCGGTCGCGAAGCTGATCGACACGTCGAAGTGCATCGGCTGCAAGGCGTGTCAGGTCGCGTGCATGGAATGGAACGACCTGCGCGACGAGATCGGCACGTGCTCGGGGGTCTACGACAACCCGCTCGATCTCACCGAGCATTCGTGGACCGTGATGCGTTTCGCCGAGCACGAGAACGAGCGCGGCGATCTCGAGTGGCTGATCCGCAAGGACGGCTGCATGCATTGCGCGGAGCCGGGCTGCCTCGCCGCGTGCCCGTCGCCCGGCGCGATCGTGCAGTACGCGAACGGCATCGTCGACTTCGACAGCGAGCACTGCATCGGCTGCGGCTACTGCATCACCGGCTGCCCGTTCAACATCCCGCGGCTCTCGGGCGTCGACGGCAAGGCGTACAAATGCACGCTCTGCTCCGATCGCGTCGCGGCCGGACGCGAGCCCGCGTGCGTCAAAGCGTGCCCGACCGGCGCGCTCGTTTTCGGCACGAAGGAGGACATGCTGCGACACGCGGAGGAGCGGGTCGAGGACCTGAAGTCGCGCGGCTTCGAGAACGCTGGCATCTACGATCCCGAAGGCGTCGGCGGCACGCACGTGATGTACGTGCTGCATCATCGCGACCGGCCGGAGCTTTATAACGATTTGCCGGCCGATCCGAAGATCAGCACGCTCGTCAAGGTATGGAAGGGCGTCGCGAAGCCTTTGGGCGTTGCCGGCATGCTGCTCGCGGCGTTCGCGGGCTTCCTGCACTATATCCGCGTCGGTCCGAACGAAACGACGGACGACGACGAGCGCGAGGCCGCGCGCGCGGTCGGCGCGAGCGCCGTTCGCGCGAGACGGGAGACGACCGATGAATGAGCCCGTGCCGCGCATCCTGCTCGAACGCTACAGCGCGAACGAACGCACGATTCACTGGATCGTCGCCGTGCTCTTCGTCATTGCCGCGCTGTCGGGGCTCGCGCTGTTCCATCCGTCGCTGTTCGCGCTCTCCGCGCTCTTCGGCGGCGGGACGTGGACGAGGATCCTGCATCCGTTCGCGGGCGTCGTGATGACCGTCGCGTTCGCGTTGCTCGCGGCAGCGGTCGCGAAGGACAACGTGATGCGTGCGGCCGACTGGCAATGGCTCAGGCGCATACGCCAGGTGCTCTCGGGACGCGAGGGCGAGCTGCCCGAGGTCGGCCGCTACAACGCGGGCCAGAAGCTTCTGTTCTTCGTGATGGTGATCAGCCTCGCCGGGCTTCTCGTCACGGGCATCGTGATCTGGCGGAGGTATTTCTCGGACGCGTTCCCGATCGGCGCCGTGCGCCTCGCGTCGCTCGCGCACGCGTTCTTCGCGTTCGTGCTGATCCTCGGCATCATCGTGCACGTCTACGCCGCGATCTGGGTACGAGGGTCGATTCGCGCGATGACCCGCGGACACGTCACCGCCGGCTGGGCGTTCAAGCATCATCGCGCGTGGTTCCGCGAGAAGATAGGGCATGCGGCGAGTCCTGGAACGCGGTCAGATTGAGGCGGGCGCCGAGCGGCCGCCGCGGATCCGCTTGCCGGATCCCGCGCGTCTCTTCGCCGCGCGCGCCGCGCGTTTTCGCGCGCTGGCTCGCGAAGGCGCGATCGGCTCGTCGATCGCGGACTACTTGCATCTCATGGCCGCGCTCGCCGACGCGCAGCACGCGGCGCTCGACGCGATCGAGCCGAGCATGCTTCACCTCGACGAAGGATCGGTCGACGGCGGAACGAGGCTGCCTTCGGTCGTCGGGCCGTATGCGCCGATCTTTCGCGACGTGCTGGGGCTCCTCGTGCGAGCGCTCGCGGTCCGCGGCGATCTTCCGCGAAGCACGCGAGAGGCGCTCGAACGTCTCGAGAACGCGTCCGCGAACGCGCTCGAGCGGTATGCCGACGCGCTCCTCGCGCGCCGCGACGACCAGATCGATCCCGCAACGGCGCCGTTCGTCATGGCCGCGCTCCAGGTGCCGTACGCCGCAGCGGCCGCGGGGCTTTCGCCGAGCGACGTGGAATCGCGGATCGGAGCCGGCGAAGGCTGCCCGGCCTGCGGGACGTTGCCGGTCGCGAGCGTCGTGCGCGAGGACGCGATATCGCGCGGACAGCGCTATCTGCACTGCGCGTTATGCGCGACCGAGTGGCATCTCGTCCGCATCACGTGTAGTCATTGCCGCTCCGTGCAAGGACTTTCCTATCTCTCGCTCGACGGCGGCCCCGACGCGATCCGTGCCGAATGCTGCGATCGCTGTAAGAGCTATCGAAAGATCCTCTACCAGGAGACGGACGCCGACGTCGATCCGGTCGCCGACGATCTCGCGAGCCTCACGCTCGACGTGCTGCTCGCGGACGAAGGCTACCATCGCGCGAGCGGTCATCCGCTCTTGTGGAACGGACGATAGTCCGCACGAGCCGATCGGTTCTCGTCGACGCGCCGCGCGACTCGGATCAAATCACGCCTTCGCCGCGCAACCGCTCGATCTCGGCGGCGGAAAGCCCGATCTCGCGATAGAACGCGTCGTTGTCCGCGCCGAGCGCGGCGCCGGGCCGGCGAATCGTGCCGGGCGTCGCCGAAAGCTTCGGCACGATGTTGTGCATCCGCACGCTCGCGCCGTCGTCCGGCACGTCGATCACGAGCCCGCGGTCGATCCAATGCGGATCGCGCTCGATCTCGGCGACGGTTTGCACCGGCGCCGCGGTCAGGCCGTTCGCCTCGACGATCGCCATGTTCTCGGCGAGCGTTCGCGACGCGATTGCCTCCGCGACGGCCTCGTCGACCTCGCGCGCGTGCCGCACCCTCGCCTCGTTCGTCGCGAAGCGGGGATCTTTCAGCATGTGCCCGAGGCCGTAGCTCTCGAGGAAGCGCTCGGCCATCTTCGGCGTCGAGCCGCTGACTGCGAGCCACTTGCCGTCCTTCGTCCGATAGCATCCGCGCGGCGCCGAGTTCTTCGAGCGGCTGCCGGTCCGTTCGCGCACCGTGCCGAGCGCCGCGTACTCGGCCGCCAGAGGCCCCAGCAGCGAGAACAACGACTCGAACAGCGAGACGTCGATGATCTGTCCGGGGCCGCCGTGCACGTCGCGGTGATACAGCGCGAACATGATCGCGTTCACCGCGTAGAGCGCCGACGTCGCGTCCGCGAGCGGGAACGCGGGAACGATCGGCGCCCCGTCCGGCTCGCCGTTCATCGCGGCGAAGCCGCTCGCGGCTTCGATCAACGTGCCGAAGCCGGGCCGGCGGCTGCCGGGGCCGGTCTGACCCCAGCCGGAGATGCGCAGCAGCACGAGGCCGGGCCTCGCGCCGTGCAGCGTCTCCCAGCCTAAGCCGAGCTTCTCGAGCGTGCCCGGCACGAACGATTCCATCACGACGTCGAAGCGCGGAAGCATGTCGAGCAGCAGCTTCCGTCCGGCATCGGCTTTCAAGTTCAGCGTGATGAAACGCTTGTTTCGCGCGTAGACCTTCCACCACAGCGCATGACCGCCGGCGGTCCAATGACGCAACGGATCGCCGACGCCCGGCTGCTCGACCTTGACGACGTCGGCGCCGAAATCGCCGAGCAGCATCCCTGCGATCCCGCCCGCGACCATGCGCGTCAAGTCGAGCACGCGGACGCCGTCGAGCGGTTTGGCCGTCCTCGAAAGCTCTTCCGTCATCGAAATCCCACTCATTGAAAGGCCGCGGCCTCCATTGCCGCGAACCCGCGCGAGACTATCTCATTGCGCCGCAGGCTGCAGCGCCGATCGTGAAGCTCGAGGCGAACGCCCGTTCGAGCCGAACGGCGCCGAACGCAACGGCTTCTCGAGTGCATGTACGGACAAGCGGTTGTGCATTGCCGCCTAGCGCGCGATGTGGCGCCGCGGTGTAACGTGCAGTCGTAACCAGCTTCGGAACGTCTGGGACCGAGCTGTGCACGGGGGAGCCAAGATCGATCACGGCCGGCGGCACCCGAATCTCCGGGCGTTACGGCGCACGAAGCCGACCGCGGGTCGCCGCGGCCGGGCGGGTCGTTTCCACGCCGACCAGCCGAAGAGTCGACGCCTCGAGGGCTTGCGACGGCCCGCGAACGTACCCGAAGATGGGCGGCAGGAGGAGAGGCGCGTGGATGCACCGCTTCCTGAGCCCGCGCAGGCAACCCCCGCCGATATCCCGTCCGTCGACCGGTTGCTCGGCCTGCCCGCATTCGCGTCGCTTCGCGAGCAACACGGCCGCACGCAGGTTCTGACCGCGCTGCGCGCCCATCTCGAGGCGCTCCGCGCTCGGGCACGCGATGGCGAGCTCGACCGTGGGGCGCTCGACGCCGAGGTGATCGCCGCGGCGATCGCGCAGCGGCTCGCCGAGGCGTCCCGGCCGCGGCTTACGTCCGTGCTCAATCTCACCGGCACGGTGCTGCACACGAACCTCGGCCGCGCCGTGCTGCCCGAGACGGCCGTCGACGCGCTCGTCGCCGCGGCGCGCGCGCCCGTTAACCTCGAGTTCGATCTCGCCGCCGGCCGGCGCGGCGATCGGGATGCGATCGTCGAAGGCCTGCTGACCGAGCTGACCGGCGCGGAAGCGGCGACGGTCGTGAACAACAACGCGGCCGCGGTGCTCTTGATTCTCGCCGCCGTAGCGAGTCGCCGCGAGGTCGTCTTGTCGCGCGGCGAGCTGATCGAGATCGGCGGCTCGTTCCGCATGCCGGACATCATGCGGCAGGCGAACGCCAAGCTCGTCGAGGTCGGCACGACGAATCGGACGCACGTCTCCGATTACGTGGACGCGATCGGGCCTCGCACCGCGCTGCTGCTCAAGGTGCATACGAGCAATTACGCGATCACGGGTTTCACGGCGAGCGTCCCGGTGGCGACGCTCGCTTCGCTCGCGCACGAGAGAGGCCTCCCCCTGGCGGCCGATCTCGGCAGCGGCTCGCTCGTCGATCTGACCGAGTGGGGGCTGCCGAAGGAGCCGACGGTGCGCGAGACGGTTGCGGCCGGCGCTGACCTCGTCTGTTTCAGTGGCGACAAACTCCTGGGCGGCCCTCAGGCGGGTCTCATCGTCGGCCGCACCGAGCTCATACGAAAGCTGAAGCGCCATCCGTTGAAGCGCGCGCTGCGCGTCGACAAGCTGACGCTCGCCGCGCTCGAGGCGGTGCTCCGGCTGTATCGCTCTCCGGAGCGGCTCGCCGAGCGCCTGACGACGCTCAGATGGCTGACGCGGCCCGAGAGCGCGATCCGCGCGCAGGCGCTGCGCCTTCGGCCGATCGTGCAGCGCGCCGTCGAGCCGGCGTACGAGGTCACGGTCGGCGCGATGACGAGCCAGATCGGCAGCGGCGCGTTGCCGGTCGACGAGCTGCCGAGCCACGGCCTGATCGTGACGCCCGCGGCGCGGCGACGCGGCGGCCTCGATCGCCTCGAAGCCGCGCTCCGCGCGTTGCCGCGGCCGATCGTCGGCCGCGTCGAGGGCGGTGCGCTCAAGCTCGATCTGCGTTGCGTCGACGAATCGGACGAAGACGAGCTCGTCGCCGCGTTCCATGCGCTCGGCGCGGCGTTGGGGAGCGCGCGATGATCGTCGGCACCGCCGGCCATATCGATCACGGCAAGACGACGCTCGTGCGCGCGCTGACCGGCGTCGATACCGACCGTCTCGCCGAGGAGAAGGCGCGCGGCATGACGATCGAGCTCGGCTTCGCGTACCTGCCGCTCGACGACGGTCAAGTGCTCGGGTTCGTCGACGTGCCCGGGCACGAGCGGCTCGTCCGCACGATGGTCGCGGGGGCACACGGCATCGACTTCGCGCTCCTCGTCGTCGCGGCCGACGACGGCGTGATGCCGCAAACGCTCGAGCATCTCTCGATCGTCGAGCTGCTCGGTATCGAGCGCGGCGCGGTCGCGCTGACGAAGATCGATCGCGTCGACGACGCTCGTCGTCGAGACGTAGAGCGACAGGTTCGCTCGACGCTCGCGGGGACCGCGCTCGACGGCGCGCCGATCTTCGCCGTCGCTGCCGCGCGTCCGGACGATCCGGGCACCGAGGCGCTGCGTCGGCACCTCGCGGCGGCGGCTTCGGAGCTGCAGCGGCGACGCGACGATGGCTTGTTCCGCATGGCGATCGACCGCGTCTTCACGCTTGCCGGTCACGGCACCGTCGTGACCGGCACGGTGCTTTCCGGCCGCGTCGAGGTCGGCGCGACGGCGACGATCATGCCGGCGGGGATCGAGGTCCGCGTGCGCAGCCTCCATGCGCAGAACCGCGAAGCGCAGCGCGGGCGGGCCGGCGAGCGCTGCGCGCTCAATATCGCGGGCATAGACCGGCACGCGATCTCGCGCGGCGATTGGCTCGCCGCTCGCGATCTGCTCGTGCCGAGCGAGCGGCTCGATGTGAGGTTGCGTCTGCTTCCGGGCGGCGAGCGGTTGTCGCAAGGCGCCCGCGTTCACGTGCATATCGGCACGACCCATGCCGTTGCGCGCGCGGACTTTCTCGACGCGAGCGGGTTGGCCGGGGGCGAATCCGCGCGCGCACAGCTCGTTTTCGAGGCGCCGATCTGCGCGTTGCCGGGCGACCGGCTCATCGTGCGCGACGCCCGCGCCGAGCGCACGATCGGCGGCGGCATCGTCCTCGATCCGGAGCCGCCGCGGCGCAAGCGCCGCGCGCCGGCGCGGATCGCGCGGCTCGACGCGCTCGAGCGGATGATCGAGGGCGGCGGCGTGGCCGCGTTGCTCGCCGATGCGCCGCACGGCATCGCGCTTGCCTCGCTCGTACGTGCGACGGGCTTGCCGGTAGAACGTATCGAGCTTCCCCCCGAGACGCGCGTCGTGGGCTCGGGCCGCGAGCGCTTCGCGCTGCTCGAGAGCCATTGGCGCTCGCTCCGCGAGCGCGCGCTCGCCGCGCTGCGCGCCTTCCACGCCGACGTGCCGGACGAGCCGGGGCCGGATGCGGCGCGGCTGCGGCGCATGGCTTTCCCAGAGCTCGCGCCGCCCATCTGGAACGCGCTCGTCGACGAGCTCGTGCGCGACGGCGATATCGTGCGCCGCGGCGCGTTGCTGTCGGCGCCCGAGCACGAGGCGGTTCTGTCCGACGCCGACGAGGCGCTCGCCGAGCGGCTGGAGCCGCTGATCGCGGCCGGCGGGTTCAACCCGCCGTGGGTCCGCGATCTCGCCGCGGCGCTGAACGAGCCCGAGGAGCGCGTCAGAGAGGTGTTACGTAAGCTCGCGCGGCGAGGCAGGGCGTGGCAGGTCGTCCGCGATCTGTTCTACCACAGCCGCTCCGTCGCCGAGCTCGCGGAGATCGTCGCGGGGCTCGATCGGACCGACGGCGGCGCGTTCGCGGCTCGCTATCGCGACGCGATCGGGCTCGGGCGCAAGCGTGCGATCCAGATCCTCGAGTTTTTCGACCGTATCGGCTACACGCGCCGCGTGGGCGACAGGCACGTGTTGCGCCATGATATCGGGTTCGCGCCTCGGCCGTGGAAGGCAAGCGCACCCGGTGGTGCGGCCGGGCTTCAAACCCGTGCGGGGGCGTCAAACGCATCCCGGTAGGTTCGACTCCTGCTGCCTTCCGCCATCCGATGAGCGAGAGCGACATGACCGAAACGGCTAACGAGGCTCCGCGGCTGACGTCGCTCTCGCACGGCGGCGGCTGCGGCTGCAAGATCGCGCCGGCCGTGCTCGCGGAGCTCATCTCCGGGATGGCACAGGCCGCGCCGTTCGCGGAGCTTCTCGTCGGCACCGAGACGTCGGACGACGCGGCCGTCTATCGCCTGAACGACGAGCAGGCCGTGATCGCGACGACCGACTTCTTCATGCCGATCGTCGACGATCCGTTCGACTTCGGCCGCATCGCGGCCGCGAACGCGCTGAGCGACGTCTACGCGATGGGCGGCCGTCCGATCTTCGCGCTGACGATTCTCGGCATGCCGATCGACGTGCTTCCGCCGTCCGTCGTGCGCGAGGTCCTGCGCGGCGGCGAGGCCGTCTGCACCGCGGCCGGGATCCCGATCGCCGGCGGTCACAGCATCGATTCGAAGGAGCCGATCTACGGGCTCGCCGCGATCGGCGTCGTTCATCCCGAGAAGCTCAAGCGCAACGACTCGGCGCGAGCGGGCGATGCGCTCGTGCTCGGCAAGCCGCTCGGGGTCGGCATCCTCTCGGCGGCGCTCAAGAAAGGCCGGCTCGATGCCGACGGATATCGCTCGATGATCGAGGTGACGACGAAGCTCAACGACGCGGGACCCGCGCTCGCCGCGCTCGACGGCGTGCACGCGATGACCGACGTCACGGGATTCGGTCTTCTCGGTCACTTGCTCGAGATGTGCCGGGGCGCAGGGTTGACGGCGCGTCTTTGGGCGTCGGACGTGCCGCTGATCGAAGGCGTGCGACGCCTCGCGGAGGACGGTTTCGTGACCGGCGCGTCCGCGCGCAATTGGGCGTCGTACGGCGATGCGGTCGAGCTCGACCCGTCGCTCGATGCGACGACACGGGCGCTCTTGTGCGATCCGCAAACGTCAGGCGGCCTGCTCGTCGCGTGCGCGCGTCGGACGGCTCCCGACGTGGTCGCGGTTTTTCGACGCGCGGGTTTTGCCGCCGCGACGGTCGTAGGGCGCATGGAGGAAGGACCTGCGCGCGTCATCGTGGACCCCGCGAGCTGAGGAACAAGGAATAGACGGAACAAGGACCATCCAGTGCGCGAGAATTCGAGACAGATAAGCCCGGCGTCGCGGGGCATGCGTCGGCGAACGGACGCGCCGTCGATGCAGGAAACGCCGTCGCGTCGCGCGCGAGCGTGGGTCTGGGTCGGCGCCGCCGCGGCGCTCCTGGCGCTCGGCGCGTGCTCGCGCCAGGACGCGGAGAGCGCCCCGGCCGCACCGGCGCAACAGGCGGCGGTCGCCGTCGTCACCGCGGTCGCCGTCGTCGAGCCGATGGGCATCGAGATCGAGGCGATCGGCACGGCGTACGCGAACGAGTCCGTCGAGATCACCTCGAAGGCGTCGAACGTCATCGTGTCGATCGGTTTCGAGGAAGGCTCGCTCGTGCGCAGGGGCGACGTGCTCGTCGAGCTCGACTCGGCCGAGGCGAAGGCCTCGCTCGCCGAGGCCCAGGCCGCCCTCGCGGAAAGCGCGAGCACGTACGAGCGCAGCCGCGAGCTGCACCGAAGCCAGGTGATCTCCAACGCACAGCTCGAGCAGATCGAGGCGCAGCTCAACGCGAACCGGGCGCGAGTCGCGGCCGCCGAGGCGCGGCTCGCCGACACCGTCGTGCGCGCGCCGTTCGACGGCCGCACCGGCTTCCGCCGCGTCAGCGTCGGCAGCTTCGTGAGCCCCGGCACGGTCATCACGACGCTCGACGACACGTCGCGCATCAAGCTCGATTTCACGATCTCCGAGACGTACCTGTACCTGTTGCGCCTCGGCTTGCCGATCACGGCGACGGCGAGCGGGCTGCCCGGGCGATCGTTCGAAGGCGAGATCACGCGCATCGACTCGCGCGTCGATCCGGTGACGCGCTCGATCGCGGTGCGCGCCGAGCTGCCGAACGAGGAGGGGCTGCTCCGCCCCGGCATGTTCATGACGGTCACGCTGCAGGGCGACGTCAGGCCTACGCTCGTCGTGCCGGAGGAGGCGATCGTGCCGGAGCAGGGCCGCGTTTACGTCTTCGCGGTGCACGGCGAGCGCGCGGTGCGCCGCGAGGTGCAGGTCGGGAAGCGTCAGCCCGGCAAGGTCGAGATCGTCGAAGGTCTCGCCGAAGGGGAAGTCGTCGTCGTCGAGGGGACGCAGAACTTGCGCGACGGAACGCGCGTGCAGGAGGTCGGCCGCCGGCCGACGTGAGCTGAGCCCATGAAACTTTCCGAGCTTTCCGTTCGCCGTCCCGTCTTCGCGACGGTCGTGAGCCTGCTGCTCGTGATCTTCGGGCTGATGTCGCTGCAGCGGCTGTCGGTCCGCGAGTATCC
>PKRJ01000006.1 GCA_017577365.1 Gammaproteobacteria bacterium | reverse complement strand
TCTCGGATCCGGCCGTCGTCGCCGAGCTCGAGCGCGAGCTGAATGCCCTCGGCCGCTTGTACATCGCCGATGGGCATCATCGCTCCGCGGCCGCGGCGCGCGTGGCACGCGCCCGCAGGTCCGGCGATCCGCACGCGAGCCACGAATATTTCCTCGCCGTCGCGTTCCCGCACGACGAGATGCGGATCCTCGACTACAACCGCGTGATCGCCGATCTGAACGGCATGACGGTCGCCGAGCTCATCGAGCGGCTCGGTGCTCATTTCCAAGTGCGCGTCGCCGAGAAGGCGGCCAAGCCCTCGGCGCGGCGCACGTTCGGCATGTATCTCGACGGAACGTGGTACTCGCTCGCGCTCAAGTCGGGCGCGTTACCCGCCGATCCCGTCGGCCGGCTCGACGTGAGCCTCTTGCAGGCGCGCGTGATCGGCCCGCTGCTCGGCATCGACGATCCGCGCACCGACGCCCGGATCGCGTTCGTCGGCGGCGTGCGCGGGCTCGAGGAGCTCGAGCGTCTCGTCGACTCGCGACGCGCCGCCGTCGCGTTCGCGCTCCATCCGACGAGCATGGAGGAGCTCATGGACGTGGCCGATGCCGAGCTGCTGATGCCGCCGAAATCGACCTGGTTCGAGCCGAAGCTCGCCGACGGGCTGCTGTCGCACGTGCTCGATTGATGCGGCGCGGCGCGGCGTCTCGTGGCCGCTGACGGCCGCTCGCGCACGACGCGCTCGACGCTCGCCCCGGGCGTGGCGCCGATCTTGCATGACTCCGTGCCCGAGCTCCGTAAGGACCCGCTATGTTGAAGTTCCTTGGCGGTACGATCGGCGTCATCTTCTTGATCGGGTTGCTCGTCGTCATCGGTATCCTCGCACTGATCTTTTGAGCGCCTCTGGAACGCGAGCGCGGGCCTTGCCGATGGTCTCCCGCAACTTTCGCGTCATCCTTCAGCTCGCGGTGAGCCTCGGGCTGCTGGCGCTGCTCGTCTCCCAGGTCGACTGGTCGAGGAGCGTGCCGTTGCTCGCGCGGGCGAACCCGTGGTTGGTGCTCGCGTTGCTCGTGATCTACGCGGCCGATCGCGTGCTGATGGCGTTGAAGTGGCGGCAGCTGCTTCGCGTGCTCGATCCGCGCTTGGGCAAGCTCGGCGCGGTGCGCGTCTACTACGAGAGCACGTTCGTCGGCTTCGCGATGCCGCTCGGCGGGCTCGGGCCCGACATCGTGCGTTACGTTCGACTCACGAGGCTCGGCATCGCGCCGCACGTGACCCTGGTGTCGATGGGCATGGAGAGGCTCGTCGGTTTCGTCGCGACGATCCTGCTCGCCGCCGTCGGTCTCGCCGTCCTGTCCGCGCTGGTCTCCGGCTCGACGCTGGGCGATTTCGCGGCGGCCGCGTCGGCGTGCGCGCTCGCCGCGACGTCGCTCGCGGCGGTTGCGCTGTTTCATCCGCGCGCGATCGACGTCGGCGAACGGCTCATCGCACGTTCTCGGCGCATCGCCCATCGCGCGAAGAATTACGTGGACGCCGCTCGCGCGTTCGCGTCGCGCCGTCGGCTGCTCGTTCTGAATCTCGGGCTCTCGATGCTCGAGCAGACCACGCCCGTGTGGACGTACTGGATCGGCTCGAGGGCGCTCGAGACGCCGTTCTCGCTCGCCGCGTGCCTCGCCGTCGCGCCGGTCACGATCGTGATCCAACGGCTGCCGCTCTCCTACGGCGGCCTCGGGCTGCGCGAAGGCAGCGCGGCGGCGCTGCTCGTCGCGCTCGGCTACGACTACTCCGAGGTGCTGATCGTGCTGATGATGCTCTTCGTCGTCTTCATCGTGTCGTTGCTGCCGGGCGCCGTGATCTTCAAGCGCAGCCCTCGGCTCGCCGAAGCGCCTACCCCTCGGGCCGCGCGCTGAGGCGGCGAGAACGCTCGCGCGCGCCGCTCGAGAGCAGCGGCCGAACGAGCCGCCAGTACGCGGCGAACGTCGCGCTCAGCGTGGCGACGGCCCGGGCCGCGACGTCGAAGCCGTGCGCATGCTCGGGCCGGACGTACATCGGTCCCGCGAACAGCACGTCCCTATCCGGCACGACGCGCAGCGCTTGAACCTCGCGCCGCCTCTTCACGATGGACGGTAAAGCCAAGATTGCATCGAGCGTCCCGGCCACGTACAGATGCGGCATGCCTTTCAGCATCAGGAACGTCGCTTGCACGATCTCGTAGAGCACGAGCGCCGGAAGGATCAGCAGCAGCGTGCGCGCCTCGTAGTGCGTCAGTAGGTAGCGCCACCGGTTACCGACCTGACCGCGCGCTCGATACGCGCGCGTGCCGTCGAACGGCTTGTACTCGTGCAGACAGACGGCGGTCGGCACGTACAGGCACTCGTAACCCGCGAGCAGAAGCCTCTGGTGCAGCTCCACGTCGTCGCCCCACGCGAGCCGGTAGCCCTCGTCGAAGCCGCCCACCTCGGAAAGCTTGCGGCGATCGAGCAGAACGATGCCGCCGCCGATCGCCGGCCTCGGCTCGGTACGCCCGTCGAACGGCTCGTGCCGATTCGGCGCGATCGTCGCGCCGGCGTAATGAATGCGACCGCCGGCCATGTAAACGGTATCGGGCGTTTGCGCGTACATCATTCTCGGCAGACAAAGCGCGACGCGACGATCCGCGTCCATCGCACGCACCAGCTCCGCGATGCAATCGGTCTCGAATACGACGTCGTTATCCGTGACCAGGATCTTGTCGGCCGTCGCTCGAGCGAGCCCGATATTCCGCAGCCTGTTAACCTCCTTCGTATTGCGCGGCTCGCGATGAATTTCGACGGCGGGATATTGCCGAGCGATCGCGTCCGGGCTGCCGTCCGTCGAGCCGTCGTCGACAACGATCACGGACACCGCGACGCCGCGCTGACGAAAGAGCGAATCGAGCGTGTCGAGCACCGTCCTCGCGCCGTTGTAATTCACGACCACGACCGCAATCGTCCCGGGCCGTCGCTCATCGGCAACGCGTTGCACCGGCGGTTCGGCTTCCGAAGGATTCATAGGCGGACCCGCTCTTCAGGCGTGGCCGGGCAATGCAAGGCACATGCCATCTGGCCCGAAACTTGAATGAGTCGCCCCGCGCGGCCCACGAGCGAGGGATCGGCTCGCAGCGTGTTGGAGGACGATGACTTGAACAGGAAGGTTCTCGTCACAGGAGCGACGGGCTTTATCGGGCAAGCGCTGACTCGAAAGCTCCTCCAGCGGGGCGAGGACGTGCGAGTCCTTGTCCGCGATCCGGCAAAGCTCGCGGCGCTCGACTTCCCCCCTCTCGATGCGGTCTTCGGTGATATCACCGACCCCGAAACGGTCGATCGAGCGACGCGCGGCGTCGATCTGGTCTATGCGATCGCGGGCACGTTCCGAGAGCCGGGTCTCTCCGACGCCCGATATCGCGAGGTCAACGTCGAATCGGTGCGGATGATGCACGACGCGGCAAGACGTAACGGCGTTCGACGCATCGTGCACTGCAGCACGTGCGGTATCCACGGCAGCATCAACGGATCTCCGGCCGACGAGACGCATCCGGTCAGGCCCGTCGGCATCTACGAGCAAACGAAGGCGGACGGCGAGCGCCTCGCGCTCGAGCTCGGCGCTCGGAACGGCGTCGAGGTCACGGTCCTACGGCCGACGCCGGTTTACGGGCCGGGCGATACGCGTCTGCTGAAGCTATTCAAGCTCGCGAGTCGCCGGCCGATGATCACGATCGGCGACGGCAAGGTCGGCTATCATCTCGTCTACATCGAGGATTTGACCGACGCCTTCATCCTCGCGGCTTCGGAGCCCGGCGCGGCCGGAGAAGCGTTCCTGATCGGCGGCCCCGATATCCCGTCTCTGAACGAGATCTTCGAGCTGGTGGCGTCGTTGGCCGGCAACGGCGGAAAACCCGGCGTCGTGCGGCTGCCCGCGCGGCCGATCTGGCTCGCCGGGTGGCTTTGCGAGGCGATGTGCCGGCCGCTCGGCGTCGATCCGCCGATTCACCGGCGCCGGGTCGAGTTCTTCACGAACAATCGCGCCTACCGAATCGACAAGGCCCGCGCCCTGCTCGGCTACTCGCCGAAGGTCGGCGTCGAAGACGGCCTGCGCCGCACCGCGGAGTGGTATCGGAGCCAGGGATTGCTCTGACTCCCGCGCGGAGCCGTCACGGACCGGCTCCGGCCGTCACGCCGCCGACCGGCTTCGGGCCGCCCCGTTGCGGGGCACGCGCCGGCGCACGCCGCAGAGCGCGATGCTCGCGCCGCAAGAGATGCGCGCGCCGCGCGACGAATCCCGCGTAGAACATCAGCGGGAACATGATCTCGTTCATCGCGAGCACCGCGTGATACAGGAAGGACATCGCGAAAAGAACCACGATCGCGCCCCAGCATTGACCGATCGCGGCATGCGAGCCGCCGGCCTTCGCGAGCGTCACCGCGTCGCGCAGCATCGCGAACAGCAACAGACCGTAGACGGCGACGCCGGCGAACCCCATGTTCCATAGCAGCATCGTGACCTGCGTGAACCACACCCGATACTTCTCGTAGTAGTGCGCGTACTCGCCCTCGAAGCCAGGCAGCATCGCGGGTGAGACGTTTCCGATACCGAGGCCGAACACCGCGCGGAGGGGCGTTTGCGAGATCGTGCGCACGGCGATCTGCATACTGTCGAAGCGGCCGACGCGCGGGTCGCCTTCGACGGCGCCGCGGTACATGTAATCCTGCACGCGCCCTTCGAGCCAGAAGTCCTCGAGCGTCGTTCCCGATGCTCGGTTCTGGATCAGGTAGTCGTAAGTCGCGACGAAACCCGCGCCGCAGATCGTGAAGATCGCGACGATCGGCACGAGGCGCCGCAGCGGCTGCTCGGACCTTCGCATCAGGAGAATGGGCGCGAACATCGCGACGGGCAGCATCACGATGGTCGCCTTCGTCTCGTTCACCGCGGTCGGCACGAGCATCAGCCCCGTGCAGGTCAGATAGGGCAGCAGCGACAGCTTCCTGCGCAGGTACAGCACTGTCAGCAGCGTGATGCCCGATATCATGACCACGCTCAAGACGCCCGAGTTCGTCACCGTGCCGGTCACGACGTCTCCGGTGTGCATCTTGTGCGCGAACTGCCAGAACCGCTGATAGACCGCGAGAGGGATCTGAATCGCGAGAAGCGCGATCAGCACGACGAGCTGGCTGCGGATCTCCCGCCCTTTGAACGGATAGACGGCGCCGAGCAGCAGCAGCGGCAGCGCCGGCAGATAGGTGCGGAGACCGGACACGACAGGACCCGCGGGCACGCCCTCGACGACGGCGCCCATCGCCATCGTCATCAGCAGCGCGACGATGAATACGATGTACTTGCCGTCGAGCTCGAGCCGCTTGCCGACGATCAGCCGCGCGATCACTACGAGCAGCACGATACCGCTCAAGAGCTCCGGCAGCACGACGAAATAGACGCTGACGACGTTCAGCTTCTTCGCGAAGAACGCCGCGAGGAAGCACGAGAGAAACGTCACGATGACGAGCGCGTTGATCATCGCTCGGCCTCCGGCTCCCCGAACAGCCGAGCGTAAACCTCGAGCAGCTTCGGCGCTTGGTGGTCCCACGACAGCTCTCGCTCGATCCGCGCCCGTCCTATGCGCCCCATTTCCGCGCGCTTCTCGGGATCGTCGAGCAGCTCGATGAGCTTCTCCGCGAAGCTTCGCGGATCGTTCGGCCGCGCGTACAGCGCCGCGCCGGCCGCGGAGACGCGGCCCTCGGTCGTATCGAACTGCACGACCGGCTTGCCGAGCGCCATGTACTCCATGATCTTGTTCATCGTCGACTTGTCGTTCATCTCGTTGACGACGTCGGGATTCACGCAGACGTCCGCGGTGTTCAACACCTCGAGAAGCTCCTCGTCCGAAAGACGTCCGGTGAACGTCACGTCGCCGTCGAGCTCGAGCGCGTGCGCGAGCCGCTTCAGGTTCTCGAGCTCCGTGCCGCCGCCGACGAGCGTGAAATGCACGTCGTCGCGCCCGGCGTCGCGCACGACGTGTCTCGCCGCGCGAAGGAGCATATCCACCCCTTCCTGCTTGCCGATCACCCCGACGTAGCCGACGAGGTGACGCTTGCCGAACCGCCATTTGGGCACCGGCGGCCCGACGCGCATCCTCTCGAGCGAGGGGCCGCTCCTGACCACCGCGACCTCCGCCGGGCTCTTGCCGCCGCGCTCGACGGCGATGCGGCGATACGAGTCGTTCGTCGCGATGGCCCGGTCCGCGACACGGTACGTCGACCGCTCGAGCGCGAGCAGGAGCCGGTAGAACACGTCCCGCTTGCCGAACTTCGCCTCGTAAAGCTCCGGATTGATGTCGTGGTGGTCGAACACGAATTTCTTGCCGAAAAGCTTGAACGGCAGCGCCACGAGGAAGATCAGATCCGGCGGATTGCACGCGTGGATGACGTCGACGCCGCGCGTCAACGCGACGCGCACGGCGAGCACCAGCTCGAAGAACAGAGCGACGGCGTACTCGGCCGCGTAGCCGAGCGGGCCGTCGGCCTCGACAGGCAGCGGATGCCTATACACGTGCACGCCTTCGAGCACCTCGTAGCTCTTCCTGTAGTCGCCCCGCTTCGGGGATATCACCGACACGTCGTAGCCGGCCGCCTGGAGCGTCGTCGCCTCCTGCCAGACGCGGCGATCGAAGGGAACGGGCAGATTCTCGACGATGATCAGCACGCGGCGCCGGCGGCGATTTACCAGCAGATGCCCTGATAGTCCATCCGATCGCATAGCTCCGCGCCGATCCTTGCGCGCACCAGATCCAGAATCATCGTCCCTTGCGGCACGTTGCGCACGAGCTCGGAGAACTCGGGCTCCGCCGTGCCGATCACCAGAATCTGCGAGTCTTCGATCAAGCGATTCGGGTCATCGACCATCAACCTCTCGATATGCGGAATATGTCGAAGGATGTAATCGCGATTCGCGCCGATCAGCTTCGCCAAGCTGACGTTGCGGTCGTAGATCGCGACCTCGTATCCCTTGCCGATGAGGCGCTCGATCAGTCCGACGAGCGGGCTTTCGCGCAGATCGTCCGTGCCCGCCTTGAAGCTCAGCCCCAGCACGCCGACGCGGCACCGCCCGTGCCGTTGCAGCATGTCGAAGGCCCGGGCGATCTGCAGCTCGTTGCTCGGAAGAATCGACGAAAGCACCGGCGTCTCGAGGTCGTGGGAGCGCGCGTAGTACGTCAACGCTCGGACGTCCTTCGGCAGGCACGATCCGCCGAACGCGAAGCCGGGCTTGAGGTAACAGGGGGAAAGATTCAGCTTCGTATCGCGGCAGAAGATGTCCATCACGGCGTGACTATCCACGCCGCAGCTCTTGCTGATGTTGCCGATCTCGTTGGCGAACGCGATCTTGAGCGCGTGCCACGCGTTGTCGACGTATTTCACCATCTCGGCGGTCGCGAGATCGGTGCGGAACTTCGGTCCGGGGAGGGGGGCGTAGAGGCGCTCGAGCACGTCGCCGCTTCGCTCGTCGAGCTCGCCGATCACGGTCTTCGGCGGATCCTCGTAGTCTTTGACCGCGCTGCCTTCCCGCAAGAACTCGGGATTGAAGCACACGCCGAAGTCGACGCCGGCCGTCTTGCCCGAGGCGGCTTCGAGCGCCGGGATCACCGTCTCGCGCATGGAGCCCGGCAGCATCGTGCTGCGAATCGCCACGAGATGCCATCCGGAGACTTCCGCGAGCGCCGCGCCTATATCGCGGCAGACGCGGTCCACGAACTCGAGGCTCAAGCTGCCGTTGCCGTTGCCGGGCGTGCCGACGCAGACGAACGACAACTCCGTCTCCGCAACCGCCTCCGTCGCGTCCACGGTCGCGCGCAGCGCACCCGTGCGCACCGCGTCGCCGATCATCTCCGCGAGGCCGGCTTCGACGATCGGGCTCGCGCCGTCGTTGACGAGCTCGACCTTGATACGGTTCGTGTCGACGCCGATGACGCGATGCCCGTCGCGGGCGAGGCATGCCGCCGACACGATTCCGACGTATCCCAATCCGAACACCGCGATTCTCATCCGGGCTCCCCGCATCCGCGATGCACGACGTTGCGTCGCGCTCGTTCACGAGTTCGCCGCAGTTGCCGCTGCCGCAACTTGCGTGTCAGGATGCTTGGGTGTTGCAACCACAACCGCACAAATCGCCCGTTCCTCACGTCCGTGGGCGAACGCCGACTTCGCCGGTCGATCGCCGATGACGATCTACAGCAAACAGCGTGCCAGACGAGCGGTCTTCCATACGCTCGCCCTGCGCCCGCCGGGCCAGATCGCGACGGTCGTCGGCTACGTGCTCCTCGTCAGGCTGCTGAGCGAAGCCGAATACGGGATCTACAACCTGTTCTACGCGCTGTTGCCGCTCCTCGCTTCCGGTGCGTCGTTCGGGCTCGAGCACACGCTCCGGCGCTATCAGCCGGAGTACCTCAAGGCCGGGGAGCACCGCCTCGCGGATCTCCTCGTGCGGCGGATCGGACTGCTCAGGCTCGCCTCGACCGCGGCCGTGCTGGGGCTGGTGTACGCGTTCTGGGCGGACCTCGCGCCGATCTTCAAGATCGAAGACTACCGTTCGCTGTTCCTGCTGTTCGCCGTCATCGCGCTGACGCACTTTCAGTGCTCGATCCTCACGATCGCGCTGTCGTCGCATCTGCTCCAGAAGCACAGCATGGGCGTGCAAGCGGCATTCGCGGTGCTCAAAGCCGTCGCGTACGCCGCGGTCGGATACGGATGGGGCCTCGACCTCCGGCTCGTATTCTGGATCGACCTCGCGGCGTATCTCGTCCTTTACGCCGGTATGAAGTACTACTACGTGACGTGCGCGGAGCGATCGCGCGGCGCGCAAGAGGGCCTGCCTCGCAGCGAGCGCTGGCGGCTCTTCAAGTACGGGTTCTTCTACAATTTCAACGACGCGGGCACGCTGCCGCTTCAGACCCGCACGGACAATTTCTTCATCGTCTACTACTTGGACCCGGTCGCCGTCGGCGCGTACTCGTTCGCGACCCGTTTGAGCACGATGATCTATAGAGTCACGCCGCTCAAGTTCCTCGAGTCGGTCGTGCGTCCCCTGTTCTTCTCCCTCGACTATCGTGCGAACGCCGAGCGCGTCAAGAGCTACTTCACGCTGCTGATGAACGCGTCGCTGCTCTTCATGGTCCCCATCGCGCTCTTCGTCGCGTGCTTTCACCGGCCGCTCGTCGACGTGGTGTTCGCGGGCAGGTTTCTCGAATACTCGCCTCTCCTCACGATCGTGTTCGCGTTCGCGGCATTGAACGCGATCGACGTGCCGGTCACGCTGGTCGCGCAGCTGAAGGAAAAGGCGCACGTGCTCCTCGCGAGCAAGATCTTCGGGCTCTACAACATCGCCGGCCTGGTCGTGCTGATTCCGATGCTGGGAATCGCGGGCGCGATGCTCGCGTCCGGCAGCGCCGTGCTGATGAAGAATCTCTTCATCTGGTGGTTCGTGCGAGATATCGCCGTCTGGAAAGACGCTTCCCGTTTCCTCGGCGTGACGTTGCTCATCTGGCTGCCGTTCGTCGGCGCCGCGGCGCTCGTGCGCCTTCTCGAAACCCCGCCGCTCGCCGAGCTCGTGATCGGCGCGGGAGTCTGGGCAGCGTTCTTCGGAGCGTACGTGCGTTTCGGCGCGCTGTCCGCCGAGCAGCGCAAGCTGATCTCGACGCTCTTCCCGGGCCGCGAGACGAAGCTCTTGAGGGCGTTCGGCTTCGTGCACTGACCTCGCCCGCGCCCCGCGAGCCTTCGCGCAGCGAGCGCTGCGCGGGCGCCCGGCGCCCGGCGTCGTCGAAGTTGGCCCGCGTTTCGCAAGGCGAGCGGTCCGGAGAAGGAGCTCATGCGGGGGGCGGTGATGGACGACCGCAACGTCATCTGGCGCGGGCCTCGAGTCCACACGTGGGCGGAGTTCTCGCGTGTCGTCAAGCGGCCGGGCCGGCGGCTGCTCGCGCGGATCGACTCGTTCTCTCGGCCGATACTCATCGCCGGCTGTCAGCGCTCGGGGACCACGGCCGTCGCGCGGCTCGTATCGAGCGCCGACGGCATGGGCGATTTCCGCTTCGGCGACGACGACGAGCTCGACGCGGCGCTGATCCTCGCGGGTCAAGTCGAGACGGCCGCGCGAGGCCGGCTCGCGTTCCAGACGACGTATCTCAACGATCGGTTCCGCGAATACTTCGAGCACGACGACTTCCGCCTCGTCTGGGTCGTCCGCGAGCCGTTGTCGGTGGTGCGCTCGATGCTGCACCACTGGCGGCGCGCCGCCCTGAATCGCCTCTACGTCGCGTGCGGCGCGCCGGCCGTGCCTCGCGCGGGCAACATGCGGGCCCGCACGCCGCGGTCGCTGTTCCCGCCGTCGCGCCTCGAGAAGGCGTGCGCGTCGTACGTCGGCAAGGTCGGACAGACCTTCGAGCTCGTCGAGCGGCTCGCGCCGGAGCGCATGATCGTCGTCGACTACGACGAGCTCGTGTTGCACAAGGAAGCGCTCCTCCCGGCCGTCTTCGAGTTTCTCGATCTGCCCTACCGTCCGGAGCTCGGGGGACTCCTGCACGCGCGGAGCGTGAACAAAGGCCGGCTGTTGCCGGCCGCGCAGGCCGCGTACGTCGAAGAGACGTGCCGAAACGTCTACGAGCGCGCCCGCGAGGCGCGGCTTCGAGCTCGGGAGGCCGCGGCATGAACGCCGAACGAGCGAGACTCCGGCTGCTGTTGATGACGTCGGACATGTTCCCGCCGTTCCGCCCGGCCGCGAAAGCGATCTTCGGCGACGAGTTCGCGGCGCGCGGCCACGTCGTCGACTGGCTGCTGCGCCCCGATCCCCGTCATGACAGCCGCGGCGGCGCGCGGCCTTTCGGCCTCGGCGTCGCGTACGTCGCCGACACGGATCCCGGGAGAGCACGCCGCCATCGGTTCCGCAAGCACTGGCTCGCGTTCGTCAACGACCTGCGCACGTTCGCGCTGCTCGAGAAAGGCGACTACGACCTGGTTCAGGTGAAGGACAAATACTTGGGCGCGCTGGTCGCGATCGCGGCGTGCAAGCTGCACGACGTGCCGTTCTTCTACTGGATCGCGTTTCCGCATTCGGAGTCCGCGCTATACAACGCGCGGCGAGCCTTCGCACGATACCGCTGGCTGTATCTGCTCCGCGGCGCGTTGCAGAAGACGATCCTCCACCGCGTGATCCTGCCGAGCGCCCGGCACGTGTTCGTGCAGAGCGAGCAGATGCGTCGGGACATGGCGGCCGAGGGCGTTCCCATCGAGAAGATGACGCCGGTGCCTAGCTCTCTGAACCTCGCGCGGCTCGACGCGAGCGTCGGCGTCGGCGTCGACAAGCCTTCGAACGAACGCTGGATCGTCTACCTCGGCACGCTGCTGCGCCAACGGCAGCTCGAGTTCCTCGTGCGCGTGCTCGCGCGAGTCGTGGAGCGCGAGCCGCGCGCAAGGCTGCTCTTCGTGGGCAAGGGCGGCATGGCCGGGGACGAGCGCGCGCTGACCGACGAGGCGCGCCGTCTCGGCGTCGAGCACGCGGTCACGATCACCGGCTGGCTCGACGAACCGCGCGCGTGGGACTACGTCCGCGCGGCGGACGTCTGCGTATCGCCCTATGCGCCGATTCCGCTGCTCTTGTCGACGTCGCCGACGAAGCTCATCGAGTACATGGCGCTCGGGCGTCCGGTCGTCGCCAGCACGCATCCCGAGCAAACGCCGATCCTGCGCGACAGCGGCGCGGGGCTTCTCGCGGATTGGGACGAAGACGAGTTCGCGGTCGCGATCCTGCACGTGCTCGCGCATCCGGACGAGGCGGCGGAGATGGGCCGAGCGGGGCGTCGGTTCGTCGAGCGATTCCGCACGCACCGCCGCATGGCGGACCTCGTCGAGGAAACCTATTTTCGGGTGCTTTCGACCGATCAGCCGGGCACGGCCGGTTTCAAGCGCGGACGGCCATCGCTGCGCAACGTGGTGCGATAGACCTCGACGAGCCGATCGAGAAGCGCATCCAGCTCGAAATGCTTCTCCATCAGCTCGCGGCTGCGCCGTCCCATGCGATCGCGCAGCCCAGCATCGAGCACGAGCCTGCGCAGACGATCGTGGAGCGCGTCGATATCGCCCGGCGCGACGAGATAGCCGTTGTGGCCGTCGATGACCGCTTCGGGGATCCCCCCGACCGGCGTCGAGACGATCGGCGCGCCGGCGGCCATCGCCTCGACGATCGACGCGGGCAGCCCCTCGTGATACGACGGCAACACGTAGATATCCGTTCTGTTGAACACGTCGAGCTTGTCCGCCCCCGCGAGCCAGCCGGTCACCGTGACCCGCCCTTCGAGGCCGTCGCGCGCGACGATCCGCCGCGCCTTCTCCGTCTCGCCGTCGCCGCCGAGGATGAGGCGCACGTTCGGCACCTCGCCCGCGAGCCGCCTGAACGCCTCGAGCAGATCCCACGTCCCTTTGCGATCGCCGAGGCGTCCCATGAACGAGATCACGATCTCTTCGCCGTTGCTCGCGCGCGGCCCGAACATCGCCTTCGTCGCGCCGTTGTGCAGGATGTGCACGTTCGGATTCGACGAGATGCCGTGCACGAAATCGCGCCATGCCGCGGAAAGAACGATCACGGCGTCGGCGCGATCGAGAACCCGGCGGATCAGCCGCACGCGGCGTCGCGATCCGTGCGCGTAGAACTCCATGAAGCGCGAGCCGTGCAGGTGCACGACGGTCTTGAGCCTTCTGAGCCGCGCGGCCTCGAGGATCCCGAGCTTGCGGTAGAAGCTCGCGCCGGTCGACAAGTGCACGTGCACGATATCGACCGTCCGCGTCAGGGCTTCGCGCGCGAACGACGCATACGCGCGCGCGCAGCTTCCGAGCTTTCGTGCCGGGCGATCCGCGTCGCGGCCGTCGAGCGTCGCGATATAGCGAAGCGTGACGCGCTCGTCGAGCCCGGCCGCGAGCCAATGGTTCACGACCGCCGAGATCCCCCCGGCGACGTCGAGCCCCGGTCCGACCATGAGCACGTTCAACCGCTCGTCCGTCACGCCGCATCCGTTTCGAAGCTTCGTCCCGCGGCCTATCCAAGAATCGCGCCGTGCCGTCGCGCGCCGCGCGACACCGGCTTGCCGACCCGGTCCACGCGACGCGAGGACCACCACCGTCGTCGCAAGAGACGCGAGCGATCCCAAGATTTGCAATCGAGCCGGCGTGCCGCGCTCGGCCCGGCCCATGGGCGAGGACCCGCGTGTCGGTTCAGGCGCCGTGGCACCCGCCTTGCATTCGCCGTGCAACGACGAGATCGACTCGATGACCGACGGAGCACCACGGATGCGGACCGATGGAGCCAATTGGGAAGGACCGCTTTTCGTCATCGGCATGCCGCGCTCCGGCACGAAGCTCTTGCGCAATCTTCTCGATCGCCACCCGCGCATCCGGATCCTGCCGTGGGAAACGGACTTCTTGCCGTTCATCGATGCATGGGTCGCGTCGCGGGGAGAGCCGCGGACCGAAGCCGAGCTCGCGCGGCTCGCGAGCGCCTTGCGCAAGTCGCCGTACTTCGACTATCGGCAAAAGGCGCGCGGACCGCTCTCGGTCGAGCTCTGGCATAGGGCGTGCCGCGGCAGGTTCGACGCCGCCGGCTTGTTCGAGGGGTTCGTGCGCGCGGAGCTCGAGGCGGAGCCGGGCTCCGGCGTCATCTGGGGCGACAAGACGCCCGGCTATGTCGAGCACGTCGACACGCTCACACGCCTGTTTCCCCGCGCACGGCTGATCCACATCGTCCGCGACGTGCGCGACTACTGTCTCTCGATGCGCGAAAGTTTCGGCAAGGACATGCGTCGCGCGGCGCACCGTTGGAACGATGCGATGCTGCGCATCGCCGAGCTCGTCGAACGAGGCACGCCGGCGCTCGCGTGCGTGCATTACGAGGCGTTGCTGACCGATCCGTCCGCCGAGCTCGGTCGATTGTGCAACCACCTCGGCGTCGAGTTCACCGAATCGATGCTCGCGCTAGACCGGCCCGTGGAGAATCACGGCTCGACGAAGGGGCGAACCGGCATCGTCTCGACGAATCTCGGCCGCTGGCGGCGTGCGCTCGAGCCGCGCATGGTCCGCGAGATCGAGTCGATCGCGTGGGACGCGATGCACGCGCTCGGCTACGAGCCGGAGCTCGCACGCGGCCCCCGGAGCCTCAACCGCCCCGTGCTCGAGCTGCTGCGCGTGAAGGACGGTCTCACGCTGATCACGCGAGACGTCGAGAAGCGCGGGCTGGTGCGCTCCGCAGCCGTCTACCTCGGCCACTATCTGATCAGAAGACGCCCGGAGGCGGCCCCATGACGGAGACCGAGGACGACGCGCGGACCGCCGCCTCGAGCGGCGCAGTTTCGAACGCGGACGGCGCGGTGGTCGCGGAGCGGCGGCGGACTCGGATCGCGCTCGTCATCGACTCGCACTGGGAAGCGCTGATGGGAGGCGCGCAGTATCAAGCGCGATGCCTGCTCGAGCTCCTCCGCCCGCGCCGCGACGTCGAGATCCTTTTCGTGACTCGTAACGCGCCGGAAAACCGCGAGCGCGACGGTTATCGCATCGTCACGTTCGGCTCGAGCGGCAACCAGGGCCGACTGCGAATGCTGCTCGACCTGCCTTCGCTCGTGCGTACGCTGCGCGAGCTCGAGCCCGACGTCGTCTACCAGCGATGTCTGATGCCGTTCACCGGTGCCTGCGCCTGGTACTGCCGCGGACACGGCGCGAAGCTCGTCTATCACGTGGCCTCGGATCGCGACGTGGAGAAGGCGGTGCCATTCGAGTGGAGCCGCTATGGGCTCGTGAAATGGGTCGCGCGGCGAGTCGGTCTCTACGGCATGCGCCGCGCCGACGCGATCGTCGCTCAGACGGAGCAGCAGGCGCGCATGCTCAAATCCGCGCACGGGCTCGACGCGACGCTCGTCGTGCGCAACTTCCAGCCGATTCCGGATCTGTGCCGGTCCGCCGAGGAGCCCGCGCGCGTGCGGGTCGTTTGGATCGCGAACTTCAAGCCGCTGAAGCGCCCCGAGGTCTTCGTCGATCTCGCCGAGGCGCTCTCGCACCGCGACGACGTCGAGTTCGTGATGATCGGTCGGCCGGGGCCGCGAGCGCGTTTCGGTGCGCTGCACGAGCGGATCGCGCGGCTTTCGAACCTGCGCTATCTCGGCGAGCTGCCGATCGAGCAGGTCGAGCGGGAGCTCGAGGCGAGCGACTTGCTCGTGAATACGAGCCTGTGGGAGGGATTCCCGAATACGTTCATCCAGGCATGGCTACGCGGCGTGCCGGTCGTGAGCTGCTTCGTCGATCCCGACGGCTGCCTGTCGCGCGGCGGCGCGGGCGTCTTCGTCGGCAGCGACGAGCGGCTCGTCGACGCCGTCGCCTCGCTGCTCCACGACCGCACGCGCCTTCGCGAGCTCGGCCGCGCGGCGCGGGCCTACGCCGTCCGCCATCATTCGCCGGAGAGCGCCCTGCCGCTCGTCGAGTTGCTCACCGCACCCGAGCGGCTCCGCAAGAACGCGTTGGAACCCGTTCTGGCGAATCGAGTCGGAGCGAAAGTCCGCTGAGAATTCGCAGCGAGCCGGTGTAGGGCGGGCTCGCCCTACCAGCCCGGCCGCCAACGTCATTCTGCGCGCGTCGTCTCGCGCGCAGCGCAGAACCGTCGCCGATTGCGTACAGTTTTCAGGATGGTATTCGGCGTGATAGGGTTGCCGCCTCCCGCGGGGGCCTGGCGCGAAATGCGCCGAATCCGAGAAACGCGGCATGACGCGCCGCGATGAAAGCCGCTTCATACGGCTCGAACCCGAGCTCGCGGAGCCGAAGTCGCCGAGATCCGCACGGCGAACGTCCGAGATCGTTGCGCTCCGCGCTCGCGAACCCGCGCCGAAGCCCACGGAGAAGTCACGATGCCGAAGCCGATGCGCACCGCATTCTCGTTGCTCTTCACGATCACGCTCGCCTTCTGCGCCTCGCTGGCGTCCGCGGCCGACTACTACGTTTCACCGCAAGGCAACGACGACAACGACGGCACGAGCGCATCCGCGCCGTGGCGCACGATCGCCAAAGCGAACCGTTCGGTTCGACCCGGCGACGTCGTGCATCTGCTCGGTGGGAAATACGTCAACGACCCGATCCGTCCGGAGCAAAGCGGCACGCCGGAGGCGCCGATTCGCTATCGGGCCTACGGCGACGGCGAACCGGTGCTGACGTCCGACGAGCCGCGAGGGCTCGAGATCGCGATCGACCTCCGCAATCGCTCGCACATCAGGATCGAAGGCATCCACGTCGACGGCGTCGAGGGACATCCGAAGGCGCGCGTGCAGCATTTCGTGGAGATCGAGAAGGGCAGCTACAACACGATCGCGGGCTCGTCGTTCCGCTACGCGTACGGGTGGCACGGCATCCGCATCGGCGAAGGCTCGCACAACAACAAGCTGGTCAACAACGTCATCGACTTCGTCGGCGTGTTTCGGGACGAGAACGGCCAGGACTACGGGGACAGCATCCAAATCAACGGCGGCGCGACCAGCAATCTGCTCCAGGGCAACGTCGTGACGCGCGGCGCGCACAACCTGCTGCAGGTCAAGGGCGACCGCAACGTGATTCGCCGCAACGTTTTCGACAACGACTGGTCCGCGGTCGCGGGCAAGGGCGCCGGCGGACGCAACCTGTCGCTGATGGGCCGAAGCAACCTGTTCGAGGAGAACATCGTCCGGAACGCCGGTCGCTCCGCCGACGTGCCGAGCAACGCCGGCATGAAAACCGAGGGCGAGCGCAACATCGTGCGGCGCAATCTCATCTACGCGAACAGCAAGGAAGGCATCACGTCGGAAAGCCGTAGCGGCTCGAAGATCGCGAGAGACAATCGAATCTATCACAACACCTTCTACGGCAACGGCGGGCCGGCATGGGGACTCGTCTTCTACGAGGGCGGCGAAGGCGTGACCGGCAACGTCTTCAAGAACAACATCGTGTACGGCAACCGCCGCGATCCGAGCATTACCGAAGGCGATCTCCTGTTTCGGCTCGAGTCGAATCCGTCCGGCGAAGTGGGCCAGTCGATCATCGAAGGCAATCTGATCGCCAAGAGCTCGGGGAACGACGCGACGATCGAGCTGCGCGGCGTCGGTGCCGCGCTCGACCTCGCCGAGGCGGAGAAGCGCTTCGACGCGCATTTCCGCGGCAATATCGAGGCCGAGCCGATCTTCGCCTCGCCGGATCCGCAAGAGCCGCAGGACTTCGCGCTGCAGCCGGGAAGCCCCGGCATCGACGCCGCGGTTCCGCTCACGTACACGCGTGCGGGCGGCTCGGGCAAAGTCGTCCCGATCGAGGATCCGGCGTATTTCACCGACGGCTTCGGCGTGACGCTCGGCGACGTGATCCGCATCGGCAAGAGCCGTCCCACGCGCGTCATGAAGGTCGACTACGAGGCGAGCACGCTGACGCTCGCGGACCCCGTGCAGTGGTCGCAAGGCGAGCCGGTCACGCTCGACTATCGCGGCTCCGGACCCGATATCGGCGCGGTCGAAAGCGGTCTGGAGTTTCGCCGTCCGAAGTCGCCGGGCGGCGTGACGGCATGGATACGCTGACCGTCGCTCGGCCGTGCGGCGTCAAACGGCGGAGGGTGCGGACGAGCGAACGCGGCGGATCGAGATCCGCGTCCTGAGCTCCGCGGTGCCGACGGCTTCGCTTCGATAGACGAGCGTCGTCGTCGGCGCCTTGCGGCCGAAGCCTCGCGAGATCCAGCCGCCGAGCGGCGAGTCGCTGCCCGACAGAAGCTCGGGGCGCGCGTCCACCTCGTCGACGTCGATGCGGATCTCGATCTCACCGTCGGTCGAGACGGCCGCGCGGCCGTCGAGCGCGACGCGGCAGGTTTCGGCGAAATGCCAGAACCGCTCGACGAGATGTCGGCCCTGGCCCTCGATGCGATCGACGACCTCGAGCACGTCGTTCGCCTTCTCGAATCGCACCTCGCGACGGTGGCGCACCGGATCGGCGAGACGAAGATAACCGTCGTGCGACGCGATCAACCGGTCGTGCTCGTCGGTGCGCTCGAAGCGCTCCACCGTGGCCTCGGCTCTCGACGTCCACAAGAACGGTCCGCCGATCACCGACTGATCCTCGCCGTCGATGCGCACCGTGTTGTGCGCGGCCGTCCCGCGGAAATAGTCCCGCCAATGTCGATCGGAGTGATAGACGTACGTGCCGGGGTCGACGAGCTGCTCTCTGCCGCCGACCGATAACGTGACGGACAGACAATCGGCGTGACCGTGGCCCGCGATGCTCAAGAAGCCGAGCGGCCCGGCGTCGACGACCGCACGGGCTTCGTCCGACGCGCCGAGGTCACGGCCGAGCACGTAATAGCCGCCGTCCGGGAAAGCGAAACGGTCGGCCCTCCGATAGGAAGACGCCGGCGCGACGTCGCGCAGCGGCTCGACGCCGGCGCACAGCCACTCGGCGGTCGTCGTGTGACCGCTTGCCTGACTCCGCCAGAGCTCGTCGTCGAACAGCACGGCACCCGCGCCGAGCAGCGATCGGAACGGATCGAGCGTTCGTCTGGGCTCGAGCGCGAACGCGAGCCCGTCGTCGGCATCGCCGATCATCGGCATGTTGCCGCCGACGTCGATCATCGCCGAGACGAACTCGATCATTCTGCCGAGCGACTGCCAGTAGTCGGGCGTGAACGCGATACCGGCCCGCCGTCCGGCGACGCCCGCGACGAGGAACAGCGACGCGACGAATTGCTGATACCACGTGGTCTGCTCCTTGTCGACGCCGTCCGCATGGACCTGTCGCCGCATCTCGCGCTCGAGGATCGTACGCGCGTCGTCGCGCCATTTGCGCGACTCGGGCCAGCACGGCCACGTGCAGCACGCGACGAAGACTCCCGCGGCCTCGCCGATCAGGTGATTGTTCGACGACGACGCGTAAGTCGACAGATGCCCCATGACGAAACGATTGTGCCGATGGATCGAGCGCAGCCATTCGTCACGGAAGCGACGCCCCTCCGCGCCGTCGAACAGCGGCGACTCCGCCCCCCCGCTGATCACGTAGGCGAGATGCCAGTTGATCAGGCGGATCGCGACCTCGAGCGAGCTGCACCAGTTCGCGCCTCGGAGGTACGGGCATTGCCGCATCCAGCTCTCGAGCAGCTCGCGGAGCGTATCGACGTGAGCGCGATCGCCGGTCAACCGATAAGCCTGCGCGAGCGAGACGAGCTCGAGATGCCGGTTGAGCTCCCACAGGTGCTTGACGTCGCCGACGAGGCCGGGATCGCGATGGTCGAGAGTCTTGCCGTAGGTAAGCGGCGCGGTCGTTCCCGTCAGCGGATCGGTACTCCATTGCGGAGGAAAGCCGAGCGAGAAGCTTCGCCCGAAGAACGAGAACACCCCCCGACGAACGTCGTCGGCAACGGCGAGATACGGCTCGGGATCGAGCTCGACGGCGGGCTGCGGAACGCTCTCGATGCCGCCGCGCGGCGGCCACTCGGCGGGCGCGGCGTCGCGACGCCCGACGAGCCCGAGGCGCTCCGCGCCGAAGCGCAGCTGCCGCCACGCGCGAGCGGCGATCTCCTCGGCCGGCATCGCTCTCGCACGATTCAAATACCATTGCAAACTTTGCATGGCCCGGTCTTGTGGAACTCCCCGTTTTGCGTTCCTACGGGACGCGATCAAGCACATTCCGTGCCTCAGGAATGGCCCACAACTTGCAGCGGGCGGCGCGGTTCATGGGGCGACCCGACCGCCGCGCCGAGAGCGACAAACGGCGATAGCTCGGTCGAGAGCATCGAAGAGCCCGGAAAAGCGCGGTCCAATGTGCCGTTCGACGACTGGCGTCTCGCGTCGCGCTCTCGCGCTCGACCGCGGAACGAACTCGAACGAGGAAGCGACCGAAAGTGAAAATCGCCTACCTGTCTCACAGCCCACTGCGGACGCAGGTCGCGAACGCGATCCACGTGATGCAGATGTGCGCGGCTTTCGCCGGCCTCGGCCACGAGGTGTGCCTCTACGCGAGAGGACGTCCGGGTCGTACGGAGGAATTGTTCCGCGCTTACGGGCTCGAGCCCGCGCGTTTCCGAATAGCGCTCTTGCCGCGCGGGCCTTGGAGGCTCGTCGGACGCTCGATCTACGCGCTGATGCAGGTCGTGCGCGCCCGCGTGCGCGACGAGCCCGAGCTCTACTATGCGAGATGTCCCGCTTCGGCGGCGTTCGCGCTGCTCTTCGGCGGCGTCGTGCTCGAGATCCACGAGCTGCCGAGAACCGGCCTGGAGAAACGGCTCCAGCGCTTCACGCTGGAGCATCCGCGTCTCAAGCGCGTGGTCACGATCTCCCGCGCACTGCTCGACGATCTCGAGCGCGAGCACCCCGGCCTGCTCGCTCGCGTCGATTGCATCGTCGCGCCGGACGGCGCAACTCTTCGGCCCGTTGCGATGCCGTTCCAGCTTCGGCGAGGGCCCGGCCGACAGATCGGGTATGCCGGCGGCTTGAGGCCCGGTAACGGCATCGGCACGATCATCGCGCTCGCCGAAGCCCTGCCGCAGGACACCTTCCACGTTCTCGGCGGAAGCGAGGACGATGTCGCCGCATGGCGCGCGCGGCAGAGAAGCTCGAACATCGTCTGGTACGGACACCGCGACCCGGCTTGCGTCCCTGCGTTTCTCGAGTCGTGCGACGTGCTGCTCGCGCCGTACGAGAATGGGCCGAAGACCGTGAGCGGCCAGGATACGTCCCGATGGATGTCGCCGCTCAAGATCTTCGAGTATATGGCCGCGGGACGGGCGATGGTCGTCTCCGATTATCCGGTGCTGCGCGAAGTGCTCGCGGACGATTTCGCGGAGCTCGTGCCGCCGGGCGACGTCGACGCTTGGCTCGATGCGCTCCATAGGCTCGAAGATCCGGCGGCTCGTGCGCGGCTCGGCGAACGCGCGCGCGGCGTGCTCGCGCAACGCTATACATGGACCGCGCGCGCCGCGAGCGTGCTCGCCGGGCTCGAGCAGGCGGCGCCGGCCGCCGCGGCGCGGGACGCCTCCTCGAGCGCAGCGTCACAAGCGTCCGAAGCCGCCGCTTCGCCGGCGTGGCGCGCAACTTGCACCTCGCCGTCGGCGAGCGAGCGTGAACCCATCTCGGTCGCGCTCGTCGAAGGCGAAAAATAATCACGGGGAGCAGCGCCTTGCCGCAGCCCAAGAACGGGCGAACCGGGCTCAAGATCGAGGCCGCGTGGATTCTCGCTCTGCTCGTGGCGGCCGGCGCCGTGCTTCGGCTCGTCGACCTCGGCGCGATCTCGTTTCATTGGGACGAGGATCTGTCCGCCCTCGCGGCCAAGGCCATCGCCGAGCACGGAATCCCCGAGTTGCCCAGCGGCATGATCTACCTGAGAGGTCTCGCGTTCTCGTACGCGATGGCCGCGAGCGGCATGTGGCTCGGATTCGACGAGGCGGCACTGCGACTGCCCGCCGCTCTCTTCGGGATTGCGCTCATTCCGCTTTCCTTCGTGTTCGGGAAACGCCTGTTCGGAGCTTCCGTCGGGCTCGTGCTGGCCGCGCTCGTCACGTTCTCCTTCTGGGATATCGAGTTTTCGCGTTACGCGCGGATGTACGCGCCGTTCGGATTCCTCTACCTGCTGACGCTGCTCTTGATCTGGCGCTATCGCGTCGTCGAGACCAGCTTCGCAGGCGGTGCCCTCGCGCTCGTATCGGCGCTGCTCGCCATATCGCTGCATGAGCTGGGCTACACGCTGGCGCTCGCATTTCTCCTCCCCGTGGCGATTCGAGGCCGCGAGGCGTTCTCGTCACCGCGCGGACTGATTTTCCCCGTCACCGCCTGCGGCATCGCGGCGGCCGCGTTCTTCGTCTGGCAACGCATTCAGGACCGCTATTACTACCGCGCCGCGTCCCTCGCGAGCGCGGAAGCCGCGCCGTCGGGCGAAGGAGCCGGCCAGGCGATCCCCGGCAGTGCCGGCGCGGACGGGGATGCGGGGCTCATCGAGCGCATCCTCGATTCGGTCCGGCTCCCGGACTTGCCGCTCTTCTCGGCGCTCTACGACGCCGCGCCGTGGGCCGCGATCGGTCTCGTCGCCGCGGCCCTCGGATTCGCCGCGGTCGTTCTCGTCGCCGCTCGACGCGTTTCGGTCGGCGAGCGACTGCTGCTCGGCGCCGTCGCGCTTTGCTGCGCGCTACAACTGTTCAACGTCGCGCTGCTCGCCGGGATCGCGCTCGCTTTCGCGAAACGCCGCGGGCTCGCCGGCCTCCGCGAGCCCGACGTCGTCACGGCGATCGCGATGATCGGCACCGGCTTCGCCGCATGGCTCGTGCTCGCGCTCGGTCTCGATCTCGTCGGCGATCTTCGGGCCACGGCTGCCGCGAAGGAAACCGTCAAACGGTTGCTCGACTACCCGAGCTTCTTCGTATTCTGGGGATTCCCCTCCGAGTATCCGCTGATGTCGATCCCCGCGCTGAGCGGCCTGTTATGGGCGTTCGACCGCGCGGCAAGACCGGAGCCCGATCGGCCCGCCCTCTTCCTGCTCGCGGCATTCGCGCTGCCGGTCGTGTTGAACGGCTTGTTCGAGTCGCGCTACGGCTTCTTCCGCTACAACGTGCCATTCGGGCCGCTCTTCTTCGCGTTCGTCGCCCTCGGCCTCGTCCGCTGGACGGACGTCTTCGACGCCTGGCGGCCGTCGGCTCGACCGCTCACCAGGGCGGGCGTCACGGCCGGCACCGCGGCGCTGGCCGCGCTCGTCGTCGTCTACGACGCAAGTCCGCTGCGCGGCTGGCTCGTCGCGCAGCGCGAGCACGACGATCGAAGTGCGCTTTCCGATGCGTTCAAGATACGCGGCTTCAGGGACTACCGCTCGGCCGCGGAGCACGTGCTGCAGCACGCCGCCCCGGGCGACGAGATTCTGACCTTCGAATGCCGAGAGTATTTCAACTATATCGGGCGGCTCGACTACTGCCTCATCTCGGGCACCTATCGATCCGGCGACGAGCTGATCCAGACCTACGTCCACGATGGGGTGCTGCGGGATCTCTATGTCGCCGTTCCCCTGATCACGAGCGCGAAGGAGCTCGAGCGGACGCTGCGCAAGACGCCCGGCACGAAATGGTTGCTCGCGTCGACGTCGGTATTGGATAACGACCAAGCGATCGGCGCGGACTTCCGCCGACTGCTCGAGGACAACGCGCACCGCGTCGTACACGTCGCCCGCGACGGCGACACGATGGTCTATCGATTCTGATCGCTACCGCCGAACGAGCACACCGCAACGTCCAAGAGGGCAACCTCAAAGCCCAAGAGGGCATCGCGCTGTCGATCCTTCGCGGGAGCGTCCGCGGCAGGGACGCCGCGGACGCAGCGCACGCAGACGTATTCACAGCGGTCCCGCGAAGGGTCGATAGCGCCATGCCCGCCCTCGTGTCCCCTTTAGCAACCGCGTTGCGCCGACGATTCGCTTGACGGGTTCGCTTCGGCCAGGCATCAATGGCGGGACGGAGGATTCGCCGATGCCCCGGACGCCGAGATCGAAACCTCGAACGCAAAGGCTCGCGGCTCTGCTCCTCGGGCTCGGGGCGGGACTCGCGAGCGGCCAGAGCCGGCTCGGCGAAGGGACGATCTCGGCCGAACCGCCCGAGGCCGAGTTCCACATGGCGCGGCTCGCCTACGACACGCGAGGCTGCGCGGGCTCCCGCGGCTGGTGCAATCCGCTCTGGGCGGTCGATTATCCGCACGCGGAAGCGCATTTTCTGCCTGCGCTCGCGCGCATGACGCGCGTCGACGTCGCGTCGGACAGCCGGCATCTCACGCTCGACGACGATCGGATCTTCGACTATCCGTGGCTGTTCGTGCAGCAGGTCGCACAAGGGCGCTGGCAGCCCGCGCGGCGCGAGATCGAACGGCTCAGGGAGTATCTGCTGCGCGGCGGTTTTCTCGTGTTCGACGATTTTCACGGCGAGAGCGAGTGGTGGTATTTCGAGAGCGTGATGCGGGAAGTTTTACCCGGGCGCCCGATCGTCGACATCCCGCAGGACGACGCACTGATGAACCTCCTGTTCAGCCTCGACAAACGCACGCAGATTCCGGGCGAGCGTCATCTCCGCTGGCAGCGCATGCAGGGTCCGCCGCACTGGCGCGGCATCTATGACGAAAGCGGCCGACTCATGGTCGCGATCAACCATAACATCGACATGGGCGACGCGTGGGAGCACGCCGACGACCCGTACTATCCCGCGCCGATGACCGCGACCGCGTATCGCTTCGGCGTCAACTACGTGATCTACGCGATGACGCATTGAGTGCGTACTGCGCCGTTCCGCGGCGCATGCGTGCATCACTTTCGAGCGACTCTTCCGCGAACGGCCTCCTGCAGGCGCGCTCACGCCCCGATCGAGAGCGAGCGACGGCGGCGCGTGCCACAGCGTGAAGCAATCGCGTTCCGACTTGCATTCGGTTCGCGCAACGTCTCGACGACGCGTGCCCGAGCGTGATCCGATGCGACTTCGCGGACGTCGCTTCGCATCGCGATGCTCTTCACGTCGCATCTCCTTCTCGCTTTCGTCGAGAAGCTTCGTCTTGATGCAACGCAAGTCGAGAAACGCCCTCATGCGGAACATTTTCTCGGCGTGCATGTCGCGCCGTTTTCACTAAGTCATTGTTCGATCTTGCATCGGTCCTCTTGGCACGACGATTGCTGGAACCTTTTCGCCACGGCACACAAAGCGATCGCAGGCAGCACTCGTTGTTGCAATGCAATCGTCGCGTCGTGCGCGGAGCCATCACACAGAACGTCGATCACAAGGAAGCGTCGAGAACTTCCTTCGCGCAGCGGAGCGACCATGACCAGCATCGACAATCTTGCCCGGAGCCGGCTGAGCTATTTGATCGCACTCTGCACAGGCACTGCAGTTGCGCCGGCCGCCGACGCTCAGGAAGTGCCTTCCAGGACCCTCGATGGTTTCGTCGAGGAAGTCGTAGTGACCGGCAGCCGAATGGTGCGGTCCAACGCGAACACGGCTCAGCCGATCTCGACGATCAGCGCGGAGACGCTGAGACAGACCGGCACGACGGACATCGGCGAGATCCTCAACGACAACCCGGCGCTCTTGTCGTCGATCACGTCGAGCAATTCGCTGGACAACGAGCCGGGAAACGTCGGAGCCGCCGACAACGTCGGCGGAAGCGCGCTCGATCTCAGGGGACTCGGTTTCCATCGGACGTTGACGCTCGTGAACGGGCGTCGGCACGTATCGGGAATCGAAGGAACGTTGGCGGTAGACATATCGACCATCCCTTCGGCATTGATCGAAAGCGTCGAGGTGCTCACCGGCGGTGCGTCCGCGGTGTACGGAGCCGACGCGGTGACCGGCGTCGTCAACATCGTGCTCAAAGACGACTTCGAGGGATTCGAGCTCGATCTCCGTCCGGGCGTCTCCGGCGAAGGCGACGCGGAGACGTCGAGCCTCAGCCTGCTCTTCGGCCGGAACTTCAACGAGCGACACGGAAACGTGATCGTCTCGTTCCAGCACGAGTACAGCGCCGGGCTGCGTCAGGGTGATCGCGACTTTCTCGCGAACGACGGCATGCACGACGACGACGCGAACCCCGCTCTGCGTTTTCAGCACGGCGACATCGATGCGGCGTCGACGCCGAACTTCAGCAGATACTACGACTTCTCCAACACCGGCTTGTATCCGGCCGGGTTACGCATTCCGACCGCGGAGAGCTTCATTGCGCAGTACGAGCAGGCATTCGGTGAAACGCCTGCGTTGACTGCAGCCGAGCTCGCGTTGATCGAAAGAGCGGCGACCGCGCCCCCGCGAGTCTTCTTGCCCGGGCGGACGTTCAACGTGACGTCGCCTTACGGCGTCGTCGCCATCGGCACTTTCGGCACCGGCTCGATTCCCCTCGGCGCGGAGCCGGATGTCGACGGCGACGGCACGCCCGATTGCCTGCAGAGCTTTACCGGATACAACTCCACGTTCGCGGGCGCGGCTTCGTTCGGCGGAGCCGGCGGGTGCTGGTTTCTCGACGAGTCCGGCAATCCCGTTCCGTACAAGGACGGCTTGATAGCCAGCAACTTCAACCAGTTCGGGGCATCGCAGAGCTTCATCGCGCCGAACTCGCCCTACGTTCTGCCCAAGGAGGAAAAGTACGCGGTCAATTTCAACGGCCGTTACGAGTTCTCGCCCAAAGCGGAGCTTTTCTGGGAATCGAAATACGTCTATCACGAGGTGGAGTTCGGCGGCGGCGGCCACAATTTCACGGATTTGCTCTACGGCGCGCCGGACAACCCGTTCTTGCCGGAAGCGCTGAAGCCCTATGCCGACAACGAAGGTCATCCTGTCGTGGGGCCCGGCGGCCTGTACATTTCCCGCGATTCCGACGATTGGGGGCCGAACATCTCGACGAACGAGCGCACGACATACAGGTTGGTAACCGGCGCTCGCGGCTCCTTCGACAAGCCCGCGCTCGATTACGAGATCTCGGCGAATTTCGGTCGGTTCGAGCGAAAGCTGATCGATCGCGAGGCGATGATCACGGACCGCTTCTTCGCCGCGATCGACGTCGTCACGCATCCGGAGACGGGCGAGCCCGTCTGTCGCTCGGATCTCGATCTTACCGCGTATCCTCCGACGACCCCCTTCAACATTCCGACCTACGTGGGCGGCGGCGCGCCTTCTCCCTTCTTCACGTTCACGCCGGGCGACAGGCAGTGTAAACCGGCGAACATCTGGGGCGGACGCGGCGCGATCAGCCAGGAAGCGATCGACTTCTTCACGTATGACCGGATTGTCGAGGAGAGCATCGAGCAGAGCGTCGTCACGGGCTTCATCAGCGGCGACAGCAGTCGGCTGTTCTCCCTGCCCGGCGGTCCGGTCGGTTTCGTGCTCGGCGCGGAATGGCGTGAAGAGAAAAGCCGGCAGACGTTCGACGAGTACGATCGCGGCATCATTCAGGTGGCCGGCGTCACGCCGGACGGCACGCCCTACTCCCCTGGAGATTTCGTCGGCGACGTGAGCAATGCCGCCGCGCTCGGCGCGGATCCGTCGACGACGCTCGCGAATACCGATGCGAGCTACGACGTGTGGGACGTGTTCGCGGAGCTCTCGTTGCCCTTGCTCGCGTCGAAGCCTTTCGCGGACGAGTTGACGATCGACGCGGCCGTGCGGCGAGCCGACTACTCGACGTTCGGCAATAACACGACGTATCGCTACGGCTTGGTCTGGGCGCCGGTGAGCGACGTTCGTTTCCGCGCGAACTACAGCAGGGCGATACGAGTACCGAACCTGTTCGAGCTGTACTCGCCTGAGCAGGGTCAGCGTTTCCGCCCCGTGGATCCGTGCGACGCCGGCCAGATCTCCCAGGCGCCCGATCCCGCGCTCAGGCAGGCGAACTGCGTCGCTCACCTCGCGTCGTTCAACGTGCCTCTGGAGAACGTCTTCGATGCCTCCGGCAACTACATCTTCGACGATCCGCTGTCGGCCGGCTTCCCGGGAGTCATAGGCGGAAATCCCAATCTCGAGCCGGAAGACGCGACGACGAAGACTTTCGGAGTCGTGCTCCAGCCGCCGAAGGTCGACCGCCTGGTTCTGTCGCTCGACTATTGGGATATCGTCATCGACGACGCGATCTCCAGCATCTCCGCGCAGAACATCGTCAACGGCTGTTACGACGCGCCGTCGATCAACAATCCGTTCTGCGAGCTGATCCAGCGAAACTCGAATCCGACCTCGGCGCAGGCGGGCGGATTCACGTTCCTACGTCAGACCATGCTGAACTTCGGCGCCGCCGAGGCGTCGGGCTGGGATTTCAACGCGTCTTACACGCTGGAAGCCGGACGATTCATCGTCGGAATCGACGGTATCGTGACGAAACAGAACAAGCTGAAGTTCATCGAGCCGACGAATCCGGGCGAACCTCCGTCGATCGACGACGAGCTCGGCGAGATGCGCCGGCCCGAATGGTCTTCGCAGCTTTCCGTGAACGTCTCGACCGGTCGAATCTCGGCGTCCTGGCAGACGCAGTACTTGAGCGAGCAGGTGCTCGGATACGAGGACGGCGGTGAGATCGAAACGGCGCTGCAGAACTTCGGCCCGGCTGCCTTCACGGACGACGTGCTCATCCACAACGTCAGCGGTGCGTACGACGCGAGCGACAGGCTGCGGCTCTACGGCGGTATCGCCAACGTCACCGACGTGAAGCCCTTCGTGACGGAGCGGTCGTATCCGGTCAGCCCCGTCGGCCGGGCGTTCTACGTCGGCGTGAACTTCAGGCTCTAGTGCAACGGCGTCGGCCGGCCGAACGCGTGCGGCACAGCGCACCCGGCCGGCCGCGCGAAACGAACAAGGACAGGACTCGAGCGATGCATGTTCGTGCTTCATCGGCGCGCCGGCTCGCGCGCCACGCCGCCGCGGCCTGTATCTCGGCCGTGGCCGCTCCCGCGATCGCGCAGGTCGATCTTCCGGACTCGCTGCGCCCCAAGCTCGAGCTGCTCACTCCCGAGCAGCGCGAGTTCCTCGGAAGCGATTTCGTCGAGCGGTTCGCGCCGAGCCGAGAAAAGCTGATCGAAGCGCTCGAAAAGCGCTCGCCCGAGGAGGTCAAGGCGTACGTCGACGCGATGATGTGGGTCGAGCGTCAACAGAAATTCGAGGCAGACCGTGACTTCGCCGCGATCCCGCTGAATACCGAATCGCCGACCTTCAACGCATGGAAGATTCGCCGGCCGCGAAGCTTCGATCCGCCTCGGGAGCCTGGACCGATCGACCTTTCGCGCTACATGGGAGGCGGGAGCGGCATTCCGACGTTCGCGGGCGCGCCGGTAGCGCTGACGCCCGAAGATCTCGTCGCCGGTAACGTCGAGGTGGCGATCGTCGGCGCGCCGCTCAACATGGGGTCCGGTTGGCGGGACGCTGACCACGGCCCGCTCGCGCTGCGGCTCATGGGCCGTTACATGGCGGGCAACGACCAGTATACGCAGGTGAACCCGTCGGAGGTGCTCAACATCGTCGACTACGGCGACATCGCCATCGACAACGACAGCACGGAGCGCAGCATGCAGCACGTGCGCGAGGTGGTCAGAGAGATCGCCCAGACGGGCGCGATTCCCGTGATCATCGGCGGCGATCACTCGCTCGAGTATCCGGACGTCGCCGCGATGATCGACGTGTACGGCAAAGGCAACGTCACGATCATTCACTTCGACGCCCACTACGACATCGGACGCAACCGGCCTCATCTCATCGATCACGGGCAGCCGATCTATCGCTTGCTGTCGGAAGGCCTCATCAAGGGCGGCGATTACATCCAGGTCGGTCTGCGCGCGAGCGGACCGGACGAAAAGACGTACCGATGGATGCGCGAGGAAGGCTTCCGCTATCACACGATGGCCGAGGTCGAGCGGTACGGATGGGACCACGTTCTCGAGGAGGTCCTGGCGGAGGCCAAAGCGAACGGCCGCAGGCTCTTCATCTCGTTCGACGTGGACGTGCTCGACCCGTCGTACATCGCCGGCACCGGGACGCCGGTGCCGGGCGGGCTGACGCCGCGGGAGGCGATTCCGATCGTGCGTCGGCTCTGCGCGGAGAACGACATGGTCGGCTTCGACCTGGTCGAGGTCGCTCCCGAGCTCGATCCGACGTATGTGACGAGCCTGCACAGCGCGTTCATCGTCAAGGCATGCCTGACCGGAATCGCCATGAGAAAGCTCGGGCTCACGGAGCCGCACTACCTGAATCCCGTGACGCTCGATCACGCGCAGGACGGTCGCCGCGAGGAGAACGAACGATGACGAAGACAACGCGCGGCTTCCTGTTCGCCGCGACTTTCTGCTTGCTGCAGCTCGGAGGCGCGACGGCATCGGCCGACGACGTGACCGCGCCGGTCGAGCCGAGCCTCGAGCACAAGCTGAAGGCGCTCTCTCCGAAGCAGCGCGAGTTTCTCGAAGGGCCGGGTCCCCTGCGGCTCTTTCCGAGTCGCGGAAAGCTCGTCGAGGAGCTCGAGCGGCGGTCGCCGGACGAGGTGAGACAGCTCGTCGCCGACATGATGGCCGCGGTGGCCGCGTTCGCCTACCGGCCCGGCGAGGACATGGGTGCGATTCCGTTGAATCCCGAGTCGCCGCAGTTCAACTCGTTCAAGGTGCTGAAGCCGCGCGCCCTCGACGAGCTCGAGCGCGCGCCGGGCCCCTTCAGCGTCAAGCGTTACATCTACGAGAGAGGAGGCATACCCACGTTCGCCGGCGCGCCCGTGGCGCTGACTCCCGAGGATCTCGTCGCCGGTGCGGTCGACGTCGCGATCGCCGGCATCCCGCAGAACATGAGCAGCGGAAAGCGGGACGCTCGCAACGGTCCGAACGCGATGCGCGCGATGCACGGCATCGCCGATCGCGACCTCTACTCGATGATCGATCCGGGCGCCGTGCTGAACATCGTCGATTACGGCGACTTCGCCGTCGATCGAATGAGCCTCGAGCGCGGTCTCGATCATGCCTACGACATGGTGCTCGACGTCGTCGCCGCGGGCGCCGTGCCGTTCCTCGTCGGCGGCGATCACTCGCTCATGTATCCGAGCGTCAAGGCCGTGCGCGACGTGCGTCCCGGCGAGCCGCTCGGCGTCGTGCATTTCGGCGCGCACCACAACGCCGAGCGCGACGGTTCTCGCTCGGCGGCGGGCGGAGCGGCTCCGCCGCCGACGCCGCGCCGCCTCCGCCGCCTGCGCTGCCGACGTCGACCGAGATTCCAGGCGTGATCGCGGGCGGCGAGACATGGCGCGTCGTCTGGTCCTGGGAAGGCAACAATGCGGACGGCATCATCGCGGACGACGGCGGCAGGATGCTCTTCGCGAACAACGATGCGAGCAACGTGATGCGCCTCGACCCGGCGACCGGGCTCGCCGAGATCATTCACGAGGACACGCGGACCGGCGGCGCGCTGTCGCGCAACAAGACCGGCGCGCTGTTCGTCGCCGCGCGCGGATTGCGCTCGGGGATCATTCAGCTCGAGCCCGAGCGCAGGGAGCTCGCGGCCTCGTTTCGCGGCGAGCCGCTCGAGTGCGTCGGCGGTGTGCTGAACGACCTCGCCGCCGACGCTCGCGGCGGCGTCTATTTCACGGTCACCGGAACGGGGCTTTTCTACGCGAACCCGCAGGGCGAGGTCACGCAGTACGGCGAGGGGATCACGGCCGCGAACGGCGTCGTGCTGAGCCCGGACGAGACGACGCTCTACGTCACGAACGGGGAGGTCGTGCTCGCGTTCGACGTCGAGGCCGACGGTGCGCTCGCGAACGGGCGCGAGTTCGGGCGGCTTCGCGGCGGACGGAGCGGCGACGGCTCGGCGGTCGACAGCGAAGGGCGCCTCTACGTTTCCACCGGCTCGTCCGTCGACGTCTTTGCGCCGGACGGGGAGTTCCTCGGGTCGATCCCGGGCCCGCAGGGCATTCACGGCGTCGCCTTCGGCGGCCCGGACAAGAAGACGCTGTTCGGCATCGTGTTCTACGGCGGCTGGGGCACGCCGAGCGCGCGCAATCAGGTCGTCGCGATCCCGATGATCGCGCAAGGCTACTTGGGGCGAGCGAAGTAGCCCGGCGGGGACGTGCCGCGGGAGGTTTACGATCGAGCGGCGCGTTCGGTATAAGCACGCCTTCGCCGAAGGAGAGGGGGGTCCGTGTCTCAACGTGCTTCGGGTCTCGATCCGGATCGCCTCGCCCATCTCAGGGCCGTCATCGAAGCGGATATCGCCGCAGGCCGCTATTTCGGCGCGGTGATCGCGGTCGCGCGGCACGGCGAGCTTGGTTTCTTCGAGGCGATCGGCCACGGCGACGAGGCGAAAACGCTCCCGCTCGCAAAGGATTCGGTCTTCTCGCTGTTCTCGCTGACGAAAGCTTTCACGAACGTGCTCGTGTTCCGCGCGATCGAGCTCGGGCAGTTCGCGTTGACGACGCGCGTCAGCGACATCATCCCCGAGTTCAAGGGCGGGCCGCGCGAGCGCGTGACGTTCTTCCACTTGCTGACCCACACGTCGGGGCTTCCGCCCGTGTGGATTCCGAAGCCCGGGATGTACATCGATCGCCTCGACGAGATCATCCAGGCGATCTGCGAGAACATCCACTCCATCGCACCGCCCGGCGAGCGCGTGCACTATTCGCCGCTCGTGCACCATGCGCTGATGGGCGAGGCCGTGCGGCGCTGCGATCCGCGAGGCAGAACCTATCGGCAGCTCCTCGAGGACGAGGTGCTGACGCCGCTCGGCATGAAGGACACCTCGATCGGCGTGCGCAAGGATCTCGCCGAACGGCATATCTTCCCGGACTTCCGCGGCAAGCCGCCCCAGGAGCACCTGAGCCGAAACTGCCCGGGCCCGCAGGGCGCGTTCGCGGACGAGCACGCGGAGATGCCGTGGGTCGGCGCCGTGTCCACGGTGCCCGATCTGTTTCGCTTCGCCGAGATGCTGCGCCGCGGCGGCACGCTCGACGGCCGGCGCATCGTGTCCCCGGCGATGCTGAAGCTCGCAACGCGCAACTGGACCGGGGACAAGCCGAACGAGCTCTACAAGGGCATCGCGATCAATCACGGGTGGGAGCCTTACCCCGCCTATATCGGGCTCGGCTTCAACCTCGCCGGCGAGAACGTCTGCCCGAACCTGTTCGGGACGCTCACGTCTCCGCGCACGTTCGGCAACTACGGCTCGGGCTCGACGCTCTTCTGGGTCGATCCCGAGCTCGACATGACGTTCGTCGCGTTGACCGCGGGCGTGATGCAGCCCGCGCCGAACATCGAGCGGTTCCAACGCCTGTCGGACATCGCAGCGTCGGCCGCGCTCTAGCGGATCGGCATTTGCCAGGCCGCCGTCGCCTCGCGTCTGATCGGCCGTCGTCGTTTCGTTATACTGCAGCGCAACGCACGGCGCAGGTGCACGCGCCTGCGGCGGACGCGATCGATCGGCGACGGCTTGGGGCGGCGACTTGAACACGAGCACGCAATTCGACCGAGACTACGACTACATCGTGATCGGCGCGGGGACCGCGGGCTGCGTGCTCGCGGCTCGGCTGTCCGAGGATCCGCGGCACCGGGTCTGCCTGATCGAGGCCGGCGGATCGGAGCAGCATCCGTTCATCCGGATCCCGGCGGCCGTCGGCGCCGCGATCATGAGCCCGAAGTTCGGCTGGGGGCTGACGACGGTGCCGCAGCCTCACGTGAACGATCGACGCATCCCGTTGCCGCGCGGCAAAGTCATCGGCGGCTCGGGCTCGATCAACGGCATGGCGTACTATCGCGGGCCCGCACAGGATTTCGACGACTGGGCTGCGATGGGGAATCCGGGCTGGTCGTATGCGGAGCTTCTGCCGTATTTCCTGCGCTCGGAGCACAACCCCGAGTACGCCGGCTCGCCGTACCACGCGACGGGCGGCCCGATGGGCGTGAGCTTCCCGACGAGCCGTAACCGCCTCTGCGAAGCGTTCAACGCCGGCATCGCCGCGCTCGGCTACGAGTATTGCGAGGACTTCAATGCGCCCGAGCCGCATGGCTACGGCTACCGGCAGGGCACGATCTGGAAAGGCCGACGCGTGTCCACCGCGAGCGCTTACTTGAGGCCCGCGATGCGGCGGCCGAACCTCGAGGTGCTGACCAGGACGCACGCGCGGCGGATCCTGCTCGACGGCAGACGCGCGGTCGGCGTCGAGATCCAGACGGGCGAAGGCGTGCGCAGGCTCGGAGCCCGCAAGGAAGTCGTCCTCTGCGGAGGCGCGTACCATTCGCCGCACGTGCTGATGCATTCCGGTATCGGCGACGAGCGGGACCTCAAGTCGTGGGGCATCGAGCCCCGGCACCATCTCCCGGCCGTCGGCCGCAATCTGCACGACCATCCTTCCGCGTTCGTCGTGATGGACATGGACGACCCGACGTCGTACGGCGTGTCATGGAAGGCGCTGCCGCGCGACATCGCGAACATCGCGCAGTATCTCGTGAAGCGCACGGGGCCGCTCGCGAGCAACCTGTTCGAGACGAACGCGTACATCAAGACGCGGCCCGGCCTCGATCGGCCGGACATGCAGGTCGTCTTTCAACCGGCGAGGCGCAACATCAAGCCGTTCCCGATCCCGATCGGGCACGGTTTCGTCGTCGCGGTCGTGTGTCTCTATCCGAAGAGCCGCGGGCGCGTGCGGCTCGCGGGCCCCGATCCGCTCGCGGCGCCGCTGATCGATCCGGCTCTCTTGAGCGACGATGCCGACCTCGATGCGCTGATCCGCGGGCTGAAGCTCGCGAGACGAATCATCGCGCACGAAGCGTTCGCGAAGTACGACGCGCGCGAGCGCGCACCGGGAGCATCGGTCACGGACGACGACGGCCTCGCAGCCTATATCCGGGAGACGCTCGTCACCGTGCACCATCCCGGCTCGACGTGCCGGATGGGGCCGCGCGGCGACGATACGGTCGTCGATCACGAGCTCAAGGTTCACGGCCTCGAAGGCTTGCGTGTCGCCGACGCGTCGGTCTATCCGCGCGTCGTCGGCGGCAACACGAACGCAAGCATCGTCGCGATCGCCGAGAAGGCGTCCGATATGATTCTCGGCAAGCCCGCGCCTGCGCCGATCGAGCGGCGTGCAGCCGCCGCGCCGGAAGCGGCCGACGCGCGCGAGCCGGTCGAAGCCTGATCCTGCCCGGTTTCTTCATTCGCCGTCATCGAGCGCGGCGGCGACCGCGGCAAGGTCGGCGACGAGATGCTCGAATGCGGTGTCGCGCTCGCCCACCGAGCCGAACGGCACGGTCTTGCCCGAGCCTCTGTGTCGAGGCTACGCTCGCGCCATGGCCGTAGGTTGGGCCCGCGACGGGGCCGTTCAGGAACAAATCGACGCGAACGTCGAGGACGCGATCAACGCCGCGCGCAGCAGGCTGCCGACGGGCGAGAGCCTGGAGCATTGCGAAGACTGCGGCAGCGAGATCCCGAAGGCGAGGCGCGATGCGCTGCCGGGTGTTCGTCGCTGCGTGACCTGCCAGGCCGCGATCGACGACGCGGAACGCGCGGCGCCGCGCGCCGGCTACAACCGGCGCGGCAACAAGGACAGCCAGCTCCGCTAGCGGGAGCGGCGCCTGCGGCGAAACGAGAGCGAACCGCAAGCAGGCCTTCCTCGAACCTCGAACACTCAGCCTGTCTATCTTCTGGCCCATCAGGCAGAGGCGGCCGGCTCCCGTGCCGCTCGATCGGCGCACGTTTCCGCTGCGGCCGCGCCTCGACATCGGCGTGCGGCAGTGACCGGCGGCAGCGCCGCTCTTCGCGCCGAAGCGCTTGATTTCATTGTGTTAACAACGTTAAGGCTACCGTTAATTACTTATCCCGGAATTCGCAGCCGCTAGGCTTTCCGACAACGCAACCGCGGGCTGACGATCCCGCTCACCCGTCGTTCCGATGTCGGAAAGAAAAATCTCTACACAGCAGCCCGCCGCGCCGCGATGGATCGCAGTCCTCGTCGGTGCGGCATGCGCCGTCGGCGCGGCAGGCGTCCGTGCCCAGGGAGCGTCGAGCCTCGAGGAAATCGTCGTCACGTCGAGCGTCGTCGAGACGCCGCGCCGTCAGATCGGCGCCGCTGTGTCGGTCATCGACGGCGGCGAGATCGAGCTTCGCGGCTATCACTCGATCGCGGACGTGCTCCGGACGCAACCTGGAATCAGTGTCACGACGAGCGGCGGGCAGGGTAAGACGACCTCCCTCAGAATCCGCGGCGAGGAAGCGCATCGGACGCTCCTCGTGATCGATGGCGTGAAGTCGATCGATCCGAGCAGCACGCAAGCGCAGCCGGTCTTCGACAGCTTGTTGACGACGGGGGACCTCGAGCGCATCGAGGTGCTGCGTGGGCCGCAGGGGTTCATGTACGGTGCCGACGCAGGCGGGGTCGTCAACGTGATCACGCGCCGCGGCGAAGGCGATCTGGACGGCCGTATCGGCATCGAGCAGGGACCTTTCGACACGCGCAAGCTCGACGGCAGCGTCGCAGCCGGCAACGAGAAGGGGGACTTCTACGTTTCCATCACGGAGCTCGATACCAGAGGCTTCAACGCGATGACCTCGGATACCGTCCTCGCCGACGACGACGGCGCGGAGAACACGACGGTGCACGCCAAGCTCGGCTTGAATGCGGCGAGCAATCTGCGTGTGCAGCTCGTCGCGAGAGACATCGACGCGTTCACGGAATACGACGGTTGCTTCGGCGCGAATGGGCCGACGCACGTCTGCACCGGGACGATCGAGCAGAGGACCTACCGCGTCTCCGCGGACCACGACGGCGATCGTCTTGCGAATCGGATCGCTTACAGCGAAATCGACATCGTCCGCGATGACTTCGCCGACGGAGAGCTTTCGTTCGGCACTCGGGGTGAGATCGCTCGGTTCGAGTATTCCGGCAGTTACCGTCCGACGGCCGGCACCACGATCGCTTACGGCGTGGATTTCCAGGACGAGCGCATGACGACGGCGACCGGAACGGAGCAGCGCGACCAGCGCGGTTACTATGCCGAGTATCAGGGCGGGTTTGCCGATCGCTTCTACGTGTCGGCCGGCGTCCGGTACGACGACAACGAGGATTTCGGCACGCACACGAGCGTCAGGCTGAGTGCCGCGTACGTTCAGGATCTCGTGAGCGGCGCATCGCTGAAGTACCGCGCGAGCTACGGGACCGGATTCCGCGCCCCGAGCCTTTACGAGGTTGCCTATAATCGTGAGAGCGACACGCCGCCGGCCGCCGACACGGTGCTGCGCGAGGAACAGAGCCGCGGCTACGACGTCGGCGTCGAATATGACGGCCCCGGCGGCATGCACGTCGAGATCACGTATTTCCACCAGCGCGTGACAGACGAGATCTTTTTCGACCTCGAGGCTTTCTCCGGGTATCTCCAGTCGACGGGCACGAGCGCGTCGAAAGGCGTCGAGCTCGCGGTGCGCGGAATCGTCCGCGAGCGCTGGCAGCTGTACGGCAATTGGACCTACAACGACACGCGGAACACGGACGACCGGCAGCGCTGGCGCCGTCCGCGTCACCTCGCGAACGTCGGGGTGCTGTACGCGGCGCTCGACGACCGCCTGCGGATCTCCGCGAACTACAGAATATCGAAGGACTCGATCGACATCGGCGACGTCGCGCTCGACGATTACGGCGTTCTCGACCTGTCCGCCGCGTACACGCTCGGCGAGCGCATCGAGCTCTTCGGCCGGATCGAGAATGCCGGCGACCGGGAGTACGAGGAGCTGATCGGTTATCGCACGGCGGGCCGGTCGCTGTACGCCGGCTTGCGTCTGCGGTTCTGACCTCGCCCGCCCGGCGCGTTACGACGGAGTCATGCTGCTCCACGTTCTCGGTATCGTCTGCGGGCTTGCGGTCGTAGTGCTCGCCGCGCTCGAGCCGCGCCGCCTTGATACGGGCCTCGCGTTCTGCGCAGGGCTCGTCGCTGCGGCGATCGTGATCGGCGCGACGCACGTGCCGGATCCCGTCTGGGGCGCTGCGCTCACCGCGGCCGGCGCCGCGGTCGCGCTCTGGACGCCTCGTGCCGCGTGGATGGCGTTCGCGTGCGGCGGCGTGCTCGCGGCCGTTTGGGCGTCGGTGCTCGCGGCCCAGGGTCTCGCGGTACCCGTCGCGTATGCGCTCGTCACCGTCGTCGCGGCGGCGTCGAGCGGTCTCGCGGCTTTCCGTCCCCGGTTCGCGCCGTCGAGCCTGCGCGAGGAGGCGCTCGTGCTCGTCGCGGCGCTCGCGGTGCTCGTCGCCGCGGCGCCCGCGGTCTCGGCGGGATGGCATTCGGCCGCGACGCTGCGCGGCTCGCCGCTCGAGCCGCCGGCCACCGCGTCCGCGGCCTGGGCGTTCGCGCTGGCCGCCTGCGCCCTCGTGTGCGGGGCGATTCATGCGTTATGGAGGAGACGATGAATCTTCTCGAACTTCTCGAGAATGGACTGTTCGCGCTCGGTCAGGTGCTGCGGCTGCCGGTGATGGCGCTGCTTTGGATCTGCGTGGCCGCGGCGCTCTTCATGGCGGGCTCCGCAATCGTCGATGCGCTCGCGCGGCGCCGCGAGCGGCAGGGCTTCGACGTCGAGCGGTGGCTCAAGAAGGGGCCGGTGCTCGAGGCCAGCGCGGCGCGCGAGGCCGAGCTGCCCGCGACGCTCAGGCGGATGCTCGCTCAGATCAAGTCGGCCCATGCGGAAGCCGGCCTCGCGAACGGCGGGCTCGAGCATATTCTGCTCGCGCACGAGGAGCGTATCCGCGCGCGCGTCACTGCGCCCCGGGTGCTGGTCAAGGTCGGTCCGAGCCTCGGCCTCGTCGGGACGCTGATCCCGATGGGTACCGCGCTCGCAGCGCTCGCGAGCGGCAACCTCGAGGCGATGGCGGGGCAGATGATCGTCGCGTTCACGACGACGATCATCGGCATCGTGTGCGGCACGATTGCCTTCGTGATCCTGACCATCCGGCAGGGGTGGGTCGGCGAGACGATCAGGGAGCTCCGCTTCGTCGCGGAGCGGGTCGCCGCGGAGCTCGAGGCGGCTAAGGCGTAGGAGGAACGGACCTATGGCGAGGTTCCTGAATTTGCCGCCGCCCGGAGGTGAGCCCGAGGACGATCCGCTCGCGGGCGTCGCGAACCTGTTCGACGTCTCGGTCGTGTTCATCGTCGCGCTGATGGTCACGCTGTTCTCGGTCTACCGCATCGGTGACCTGCTCGACCCGGAGGCCGAGCTCACGATGGTCATGACGAAGCCGAACGGGATGAGCGAGATCATCGTGAAGCGCGGCACCGAGATCGAAGCGTACGAGGTCACCGGCGAGACGCTTTCCGGCGACGGCGAGCGGCTCGGTTCCGCGTACCGGCTCGCGAACGGGCAGATCATCTATGTTCCGGACTGAGCGCGTGCTCGCCGGTCTCGGGATCCGCTTTCCGTCGTGGTGCCGGATTGCTGCGGCCGCGGCGACGCTGTTGCTCGCGTGCGCCGCCCGCGCGGACGACGCGATCCGCCTGACGTATCTCTTCTCCGACGGGCAGATGCCGGTCACGCTGCAGGCGTTCAAGGCGGTGCTCGCGGAGCACCCGGACCTCCGCGGCCGCGTCGAGCTCGCGTTCGTGACGGAATCGACGCGGGCGAGGCTCGAGACGGAAACGCTTGCTTCGACCGACGTGCTCGTCGTCGACATGATGAACGAGCAGATGCTCGATCAGGTCGGCGCGGAGCACGGCCTCGATCTGATCGCGCACGTCGCGGCACGCGGCGCCGTGCTCGTCGTCGGCGTCGGCTTGTCGGCGACGGAAAAGTTCACCGCAAAGGGCGCCGTCTTCGACGAGCGCGCGCACGCGTACTGGCAGCATTCGGGCTTCGCGAACCATGTCGGGCTCGTGAAGCTCGCGCTGACGAAGGCGGGCATCGACGGGCTCGCGCTGCCGGAGCCCCAGCCGAGCCTCGAGCTCGGCTACTACTATCCGGATCCGCAAAGCGGGTCCGGCGGCCGCGTCTTCGCGTCGTGGGCCGAGTTCGACGCGTGGCGGCGCGCCGCGGGGAAGCACCGCCCGGGCGCGCCGAGGATCGCCGTCGGGTTCTACAAAGCAAACTACTACTCGGGCGACACGCAGGCGCTCGATGCCGTGATCGGCGAGATCGAGCGGCAGGGCGCCGAGGCGATCCCGGTGTTCGGTTATCCCGGCGCGTACGCGTTCGAGGAGCTGCTCATCGACGAGCACGGCGTGCCGCGAGTCGACGTCGCGATGGCGTTCCTGTTCCGCTTCTCGGACTTCGAGACCGCGATGCACCTCGCGAAGCTCGACGTGCCGGTCATGAACCTTGTCACGCTCTACGGGCGCAGCGAGCGTGAATGGCGCGAGTCGAAGACGGGGCTCTCTATCTTCGAGGGCACGTTTCAGGTCGCGGTGCCGGAGCTCGCGGGTCTCGTGTCGCCGATCGTCGTCGGCAGCCGGGAGCGGCGCTTCGACCTCGAGACCGGCGTCTCGGTCGTGACGAGCGAGCCGATCACGTCGCGGATCGAGATGGGCGTGAAGCGCGCGCGCCGCTTCGCGGCGCTTCGCTCGAAGCCGAACGCCGAGAAGCGCATTGCGCTGATGTACTACAACTACCCGCCCGGCAAGGCCAACATCGGTGCGAGCTATCTGAACGTCGCCGAGTCGCTCGCGAACGTGCTCGACCGCCTCGCGGCCGAAGGGTATGACGTCGGGGCAGCGTCCGACCGGTCGCCGGAAGCCGTGCTCGGCGCGATCACGACGAAGGCGCGGAACGTAGGCGGCTACGCGCCCGGCGAGCTCGATGCGTTGGTCGCCGAAGGCGACGCGGCGCTCGTGCCGGTCGCGGACTACGAGCGCTGGCTCGCGGAGCTCGCGCCGGCGCTGCGCGAAAAGATCGTCGCGGACTGGGGCGAGCCCCGCGACTCGAGCCTGATGGCGGTCGGTGAAGGCGCCGGGAAGCGCTTCGTCGTGCCGATCGTCCGTTATGGCAACGTGGTTCTGCTGCCGCAGCCGTCGCGCGCGTGGGGCGAGGATGGCGACAAGCTCTACCACGCGAAGGATCTCGCGCCGCATCACCAGTACGTCGCGACGTACGAATGGCTGCGCCGCGAGTTCGGCGCGGACGCGATCGTGCATGTCGGCACGCACGGCACGCACGAGTGGCTCGACGGCAAGGACGTCGGCCAGACCGAGGAGGACGCGTCCGATGCGCTGATCGCGGATCTCCCGAACGTCTACATCTACAACGTCGACGTCGTCGGCGAAGGCCTCATCGCACGGCGGCGCGGCCTCGCGACGCTCGTCGATCACATGGTGCCGCCGTTCGTCGAAGGCGGGCTCTATGCGGAGCTCGCGGCGCTCAACGAGCGGATCAACGATTACGACGCGGCGCTGCACAGGAATCCCGTGCTGGCCGAGGCGTTCGCCGAGGAGATTCGTGCGCAGGTCATCGCGCTCGGCATCGACAAGGATCTCGGCCTCGATCTCGGCGCGGGGCTCGATCACGAAGCGGTGCACGAGATCATCGGGTATCTCCAGGAGCTTCGCGGGCAGAACATCCCGTACGGGCTTCATACGTTCGGTACCGCGCCCGAAGGCAAAGCGCTCGAGTCGACTGTCGATGCGATCGTCGGCACGGACCGGAGCCTCCTGCCGAACGACGCGAAGGTCCTCGCCGACGACATGAGGGCTCGGATCGCGCAGTCGGCCTCGCGCGAGCTCGACAGCCTCGTTGCCGCGCTCGGCGGGCGGTTCATCCCGGTAGGCACCGGGGGCGAGCCGATTCGGAATCCCGACGCGTATCCCACCGGCAAGAACTTCTACAGCATCGATCCGGACAAGGTGCCGAAGCGTGCCGCATGGGAGCTCGGCGTGAAGCTCGCCGACGAGATGCTCGCGCAGCATCTCGAGGAGCACGGCCGCTACCCCGAGAAGGTGTCGTTCGTGATCTGGGGCGACGAGACCCTGCGCCACGAGGGCGTCGTCGAGTCGCAGATCTTTCATCTGCTCGGCACACGGCCGGTCTGGGACGAGCGCGACAAGGTCGTCGGCATCGACGTCGTGCCCCGGAGCCTGCTCGGCAGGCCGCGTATCGATATCGTCGTCGCGAGCGCGGCCGAGGGCATGTTCAGCAACGTGACGCTCCTGATCGACGAGGCCGTGCAGCGCGTGAAGATGCTCGACGAGGCGGACAACCTCGTGCGCCGGCACTATCTCGCGACGCGCGCGGCGCTGCTCGAGCGCGGCTACTCGGAGGAGCAGGCCGACCGTCGCGCCGGCGTTCGCATCTTCGACGAGCCGCCCGGCACGTACAACCTCGCCGTGTCGAAGATCGCCGAGTCGAGCGGCACATGGGACTCGGATCGCGCGCTCGGCGACGACTACCTGCGTCGCATGGGGCACGGCTTCGGCAACGGTTTCTGGGGCGAGCCGATGGAGGACGTGTTCCGGCTCGCGCTCTCGGGCACCGAGAAGGTCGTGCACTCGAGCTCGACGATGCTCTACGGCGCGCTCGACAACGACGACTTCTATATGTACATGGGCGGGCTCGCGAGCGCGATCCGCAACCTCGACGGCGCTACGCCGGATCTCGTCGTCACCAATACGCGCGATCCGTCGAATCCGCAGATGACGTCCCTCGAGAAGTTCATCGGCGGCGAGTTCCGCAGCCGTTACGTGAACCCGACCTGGATCGAGGGCATGCAGGCCGAAGGCTACGCCGGCGCCGGTGCGATGCGCGAGTTCGTCGAGTACATGTGGGGCTGGGACGCGACCGTCACGGACGTCATCGACGACGCGATGTGGCAGGAGGTCTTCGACGTCTACGTCGCGGACAAGCACGACCTCGGCATGCGGGAGTTCTTCGCCGAGCACTCGCCGGCCGCGTTCCAGGACATCACGGCACGGATGCTCGAGACGGTGCGCAAGGCGTACTGGGCCGCGGACGAGGCGACGGTCGCGGCGCTCGTCGAGGCGCACATCGAGACCGTGCTCGAGCACGGCATCGCGTGCTCGGACACGACCTGCGGCAATCCGCGTCTCTTGCGATTCATCGTCGAGCAGGCCGTCGCGGCAGGCGTGCCCGCTCCGGCCGTCGAGGCGTACGTCGACGCGCTCGAGCGCGTGATCGGCGCGCCGATAGAGGAGCTCGCGGCCGCGGCGGAGGCCTGGGCACGGCAGAACGACGCGCGCATCGCGAGCCGCGTGATCCCCGGCGCGGAATCGCTCGCCGAGGAGTCGGTCGATTCCGCCGAGCTTCGCGGCTACCTGTTGCAGTCCGTCGAGCGGGGCGCGCCGAAGGATGCCGGCGAGCCGCGGCGGCTTGCACGCGTGGAGCCGGGCACGACCGGCGTGCTCTGGTTCGGCGCGTTCGTGATCGGCGTCCTGCTCTTATGGCGGGCACGTCACCGTTACGCCGCGTGATTCGGGCCTGCTGGTCACCGGGCACGTTCGGCGATAGAGTGCGCGCATGATGACGCGCCGAACCCTCCTCGCGCTGCCGTTCGCGGCCGGCCTCGCGCAGATGCTGCACGCGCAGCCCGCGGGCCGCATGCAGCTCGCGCTGCATCAGAACACTTCGGGCGGCGCCGGCTTTCGCGGTTCGCTCGAAGGCTGGGCGCGCGCCGGCATCCGCTACGTCGAGCTGACGGACGTGCTGCTCGACGAGTTTCTCGAGAACGATACGCTCGACGGCGCGCGCCGGCTCCTCGCCGACCTCGGCCTGACCCCGGTGTCCGCGGCCGCCGTGCTGCCTGACGTATGGATACCGGGTCCCGAGCGCGAGGCATCGCTCGAGACGTGGCGCAAGCGCTGCGAGCAGTTCGCCGCGCTCGGGCTCGACAGGATCTACTGCCCGTCGATCACGACGCGGCCCGTCACGGCCGAGGATTTCGCGGCGACGCCGGACTGCATCCGCGAGGTCGGCGAGATCACGCGAGGCTTCGGTCTCACGGCGATGATCGAGTTCGCGCGGACGTCGACGCATCTCGCGACACTGCCGTCTACGCTCGCGGTGATCCGCGAGGCCGCGCATCCGAACGTCCGGCCGATGCTCGACTTCTTCCATTTCTGGTCCGGGCTCGGGAAGTTCGAGGATCTCGATCTCATCGAGCACGGCGAGCTCGCGCACGTGCACTTCCAGGATCTGAAGGACGGGCCGCGCGAGCTGATCGACAACGACTGGCGCCTGATTCCGGGCGACGGCGTCGCGCCGGTCGTGCGGATCCTGCGCAAGCTCGCCGAGAAGGGCTACTCGGGGCCGCTGTCCGTCGAGCTCTTCCGCAGCGAGTTCGTCGACGGTGATCCGTTCGAGGTCGCCCGGGAGATCCGCGAGAAGTGCGAGGCGGTCATGAGCGCCGCCGGCGTGCTGTGATCGACTGACGCGGCCGGTCAGCGCGACTTCTTGGTCGGCTTCTTTTTCGCCGCCTTCTTCCGAGTCGCCTTCGCAGTCCGCTTCTTCGCGGCCTTTTTCGCGCGGGTTTTCTTCGCCGCACGCTTGGCCGGACGGCGTTGTGACTGCTTCGCGGTCTTTTTGGTGGTCTTCTTGGCAGTCTTCTTGGCGGTCTTGGTCGTCTTCTTGGCCGTCTTCTTCGCTGCCTTTTTAGCCGCCTTCTTAGCCGTCTTCTTAGCCGTCTTCTTTTTCGACTTCTTCGCTGTCTTCTTGCCGGCGCTCGCCTTCGTGGTCCTCTTACCTTTCGTGGAGGTGGTCTTGGCCTTCGTTGCTTTCTGCGCCGATGCTTTCTTCGCGGCCTTCTTCTTTGCAGCCTTCTTGTTTGCGGCCTTCTTTCTCTCCGCCTTCTTCGGGGGCGCCTCCTCTCCCGCAGGCGTCCTCGTCGCTGCCTTCTTCGTCGCCCGCTTCTCCTTCGCAGCCTTCACTGCCTCCGGCGCGGTCTCTTCCGCCGGCGCGTCGGTCCAGACCGGCGTCGAGCGCGCTTCGTACTCCGCCGTCGTGCCGCCGTCCGACCGTAAAGCCGCATCCGCGTCGGATTCGTCCGCGTCGGATGCATTCGTGTCGCCGCCGGACGAGGGCGCCGCGTCCGCGGCGACGACGTGCAGCGCGAATGCCGCGCCGTACGGATCGAGCACCTGGGCGATGCGGTCTCCGTTCGGGACGTCCATCGGGCCGTTCTGCACGGATCCGCGCGCGGCCTCGAGCTTATCGAGCGTCGCCGCGAGGTCGGTCACCCGAACGTAGCTGAGCCACGCCGGGTCGCCGGCATCCTTGTCGTAAATGCCGCCGAGCTCCGTGTCGCCGCGGCCGAAGATCAGATACACGCCCGTCGGCCCGACGTCGGGCTCGCGGATCTTCTCCCAGCCGAAGAGCTCGCTGTAGAAGTCGCTCGCACACGATCTCCGACCGCCAGGCCGTCTACCGGCTGCTCGCCGAGGGCGTGATCGAGGGCAAGCACCTGATCCAGGTCGGCCTGCGCGGACCGCAGCTCGACCTCGAGACGCTCGAGTGGATGCGCGAGCAGGGCATTCGCTACCACACGATGGCGGAGGTGGCCTACCGCGGCTGGGACGCCGTCATGGAGCGCGTGCTCGCCGAGGCCAAGGCCGGGCCGGACCGCGTCTACGTGTCGTTCGACGTGAGCGTCATCGACCCGGTCGAGCTCGCGGCCGCCGGCCGCGCCGTTCCGGGCGGCTTGATGCTTCGCGAGGTCATTCCGCTCGTGCGGCGGCTCTGCGCCGAAACGCGGATCGTCGGGTTCGAGATCATGGATCTCGCGCCGATGCTCGATCTGAGCTACCGGAGCGCGATGAACGCGAACTACGTGATGAACGCGTGTCTCTCCGGTATCGCGATGCGGAAGATGGGCGTGACCGAGGAGAATTACATGCATCCTCTCGTTCTCGACCACGGCCAGGGAACGCCGGCGGAGTAGTCGCGACTCGCGACTCCCCGCGTCCGACGCATCGCTAGTCGAGCTTTCGAAGACCGCATGACCGACGAGGATTCTCGCGAATCGAAGCCGTCGCTGCACGGTCGACGGCTGCCGAGCGAGCCGACCGTGATCTTTCTGCTCTTGGCCGTCGCCATCTTCGCGTACGACGCGCTCGTCTCCGCGAAGCCGACGTCCGCCGACCTCGAGCACGACGGGGCGAGCCGCACCGTCGTCGTCACGGACGCCATCCAGTCCGCCCTCGAGAGCGACTTCGAGTGGCTCTACGGTCGGCCGCCGAACGAGGACGAAAGGCGTCTTCTCGTTCGGCAATGGATCGACGAGGAAGTCGTGTTCCGCAAAGCGCTCGCGGAAGGTTTGCACTTGAGCGACTCCAAGGTGCGCTCGCATCTCGTCGACAAGCTGCGCCTCCTCTGGGGCGGCACGCCCGAGCCTCCGGACGAAGCCGAGCTCTTCGAGTTCTACGTCGAGAACATCGAGGACTACTACAGCGAGACGCGCATCAGCTTCGATCAAGTCTTCTTCGCGGCGCGTCCTGAACGTCCCGGCGAGATTCGCGCGCGGCTCGCGGCCGGCGAGCGGATCGTCGGCGACAGCCACTGGCTCGGCAGCCGCCTGGATCGTTATGCCGAGAGCGTTCTGCGGACCACGTTCGGCGGCGCTTTCTACGAGCGTCTGCTGTCCTCGGCGCCGGGGGAATGGATCGGTCCTCTCGAGTCTCCCAGAGGCTACCACTTCGTCCGCGTCATCGAGGTGACGAAACCGCAACCGATCCCTTACGCGGAGCTTCGGGAAAGACTCACGATGGACTACGTCTCGGCGGTACGCGAAGAGCGGATCGCGGCGAAGGTCGCCGAGCTTCGAGACGGCTACGAGATCGTCATCGAGCAGCGCGCAGCCCGCGACGGGCTCGACGACGCGCGAGCCGCGCGATGGGGCGCGGAATGACGTTCTCCGCCAGACTCATCGCGTGGCTCGCGACATGCGCCGCGGGCGCCGCGTTATCCGGGCCGGCGTGCGCCGACTATCTCGATATCGCACGGTTCGAGGTCACGGAGGACGGGAACGGCCGTTACCGCGTGGCGGCGACGCTGTCCGTCGCCGCGAATACCGAGCTCAAGGCGACGTGGCCCGCGAGTTGCACGCCTCTCTCTCGCGAGGTGCGCCGCCTTCACGATGGAAGCCTGGTCGAGTTCCACGTCGACTGTAGCCGGGCGTCGCCGACCGACATGAAGATCGGCATGCCGTGGGGGCGAGACGGCGCGATGCTCGAATGGGTACGCGGAGACGGTGTCGTCGAGTCGCGAATACTGCCCGGCGGATCGACCGGCAGCGTGATCGATCTGTCGGAACGCGACGCGGAAGGAGCTCCCGCCGGCTTCTGGACGACCGCGTGGCAGTACCTCGCGCTCGGCACCGAGCACGTGCTGATCGGATGGGATCACCTCGCGTTCGTCTTCTGTCTCGGCATGCTCGCCTCGGGCACGCGGCTCGCGTGGCTGATCTCCGCGTTCACGATCGGTCACTCGATCTCTCTGGCGCTCGCCCACTACGGCGTGCTGCGCATTCCGATCGGTCCCGTCGAGGCGCTCATCGCGTTGTCGGTCGTGCTCATGGCGCGTGAGGCGCTGCTGCGGCTTCGCGGCGCGACCGGTGCGCCGGACGCGGAAGGGCGCTCGTCCGAGCGGTATCGGCAGGTTTTCGTGACGGCTGCATTCGGTCTCGTGCACGGCCTCGGTTTCGCGAGCGTGCTCGGAGGGCTCGGCGTATCGCCGACTCGCACGGCAACAGCGCTCGCGTTCTTCAACGTCGGCGTCGAGATCGGACAGCTGCTGTTCGTCGCCTCCGTGCTCCTCGCGATTCTCGGGCTCCGCAAGGTGCGGATCGACCGCGTCGCGTCACGAGCCGCGACGGCCTTCGTCGGCGGTCTCGGGCTCTACTGGACCGTCGAGCGCGTGATCGGATTCTGAGGCGGCGTTGCCTCGAACGATGAGCTGGGTATGAGCGAAAAAGTGAAACGGAAACTAGCGAAGGGAATCGGGAGCGCTTTGCTCGGCGCGGCGATCGCGACGGCGGACGCGACGGAGCACCCGTTGGATCCGCTGTCGTTCGACGAGCACTGGGACGTGCTCCAAATCCTCTACGACGCGGGCAAGGTCGATCCCGACACGAAGTTCTCGGGCATTCACCTCTACGAGCCCGACAAAGCCGACGTTCTCGCGTGGACGCCCGGATCGCCGCGCCCCCGGCAGGCAAAGGCCGTCGTGCGGAACGGCGGCGAGGCCTTCGAAGCCGTGATCGATCTCGAGCGCCGGCGGCTCGAGTCGTACGAGAAGCTCGAAGGGGTTCAGCCCTATTTCACGTCCGGCGAAGACAGGAAGGTCCTCGACAAGATGCTCGAGCACCCCGACTTCGTCGCAGCGATCAAGCGCCGCGGCTACGAGGACACGACGTTCCTTCGCTGCTCGATCGGGCCTCCGGGCTACTTCGGAACGGACGAGCAGCGCGGTCGTCGGATCGGTCACGGCAGCTGCCGGGACGTGCGCGGCGTGCGCAACGGCTGGGTGCGGGGGCTCGCCGGGCTCGACGTGGTCGTCGACATGACCAATCAGGAAGTCATCCGCGTCGTCGACGAGGGCATCGTGCCGATGCCGAAGACGAAGGCGGATTTCGATCGCACCTCGACCCCGCCTCCGCGCGAGGTTCCGAGCCCGATTCTCGTCAGTCAGCCCGGCGGGCCCGGTTTCGAGGTCGACGGGCACTGGATCTCATGGCAGAACTGGCGCTTCCATCTGCGTGCGGACCAGCGGGTCGGTCCCGTGCTGTCGATGGTCACGTACAAGGATGGCAACGACGTTCGCAGCGTCCTCTACCAAGCCTCGCTTTCCGAGATCTTCGTGCCGTATTCGGATCCGTCGTTTCATTGGTATCACCGCAATTTCCTCGATGCCGGCGAGTTCGCGGCACCCGGCCTGATGAAGCCTCTCGTCGCGGGCGCGGACTGCCCCGTTCACGCCAAGTATTTCAGCGCGTTGATCTCGAACGAGTCGGGGCACCCGCAAACGCGGCCGAACATCTATTGCGTGTTCGAGCGGGAAACCGGGGACCCGGCTTGGCGGCACCTGAGCGACGAGCTCGATATCGCGCTCAAACGCGATCTCGTGGTTCGCAGCGTCGCGGTGATCGGTAACTACGACTACATCTTCGACTGGGTCTTCCAACAGGACGGGTCCATCCACGTCGGTGTCGGCGCGACGGGCATCGTCGAGGCGAAAACGGTCGAAGCCCGAGATGCCCGCGCGGGAAGCAAAGATGACGAATACGGTCGCTTCGTCGACGAGCACATCGTCGGCGTCAATCACGACCACTACTTCGCGTTCCGGCTCGATCTCGACGTCGACGGCACGCGGAACGACTTCGTCGTGGACCGCCTCGTCACGGAGATCCTGCCGCCGGAATCACCGCGACGGAGCGTGTGGAAGCGTGAGGCTTGGCAACCGCGCACCGAGCTCGAAGCGCGGTTGAACATGCATCACGACCATCCCGGGCTTTGGCGCTTCCTCAGCACGACGCGCACGACCCGCCTGGGTTATCCGACGAGCTATCAGATCAGACCGGGCATGACGGCGGGCGTGCTGCTCAGCGAGGACGACTATCCGAGGCGCCGCGCCGGATTCATCGAGTACCACTTGTGGGTCACGCCGTACGATCGTGACGAGCTCTACGCGGCCGGGGATTATCCGACCCTCAGCGAGCCCGGCATGGGGCTGCCCGCGTGGACGAAAGCGAATCGCGACATCGTCGGCAAGGATATCGTCGCTTGGTATACCGTCGGGATGCACCACTTGGTTCGTGCCGAAGACTGGCCGGTCATGCCGGTGCTGTGGCACTGGTTCGAGATTCGCCCCTTCGACTATTTCGACGGGAATCCCGCGCTCGACTTGCCGCGTCCGCACTGAATGCGGGGCTCGAGCACCCATGACGAAGAGCCGGGCCGCAACGGCGCGGCCCGGCCGTAACGCTCATTGGATCGAGCTGCGAGCCGCCGCTTCGAGCGTCTCGAACGGCACGACGCCGCCGTGCCCATCGACGATCGAGCGGACCTCGAGCCCGCGCTCGCGAATCGCTTCGTAGAGCGCGGTCGCGTCGGGGCTCGGCGCGCCGAAGAAGATGTCACTCTGGAAGATCGCGCCCGCATGAGGCACGTATGCGAGCACTTTCGGCTCGACGTGCGGAATACCGGAGACCTCGTAGAGCTCGAGCCGGCGGTCGCCTTCCTCGATCACGCGCTCGCCGGTGAACACCTCGATGCCGCCGACCCGCTCGCCCGCTGCGCGCCGCCGCGCGAGCTCGTCGGGCGGATTCGTATGCGGGGCCTCGATCACGGCGCGCAGCTCGACCTCGTGCCCGGCGGCAAGTATCGCCGTCGCACCGGCGGCCACGAGACGACGCAACGCACCCGTATGATCCCAGTGCGGGTGACTCGGAATCACGTAGCGGATCGGCTTGCCGAAGCGCTCGCCGATCGCCCGCACGAGCGTCTCGCCCTGCACCTCGGTATACGCCGCCTCGACGACTGCGACGAAGCTCGGAAACTCGACGACCATGCCGTGATGCGAGTAGCCGACCGCATGATAGACGCCGGGTGCGACCTCGTTCAGCGTGAGCGGCGACCACGAGCCCTCCGTGGACACGACCTGCCTCGCCTGCTCGAGCGCCGCTGCCGGCACCTCGAAGATCGACAACGCGGAAGCATCGTTCACCGAGATCGACTCGTACGTGAGCGACGAGAATGGGCGGCCCTCCTTGCGGATGGTGACCGAATGCGGCAGCGTCACGTTGCCGACAGGGCGCCAGTCGTCGAGCAGATACTCGGCCACGACGTCGCCGAGCATCGGCTCGGTGTCGAGCGCGGTATAGGCGTTGAGCAAGCCGCTTTCGGGATCGAAATAAAGTCCGATCTCTTCGCCCGACGGCAGTCGCGCCGTCCCGTGGAGCGACGCGCGTCCACCGATTTCCTTTTCGACGGCCGGCTGATCCGACGCCGTCGCGGCCGCCGCGAGCGCGACCGTGATCACGTTGCGCCGCAACAGCATCTGCGGCGAGTTCTGCGTCGCCCAGCTGAAGAGGCCGTTCGGCGACGTCGCGATCTGCGGCCGCCCCGGCCCGGTGTTCCAACCGATCGGCTGGCCTTCGAACGACGTGTAGACCTCGGTGCGTTGCATGTTGAACTGGTCGTTCGAGATCGTGTACTCGAACGCGGCACGGCCGTTCGCGAGATCGATCGTCTCGGTCTGCTCGACGCGCAAGGTCCAGTCCTCGCCGCCCGCGATGCGGATTTGACCGATGCGGGTGCGCATCCCGCTGCCGCGGCCGACGAGCGTCTCGACGCCGTTCAACGCATCGATGCCGCCCATTCTTTCGACGAGCCGCTGCGCGAGCGCCGCCGTCGTCGGAGGCGCGCTCGCCCCTTCGTCTCGACTATGCCCCGGGTGCTCGCTCGGCGAGCACGCAGCGATGCCGACGCCGGCAAGCACGGCCGCGAGCACGCGGCCGCGACGCGAGGTGCGTGGTCGATACGTCATCCGGTACTCCTCGACTAGTGTCGTCGCAGGCGGCACCGCGTCCCCTTCTCGGCCGCCCGCGCTGTGCGTTCTTTCCGATTCCCGGAGCTCCCCCCGAGCACCGAGGACCATGCCTCGATCCGGCCAATGGTGCCATAACGCCGACGCGTGGACCGATAGGGCCCCCAAAAGGGATCGCGGGAAAGGTCGGACCGTTCGTTCTCGTCCGACGGCCCGAGCACGCGGTAATATGGCGTCGGACCCGCGTCGAGGGGCGACGAGCTCGCAAAGACCAGGGAAGGTCGCGACGGCCGCAAGCCGAGATGGAGCTTCGAAAGGGCATCATGGCAACGCAAGAATCCCGCAAAGTCACGACGCAACGGCTTCTGGAGATGAAGGCCCGCGGCGAGCCGATCGCGTGCCTCACGGCGTACGACTATCTGACCGCCTCGATCCTCGACGCCGCCGGCATCGATCTCGTCCTCGTGGGAGACTCGGCCGGCAACGTGTTCGCGGGCTACGACACGACGATCCCGATGACGGTGGAGCAGATGCTCTATCACACGCAGGTCGTCGCGCGGGGCGTCAAGCGTGCGCTCGTCGTCGCCGACCTGCCGTTCATGTCGTATCAGGTCAGCGAAGAGGAAGCGCTACGCAACGCCGGGCGCTTCGTGAAGGAAGCGCTCGCGGAAGCGGTGAAGCTCGAGGGCGGAGAATACATCTGCCCGACGATCCGCCGAATCGTGAACGCGGGCATTCCCGTGATGGGTCATCTCGGCCTGACGCCGCAGTCGATCCACAAGTTCGGCACGTACAAGGCGCGCGGCGCGACGCCCGAGGAAGCGGAGCGGATTCTCGCCGACGCGAAAGCGCTGGAGCACGCTGGCGTATTCGCGATCGTGCTCGAGAAGATCCCGGCGGAGCTCGCGCGGCGCGTGACCGAGTCGCTCTCGATCCCGACGATCGGTATCGGCGCGGGTCCGGCGTGCGACGGGCAGGTCCTCGTCACGCCGGACATGCTCGGCCTGTTCACCAAGTTCCGTCCGCGATTCGTCCGCCGCTATGCCGATCTCGGCGCGCAGATGGCGGAGGCCTTCGCGAAGTATCGAGCCGACGTGAAGGCTCGGACGTTCCCGAGCGAAGAAGAAAGCTACTGACACGCCCGGCGGCACGGCTCGCCGCCGGGCGCGATGAACGTTACCGCGCGAGCAGCGCGTCGAGCTGCTCCTCGAGCCTCGTTTCGTGCGCCTGCATCTGCTCGAGCGTCGGCAGACGCTGAGAGGCGGGGTCCGCGTCGAGGATGACCGCGTTCACGGCGTCGAGCCCCGTGTGCGGCTTCCACTCGGGCAGGCCTTCACCGTTCGGATTGCCGGTGCGTGCGAAATTGACCCAGTATGACGCCATCATGTCGGCGACGCGCTGATCCGCGGCGGATGCGGCCGCGAGCGCCGCGTCACTGTTGTCCGGGAACAGCGGATGCTCGCCGAGATTGTCGAAAACGTATTTCACTTCCGCCGCATGCACCGGCAGGAACGGCTCCGCACCTTCCGGTGCCGGTGAGGCCTGGGTGAACCAATAGACGTACGCGTTCTTGCCGAGCGCCCGCTGATATTCGGCGAGACGCCACGCCGTCCAGAAAATGCGGTCGGAGCCGTCGGACTCGCCGGGCGCCGCGCGCCGCGGACCGAACGACAGCTCCGCGGCATTCGCGCCCGCGATCAAATCGACCGGATGCTGGCGCCCCTGCGCGAAGACGATCGCCGGATCCTCGGGGATCACATAGTTGTCGACGATCATCGTCTGCGCGCGGAACGTTCGCGCCACCTCTTCGGTCGACAGCGCGCGCAACTGCTCGACCGTCGTGATGCCGGCGGCCTCGGCTTGGCTCTTGCCCTGCTCCTCCTGCGCGGCGAGCGTCGCGTTCGGCATGTTCGGCGATACCGCGCCGCCCATGATGCTCTGCGTGATCGCGCGGTGGAACAGGCCTTTCGCGAGCGGCGACGTCATCAGCGACGTGATCGCCATCGCGCCGGCCGACTGGCCGAAGATCGTGACGTTGCTCGGGTCACCGCCGAAGGCCTCGATATTGCGCTGCACCCATTCGAGCGACGCGACCATGTCCATGATGCCGTAGTTGCCGGAGCTCTTGTGCTCGGACTCGGCGGTGAGCGCGGGATGCGCGAGGAATCCGAACGGACCCAGCCGATAGTTCATCGTCACGACGACGGCGCCGCGCTCAGCGAGCGCCGTGCCGTCGTAGAGCGGCGCGGAACCCGCCCCGTCGGTGAACGCGCCGCCGTAGAAGTACACCATGACAGGAAGGCGATCGTCCTTGGATTTCGCCGGCGTCCACACATTGAGATACAGACAGTCCTCGCTGCGCGGCGGCTGGCCCTCCATGATCGCGATATTGACGTAGCGTCCGGTGTCGGCCTGAACGCAGACGTTGCCGAACTTGCTCGCGTCGCGGACGCCTTCCCACGCCTCGACCGGCTGCGGAGGACGCCACCGGTTCTCGCCGACCGGCGGCGCAGCGAAAGGCAACCCGCGATAGATGCGGACGCCGGACGACGTGACTTCGGCGCCGGAGACGAGCCCGCCGTCGACGCGGATCGGATCCTCGATCTCCGCGTGACATGCGGTCGCGGCGACGGCGATGCCGGCCAACCACGCGGCTCGCTGCACGTGCAGTCGCTTCATGACTTTTCCTCCAAGAAGATCGCTCGGCGCGCCGAGGGACGCCCGCGCATGGTACTTTCAAGCGCCGCGCGGCAACAACACTCCAATCCAAAGAAGGTTTCAACGGCCGCGGCAAGAGGATTTGCCGCGCTCTCGGCTCGATGCCGCCGCTCGCATTTCAGCTCTTCCGCGCTTGCAGACTCGAGCCGCGCGCGGAGCGGTCTACGAGAACGAGCAGCCGATTACCCCGACCAGTCCGGATTCCACACGACCTCCCAGAGATGCCCGTCCGGGTCCTGAAAATATCCCGAGTACCCTCCCCAGAACGTGTCATGAGCAGGCTTGACGATCGTCGCGCCCGCGGCTTGCGCTGCCGCCATCACCTCGTCCACCTCGGCCCGACTCGCGACGTTGTGACCGAGGGTCATTTCCGTCGGATTCGGGGAGCCCGACGGAAGCCCGGTATCGTGCGCGATGCTCGTCCTCGGCCACAAAGCCATACGCAGCCCCGGTTGAAGCTGAATGAACGCCACCGCGCCGTGCTCGAACTCCTTCCCGACGACGCCTTGCGTCGGAAAACCGAGACCGTCTCGATAGAAACGCACCGAGGCCTCGAGATCATCGACGCCCAGCGTGATCACCGTTATCCGCGGCTTCATTTCCCTTCCCTCCCTTTCGAAGTAATCACCAAGAGCGCCGAATGCCCGGCCTTCTCGACGGCCATGCCGTTTCCTCATGTCGTCACTTTACCGAATCGAGCACGGGAGCATCGCGGCCTATCACCGAGGCTCCGCTCGACAGCGAATGGGCGTCCTCTATACTGCTGCCCATCGGGTCGCTCGACTCGGATCGGGGGAGATCGGGCACCCGCGCGACAAAGACAACGACAAGGGGGATTCATGAGCGCGACCCACGCAGCGGCCCGGAACGGGCGCCGGACGTTCTTCACTTACGAGAACGGCATCCTGCTGCTCTTGGGATTCTCGTTCGGGCTGGTCTTCTTCGACCGTAACGCGATCAATTATCTCGTCGCAGCGATCCAGGTCGACCTCGGGCTGACCAATACCCAGATCGGCATGCTGAGCTCGGGCCTCGCGCTGGCCTGGGCGATATCGGCCTATTTCGTCGCCGCGTGGTCCGATGCGATCCGTGCACGCAAACCGTTCGTGCTGCTGTCGATCGTCGTGTTCTCGCTGTGCTCGGCCGTGTCCGGCCTCGCGACGTCGTTCGCGTTCCTGCTCGCTGCGCGCGTGCTGATGGGCATCGCCGAAGGACCGTTCCTGCCCGTCTGTCTTTCGATCATGAATGTCGAGTCTTCGCCGCATCGCCGCGGCCTCAACGCCGGCGTCATGCAGAACGTGTTCGCGGCGCTCATAGGCAATATGCTCGCGGGTTTTCTCGTGCCGCGGCTCGCCTCGATGTTCGATTGGCGCGTCACGTTCTTTCTGACGGGTATTCCGGGTCTGATCTGCGCGCTGCTCGTCTTTCTCTATCTACGCGAGCCTGCACGAACGCCGGAAGAGGCGGCCGAAACGCCCCCGCGCGTCGGCTTGAGCGCTCTTTCGATGCTGAAGGAGCACAACATTCGCGTCTGCTGCGTGATATCGATCTTCATGGTCGCGTGGTTCCTCGTCGGCCTCACGTTCATGCCGGTCTTCTTCCAGAACGTTCGCGGCTTCACCGCCGAGCAGGCCGGACAGCTCGTCGGTATCACCGGATTGGCGACGGCGATCTGCGGCTTTCTCGTTCCCGCGTGGTCCGATCGCGTCGGGCGAAAGCCCGCGATGATTCTCTTTTGCTTCGGCGCGGTGATGACGCCGCTCGCCGCGCTCTGGTTCGACGGCCCGATGTGGATGCTCGGGCTCTTACTGTTCCTCGGATGGAGCGGCACCGGCGCGTTTCCGCTGTTCATGGGCGTCGTGCCGGGCGAAAGCGTCTCCAGGTCGCTCGCCGCGTCGTCGATGGGACTCGTCGTCGCCATCGGCGAACTCATCGGCGGCGTCACGATGCCGACGCTCGCCGGACGAATCGCCGACGCGACGAGTCTGGCCGCGCCCATCGTCGTCGCCGCGTTCTGCGCGGTCTGCGCCGGCGTCGCCGCGCTCTTTCTCGAGGAGACAGCCCCGAGCAAGGTCGCTCGCCCATAGCGCTCGCCCGCGCGGCCGGAGGGACGGCGGAGCCTCGCGCTCGACGGCGCGGGACTCCGTCGTCCATGAGGCGGGATCAGTCAAGTCCCGAGAGCACCCGATGCTCCGGCGCCCTCCATCTTGTTAGCATCTCATCGGATTCGGACCGATGGCGCGCACCGGGGAGGCGTCGGCTCGGATGGTGACCACGCTCGTCAATCACGTTCGCAGCGAAGCGCGCGCCAAACGGGCGCGGATCTTTCTCGAGCACTTCGAGATTCGGCGAAACACGAGAATCCTCGACATCGGCTCGGAGAACGGGACCCACATCGCGTCCGTATTGGCCGGCACGCCGATATCTCCAGCGAACGTCCACATCGCGGACATCGACCCTTCCGCGGTGCAGGAAGGTTACCGTCGCTTCGGCTTCACGCCCGTGCACATTCCCGAAGCGGGCCGGCTGCCGTTCGAGGACGGCTTCTTCGATATCGTCTACTGCTCGTCCGTCATCGAGCACGTGACGGTGCCGAAGAGCGAGATCTGGACGCTGCGCGACGGGGCCGAGTTCGAGCGGCGCGCCTGGGCGCGTCAACAGGAGTTCGCGCGCGAGATCGTCCGACTCGGGAAGGGGTATTTCGTCCAAACCCCGTGCCGATCCTTCCCGATCGAAAGCCACAGCTGGCTGCCGTTCGTCGCGTATATCCCGCGCCGCGCGCTCGTCCCGCTGCTCGAGGCGACGAACCGCGTCTGGATCAAGAAGACGACGCCCGATTGGCATTTGCTTTCGGAAGCGGAGATGCGCCGTCTGTTTCCGGACGCGACGATCGCGAAGGAGCGGCTCGGCGGATTCACCAAATCGCTGATGGCGATCCGAGCCCCGTAGCGGGCAATTCGAGAAGAGAGCGGTAGGAGCGCGGCGAGCACGCACGGGAGCAGCGGCAACCGCCGCTCCCGTGGACGGCGTCGTCAGCCGCCGCCACCGCCGCTGCGGCGGCGGAAATCCTCCATCTTGAGATGCGTGAGCGTATGCACGTAACGGAGCTTGCCGTTCTCGACGCGGAACAGGTGCGTGTCGGGAGCGCCGCTGCCTCCGATCTGGCCGCCCGGTCCGAACGTGCAGAAGACGACGACGGCACCGATGACCTCGTCGACGACGAAGCGGCGATTCACGATGTTCACGCCCGCCGGCACGCCGACCTCGCAGCTGTCGTCGGGCGAGCCTCGGCCGGTATACGCGCCGCCCTCGATGCGCACGCACGGAAAGCCCCACGGCACGAGATCGATTTTGCCTTCGAGGAAAGCGTCGAGATACGCGTTCGCGGCGGACACCAGCGTGCCGCGCGAAGCGCGCTCCTCCGCCGGAATCGGCCCCCAGTTCTCCGCGGATGAATACTCGAGATACGCCTCCGCGTCGAACAGCCAATAGCCGGTCGTCGTCCACAAGATCTCGACCTCCGCGATCTTGTCGTGGTTGACGCGCAGGCGCGTACCGAGCACGTACGGCTCCTCGGGATTCGTAACGATCACCTCCGTGAACGTCTGACACGAATCCTCGTCGTACAGGCTCAAGCTGTGGTCGATGACCATCGGCTTCGTGATGATCCCCTGCCGAACGTCGGCGAGCGCCATGTTCTCGATGTAGGCGACGCCGGTCGCCAACGGCAGCTTCGAGATGTCGCCGCTCGTCTGTGCCTCGAGGTACAGGTCGACCGCGCGCTTCAATCCGCCGCGCGTGCACGACACTTCCCTCTGTGCTTGCCCTTGTGCGAACCCGACCGCGGGCACGAGCAATGCGGCCGCGAACGCGATCAGCGAAAACGTCGAGCGTCTCACCGGCTGCCTCCCCTTCGTTATTGTGGGCTCGATTATAGTCGAGTATCTCGGATTGTCGCCTTCTCGCCGCGGGTCGTGAGCGCAAGCCAGCCGAGCGCCGCCGCCGAAAGCGCGAGCCCCGGGATCATCGCGAGCTGCACGGCATGCCAACCGTAGAGGTCGAGCAGCGCGCCGGACGCGAACGACGCGACGGCGACGAGCCCGAAGACGAGAAAATCGTTGAGCCCTTGCACTTTCGCTTGCTCGGTAGGATGGTGCACGGTCGCGAGCAGGCTCGTCGCGCCAATGAACGTGAAGTTCCAACCGCATCCGAGCGCGATCAGCGCGACGTAGAAATGATGCAGATCGACGCCGGCGAGAGCGACTCCGCCGCACAGCGCGAGCAGCAGGAGGCCGGCTCCGATGACCGGAACGTGACCGATACGCGCGATCACCGCTCCGGTCACGAAGCTCGGCGCGAACATCGCGACGATGTGCCATCGGATCACGTCGGCGGCATGTCCCGTCGTGAATCCGTGCCCCGTCAGCGCGAGCGGCGTGGACGTCATGACGAGACTCATCGCGGCGAAGCCGACCATCGCGCAAAGCACGGCGACGATGAACGCCGGCTGGCGAACGATCTCGATGAGGGGGCGGCCGGCGCCGTCGCCGCCGGCGCTTCGAGGCGGCACGGGAATATCGAGGAACGCGAGCCCGGCGGCGCCGACGACGTTGATGACGATGATCGCCGCGTAGGCGCCCGCGAACGGCGCCGGAGCGAACAGATCGGACGTGAGCCGCACGACCTCGGGGCCGATCAGCGCGCTCACCAATCCGCCCGCGAAAACCCAGGAGATCGCTTTCGGCTTGAGACGCTCGGACGCGGTATCCGCGGCCGCGAAGCGAAAGAAGCCGTGGAACGCCTGATAGATGCCGGTGAATACCGCGCCTGCGATCAGCAGCGCAAAGCTGCCGACGAACAGCGCGCGAACGGCGAGCGCGCCGCCGGCGGCGCCGGCGACCGCGGCGAGCAAGAATCCCGCGCGGCGTCCATAACGACCCATCAGTAACGACGCGGGCGGCGCCGTCAGCATCGAGACCAGCACGACGATCGAGATCGGCAACGTCGCGAGCGATCGCTCGGGCGCGAGCGCTGCACCGGCGAGCCCGCCGAGAATGATGTGGATGGCGAGCTGCGAGCCGAGCACCGCGTGGGCGAAAAACAGCACGGCGATGTTGCGCCACGTTCGCCGATCGGCGGGATCGGAGGGTCGCCTCATCGATTTCGGCCCCGAGCGCGGCGTGGATACTCCGCGTGCGGGGCCCCTTTCATTCGCGCGATCTATCGGAGATGGCCGGCGCGGCCGCGCGGCGTCGGTGAACGGTTCTCAGCTCGTCGCCGCGGCCGGTTCTTGCGCGGCCTCCGTCGCGGGCTCGACCGGGATTCGCCATCCGAGCCGCGCGACGTTGCCCAACGAGAAGAGATGCGCATAGATGCAGCCGAGGTATCCGGAACGGTGCAGCTCGGCGATGACCTTGTCGTCGAGCTCCGCGAGCTTCTTCTCGTCGACGACCCGAAAGTCTTCGAGCCCGTACCACCTGCCGAGCCGATCCTGAACTCGGGCGCTGCGAACCGTGAACAGGTCGAGCGACTTCAGGCGCTCGACGAAACGCCGTGTGCGCTCGGTCTCGGTCAACAGATCCCTGAGCACCGTGATGACGCGCTGCGTGAGCTCGCTCTCTTTGCCTTCGTCGTCGAAGAGGGGCTCGCCTTCGTCCTCCGAGAATCCTTCGTACGTCTCGTCGAGGCAAACGGTGTAATCGGCTTGCTCGTCGACGCGAACGAGGATGAAGGGGTATCGCGCGACGTATGCCGGCAAGTAAACGTCGCTCGACCATCTGCCGTCGTCGCCGACGAAGAGGTTCTCTCCCGCCCGCAGGCCGACCATCGCGATCGGGCTAGCGTTGTCGCCTCCGGAGAATACGACCGGGTAGTCACGGGCGGCCTGGTAGAACTCGATCGCGGTCAGCGGCACGAAATGCGTGCCCGCGGCGAAACGCTGCGACCCGTCCGCCTTCAGCTTGAGGCTTCGGTGGCGGTCTCGGTTCAGCGGAACGATCTTGTTGTAGAACAGCGGGCCCGACATCTCGGCTCTCTCCGGCTTCCCATCGACCGCGCGATTCTACCACCCGATGCCGGTGCATCGAGGATCTCTCGCGGGCGTCCGGCCGGAAGAGAGCGTTCAGAACGACAGGAACGCGCCGATATTGAAGTTCGTGCTCTCGTTCTCGACGCCGTCGTGCGCCTCGGACTGGACGCGGGTGAACTCGGCGAGCAGCGTAAGATTCTGCGTCAGCGAGTGGTAGGCCCCGAACGTCACCTTCTCGTTGCGGCGGACGAGCGCCGACGGCGCCTCTCCCGGCGCGAGATCGAGGTCGCTGCGGCCGTAGTTCACGCCGAGCTTGGTGTCGCCGAGCTTCCAGGTGACCTGCGCGAGGAAGCCGTCGGAATCGCGCTCCGCGCCGGCGCCGTCGTCGCCGAAGAAATAGAGCGCCGTGGTCCCCATTCCCTCGCCGACGTAATACCACAGCATGAATTCGCCGTTGCCGTCGCCGAACGTGACCTTACCGCCGACGTCGAAGCCGACGCTATCGAAATCCGCCGCATCCGTCGGACCCTCGTGCTCCTGCGTGATGAAGCTCGCGGACAGGTAGAACGGCTCCTTCGTGTACGAGATCTTGCCGTGGAATCCGGGCAGTCCCTCGGGCGTCGGCACGTTCTGCAGGATGGGCTCGAGCGGATCGAATATTCCGATCGAGAAGCGGAGACCGTTGAAGTCCGGCGTCGTATAGGTGATTTGCCCGATCCAGTCGGCATAGATATAGCCGAGACCGATGGACCCGAGCGAGGTATTCGCCGGCGCGGCGTTGTTCGTGTTTATTCCACCGACGCCCGGGATCGTCATATCGTTCAAGATCGCGTCGGCGCCGAACAGACCGAGGTCGCGGCCGAGCTTGAACGTGCCCATACGGTCATTGCCGAACGTCATGAATACCTGGCGCATGTCGATAGCCGTCGTGCCGAGCGCCGTGTTCAGCCGTTCCGCCCCCTGTTGAAGGTTCGGGCTCCCGTCGTTCGTGGCGATACCGGGAAAGAAGCCGAACGTGAAACCGATGTCGTAGCCGTTCTGCGTCGTCGACCCGCCGATCGATAGTGCCGCCGGCAGCAAGCCGTTCGCGATCGACGAGCTTCGATCCTCGCCGGCGGCGCCGCGGCACGCGAGGCCGCCCGTGACGCCGGGCGTCGTTTCCTCCTCGCAATCCGCATGGATATAGTGAACGTTGACGTTGCCGCTGATGTTCAGCGTCCAGTCACCGGCGGCGACTTCGAAGGCGGCCGCAGGCAGCGCACAGCCGATCGCTGCTACCGCGAGCGCGCCCTCCATTACGCACACACAGCCCCTCTTCCGTTGGACAGGTGCCATGACGGTCTCCCCCGTGTTGCGCGGTGGATAGAGTTCCCGGGCGCGCGTCGCTCGACGGCGCATTCGCTCGGATATCGGGCTAATGCAATTCCTATGCCACTGAATGCTCAACATGCGCACGTGCAATGCCATCCCGTCCGCGAGGTTTTTCGCGGCGATCCGGCGCACGTTTGGCCGTCCTTGCAAAGGTGTCTAGCAAATCACGTCACAATCTCAAATTCGTCACACGCGCAAGGAGCCGCGGCATAGGGAGACGCCGCAAGCAGGGAGGACGAACCTCGTGTAAAGAAGCAAGAGTGACGACATCCGCGAACGGCCCTTTCCGCATAGCCTCCTTGGCGCGGGCCGAGGCCCAGGCTCGAGTGGTGTGCCCTCGTGACGTCCGGGGGCCGCCGACTGCCCGGCGGAGCGATGGTCGCGCACACGGGCACAGCCGCTCGAAATGCGCATGAATCGCGTCCGCGATTGCCACGGTCTGCATCGGCGTAAACCTCGACGATGCGCAGCGGGTCGCGTCGGCGGCCCCTCGTGTGGGCGTCGAGCGTCGTGACGACAGGCCACGTCGTTTCTGATCGAGGAACGTGTTACGCTCGATACGGTCATGACACCCCTGGTCCGTGGCCTCGGCGGCGTCATTTCAGTCGTTGTCGTAAACGCCGTGGTTGCCCTGAGCGGCTGCAGCTCCGGCTCGTCGTCGGATTTGTCCGGCTCGTCGCCCCGCTCTTCATCGGGCGGCCCCTCGGCGTCCGGGCTCGTCGTTCACGAGCCGATCCCGTTTCGAGTGGCGGCCCCGGAAGTTCCCATCAGGGCCGAATGTCGCGGTCCGCGCGGAGGTTCCTGCGAGTTCGAGGTGTGGATATCGTGGGATCACGATGACTATTACCTCCCGATCGGGTCGTCCACGAACGGAAAGCTCGACATCGTCGCCGATCTGAGCGGCTACCACGGACGCGAAGGGGACGTCCACTTCAGAGCGACCTTCAGCACGGGCGAATCGGCGCACGTGGCACGCTACATCATCGTCGAGAAATCCACGGCGCTCGATCGGGTCACGCGCGTCGACGGCGCGATCCTCGACACGGACGGCGAGCGAGTTCTGTACAGGCGAACCGAGGAGGAGACGGGGCACCGTTATTTCGTCCGCTCGCTCGAGGACGGCAGCATCGCCGAGCTCGCCGCACCCGGCGACCTGGAGCTATACGACGACGGTTACGCCTGGCTCACGTCCCAAGGCGCGCTGCTCGTGCTTCGGGACGGGAAGAGCGCCCGAGTGATCGACGCTCGCCCTGAAGCGCAGCGCGAGCTCGTCCGGCTGAGCAACGAGTACCATGCCGGGACCGTCAGGGCGCGCGGCGATTACGCCATCTGGCGTGCGGGCGGCGAGCTTTGGAGATGGCGATTCTCCAACGAGGAAGCGCTCCTGATCACCGACCGCCCTTGCTCGACCACCGCCGATCTCCTGGACGACGGTGCCGTTGCCTTCTGCAGAGTCAACGTGGATGAACCCCTTCCGTCGGGAACGCTCGGCGAAGACGTTTACCTCTTCGCTGCCGGCGGCACGACGAGAATCACCGACGACGGAGCCAAGAAGGAGGACATTCGCAGCGACGGCTCGAGCTTCGTCTACCGGAAGTCGACCGAGTACCCCGCCATGCCGGATAGCTACGACTGCACCTCGCGGTGCATGACGGGGTATCGGAGACACTTCTACTGACCGGCCAGCCGGAAAACATCCGAATGACCTACGACATCGAAGGGGGTTGGGTCGCGTTCTACTGGAGCCTCCCGGGCGCGCCTTTCGGCCGCACGGAGTCCGTCTCGGTCAGTCATGTGCGGGGCACACCGGTGGAGCTGACGCCTCCGGATTTGAACGACCTGGAAGGCGTAGGCGCCGACGGCAGCGTGGTGACCTCGGACACTTCGGGGTTCCATCTTCTCTCCCCTGCATCGGGCGCGATAAAGTTCGGCACCAACCCGACGGGAATCGCCGACGATTCGTACAACCGTTTCGTCGCCCCCAGTGTCCGGCATCTCGACGGCACCTGGTTCTTCCTGATCGGAGACTCGTTGTTCGAAGTAAGGCCGTAGGAGGAAATGTCCGTGACCGCCCGCTCGATCGTAACCGCCGCGCTGCTCTCGACGTCGACACTGCTCTTCGCGCTCGCCGCTTCCGCGCAAACCTCCTCCTCGTCGGCGCCGCAACCCCCGAAGCTGACTCTCGCGTTCGAGATGCACGTGCAGGTTGCCCAGCCGGTCGATCTCGGCGAGGTCACGCACGGCCGCAGGCGCATCGTCGAGATCCTCGGAGGCACGTTCGAAGGCCCCGAGATCAAGGGGCGCGTCGTGCCGGGCGGCGCCGACTGGCAAATGATTCAGCCCGACGGCTTCTCGGAGCTCGACACGCGCTACTCGCTCGAGACCGATCAGGGCGAGATCATCTACGTGCAGAACTTCGGCATCCGTCACGCGCCGCCCGAGGTCATGCGAAAGCTCAACGCCGGCGAATCCGTGGATCCCTCCCTCGTCTATTTCAGAACGATGCCGCGCTTCGAGACGTCGTCGCCGCGGCTTCAGTGGCTCGTGCGCTCGGTCTTCATCGGCACCGGGGAGCGTTATCCCGACGGCGTGAGGATTTGGTTCTGGCGCGTCGAGTAGAAGCGGCGACGCTCAACGGCGACGGCAGACGAAATACAGGTAGACCGCGAAGCGCTTCGGCAGCGGCGCGTGCCGTTCGGCCCAGCGCCACACCGGGCGGGGCAGCACGCGCAGCAGCGACTTGTCGTACGAGCCGATGCCGTGCCACTCGACGACCTCGAGCCCGTGGCGCTCGGCGAGCTCGAAGCACTCGGCAACCGACATCGACGAGAACTGCTCGCCGGTGATCCTGGCCTTCGCGGCGAGCAGCAAGCGGGTGCTGTAGCGGTTTCCATGCACGTTGAACAGGAGCCGCGAGTCGCCGTCCTCGAGCGCCGAAGCGAGAAAGGCCATCGCGTCATCGCGCAGCGATGGCTGAGCGTTCAGGAAGAACCGGAACGCCGTGATGAAATCGAATTTCCGTCCGGCGAGCACGTCCGTGTTCCGCGTCGCATCGCCTGCGACGAGCTCCGCGCTCCTCACGCGACCGCGCGCGACGGCCAACATCGTTTCCGAGATATCGAGCCCCGTTGCCGCGCGAAACTTGGGCTCGACGTGGGCGAGCACGCGCCCGGTTCCGCAGGCGAAATCGAGGTAGCTGTCGCGGCGCGGCACGTGCCGCTCGACGATATCGTCGAGCAGCCGTTGCTCGCGCGCCCAGATCTCCGCGTCGAACGAGCCGGGAGCGAAGAGCTTCGCATCGTAATCCTTCGCCCACGACTCGGGACCGACATGCGTCGTTCTGTAGTCCTGGTACTGCATCACGTGCCCGGCATGAGGTCGTCGATTCGAAAGAGACGCGTGCGGCGTAGATACCGGCCCGCGAAGGACTCCCCGAGATACGTGCGCTCGAGGACCTCGCCGAGCGCGCGCTCGAGCGCGGACGCGTCGTACTTGGCGGGGTCGGCGCGAAAATAGCCTTCCATGAACGCGAGCGCGAACGCTCGCAGCCGGCTTCGCAGCGCGAGATAGAGCCGGTGCGGCGGATACTTCGCCCGCACGACGAGGATGAACGTCGCGATATCGAGATACGGATCGGCGCGGTTGTAATCTCTGAAGCGCGCGTAAACCGGAGGCGTGAAATCGATGAAAGCGACCTTGCCCTCGCTCGGCTTCACGAGAATGTTGTCGAAGTCGAAGTCGCCGTGGATACGACGCGTATGACGGTGGAGCTCCTCGAGAGCGGCGCCTATGGTCCAGAACGTGCGCCGCAACGCGTCGGTCGAGTGGCGCTCGAACGCACGGTCGCGGATGACGTTACGCAACGGCGTCCAGCCGTCGAGCCGCTCGTAGTCGATACGCAGCTCTCGAGGGTCGGCCTCGAGCACCCGCGGCACGCGCAACCACAGAGAACGCCGGGCTGCGACCCATGCGCGGAGCGAGTTGTAGAGCGTCGCTCGAAACAGCCATTCCTCGGTCAGGCGCTTGCTGAATCGAGCGCCGCCGTCGGCCGAAGGGCTCGCCACGCGAGCGTCCACGGCGGTCACTCGCTTCGACAATCGCAGAGCTCGCATTCGACGCTCACGCTTCCGTTCGGACCTCGCGCTTCGATGAGCACGAGATCATTGTCGATGCGCCGACGCCTCGTCGGCACGGGGAGGCGCCCGGATTTCGTCGCGACGCGAGAAAGCGTAGACTTCGCCGCTTCGCGCGTGACTCGACACGCGTCTCGTCGCGGCGTTCTGCAATTCAACGCGTTTCTCGGGTGAACGGCACGAACGCGACCGGCAGCACGTCGCGCTCGGTGAGCCGGCCTTCCGCGTCCTTCTCGATCAATCGCAGCGATTGCACCGCGCCCGGCGCGCCGACCGGGATCACGAGGCGACCGCGCGGCGCGAGCTGCTCGAGCAGCGGCCGCGGCACCTCGTCCGGCGCCGCGGTCACGACGATCGCGTCGAACGGCGCTGCCTCGGGCCACCCTCGATAGCCGTCGCCGATCCTCACGAAAACGTTGTCGTAGCCGAGCCGCTCGAGAGTCTCGGCCGCGCGCCGCCCGAGCGGCTCGACGATCTCGATCGTATGGACGCGCGCGGCGAGCTCCGCGAGGATCGCCGCCTGGTAACCCGAGCCGGTGCCGATCTCGAGCACGACGGAATCGGCGTCGACTCCCGCGAGGTCCGTCATCAACGCGACGATGAACGGCTGAGAGATCGTCTGACCCTCGCCGATCGGCAGCGGACGATTCTCGTACGCGCGAGCGCGGAACGCTTCCGGCACGAACTCGTGCCGCGGCACCTTCGCCATCGCCCGCAGCACGCGCTCATCGAGCTCGTCTTTGCCGGTGTTGCGGCTCAATGCACGCGCCATCCTCGCGATATCGTCGACCATCGCGTTCCGCTGCTGCTCCGGGCTCGGCTGGCCGCACGCGGGCGTGGCGATCGCGATGCCGAGCGTCGCGAGCAACGAGAGGATTCGCCGCACGAGCATCATGAGCTCGTTCATTGTAGACCTTTCGTCGATCGAGGCGACGTCTTCGCCCGACGAGCCGCGACGACGTAAAGCGCGGCCCCCGACGCGATCGTGAACAGCGCGGCGACGATCTCCACCGGCTGAGACCGCGCCGCGAGCGCGGCGAAGAGCAGCGTCGCGGCCACGAAGACGAGGGGTGCCCATGGATAGCCGGGAAAATCGATCACGCGAGCGCCGGCGCGGCGCTCGCGCCGCGCGACGAAGAGCAAGCTCGCGACGGTCAGGGCGGCGCTCAGGCTCAACGTGAACCCGAGATAGGACAGAAGCTCGCGCAGGCCCGTGATCCAGACGACGACGACCGCGAGGGCCGCCTGCACCGCCACCGCCGCGGCAGGTGTCTCGCCTTCGAATCTCAGCATGCGCGGCATCAGGCCGTCGTCCGCCATCTTCGCGTAGACCCGCGGCCCGGCCATGGTCATCGCCGAGACCGACGTGAACAGCGCGAGCACGGCGATCATGCGCACGGCGTCGACGAGCGGCTCGCCGCCGAGCTCGCGGGCCGCGGCCGCGGCAACGTCCTCCCGGCCCGCGACCGCATCGAACGGCGGCACGAGCACGAAGACTGTATTGAGAACGAGATACACCCCGATGGTCGTCACGGTGCCCGCGACGAGCGCCCGCGGCACGCGCGTCGCCGCACCCGGCACTTCGCCCGCGATGTAGACGGCCGCGTTGAATCCGGAGTAGCTGAACGAGATCCACATGACGCTCGACGCGAACGCGCCGATCGAGAAAGGCGGAATTTCCAGCGTTCCTTGCGTCCCCTCGACGATGCCGCGCCACGACGACGGGCCGCCTTGCGCGAGCAGCGCGAACAGCACGAACGCAAGGATCGCGACGAGCTTCACCGCCACCGCGGCGTTCTGCGCTCCCGCGCCGACCCGCAAACCGAGCCCGTGCAGGAGCGCCGAGAGCACGATGACGCCGGATGCGATCGCGCCGGCGAGCGGCCCGCCCCTCGCGACGCCTTCCGGGAGCACGTAAGCCGCGAGCGTGAACGCGGCGAACGAGATCGCCGCGGTGAATCCCGCGAGCAGCGAGATCCATCCCGCGACGAAGCCGACGAGCGGATGGATGTTGCGCGAAAGGTAAAGGTACTCGCCGCCGGAGAGCGGGAGCCTGCGCGCGAGCGCCCCGTAGCCGAGCGCGCCGCAGAGCGCGACGGCGCCGCCGACGGCCCACGCCCACAGCACTCGCGCCGGAGAACCGAGCTCGGCGAGCGCGAATCCCGACGTCGTGAAGACGCCGGCGCCGATCATGTTGCCGACGACGAGCGCCGTCAGCGTGCCGGTTCCGAGCTGGGTGCGGCGCGACATGACACGGCCAGTGTAAACCGTACGTCCGCCTCGCCGGTTCTCGAGTCTGCGTCATGGGTCTTCGCGGGAGCATGCCCACGCTGCGGAGGCGGCCGGCGTGTGCGGGCCATCGGCCTTCGCGAGCGTGCTGCCGACGCGAGAGCCGGCGAGCACGTGGTGGCGCGGTTCACCGTCGACGAGACCGGCCGCGTGCAGGATCCCGTCGTCGTCGAATCGTACAGCGATCGGGGCAAGGGTGAATGGTCCCATCACGCCGCGCTCGAAGCCGTGCGCAAGTATCGATACATCCCAGTTTTCGTCGACGGTAAGCCGACCGAGACGCCGAACGTCTACAACCGGATCGGCTTCGTCATCGACTGAGCCTTCCCTTCGGTGTCGATCTCTGCTTGACTGAGGGCCGGCAGGCCGAGCCGGCCTCGCGTCCTCGTTCAACCCACCTGGGGGAAGATCCATGCGCAAGCAGAAGAAGATGATGCTGGGATGTCTCTCGACCGCGGGGCTCCTTGCCGCGAGCGCGGCACTGACTCAGCCGCCGACCGGGCCGATGTCGTTCTTCGTGACGAGCGTCGGGCTCGGCAAAGGCGGCGATCTCGGCGGATTGGAAGGCGCCGATGCCCACTGCCAGACGCTGGCCGAGGCGGCGGGTCACGGCAACCGCACGTGGCGGGCCTATCTCAGCACGCAAGGCGAAGGCGCCGTCAACGCTCGTGACCGGATCGGCCCCGGCCCGTGGTTCAACGCGCAAGGCACACGCATCGCGGCGAACGTCGACGAGCTGCACAGCGACGCGCACCGGTTGAGCGTCTTCACCGCGCTCGACGAGCAGGGCCGCCGCATTCCCGGCAGCGGCTACGCGCCGAATCGGCACGACATCCTCACCGGGTCGCGTCCCGACGGCACCGCGTACCCGCCGGGCGAGGACATGACCTGCAACAACTGGGCGAGCAGCAGCGACAACGGCGCGAAAGCGCGCGTCGGTCACCACGATTTCGCCGCATGGAACTCGGCGCACGACTCGCGCGGCTGCAGCCAGCAGGCGCTGATCAGCACCGGCGGCGACGGCTTGTTCTACTGCTTCGCGCTGCCCGAGCAGTAGTCGGTCGCAAATCGAAACGGGCGAGCCGAGTCCGGCTCGCCCGTACCGTCCTCAGGGTGGTGGTCGTCAAGGAAACCGAGATCGAGTCCGCGCGCCGGCTGAAGCGCATGCAGCGCTTCGCGACCGGCCTGCTCGTCGGTATGGCCCTGCTGTTCGTCGCGGCGAGCCTTCTGCACGAGCGGTATCCGTTCCTCGGCGTCGTCGAGGCGTTCGCGGAGGCGGCGATGATCGGCGGCCTGGCGGACTGGTTCGCGGTCACCGCGTTGTTCAAGCATCCGCTCGGGCTCCGCATACCGCATACCGCGATCGTCCCGACGCGAAAGAACGAGATCGGGCGCGCGCTCGCGCGCTTCATCCGCGACCATTTCCTGACGCGCGAGGCCGTTGCAGGACGGCTCGTCGGCGCCGATCTCGTCGCGCGCCTCGGCGCGTGGCTCGGCCGCGAGCACAACGCGCGAGCCTTGAGCCGCGACGCCGCCGTCGCCTTCGATTGGATGCTGCGCACGGTGGATAACGCGGAGCTGCGCGATGCCGCGAAGTCGGGGTTCCGCGACGCGCTGGGGCATATTCCCGTTCACAAGGCACTCACGACGCTGCTCGACGTCGCGATCGCGGGCAACTACGGGCAAAGGCTGATCGACGAGCTCGTCGACTTCGGCCGCGAGCAGCTCGACAAGAGCAAATTCGAGATCCGCCTGAAGATCCGCTCGCGGAGCCCATGGTGGCTGCCTCGCTTCGTCGACGAGCAGATCTACGATCAGCTCGTCGCCGAGTTCGAGCGGATCCTCGACGAGATCGGCGGCAACCCCGAGCATCCGGCGCGTCGGCAGTTCAACGACAAGCTCCGCTCGATGAAAGAGTCGCTCGAAGGCGACGACGAGATCATTCGCCGAGGCCGCGAGCTGTGGGACGAGCTGCTCGACCATCCCGACGTGCGCCGCTACGTCGGCGACCTCGCGTCGAGAATTCGCGAGTATCTGCAAGCATCGCTCGCGACGCCGGACTCGGCGCTGCGAATGGGAATCGAGCGCGAGCTCAGGAATATCGGCACGACCCTCGCTCGCGACAAAGCCTTGGCCGACGCGCTGAACAAGCGGCTCGAGGAGATGCTGATTCACCTGATCGAGAGCTACCGCGACTCACTGAGCAAGATCGTGTCCGACACGATCGAGCAATGGGACCCGGTCGCGACGTCGCGCCGCATCGAGCTTTATATCGGACGCGACTTACAATTCATCCGCATTAACGGCACGCTCGTCGGCGGCCTCGTCGGCGTGCTGATCTACGTCGTCTGGGGCGCGATCGTCTGATGTCGATACACCCGCGCAAGCTCTTGATCCTGAGCCACCGCTGGCTCGGCATCCCTATGAGCGTGCTCTTCGTCCTGTGGTTCGCGTCCGGCATCGTGATGATCCATACGGGCGGCATGCCGGAGCTCACGGAATCGGAGCGCATCACGCGCGCGGACCCGCTCGATCTCGACGCCGTTCGCGTCTCGCCGATCGAAGCCGCCGAGCAGGCCTTCGTCGGCGATACGTATCCGGGCCCGGTGACCCTGCTGACCGTGCTGGGTCGTCCCGCGTATCGCTTCGGACGCGGTCCCTGGAGCGTCACGGTTTTCGCCGACACCGGCGAGCTGCTCGAGCCGCTCTCGCCCGACGAGCTGCGCAAGCTGGCCGCCCGCTACGCCGGCGTGTCGGACGAGCGAGTTCATCACGTCGCCACGCTCGAGTCGCCGGACCAATGGACCTTGACTCGGCCGCGAGACCTGCCACTCGAGAAGTTCCGAGTCGACGATGCGTCGAGAACCGAGATCTACGCGTCTCCCACGCTCGGCGAGGTCGTGCTGGCGACGACGCAGCGGGACCGATGGCTCGCATGGGCCGGCGCGATCCCGCACTGGTTCTACGTCACGCCGCTCCGCGTGAATCAACCGGCGTGGTACTGGACCGTCGTCGTCGCTTCCGCGGTCGGATGCGTGCTCGCCGTGCTCGGGCTCGTGCTCGCGGTCACGCAGTTTCGTCCGACCAAGCCGTTCAGGCTTTCCGCATCGATCCGCTACCGCGGGCTCATGCGTTGGCATTACATCCTCGGCGCGCTGTTCGGCGCGCTCACGTTGACGTGGGCATTCAGCGGAATGCTGTCGATGGAGCCGTTCGGGTGGACGAGAGCCGAAGGCTTCACTTTTCCGAGCGACGCGTTGAGCGGCGGACCGCTCGAGCTCGGGCACTATGAGATCTCCGCGGCGCGCTTCGCGCGCGTGCTCGACCGGCGCGTCCCGAAAGAGATCGAGCTGCTGCGCATCCAGGACGAGCCGTATTATCGCCTGCGCTACACGGCCGCACCGTCCGAGGGCGGCGAGCAAGCGCAGCCGACCTCGGCGTATCGCGGCGAGGCGCCCGCGGCCCTCGTGCGCGCCGCAGACATGGCGGAGCTGCGTCGACCGTTCGAGGCCGAACCGATCCTCGCGCGCCTCCGGAAGGCCCTCCCGACGGACATCGACATCGTCGCGGCGACCCGGCTCGATGCCTACGACGCGTATTACTACGCTCGCGACGGCGAAGCGCCGCTGCCGGTGCTGCGCGTCGAGCTCGACGATCCGCTCGAAACCTGGGTCTACGTCGATCTCGAAAGCAGCCGAATCGTCGCTCACGTTCACCGTTGGCGGCGGCTCGAGCGCTGGCTCTTCAACGGCCTGCACAGTCTCGATTTCGCGTTCTGGTACGATCGAAGGCCGCTGTGGGATATCGGAATGATCCTCTTGAACCTCGGCGGGCTCGTGATGAGCGCGATCGGGCTCGTGCTCGGCGCGCGCCGCATCGGACGCATCGTGACGAAGCGAACGGCTGCGTCCCGATTGCAAGCCGGCGCGCCGCTGAGACAATAGCGCCTGACGCGACGCGCTGCGGCTTTACGAAGGAGACGTCACGATGCGATGGAGAAGCGGGCGTTTCACGCGGCTTACGACCGTCACGCTGACGCTTGCGACAACGATCTCCGCTGCGGTCGCGGCAGCACAGACGCTGGGACCCGCCGGCGAGTCTCGGACGGGAGGTGCTGGCGAGGCGCCGACGCGCAGGACGGCGAACAACGGCAATGTGATCCTCGAGAACGTCCCGCCGGTCCCCGAGGAGATCGTCGCGGCGCTGAACCGCTATCAGAACGTCCGCGGCGCGAGCTTCCGCGCGTGGACGCGCGACGGAAACGGCATCTATATCACGACGCGCTTCGCCGAGGTCGCCCAGCTCCATCGCGTCGATTTCCCCGGCGGCGCGCGACATCAGCTCACGTTCTTCGACGAGCCGATCGGCGACGTCGCGGACCGTCCGGGTCACGCGGAGCTCGTGTTCTCGATGGACGAAGGCGGCAACGAGTTCTACCAGCTCTACGCGTTCGATCCCGCCGACGCGCGGCATCGATTGCTGACCGACGGCGGCCGTTCGCGCAACAGCAATCCGGTCTGGAGTAACGACGGCGCGCTGCTCGCGTACACGAGCACGCGGCGCGACGGGCGCTCGAACGACATCTGGCTGCTCGACTACACGCAATCGCCGGACGGCGCCGCGGCACGCCTGCTGGTCCAGGCGCCCGACGCGACGCTCTGGGCGCCGAGCGATTTCAGCCCGAACGGCGACCGCGTGCTCGTGTTGAACTACATCAGCATCACCGATTCGCGCATTCACGTCGCCGACGTCGCGACGGGCAAGCTCGAGCGCGTCGCGGGCGGCGACGACGAGATCGGCAACTACTCGGCGATCATGCCCCGCTTCGCACCGGACGGACGCGGCTTCTTTCTCGCGACCGATCACGGCGCGGAGTTCACGCGGCTCGCTTATCAGGACTTCGCGAGCGGAGAGCGCCGCATCATCACCGACGACATCTCGTGGGACGTCGAGCAGCTCGAGCTGAGCCGCGACGGCCGCCGCGCCGCGTTCGTCGTCAACGAGGACGGCATCTCTCGGCTGTATCTGATGGATCCGACGACGTTCGAGTACGAGCCGGTCGACGGCATCCCCGTCGGCGTGATCGGCGGCCTCGAGTTCAGCCCGGACGGCCGCCGGCTCGCGATGACGTTGAATACCCCGAGCACGCCGAGCGACGTCTTCACGCTCGAGCTCGAAGACGGAGAAGGACGGCGTCTCACCCGCTGGACGTTCAGCGAGATCGGCGGTCTCGATCCGCGCACGTTCGTCGAGCCCGAGCTGATCCACTATCCGACTTTCGACACGGTCGACGGCGAGCGGCGCATGATTCCGGCATTCGTCTATCGCCCCCGAAGCACCGGTCCGCATCCGGTCATCATCAATATCCACGGCGGTCCGGAGAGCCAGTATCGGCCGTCGTTCAGCAGCACGATCCAGCTTTGGGTCGCCGAGCTCGGCGCCGCGGTGATCGCGCCGAACGTCCGCGGCAGCTCGGGCTACGGACGCACGTACGTGCAGCTCGACAACGGCCGACTGCGCGAGGACTCGGTCAAGGATATCGGCGCCCTGCTCGACTGGATCGCGACGCAGCCGGACCTCGACGAACGCCGCGTCGCCGTCGTCGGCGGCAGCTACGGCGGCTACATGGTGCTCGCTTCCGCGGTGCACTACAGTGACCGGCTCGCGGCCGCCGCCGAGATCGTCGGCATCAGCAATTTCGTCACGTTCCTCGAGAATACCGAGGCTTACCGTAGAGATCTGCGCCGGCCGGAATACGGCGACGAGCGCGATCCGGAGATGCGAGCCTTCCTCGAGAGCATCAGCCCGAGCAATCATGCCGACCGGATTCGCGTGCCGCTGCTCGTCGCCCAAGGCCAGAACGATCCGCGTGTGCCGGTCGGCGAATCGGAGCAGATCGTGCGCGCGGTGCGCGCGAACGGCCGCGACGTCTGGTACATGAACGCGCTGAACGAAGGCCACGGCTTCCGCCGCAAGGAGAATGCGGATCTGTACTCGCAGATCCTCGTGATGTTCTTCGAACGGTATCTCGCCGCCGATTGACGCTCCGCCTTCCCACCGGGATACGCGGCGAAAATGGCCCCGCTTGACGGGCGATCCCGGCCTCGATAAGACTGCGAGCAACTCTCGAGGACGAGCCGATGCGCCCGATCTTTCTCGGTGTCTTGGCGGCTGCCGCTGCGGGTAGCGCGATTGCACATCACTCCCCCGCGATGCTCTACGACATGACCCGGGAGATCACGATCGAGGGCATCGTGACGGAGTACACGCTCGGCAATCCGCACCTGCGAATCTATTTCGACGTCGAGAAAGACGGCCGAATCGAGAAGTGGATGGGCGAAGGCGGCTCTCGCACCGTCTTGATGCGCAAAGGGTGGGACGGCACCGAAGTCTCGCCCGGCGACAAGATCACCGTCCGCGGGCATCCTTCCCGGGACGGATCGCCCATCGTGCATCTCGAGTGGCTGACGCTGCCCGACGGTCGAGAGCTCTACGCCGAGGACCTCGACCAGCGCGCGCTCGAGCAGCTACGAAGGCGGGAGAACCGATGACACAGACGGCGGCGCCGGGCGGAGCGAGCGCGAGCGTCGTTTTGCGCCTCTTCATCGCCGTCGCGGCCGCGTTCGGCTGCGGGATTTCCGCCGCGCAAACCGACGATCCCGCCGCACCGTTTCTGGGCACGTGGAGCGGCGTCTTCACGACGACCGACCACGAGTTCTGGAAGGTCGAGGACTTCGCCTGCTTTCCGGGCTGCGCACGCTCGATGCGCGAGCACATGCGCGCGCTGCTCGCCGATCCCGCGAACGACGAGGTGCCTGTCGGCGCACTGCTCGGGCAAGCGTACGCCTTCGCGGCCGAGCAAATCGCGACGATCCTGACCCCGCTCGGGAAGCGCATACAGGCGGAGAACTCGCTCGACAACGATCCGAAGCTGCACTGCGAGCCTTACGGCTTCGTTCGGCAGGTCACGAATCCGCTGCCGATGATCATCCGCCGCAACGGCGAGCATCTGCTGTTCGAATACGAGGAATGGTCGTTGCTTCGGACGGTCTATCTCGACGGGCGGCCGCATCCCGCTCATCGAACGCCGTCGCTGCTCGGGCACTCCGTGGGCCGCTTCGAGGACGGGGCGCTGGTCATCGAGACGACCCGAGTCCATGCGGGCTGGATCTCGGATGCGACGCAAGCCGGGCACAGCGATCGGCTCAGCGCCGTCGAGCGCTACACCGTGCACGATAACCCGCGGCGCCTCGAGCTCGAGCTGACGATCGAGGATCCGCTGACGCTGACCGAGCCCTACGTCATCGTGAAGACCTGGCTCTACACGCCGGACGTCGAGCTCGTGCAGGATCGCTGCCGCAATTTGCCCGGCGTGTTCTGAGCCGCTCCGCCCTGCACCGTCGCGCTCGAGCGCGCGACCGCACTCACGGCTGCGGTGGAGGGGGCGCAGGCATCAGTGCCCCCGCGGGACACGCTATGCGCGTCCCTGCCGCTCGGTCGCGCCCATCCCTGGCCGCTCACGGTCCCGCAAGGGCACCGATGCATGCGCCCCCTCTCAGACATCGGAGCCCTACACTACGCGCCGCGCCGCTCGCGCGGCTCGCACGTCCGCTTCGCCCCCGATCTCGACGAGCTCGATCTCGACGCCGTCCGGCGCGCGGATGTACAGCGATCTGCCGCTCGCCCATCGATAGATATGATCGGCCGCGCCGCTGTCGCGTGCGACCGCGACTCCGAGCTCCCAAACGAGCTGCCGCACCGTATCGAGGTCGTTGACGACGAAGCCCCACCGGCGCAGATGCCGCACGCCCTGCCGCACCGCGCTGCCGGCGTCGTGGATGACGAGCGACTTGCCGGGAGCGATGCGCATCGCGACCGCAGCGCCGCCCGCGAACGAGCGCACCGCCTCGAAGCCGAATACGCGCGAGTAGAATCGCACCGCGCGCGGCAGATCCGTCGCGGCGACGTGAATCTCGCTCGTCTCGATCTCCTCGTACGTGGTCCGCTCCGTCGGCGACCACGAAACCACACGCTCCACGTCGATCATCGCGATTCCCCTGAACGGGTTTCGGCCGGCCATACGGGATGCACGCCGCGGGCCGGATCCGGCTCCAAGTCGACACCTCACCGCCGAGATCGTTCCTCGTCAGTCGCGTCGCAATCGATAGACCTTAGACGTGCGTCGGCCGCCCGGCGTGACATCGCTGATCACGATCAGCACGTCGTCGGCGTCGAGCCTCACGGCCTGCTCGACTCTCGGATCCTCGAGCGCGAACGGCGCGTCGATGCGCCGAACGATCCCGCCGTTCTCCTCGAACAACGAAAGCACCTCGTTCTCGCCGTTCACGGTGCCGCCGAAGAGCACCGGGCGGCCGCTGTCGCCGAGCGGCGCGATCGCGCGGATGTACGCATACGGCCGATGGCGCGTGTCGCTTTCGCTGCGATAGATCCAGCGCGCGTCCACGTCGGCGGCCGAGCTCCACGAGCCGCTCTTCGAGGTCAGCTCGACGAGGCCGCCCTCGACGCCGACGAGGATCCGATTCGCGCGCGCGGGCGGCGCGACGATCGAGTTGATTCGCCGATTGCCGAGCTCGACGAGATTCGGATAGCCGAACACGAAGCGGAAGCCCGTCAGCGCGAATCGGTCCTGCTCGTTCACATCGAGCGCGCCGAGCCACGCCGTGTCGAGCGGCAGCTCGCATCCCTGCAACAGGACGTTCGCCCCCTTCGGCCGATGCGGCACGCAGGGATCGCCGAAATTCGGGCTCTCCGCGCCGTTCGCGAGCACCCACGTCGCGCCGCCGTCGACCGTCACGGCGATCGAATCGGCGTCGAGCCCGCCGTAGACGACGTTCTCGTCGGCGGGATCGGGCTCGAGCGTGTAGAACGGAAACGAGAGTCCCGCCTCCGGACCGCCCGGCGCGCCGCGCGGCCAGACCGCGGCCGGCACCCAATCCGTGCCGCCGCTCGTCGAGTACCACACCGTCGGCGCGGCGTCGTCCTCGGGATCGGTGCCGGCGGCGATGATTCGGCCTCCGTCGGCCGTGACCGCGAGCGCGTGCACCGAGAACCCGCCGAGACCGGCTCGCGCCCACTGCGCCGAGCCCGCGAGGGGTCGCCGCCAGACGCCGTCGGCCGTGCCGAGCAGCAGATCGCCGCCGACCACGACCAGCGTCTCGTGGTTTCCGACGAGGGCGGGCGTCGGCGCGTCGGGTCCGCCGAGCGCCGTCCACTCCCACGCGTCAACCGGCGGTCCGACGACGATCTTGCCGTCGTCGCAGCCGGCAACGAGCCCGGCAACGACGAACGGCACGAGCGCGATTGCCGCGCGCGCACGCACGCCGCCCCCCGCAACGCGCGCCGTCCCTCGTTTCGCGCCCATGGCTCAGAACCTCAGGATCGCCCCGATGCCGGCGGCGACGGGCTCGGGATCCGGCGAATCCATGCCGGCGCGACGAGTCGGAGCAGGTTCCCCGTAGGCGACCGGCTCGTCCGCGAAGAGATACGCGGGGACGATCGCCGGCGCGGACTCGAGATCATCGGCTCGAGCGACGCGCCACCGGCCGACCTCCTGCGGCCGGGCAACCGTTCCCGCGTCCCGCGACACGAAGCTCGGATGAATCGCCCCGCTTTCGCGTCCCGGGGTCTCGTCCGTCGGCACGGAGGAGCCGGCCGCGAAAAGCACGATTGCGAACGCAAGGCGCTGCCGCCACACGTTTCCGCCGTCCATCGTTCGCCCTTTCCCTGGATAATCGCTGTGCCGCCACGCTACGCGCCCCCGCGCGCGAAGTCTGTCGCGATTGTTCGTCGGATTTGTGAACGCGGCGTTGCGACGGCGGTCCTCGCCGCACAATTTCGCTACAGATTTCCGGCCCGGTCTCGACGATGCTGCAGATCGGCGAGGACCGACCGCGAGCCGGGCGGACGCCACGGGACGCCCGGCCGTCCCGGACGAGAGGGACCGATCGGGAAATGAGCTTCGAGCCGACCAGAGCGTGCGCTTGCGTCGCGGCATTCGTTGCCGCCGCGGCGGCGTCGCCCGTCCTCTGCGACGAGGCCGGGCGGCCCGAGGCCGAATCCCCGTGGGAGATCGGCATCGCGATGGGTTACGGCAAGCGCTCGAATCCGCTCATACAATCCGACGATATCGATGTCCTCGTCGACATCGACATCGCGTGGTACGGCGAGCGTTGGTTCTTCGACAACGGCGACGTCGGCTTCACGGTCCGCGACGGCCGACGCACGACGCTCAATCTCATCGGGCGCGTGAACAGCGATCGAGTCTTCTTCAGCAAGACCGATACCGAGTACGTGTCGCTGTTCGGGTTCGGCGCCGAACGCGTCGAGAGCGTCGAGCGCGTCGTGATACCAGATCGGGACTACGCCTTCGAGCTCGGCGTCGAGCTGCTCTGCGACGGCGATTGGGGTCATCTGCAGGTCGCGGCGCATCACGACGTCAGCGGCCGGCACGAGGGGTACGAGATCTTCGCGGCCTACGGCCGCCCGTCACGTCAAGGCCGCTGGGTCTTCGAGCCGTCGTTCGGCTTCGCGTGGAAGAGCCGCGAGCTCAACGACTACTACTGGGGCGTTCGCCCGCACGAGTCGAGCACGCTGCTGCCCGAGTACGAGGCGGGCTCGGGATTCAACGCGCATGCGCGATTCGTCGCGAGCTATCAGCTGGACCGCCATTGGGCATTCGTCATCGCGACGGAGCACGAAAGGCTGAGCGGCGAAGCCGCACGCAGCCCGCTGGTCGCCGACCGGTCCGTTCGAAGCGGATTCTTGGGCTTCCGATATACCTTCTTCTAGGCCGAGCGCCCTTCCGAAATTTCTCGTTCCTTCGGCTTCGGCCACATCATCACGATGCGCGCGCCGCCGAGCTCGGAGCGTTCCGCGCGCGCCTGGCCGCCGTGCAGCGCGGCGATCCGCGCGACGATCGCGAGTCCGAGCCCATACCCGCCGGTGCCTCGGCTGCGGCTGTCGTCGAGCCGCGCGAACGCCTTGAAGACCTCGTCCCTCCGGTCTTCGGGGATGCCCGGACCGTCGTCCTCGACGGCGAGCGCGTAGGCGCCTTCGCTCTCGTGGAAAACGATCCTGATGCGCTCTTCGGCGTAACGTGCCGCGTTCACGAGTAAATTCGACAGCGCGAGATCGATCATGCGCGGATCCATCGGCACGAGCACGTCGGGACAGTCGTGCTCGATGCGCTGCCCTTCCCCCAGCAGGCATCTTCCCGCCGCTTCGGCGATCAGCTCGGCGATCGGCGTATTTTCCCATCGCACACGCGTATCGGGATGATCGAGCCGCGCGAACTCGAGCATCGCGCCGATCAGCCGATCGATCTCGCGAACGTCCTGATCGATCGACTCGAGCTCGTCCGCGATCGGCGCCTTCTGGGCGATGACCGCCATCGCGAACTTGATCCGCGCGAGCGGCGTGCGCATCTCGTGCGAAAGCGCGCTCGTCAGGTCCTTCTGCGCCTGGATCAACGCACGGATGCGCGCCGACATCTCGTCGAAGCTGCCGGCGAGCTCCTCGAGCGTCTTGGCCCGGCCGCGGGTGCTCATCGGCGTGCGGTAATCCGCCGCGAACGCGCGCGCGGCGCGGGTCAGGAGATCGACGTCACGGATCAGCGGCCAGAGCCATACGCCGACGAGCACGAGAATCGACAGATAGAAGAGATGCGGAACGGCGTCGAGCAGCCGGCTTTGCGGCGAGACCTCGTCGGGCGCCGGGCCAAGCCGAATCGCGCCGCCGAGCCGATCGGACGAGAACAGGAAGATCGAGCGACCGGCATCGTCGAAGATCTCGAAAATCCCGTCCGGCGCGGCGGCATCCCCAGTGCGAACGATCGCGTCGTGCGGCACGAGACCGACCGGGAAGCCGAGCTCGCGTTCGAGCGCCGCGGCGACGAGCGCCCGGTCCTCGGGATCGGTCTCGGCGAGCCGGCGCTCGACGAGCGCGAGCGAGGCGCGCACCCACGGGCCCGGCGACGGCGCGAGCGCTTCCTGCAGCCGCGCGAATCCGTAGTCGAATAGCGCGGCAGTCGCGATCATGCCGCCGACGATGATCACGTAGGTTCGGAACAGCAGGCGGCGGTGCGGACGCGGCGCGAGGAGACGGCGCGGGTCGGGTCCCGCCGAAGCTGCGCTCGTCCGCCCTCTCGGCTCCGATCGGTTCGCGTTCACGAATCGCCCGCCGTGCGAATACGTCCCGCGAGGCCGCTCACCAGGCGTCCGGCACGAGCACGTAACCTTTGCCCCAGATCGTGCGGATTCGCTTCGGCGCCGCCGCATCGTCGCCGAGTTTCTTGCGCAGCTTCGAGATCCGGCCATCGATCGACCGATCGAGCCCGTCGTACTCGATGCCGCGCACCCGCTTGTAGAGCTCCTCTCGACTCAGGATCGTGCCGGCCGAGCGCACGAGCACGCGAAGCAGCTCGAATTCCTGCGTGGTCAGAGAGATCTCTTCGCCGTCGAGCCATACCCGATGCGACGCCTCGTTCACGCGCAGGCCGCCGAGCACGATCTCGCCGTTCGCGGACTCGCTGCCTTGCGCCGGCTGATTCGCGCGGCGCAGCAGCGCGCGGATGCGCGCGAGCAGCACCATCGGCTCGACCGGCTTCGCGACGTAATCGTCCGCGCCCGCCTCGAGGCCGATGACCTGATCGATATCGGCATCTTTCGCCGTCAGCATCAGGATCGGCCCGTTGAAGGTCTGACGCAGCTCCCGGCAGATCGTGAGCCCGTCCTTGCCCGGCAACATCAGGTCGAGCAGCACGAGCCGCGGCCGCACCTCGTGAAAGCGCGCGACCGCCGCGGCGCCGTTCGACTCGACCTCGACGGACAAGCCGTTCTGCTCGAGATAGCGGCTCGTGAGCTCCGCGAGCCGCGCGTCGTCCTCGACGAGCAACACATCGATCGACTGCGCACTCATAGGATGTTCCACACGTGGCGGCGCCGACGATTCCGACGCCGATCGTCCGAATCCGTCGTCATCACCTCGAGCCGGGCTTCCGCGACGCGTTCTCGCGAGGCGGCATCCGTCAACCAGTACGCGAACGTCTCACTGACCACCCGCTCCTCGACGACGGTCCCCGAGGTCGCGCCGTTCCAGCATTGGATCGGCGCTTCCGCAAGATCGCTGTGCAAGCAAAACGCGCCGGCGATCTCGCTGCGCCAAGTGACCGCGATGGAGAGCTCGCATGCGTTCTCCCGACGGTCGGTGATGCAGAGCGCGGGCTTCACGCTGAGCATGACCGACTCGTCGGCCGCGCTCGCGAGATTCACGCCGCCGCACAACAAGGCTGCCGCGAGTCCCATGCCGGCCCGAGCCCGAGCGGATCCATCGTCGCAGACGCGCTCCATGCAAGACTGTATCGTCTTTGTGATCAACGGTGACCGGCAGGCGAGACCATCCGGAAGGTGCCGCTGCCGCAGACCGAAGGCCTACTCGCGGCACGGCGCGCGTCGCGCGCATTGTTGCGCAGCACCTACCGTATGGCAATGCCGCGAAGAGCGGCGGCGGCTTCGCGCGGGCAATGGGCCGGCCCCGAAAACGTCGCCCGCCCGCGTATAATTCGGACGACCCCTTGCACGCACGGACGACCGTCATGAGACCGATCGGGTTCTTCTCCGTCCTCCTGCTCTCGCTCGTGCTCGCGGCCTGCAGCCCATCCGAGCCGCCGGGCGATGTCGAGACTGCCGAGGACGGAGGGAGCGGCGCGCCTCCGAGATCCGACGGGCTCGTCGCGGCCGACCCGGACGGTTTCGTCTACGAGACGGAACGCTTTGCCGACGTTCGCATCCTCCGCTATCGCGTCCCCGGATTCGAGTCGCTCGATCTCGAGACGAAGAAGCTGCTGTACTTCCTCTACGAGGCGGCACTCGAAAGCCGCGAGATCATCTACGACCAGAAACATCGTTACAACCTCGCGATCAAGCGGACGCTCGAGGAGATCGTCAAGCACTACCCCGGCGACCGCGACACGGAGGACTTCCGCGCGCTCGAGCTCTATCTGAAACGCATCTGGTTCGCGAACGGTATTCATCACCATTACTCGAACGACAAATTCCGGCCGGGCTTCGGCTTCGAGGCCTTCGCCGAATTCGTGCGCGCGACGCCCGGCGAGTTTCCGACGCGCGAAGGGCAGTCGATCGACGAGCTGCTCGAAGAGCTCCGTCCCGTGATGTTCGATCCGAGCGTCGACGCGAAGCTCGTCAACCGCGCGGCCGGGGTCGATCCGGTCGCGGCGTCGGCCGTCAACTTCTACGGCCCGGACATCACGCACGCCGAGGTCGAAGCGTTCTACGCCGCGATGCGCGATCCGAACGATCCGACGCCGGTCTCGCTCGGCTTGAACTCGCGTCTCGTCAAGCGCGCCGACGGGACGCTCATCGAGCAGGTCTGGCGCGTCGGCGGCCTCTATAGCGAAGCCATCGAGCGCACGGTCCATTGGCTCGAGCGCGCCATCGAGGTCGCCGAGAACGACGCGCAGCGCGAAGCGCTCGAGCGTCTCGTCGAGTATTACCGGAGCGGCGATCTCGAAGACTGGGACGAGTACAACGTCGCGTGGGTCGCGGACGACGCGTCGAACGTCGACACGATCAACGGCTTCATCGAGGTCTACAACGACCCGATCGGCATGCGCGGCTCGTACGAGGCCGTCGTGCAGATCGTCGATCCGGTCGCGACGCGGCGGATCGCAACGATCGCGGCGGAAGCGCAATGGTTCGAGAGCAACTCGCCGATCCTCGACGCGCACAAGAAGGCCAACGTCACCGGCATCACCGGGCGCGTGATCAACGTCGTCGTCGAGGCGGGCGACGCGTCGCCGTCGACGCCGATCGGCATCAACCTGCCGAACTCGGACTGGATCCGCCGCGAGCACGGCTCGAAGTCGATCACCCTCGCGAATATCGTTCACGCCTACGATGCGGTGCGGGGCGGCGCGGCACAGGAGTTCGCGCACGACGCCGAGGAGATCGAGCGGTACGAGGCGTACGGCGTGCTGACGTCGGATCTCCTGACGGACATGCACGAGGTGATCGGCCATGCCTCGGGAACGCTCGAGCCGGGCGTCGGACAGCTGCACGAGACGCTCGGCGGCTACGGCTCGACGATCGAGGAAGGCCGGGCCGATCTCGTCGCGCTCTATTTCATGACCGACCCGAAGATGGTCGAGCTCGGTTTGCTGCCCTCGGTCGAGGCCGGATACACGATGTGCGACACGTATATCCGCAACGGCCTCATGCAGCAGCTGCAGCGCGTCGAGCTCGGCAAGGACCTCGAGGAAGATCACATGCGCAACCGCCAGCTCGTCGCCGCATGGGCGTTCGAGATGGGGAGCGCCGACGGCGTGATCGTGCGCGTCGAGCGCGACGGCAAGACCTACTTCGATATCCGCGACTACGAGGCGCTGCGCGAGATCTTTGGCCGGCAGCTCCGCGAGCTGCAGCGGATCAAATCGCAAGGCGATCGCGAGGCGGCCGCGAGGCTCGTCGAGACGTATGGCGTGAAGGTCGATCCGGAGCTGCACGCGGAGGTGCTCGAGCGCTACGCCGCGCTCGACATCCCGCCGTATGCCGGATTCATCAACCCCGTGCTGACGCCGATCGAGGAGAACGGGGAGATCGTCGACGTCGAGATCTCGTACCCGACGGATTTCGCGTCGCAGATGCTCTATTACGCGGAGCGCTACTCCGCGCTGCCGACCTGGAATTTCTGACGCGCCCTACCTCCCGCTTTTCGTTGGGGTACCATCGTGCCGGCCGCGCCGACGAGCCGCGCGGCCCGTCGAATTACATAAGAGTCGATCCGAGCGGGAGGAAACACATGACCAAGCTCAAAGGCGCATCGTTCGCGGCATCACTGCTCGCCCTCGTGAGCCTCGGCGCAATCGCGCAAACGGATCAAGGACCGTCGCCGGTGCGCATGGACCCGGACAAGATGGCGGGGCTCGGGCTGACGCCCATTCCGAACGATGGATGGGTCGACATCCTCGTCGAAGGCGAGCTCGAGTTCGAGATCGCCCGGCTGTTCGAAGGCGAGGAGCTGCGAGTCGTCGTCGTCGAGTCGACGCCCGCGAAGACCGACCATCGCAACCGCCCGCTCGAATACGACGAGTTCGTGCTCGTGCTGAACGGCAAGCTCGTGCTGACCGAGCCGGACGGCACGGTGCACGAGTTCCATCCGGGCGACGCGCTCGTCGTGCCGAAAGGTTACAAGGGCACGTGGGAGCAGCAGGGACGCTACCGGGAGCTCGCGATCATCGCGACGCGGCGCGAGTGACGCACGCGAGTCTCCCCCGCCGATACGCCCGAGCGCTTCGACCGCTCGGGCCGTCGGTGCAAATCATTCCCGTTTCGGGGCGGCGGTGGACCTTCCGCCGCCGGCGAGTTACCTTTTCGGCAACGATCGGGTACGACGTTCTCTACGGATAGGAGCGGGGGGATGAAGGCAGCCACGGCTATTCGACGCGCGCTGTTCGCGGCCGGCTTTGCGGCCGTGCCGGCGGTCACGCTCGCGCAAATCAACGACAGCATCCGCGGCAAACCCAGCGAGGCGAATCATTTCATCGAGACGCCCGAGGGCTGGGTGCATCCGATGACGCCGTGGGGCGACCCGGACATTCAGGCGACGCTCGACATGATGCAAGCGTCGCGCGTGCCGCTCGAGCGCTGCGCGGACAGTTACCGTCCCGGCGCGGAGCCGTGCGACATGAGCATGCGATGGTGGCCCGAGGACGTCTTCAACGCGCGCATGGAGGAATATCGCAATCAGGTCGACCGCTACGCGGAGCTGATGGCGAGAGATCTCGCGGCCGCGATGAGGGCAGGCTTCCAGGCGAACCGTATTCCGCAGGCCCAGACGAACCTGATGGTCGATCCGCCGGGCGGCCTGCTGCCGCCGCTGACGCTCGAGGGCAAACTCCGCGCGTACGAGATGGGCAGCGACTGGGCGCTGCCGGGCGAGGACATCACGTTCGACTGGGTCGACGACTACGACAGCTGGGATCGCTGCGTCACGCGCGGCATGCCGTCGATGATGATGCCGTATCGCTACAACGGCGGCTTCCGCATCTGGCAGACGCCGGGCTACGTCGTCTTCCAAACGGAGATGATTCACGAGGCGCGCATCATTCCGCTCGACGGCCGCGAGCACCTCGCGCCGGAGATCAGGCAGTGGCTCGGCGATTCGCGCGGGTATTGGGACGGCACGACGCTCGTCGTCGAGACGACGAACTATCCCGACGGCATGGCGATCAACAATCCGCTGATCAATCTCGCCGTGCAGGGCTCGCCGGCCGGTAACCGCTTCGCGCACAGCGACCAGATCAAGACGGTCGAGCGCATCATCCGGCTGAACGACGACACGTGGCTCTACGAGATCACGACCGAGGATCCCGTGATCCTCACCCGGCCGTTCACGGTGCGCTATCCGATGCGGCACGATCCGAATTACGGGTGGCCGGAATACGCATGCCACGAAGGAAACACGATCGTGCGGAACTTCACGGAGACGAACCGCTACGAGCGTGCGCACCCGACGCCCGAGCCCGAGCAGGCGCCGGTCCCCGTCGGGGCGGACGTCGCGAAAGCGCTGAACGGCCGTTGGGTCGGCCGGCCGTACATCGCGACGATCGATCTCGACATCGAGATCGAGTTCGTCGACAACGGCGACGGCACGATCAACGCCCGCCTGGTCGGCACGACGCTCGGCGAGATCGACCGGCCGCTCCGCGAATTGCGCGTCGACGGACGCGATATCCAGTTCACGTTCCCGAACGTCGATCCGTGGAACGCCGCGATCACGCTGACCGACAAGGGCACGCTGGAAGGCGGCATTTTCAGCATCCAGGGCACGATGCCGGTGACGTTCAAGCGGATCGGCAAGTAGAGCTCGTGCGCGCCGATTCGACACGCGACACGCGAGAGGAGAGACGAGAAGTGAAAAGAAAAGCCGAGCTCCGCATCGGATCGTCGGTTCTGAAAGCGGCGGCGTGCGCGCTGCTGCTCGCCCCGCTCGCCGTTCTTGCGGACGACGCGGTCTTCGACGTGACGCTGACGGGACCGAAGGCCTCGGGAGATCCCGACGGCCGCGGCCAAGCCCGCGTGACGCTCAGGCCCGAGACGAACGAGGTCGAGGTCGAGCTCACGTATTCCAATATCGCCACGCCGACGATGATGCAGATTCGCAAAGGCCCGACCGGCAGAGACGGGAACGTCGAGGTCCCGCTCGTCGTCGAGCAGACCGGCCGCGGCAAGGCCGTCGCGCGGCGAAAATCCGCCGCGCCCGGAATCGTCGAGCGGATCGCGCGCTCGCCGGGCGAGTACTACCTCGTCGTGATCACCGAGGAGTATCCCGTCGGGGCGCTGCGCGGGCCTCTGCAGAACTGACCCTTCGTTCCGCGGCTTCGGCGCGGAACCTTCCACGCTCGAGCAGCGGCCGCTTCCCGGCCGCTGCTCTTTTTCTCGTGCGCCGAGCACGCGCGCAGCGCCGCGAAACGCCCCCTACCCGAACCGTAGACATCGCGGGCGTCCCGGCGGTCGATTCGCGGCGGTCGGCGCGCGAACGGCGTAGAATAGCGGTCGACTTCCAGGTGCGCGATCCAAGCCGGCTCGAGGCTTTGTTGCGCGCGCATTCTTCTCGTGCGCGCAACGACTACGGCCTCGAGCGGAAGGAGGCTCGATGGCACGTTCGTCTTTCGAGCGCGTTGCGCGATGCACTCCGGTGCTGGCCGCGGCGGCCTTGATGCTTTCGGGCACATCGGCCGCCGATTCCGAGCCCGTTCCGAATCTTTCCGGTCTATGGCAATTCGGGACGTGCAGCGCCGCCGGCTTCGATCTTTCGTGCATGGTCCTCGAGGAGGACGATCCTCGGCTGACGCAGCGCGCGAGAGCGTATCGGGACGCGATCGACGAGGCCGCGCAGCCGAAATACGACTGCGCGCCGATCTCGATACCCCATCTATGGACCGATCCCTACGCGTACCGAATCGAGCAGCTCGACGATCGCGTCCTGATTCACTATGGCAAGGACGACGTGGTCAGAACCGTGTGGCTCGAAGGTCACGGTCACGAGGAACCCGCCGTCAACGAGTTCTTCTATTTCGGTCATTCGACCGGACGTTACGAGGACGGCGCGCTGATCGTCACGACCGACCGCTTCACGTTCGACCCGCAGGGCTTGAACGCGGATTTTCGGCTCCCGTCGTCGACGCAGAAGCGAGTCACGGAGCGCTTCTATCGCGACGGAGAGAACCTGGTGCTCGAGGTCACGACGATCGACACGTTCTTCTTGAAGGAGCCTTGGTCGTTCCGCGTGACGTCACGGCCTTACGACGACGAGTGGGATCCGTCGTGGCAGTGCGATCTCGACGCCGCGCGGCACGCGCTGCGATTGCTGCCGCCGCGCTATCCCGACGATCCGCCGATCGAACGCATCGACTACCGGAGTGAACGATGACTCGGCTCGGAATCGGCTTGACCGCCCTCGCCTGCGCGCTCGCGAGCGCCTCGCTCGAGGCGCACCACAGCACACGCAACCTCTACGACCACGATCGCGAGATCGTGGCCGCCGGCAAGGTCGTCGAATGGCGCTTCATCAATCCGCATCCGTATCTGATCGTCGAGGCGGAGGCGGACGACGGCACGCTACGGCAGTGGGACGTCAGCTACGGCGGCGCGGCAGTCGTCCACCTGAAGCGCTTGGGCTACACGGCCGAGACGTTCAAGCCCGGAGACGTCATCATCGTGCGCGGCAGACCGGCCCTCGCGGAAGGCGTATACGGCGTGCTCGTCCAGGGCGTGCATCCGACGTGGCAGGACGGCACGCCGGTCGTCGAGGGCGGCTCGATGTTCTGAGCGCCGTAAGGGCGATGCCCGCGGAGCCGAGCATAACGCGGTGCACGCCGAATCACGTCGCGTCGGTGTCCCCCTGAAAGGCAAAGGGGGGCTCCCGCCCCCCTTCGCCCGTCCCTCTCGTTTTCGTTTTCGCTCTCGTTCGCGTCAGTCGTTCCCGAGCTTCAGGAAGTCCGCGATATCCCAGTAGCCCGTGCGCGGCATCGGGATGTCGCCGCGCGTGCGCACCTCGAGCAAGTAAGGCGCGTTCACGGCGAACGCCTTGCGCAGCGCTCCTTCGAGCTCGTTCGGATCCTCGACGAGCGCGGACTCGATGCCGAACGACTTCGCGAGCAGCTGGAAGTCCGGGTTGTACTCCTTGCCGTCCGGCGTCTTGAACTCCGTGCCGTAGGTGTTCCCGAAATAGGTCGATCCGACGGCCCAAATCGTCGAGAAGCAGAAGTTGTTGAACAGCACGTAAGTCACCGGGGTGCCGAGCTCGACCGCCGTCGTGAGCGCGCCGAGCACCGACGTGAAGCCGCCGTCGCCGACGAGGCAGACGACTTTGCGATCGGGCGCGCCGAGCTTCGCGCCGATCGCGGCCGCGGGTGCGAACCCCATCGTCGCGAAGCCGCCGCTCGTGATGTACGACCGCGGCCGCTGCACGGGCAGCTGTTGGCCCGCGCCGTTCTTGTTCCAGCCGACGTCCGTGACGACGACGGCGTCCTCGGGCAGCGCCTTGCCGATCTCGGCGAGCAGCCGCGCCGGATGGATCGGACGGCCGGAGTCGCTGCGAACGCCGGCGAGCTCCTGCTCCCAGGCCGCCTTGCGCGCGGCGATGTCGTGCCGGCGGTCCGCGATCGCCGCGGCCGACGGAGGCTGCTTCGTCAACTCTTCGAGGAGCGCCGCGAGCGCCGCCTTCGCGTCGGCGACGATGCCGACCGTGACCGGATAGATCTTGCCGATCTCCTGCGAGTCGATATCGATCTGGATCAGCCGCGCGGGCGGGATCTGGAACGACACCTTCGGGTCCCACGAGTTGCAGTCCGATTCCGAGAACGCAGTGCCGATCGCGAGCACGACGTCGGCCTCGTGCAGATACTCGACCGCGACGCGCGTACCCCAGATGCCGCCGGTGCCGAGCGCGAACGGATGGCCTTCGGGGATCGCGCTCTTGCCCATCAGCGTCGTCGCGACCGGAATGCCGCCGGCCTCGGCGAGCGCGACCAGCTCGCTCGTCGCCTCGGCGAGCAGCACGCCGTTGCCCGCGAAGATCACCGGGCGCTTCGCTTCTCTCAAGATCGCGGCCGCCTCGGCGATGCCCGCGGGATCCGGCAGCGGGCGTCCGTACTGCGGGCGCCTGAGATGCGTTTGCGTGACGGGCTTGTCGACCGGACGCTGGAAAACGTCCATCGGCACGTCGATCAGCACCGCGCCCGGGCGGCCGCATTTCGCGAGATTGAGCGCCCTCGGGATCACGTCGGGGAGCCAGTTCGGGTCGTCGACGCGCCACACGCGCTTGCAGATCGGGCGATAGATGTCGCCTTGCGAAGCGTCGGCGTGGAAGCGGAGGCCCTGGTGCGGCTCACGCGCATGGTGATACGTCTGCGTGTTGCCGGCGAAGACGACCATCGGCGTGCAGTCCGATGCGGCCGTCGCGACGCCGGTCAGCGCGTTCGTGAGGCCGGGCGACAAGTGCACGTTCAGCACCGCGAGCTTGCCGGAGACGCGGAAGTACGCGTCCGCCGCGTGCGCCGCCATCTGCTCGTGCCGGAACGAGACGTATTCGATCCCGTGGCGACGGCACGCGTCGATCAGCGCGTAGTTCGTGTGCCCGCATTGACCGAAGACTTTCTCGACACCTTCGTTCTTGAGGCACTCCGCAATGTACATCGCTCCGTTCATCGTTCTCGTGAGCTCCTGCTTCTGGTTGTCTGTTGGTGTCGAGATCCTTCAAGTCCTGTCCGAATTCGATTCGTCCGGCAGCGAGCGCGGCGGCGGTCCTTCATAGGCCACCGGAACGTGTATTCGCATGGCCTTCTCGCGCAGGTATTCCTCCGTCACGTGCGCGGTCAGCCCGGCGATGCGTCCGATGATGAACACCAACTTCCCGAAGACCGGCGGAAAGCCGAGATCGTGCAGCACCCCGGCGAGCGCCCCGTCGATGTTGACCGGCATCGGCTTGATCAGCTCGGCGGCGGCCTTCTCGACCGCCAGGATGAACGCCGTGCCTTCGCCCGCGACCCCGCTTTCGCGCGCCAACGCGAAGAGTTTCTGCGCCCTCGGATCGGTCGAGTGGCGACGATGGCCAATACCCGGCAGACGATCGCGCCGCTCGCGGAAGTCGCGCACCGTCCGGGTCGCGGCTTCCTCGATCGAGATGCCTTCCCGCTTCGCGAGCTCGAGCCCATCGGCGATGACCTTCATGCACGCGAGCCCCGCGCCGCCATGCGCGTCGCCGATCGCGAGCACGCCGGCCGCGACGGCCGCCTCCGGCGCGACTCGGTTCGCGGTCGCGACCATCCGCGACGCGGCGGCGCACGGCGCCGACGGCCCATGGTCCGCGACGGCGACCAGCGCGGCGTCGAGGAGCCGGCGCTCGGCCACGCTCGGCAGACGACCGCGATGCAGCAGAAAGATGGTGTCGGTGAAAGTGCGAGAGGCCATCAAATCGACGATGTCGTAACCGGCGATTCGGACCGTGTCCTTGCCGACGTCGGTGATGGCGGTCTTCCAAGGTTCCAAGCGACTCTCTCCCTGAATGAACTGATCGAATGCTGCAGCGGAGCGTCCAGCGAAGCGCCTGCTGGCATTTCGAGCCTAGCCGGTTACGAC